>CANFLX010000020.1 GCA_947447985.1 Comamonadaceae bacterium
AAACGAACTCAAGGCACTGCATGTGTCAGAAGTCCTGAAACAAGCCGAAGAGCTTGAAATTGAAAACACAGGCCGCATGCGCAAGCAGGAGTTGATGTTCGCCATCATCAAAAAGCGCGCCCGCACCGGCGAGCAAATCATTGCCGATGGCGTATTGGAAATTTTGCCGGACGGCTTCGGCTTTCTGCGCAGCCCCGATACCAGCTACACCGCCAGCACCGACGACATTTACATCAGTCCCAGCCAGGTGCGTCGTTTTAACCTGCACACCGGCGACATGATCGAGGGTGAAGTGCGCACGCCCAAGGACGGCGAGCGCTACTTTGCGCTCAACAAGTTGGACAAGGTTAACGGCGGCGCGCCGGAGAGCAACAAACACAAGGTGATGTTTGAGAACTTGACGCCGCTCTTCCCCAAAGTGCAAATGCGCTTGGAGCAGGACAACAAGAGCGACGAAAACATCACCGGCCGCATCATCGACATCATCGCCCCCATCGGCAAAGGCCAGCGCGCTTTGCTGGTCGCCCCGCCCAAGAGCGGCAAGACGGTGATGATGCAGCACATCGCCCACGCCATCTCGGCCAATTACCCTGACAGCCACATGATGGTTTTGTTGGTGGACGAACGCCCCGAGGAAGTGACCGAGATGCAGCGCACGGTCAAGGGCGAAGTGATTGCCTCGACCTTTGACGAGCCCGCCTCGCGCCACGTGCATGTGGCCGAAATGGTGATTGAGCGCGCAAAACGTCTGGTCGAACTGAAGAAAGACGTGGTCATCCTGCTGGACTCGATCACCCGCCTGGCGCGTGCTTACAACAACGTCGTGCCTTCCAGTGGCAAGGTGCTGACCGGCGGTGTGGACTCCAACGCCTTGCAACGCCCCAAGCGCTTTTTGGGTGCTGCGCGAAACGTGGAAGAAGGCGGCTCGCTGACCATCATCGCCACGGCATTGGTGGACACTGGAAGCCGGATGGACGAGGTGATTTTTGAAGAATTCAAAGGCACCGGCAACTCTGAAATTCACCTGGATCGCCGCCTGTACGAAAAGCGCGTGTTTCCATCGATTCAGCTCAACCGCAGCGGGACACGCCGCGAAGAGCTGTTGCTCTCCCCCGAAATTCTGCAAAAAACCCGCATCCTGCGCCAATTTTTGTACAACATGGACGAGATCGAAGCCATGGAAATGGTGCTCAAGCAAATGCGCGCCACCAAGACCAACAGCGAGTTCTTTGACATGATGCGCCGCGGCGGCTGATCCCTGCGACTGGTTTATAATCTTGGGTTTTACGCGACAAGTACACCAGGTTTTGGATTGGGCAAGGGTTTGCCTGAGGGCCTGATGCGGCTAGCGCAACTGATGGATATCACTATGAAAGCTGGAATTCACCCCAACTACCGCGAAGTTTGCTTCATGGACCTGTCAAACAATTTCAAGTTTGTCACCCGTTCGTGCGCTAACACCAAAGAAATGATCACCATGGAAGACGGCCGCGAGCTGCCTTTGTACAAGTTGGACACGTCCAGCGAGTCGCACCCCTTCTACACCGGCACGCAGAAGTCGGTGGACAACATGGGCGGCCGCGTGGAGAAATTCCGCAACCGTTTCGGCAAGACCAGCCTCTCCACGGCCAAGTAAGCGGGTTCCGGGCGTTTGTCCGGCCTTCTGCGCAAAAAGCAGCCCGGGTTTCCTGGCTGCTTTTTTTATGGAAACTTTGACCTGTGCAAACCACCACGCCCGCTGTTGTAGCCCAAGCCGCCGTTAAGCGATTGCCGCGCGCGGCCTTGCTCGGCCTGTGCATCGTTTATGTGCTGGCCGGGTTTCTAGGGCGCGAAGGCTGGAAAAGTGCCGACATGACGGCATGGGGCTTTATGGCGGAACTGGCCGCCGGGCGCTCCAATTGGTGGCATCCGACGCTCCTGGGGATTGCCTCGGAATATGACGCACTGCTGCCCTATTGGTTGGGCGCTTGGATGATTCAAGCAAGTCCGGGCCCCGAATGGACTCCCTGGCTGGTGCGCCTGCCATTTGTGCTGCTTCTGGGTCTTGGAATGACCGCGACCTGGTACGGCACCTATTACCTCGCCAAAGGTCCGCAAGCCCAACCCGTCGTCTTTGCCTTTGGCGGCCAAGCGCAACCCAACGACTATGCCCGCACGGTGGCTGACGGTGCTTTGCTGGCCTTTATCGCCTGCCTCGGATTGGCGCAGCTCGGGCACGAGACAACGCCCGCGCTGGCACAACTCGGCTTTGCCGGCCTTTATTTCTATGGGGTTTGCGCCCTGCCCTACCACCCTCGCAGAGCCGGACCTGCAGCGGTGCTGGGTCTGGCCGGGCTCACACTCAGCGGCGCGCCCACACTGGCCTGTCTGTTCGGTTTGGGTTGCGCCGCCATTTCGGCCTACAGCCCCGGCACCGAGAAAAACGCCTCTGCCAAGCTTCGCGACTGGCGTGACAGTTTGACCTTGCTGATGGCCTGCATCTACAGCGCGGCCATGGCCACGGCTTTGCACCTGTGGCACTGGAACATCACACCGCCTCAGGCGCTGTGGATTGACTGGAATGGCTACCTTCAATTGCTCGTATGGTTCTTGTGGCCAGCGTGGCCACTGGCCGCTTGGGCTGTCATTCGCTGGCGCAAACACATCCTTAACCGGCACATTGCCCTGCCCCTGTGGCTGGTCTTGGTGACCTTGGCTGCAACGCTGATGATGGGCTCGTCAGACCGCACATTGCTGCTGGCACTGCCTGCCATCGCCAGCTTGGCGGCTTTTGCCCTGCCGACCTTGAAGCGGCAAATGGCGTCGCTGGTCGACTGGTTTACGCTGCTTTTTTTCTCGGCTTGCGGTCTGACGATTTGGGTGGTGTGGCTGGCGATGCACACCGGCTTCCCCCCGCAGCCCGCCGCCAACGTGGCGCGGCTCGCGCCCGGCTTTGTGCCGCAATTTTCTGTGCTCGAACTCGTGTTGGCCTTGGCGGCCACCGCATTTTGGTTTGCGTTGGTACGTTGGCGCACCAGTCGCCAGCGTGCCGCCTTGTGGAAAAGTCTGGCCCTGCCCGCAGGTGGCGCCGTCTGGTGCTGGATGCTGCTGACCACGCTGTGGCTTCCATTGCTGGACTACACCCAGGGGTATACCAATGTGGTGCGGGCGGTGTCCCAAGAAATCGACAAACCAGGGTGCATTGAAGTGCGTGGTGTAGACACCGGCCCGATTGCCGCGCTGCAATGGTATGGGCGCCTTGCTTTGGTGCCTGGAAGCTCTTTGGCCGCTTGCCCTTGGCTGATCAGTGGGGGAGATGCTTCTGGACAGGTCCCCGCCACGGTGGACGCATCAACCTGGGCGCCCAAAGCCCGCATTCATCATCCTGCCGATGCGGGTGATGTTATGTGGCTGATGCAGCGGCGCTGAGCGCAGCTTCCGGATCGGGGGCGGGCAGGCGCACGCGGCTGCTTGGAAACCACACCGTGAACGTTGACCCCTGACCCGGGGTGCTCACAATGGACAGTTCCGCCCCGTGGCGCTGGGCAACGTGCTTCACGATCGCCAGCCCGAGCCCGGTGCCGCCCGTTTCGCGCGAACGGCTTCGGTCTACCCGGTAAAAACGCTCAGTGAGGCGGGGAATATGTTCGGCGGCAATGCCAACACCCTCATCACGCACCGAAAATTGGGCGCTGCCGTCGCCATTGGCATGCCACTGCACGAAAATACCCTTTCCTTCGGGGGTGTACCGCACCGCGTTGCTGATCAGATTCAGCACCGCGCTGTGCAACTCTGCGGAGGAGCCTGCCACCGCAATACCCTCGGCAATGTCAAAGTCCAATGTTTGGGGCTGGCCCCACAACATGCGCGACAACTCGGTCACTTCCTGGCGGCATTGCTGAAATATCGACGCCATGGGCACCCACTCCTGCACCGAGGGCAAGGGGCTGCCCTCCAAGCGCGACAAGGTGAGCAAGTCGCTGACCAGAGACTGCATGCGATCGGCCTGCTGGGCCATCAAATCGAGGTAGCGTGCGTGCTCTTGCTCGCTCAGGTTCAGGCTTTGCAGGGTTTCCACAAAACCGGCCATCACTGTCAGCGGCGTGCGGATTTCATGGGACACATTGGCCACAAAATCCCGGCGCATGGCTTCGGCCTGTTCGACTGCTGTCACATCGCGCGACAACAACAAGGTGCGTCCTTCGCCATAGGGGTGCATGTGCACCGACAGGCGAACCGGCTTCGACGAGGTACTTGCGCGCCCTGGCATCAACACGTCTTTTTGGAAATCGCCGGTGGCCAGATAGGCCGCAAAACCCGGATCCCGCACCAGGTTGCCAAAGTGCTGCAAGAGATCCCGCGTGGCGTCCAAGCCGAAATGGCTTTGCGCCGACTGGTTGCACCATTCAATGCGCAAATCAGCATCCAACAGCACCACACCATTGGGCGAGGCTTGCATGGCGGCCAAAAAATCCTGCAGTCGGTCATCGCGCTGCTGCACCAGCCGTTCGCGCAACCGGGAAAGGCGCCGCATGCGCTCTGCAATTTCGCGCCAGAGGCCGAAACCGACAGGCGCCGGCAACGCGGCACCGTCGCTGAGCCACTGCAACACGCGCATGCCCAAGGCGACGTCAAAGACGTGCCATAAATAACTGGCAACGAGAGCGCATAAGAGCAAAGGAGCGGCCGAACCGGTGGCGTCTGGCACAAAAGTTCGTACAAACCACCACCCAAACAAGGCGCCCAGGCCTTGAAAGAGCGCAAAGGAGAGCAGCCTCCCCAACATCCGTGAAATCAAGATTTATCCCAACATGGCGTTGGGCTCAACGATAACAGGAACTGCAGGTTTGGCTGTGAGACGGTAGCCCGCACCGCGCACGGTTTCCACCATGGAGCCCGCAGCGCCCAGCGCTTCGCGCAGGCGTTTCACGTGCACGTCCACGGTACGCTCTTCAATGTACACATGGTCGCCCCAGACCTTGTCCAGCAACTGCCCGCGGCTGTGCACGCGTTCGGCATGGCCCATCAGGTAGTGCAGCAATTTGAATTCTGTGGGGCCCAATTTGAGCGGTTGCTGTCCGAAAGCCACGCGGTGCGTGGCCGAATCCAGACTCAAGCCCGCAATCACGATGGCTTCACCGGTTTGCTCGGGGCTGTGGCGGCGCAGCACGGCCCGCACGCGGGCCAGCAGCTCCTTGGTGGAAAAAGGCTTGGAGATGTAGTCATCTGCGCCAGCGTCCAGCCCTGCGACCCGGTCTGCCTCGTCGCCGCGGGCGGTCAGCATGATCAGGGGAATCGCTTTGGTGCGCTCATTGGCGCGCCAGCGTTTGGCCAGCGACAGGCCGCTTTCGCCGGGAAGCATCCAATCCAACAAAATAAGGTCGGGCAAGGCGGCGTCCAACTCACGCTGGGCGCTCACGCTGTCCATGGCCCAAGTCGGACGAAAACCGTTGTGACGCAGGTTGACGGCAATCAGCTCGGCGATGGCGGGCTCGTCTTCCACCACCAAGACGGCAGGCATGGTTCTCATTTGATGACTGATTCAATCCGGTCAATCGTGCTGTGGCGCACGTCTTCGCCCTTGACCACATAAATGATGAACTCGGCGATGTTCTTGGCATGGTCGCCAATGCGCTCGATCGCTTTGGCCAGAAACAACAAATCGAGGCTGGGGGAAATGGTGCGCGGATCTTCCATCATGTAGGTGATGAGTTTGCGTACAAAGCCGTCAAACTCTTTGTCGATCAAATCGTCTTCCTTCAGGATGCTGAGCGCCGCATTCACGTCCAGGCGCGCAAACGCGTCCAACGCTTTGTTGAGCAAGCCCGAGGCCAGATCGGCAGCGTAGCGCAGCTCCAGCGAGGGCAAGGCGCGGGGCGTGCCGCTCTCAATGATGGAGCGCACCATGCGGGCGATTTTTTCGGCTTCGTCGCCCACGCGTTCCAGATTGGCCGTAGTTTTGGAGATGGCAATCAGCAAGCGCAGGTCGCGGGCGGTGGGCTGGCGGCGGGCGATGATGGACGACAGGTCGCGGTCAATCTCAATTTCCATGGCATTGACGCGCGACTCATTGGCCGAAACCTCGTGGGCGGCGTCCATATTGAAATGCTGCAGCGCGTAAATGGCTTGGCGGATCTGGGATTCAACCAGACCACCGAGCTCCATCACCTGGGAGGATACCGAGGTCAGCTCAGTGTCAAATTGTGTGGAAAGGTGTTTATCGGGCATGAAGGGCTCCTGGTAATACGTCGAGAATACTCACATCAACCGAAGCGGCCGGTAATGTAGTCTTCGGTTTCTTTGCGCGTGGGCTTGAAAAACATCTGCTCGGTAGCGCCAAATTCGATCAGATCACCCAAGTACATATAGGCGGTGTAATCACTGCAACGCGCAGCTTGTTGCATGTTGTGGGTCACGATGACGACCGTGTAGTCGTTCTTGAGTTCCACGATCAGCTCTTCCACCTTGGCGGTCGAAATCGGGTCCAGCGCAGAGCACGGTTCGTCCAGCAACAGCACCTCGGGCTTGATGGCAATGCCGCGCGCAATACACAGGCGCTGCTGTTGACCGCCAGACAGGCTGGAGCCGCTCTGGTGCAACTTGTCCTTGACTTCAGTCCACAGCGCAGACTTGCGCAAAGCCCATTCCACCCGCTCTTCCATGTCGGTGGTGCTCAAATTCTCAAACAGCTTCACGCCAAAGGCGATGTTGTCGTAAATCGACATGGGAAACGGTGTGGGCTTCTGAAACACCATACCGACCTTGGCGCGCAGCAGGGCCACGTCTTCTTTGCTGGTCAGCAAGTTCTCACCGTCCAAGACCACCTGGCCTTCGGCACGTTGCTCAGGGTAGAGCTCAAACATGCGATTGAAAATGCGCAACAGGGTGGATTTTCCGCAGCCCGATGGGCCGATGAAGGCGGTCACTTTGCCTTCAGGAATGTCCATGTTGATGCCCTTGAGCGCATGGAACTTGCCGTAGTAAAAGTTCAGGTCTTTGACGGCAATCTTGGTGTTGACGGGGCTGGTTTCAGTTTTAAGCATAGAAGTACTCTGTCGTTGAGGGGTGGAAGTCCAGCTGCGTTCTTAGCTCTTGCTGCGGGTTAGCACGCGGGCCGCAATATTGAGGGAAAGGACCGCCAAGGTGATCAAAAACACGCCCGCCCAGGCCAACTGCTGCCAGTTCTCATAAGGACTCATGGCGAACTTGAAGATCGTGACCGGCAAACTGGCCATGGGTTGGCCCAGGCTAGAGGTCCAGAACTGGTTGCTCAGCGCGGTAAACAGCAGGGGCGCCGTTTCACCGGCAATGCGCGCAACCGCCAGCAACACACCGGTAATCACGCCGGCCCGGGCCGCCTTCAAGGTGATGCTGATGATGACTTTCCACTTGGGCGCACCCAAAGCATAGGCGGCTTCGCGCAGGCCTGCGGGCACCAGTTGCAACATGTTTTCGGTGGTGCGGATCACCACCGGAATCACGATCAAGGCCAGCGCCAACACCCCTGCGGCACCCGAGAACGTGTGGAAGGGGCTCACCGCAATCGCATACACAAACAAGCCGATCACAATCGAGGGCGCCGACAGCAAGATGTCGTTGACAAAGCGCGTCAGGTTGGCGAGCCATCCGGTGCGGTCAAACTCGGCCAGGTAAATGCCCGCCATCACGCCAATGGGCGTGCCGACCAGCGTAGCCAAGCCGACCATCAGAACCGAGCCATAGATCGCATTCGCGAGACCGCCCACTTCATTGGGGGGTGGCGTCATTTGCGTCAGGGCGGCGAGGTTCATGCCACCGATACCCAAACGCACGGTTTCGATCAAAATCCAAAACAGCCAAAACAGGCCAAAGGCCATGGCCGACAGGGCCAAAACGGTGGCCACGTTGTTGACCCGGTTGCGCGCCGCAAACTTGGCGGCGCGTGCCTGGTGTTGGGCTTCAGTCATCATGTTTTGGCTCCTTCGCCTTTGCGCAGCTGCGACAGCAAAATCTTGGACAAAGACAAGATCACGAAGGTAATAAAGAACAACACCAATCCCAAGTACATCAGGGCCGCTTGGTGCAGGCCCTCACCCGCTTCGGCGAATTCGTTGGCCAAGGCCGAGGTGATGCTGTTAGCGGCCTGAAACAAGCTGAGGGAATCGAGCTGGTTGAAGTTGCCAATCACAAAGGTCACGGCCATGGTCTCGCCGATGGCGCGCCCCAGGCCCAGCATGATGCCGCCGATCACACCCGTCTTGGTGTAAGGCAACACGACTTTGGACACCACTTCCCAGGTGGTGGCACCCAAGCCGTAAGCGGACTCTTTCAGCAGTGGCGGTGTGACTTCAAACACATCGCGCATCACTGCCGCAATGAACGGGATGATCATGATGGCCAAAATAATGCCTGCCGACAGCAAGCCAATACCCACCGGAGGTCCTGAGACCAGCGCCCCCAGGTAGGGAACGCCAGCAAATGCGTTTTGCAAGGGCGTTTGCACGTACTGGGCCAGCACGGGGCCGAACACCAACAAACCCCACATGCCGTACACAATGGAAGGCACTGCGGCCAGCAACTCAATGGCCGTGCCCAAGGGGCGCTTCAGCCAGGACGGCGACAACTCCGTCAAAAACAAGGCGATCCCAAAGCTCACGGGCACCGCAATCACCAAGGCGATGATGGACGTTGCGATGGTGCCGTAAATCATCACGAAGCCACCAAACTCCTCTTGCACCGGATCCCAGACCGTGCTGGTCAGAAACGAGAAGCCATATTTTTGAATTGCAGGCCAGGCACTGATGGTCAGCGACGTGAGGATGGCGAGCAACAAGCCCAGCGTCAAAAGCGCGCAGCCTTTGGCAACCCAGCCGAAAAGTTGATCAGCCAATGGCCCGCTGCGGGCGTGTTTGATGGAGGGCGTGGATGTCATGAACCGCTCGTGGTTGGTTAAGCGCAAACCAGACCACCGGACGCTTGCCCGGGGTGCTGGTGATGCGAAAACGAATACTTACTTGAATGCCACTGGCTTGCCAGCGGTATCCTTGATCTCACCCCAGGACTTCTGGATGGTGGCCACCACGGCTGGAGGCATGGGCACGTAGTCCAGTTCTGCCGCCGCTTTTCCGCCATTGGCGTAAGCCCAGTTGAAGAACTTCAACACTTCAGTGGCTTTCTCAGGCTTGTCTTGCTTGGCGTGCATCAAGATAAAGGTAGCGGTCGAAATGGGCCAGGTGTGCTTGCCGGGTTGGTCGGTGATCAACTGGTAGAACGACTTGTTCCAGTCTGCGCCGGCGGCAGCGGCCTTGAACGCATCATCGTCGGGCGCAACAAACTGACCATCACGGTTCTTCAACAAGGTGTAGGTCATCTTGTTTTGCTTGACGTAGGAATACTCCACGTAGCCAATGGAATTGGGCAAGCGGTTCACGAAGGCAGACACGCCCTCGTTGCCTTTGCCACCTGCGCCCACAGGCCAGTTCACAGCAGTGCCCTCACCAACCTTGGCTTTCCACTCAGGGTGAACGCGGCTCAGGTAGTTGGTGAAGTTGAAAGTGGTGCCAGAGCCATCGGCGCGGCGCACCGGGGCAATCGCGGCATCGGGCAGGGGCAAGCCGGGGTTCAGGGCTTTGAGGGCGGGATCATCCCAACGGGTGATCTTGCCCAGGAAAATGTCACCCAGGGTTTGGGCGTCAAGCTTCATCTGGCCGGGAGCGATGCCCTTGATGTTGACCACGGGCACAGTGCCGCCAATCACGGCAGGGAACTGCACCTGGCCTTTGGACTTCAACACTTCGTCGGTTTGGGGCATGTCGGACGCGCCAAAATCTACGGTCTTGGAGTCGATTTGCTTGATGCCGCCGCCCGAGCCGATGGACTGGTAGTTCACCTTCACGCCGGTGGCCTTGTTGTAATCGGCCGCCCATTTGGCGTAAATGGGGGCTGGGAAACTGGCGCCAGCGCCGGTGATCTCTTGCGCCTGAGCGGCGCCGAAGGCAAACGCGGTGGCGGCCGCCGCAACGATGGCCGGGTATTGAACTGCAAATTTCATGGTGAAACCTTTTCGGGTGGGTTGAGTTAACCCAGCCAATGTACGAACTATTTGTGACAAAAACGTGACATAAAAGAGGTCACAGCCTTCCGGACGCTGAAAAACCAATGCTCTCGCACGGCGGCTCTTGTCACATTTCTGTCACTTAATGGTCTTATCGTAGCGCCTTTCTAACAGGAGCTTTTGACCATGTTCACAACCAAATCGTTTGCAATGGCCCGCCGTGCCACCCTTGGCGCTGCTTTGACTTTGCTGGTCGCTGCCTGCGCTGCGCCCCAAAAACCTGTCAGCGTGGCCGAAACCATCGCCAAGACGCCTTCTTTGAGCACGCTGAGCGGCCTGATCACCTCCGCCGGCCTGAGCAATGACTTGCAAGGCACTGGACCTTTCACCGTGTTTGCACCCAACAACGACGCCTTCAAGGCGGTCAAACCCGCCACCATGGAAGACCTGGCCAAGCACCCCGCCAAGCTCAAAGACCTGTTGATGTACCACGTTTTGCCCGTCCAAGCGATGGCCAAAGACGTGAAGAACAGCACCGTCAAAGCACTCAACGGCGAACCCTTGGCCCTGTCCAAAGCTGGTGACTTCGTGACGGTGGAGAACGCCGCCGTGGTACAGGCCGACATCGTGGCCTCCAATGGCGTGGTGCACATTGTGGACACCGTCATGACCTCGACCAAGAAATAAGACGACTGCTACGCAGCGTCCGCAGGCTTTCGAAACAAAGCCCCAGACGCTTAGCAAGCCCAGCTTCGGCTGGGCTTTTTTGTGGCCGGTGAAAATGGGGTGGTGCACCGTGCGCTTGGTGCTATCCTTGGATCGCCAAATTGTATAAACCGTTTTTTCAATGACTTCAGAACACCGACTTGCCGCGATCGATTTGGGCTCCAACAGCTTTCGCCTTGAAATTGGCGTGCTGGACCATGGCGAGTTTCAACGCACCGAGTACATCAAAGAAACGGTGCGCCAAGGCGCAGGGCTGGACGGCGACCGCAACCTGACCCAGCCCGCCATGCAAAACGGTTGGGACTGCCTGGCACGCTTTGGCGAACGACTGGCCGGCTTTGCCCCTGCGCAAGTGCGCGCCGTGGCCACCCAAACCCTGCGCGAGGCGCGCAACCGCGATGCATTTTTAGAGCGTGCCAACGCGGTGTTGGGTTTCCCGATTGAGGTCATTTCCGGGCGCGAAGAGGCCCGTCTGATCTACCAGGGCGTCTCCCACACCCTGCCTGCCTCCGATGAGCGCCGTTTGGTCATCGACATTGGTGGGCGTTCGACCGAGCTGATCCTGGGCCAGGCCTTCAAGCCCCGGGTCATGGAATCTTTTCGCGTGGGCAGCATTGCCTGGTCGACGCGCTATTTTTCAGACGGCCAATTCACCCGCAAGGCCTTTGAAATTGCCGAAATCGCCGCCAAAGCCGTGTTGGACGAAGCGATTGACGCCTACCACCCCAGCCATTGGGACGTCGCCTATGGCTCGGCCGGCACCGTGGGCGCCATCCGCGATGTGCTCGAAGCGTCCGGTTGGCCCCAGGGTTCGATCACGCAAGACGGACTGGACTGGCTGCTCGACAAACTCATCACCGCACAGAGCACCGATCGGGTCAAACTGCCAGGCTTGCGGGAAGACCGAAAAGCCGTCATTGGCGGCGGCCTGAGCATTACCCGGGCTTTGTTCAGCCTGCTGGGGATCGAATCCCTCCACAGCACCGATGGTGGTTTGCGCCATGGGCTGCTGTGCGAGCTCAGTGGCAACACCGACAACACCAGCGACCTGCGACTGAAAACCGTCCTGCGCCTGGCCACCAAGTTCGGCGTGGACCGCGTGCACGGCGCGCGGGTGGGCAAGGTTGCTGCTGCCCTGTTTGAACAGATTGAAAAAGCCCGCGCGAACGACAAACCCGACGAATCGGAACGCAGTGTGCGCAAGATCAAATGGGCCGCGGAACTGCATGAAATCGGCAGCCACATTTCGCACAGCGACTACCACAAGCATGGCGCCTACATCTTGGACAACGCCGACGCCATGGGCTTTGCGCTGCCTGAACTGCACCGTCTGAGCCTGCTGGTGCTGGGGCACCGCGGCAAGTTGCGCAAAATAGAGGCCGATTTGTCGAATGACGAATTGCGCGCGCAATTGCTGGCGCTGCGCCTGGCCGTGATCTTGTGCCATGCGCGGCGCGATCCCGATATGTCCGGTGTGCGCATCACCGCCCTGCACCATGGCAAGCTGCAATTGCATTGCGCCAGCCAATGGGCTCAGGAATACCCCCAATCCGCCTACCTGTTGCGCGAAGAGGCCTTGGCCTGGCAAAAAACCCCCTGGCCTTTGGATTTTGTGGAGCACTAAAGGCAGCCGTTGTGCGCTGACCTTTGCCTCTGTTCCGAAAACGATATAAACTGTATGTACTGTTTTTTCGCAACCTGAACGAAAGAGGATGAGCAACCATGGCCAAAACCGAATCCACCACTGCGCCCGCAATCACCGCTGCGGCTGTGAAAACCCCCGCTGCGAAAAAGCCCGTCGCACGCCCTGCAGCGGCGCGCAAGACGCCTGCAAAACGCGCCCCCGTGGCAAAGAAAGTAGCGGCCAAGCCAGCGCTCGCTGCCAAGAAAGTGGCCAAACCTGCAACGCCTGCGGTGAAACCTGCTGCCGCACCCGCAGCCTTGGCAGACGCCAAAAACGCCAAAGAGAAAAAGCACAAACTGGTGCGTGACAGCATCACGGTGCCCAAAGCGGAATACCAAGTGCTTGAGGCCATGAAGCACCGTGCCGCGCAGCTCAAGGTCATGGTGAAAAAGACCGAGCTCATACGCGCAGGCATGAAGCACCTGGCGACCCTGCCAGACGCGGTGTTTTTGGCAGCCATCGCGGCTGTGCCCAGCCTGAAGACGGGCCGCCCCGCAAAAAGCTAAGGTCCTTAGACCAAATCCGGCGAGAGGACTGCCAACACGGTCACCTCGCTGACCGCTTCGCGTTCCCGCAAGCGCAGCCACCATACTGCGCCTTTTTTCACGCTGCATTCCCCAGCCGACATGCCCAACAGACGGGCAGCGGTCTGCCCCAGGGTGGGCTGGTGCCCCACCACCAAAACGCAGCCGCTTCCTGTTGTCCAGTGGGCCACCTCCAGTAGATCGTCCACACCGGCCAATGGCGCCAATCCTGCGTGGGTCTTGTATTTGCGCTCCAACGCCTGCGCGGTTTGGTCTGCACGCATGGCGGGGCTGGCAATCACTTTGGTGCTGGCGGGCAGTTGACGGTCCAGCCAGGCGCCCATGCGGTGCGCCTGCTTTTCACCGCGCGGCGTCAAGGTGCGCAGCATGTCGTCGCCCACCAATTCCAGGTCAATCGCCTCAGCGTGGCGCCACAGCACCAGATCCAGGGTTCTATCCTTTGGCACGGCTTGGCCTTTCTGTGCCGTAACGCACCATCAAGGCCGCTTGCGCGCTGTGGCCGCCGGTGGTGTTGTGGGACGCCAATTGGTAGCTGCCATCGGCCTGCATGTCCCAGGCGTCGACGCCGTCGTGCAAATAGGCCAGCAGGCACTCGTCGATCAAACGCTGGCGTTGCGCGGGGTCTGTGACTGGCCAGGCCACTTCCACGCGGCGCACCATGTTGCGGTTCATCCAGTCCGCACTCGACAGATACAGGCTCTCCTGCGTGCCTTGGCGGAAATAAAACACGCGGGAGTGCTCCAAAAACCGGCCTATCACCGAGCGCACCCGGATGTTGTCGCTCACGCCGGGCACTTTGGCGGGCAGCATGCAGGCGCCGCGCACGATGAGGTCAATCTTGACGCCTTGGCGGCCGGCATGCATCAGGGCCTCAATCAAGTCAACGTCGGTCAGGGCGTTCATTTTGAGCACGATGCGACTGGCCTGGCCCCGCGCTGCGGCCTGCGCCAGGGCGGCGATTTTGCGCACCAGGTTGGTATGCAAGTTAAAGGGCGCCAGCCACATCTTTTGCATGCGGGGCAATCGGCTTTGGCTGGCCAGGTGCACAAACACATGCTCCATGTCCAGCGTGAGCCCCGCGTCTGCGGTGAGGTGGCTGACATCGGTGTACAGGCGTGCGGTACGGGCGTTGTAATTGCCCGTGGACAAATGGCCGTAGCGCTGCAATCTATTGCCTTCACGCCGGGTGACCAGCAGCATCTTGGCGTGGGTTTTCAGGCCCACAACGCCATACACCACCTGGGCGCCGATGGACTCCAGCATCTCCGCCCAATTGATGTTGGCCTCTTCATCAAAGCGCGCCTTGAGCTCCACGACCACGGTCACTTCTTTGCCCCTGCGCACGGCCTCGCGCAGCAAGTCCATCATGGCCGAGTCGGTGCCCGCGCGGTAAATGGTTTGCTTGATGGCCAGAACCTTTGGATCGTTGACCGCAGCGCGCAAAAAGGCCAGCACGCCGTCAAAACTCTCAAAAGGCAGATGAAAGACGATGTCTTTCTGTTTGAGCTGCTCAAAGAGGTTGGCCGAAGAATCCAACTGGCGTGGAAAACTGGCTTTGAACGGTGCGAAACACAATTCGGGCCGATCAATCAAATCAATCATCTGCGTCAAGCGCACCAAGTTCACAGGGCCCGAGACCCGGTACAAGGCCTGCGCAGGAAGGTCGAACTGCTTGAGCAGAAAGTGCGCCAAATGCTCGGAACAACTGGCCGACACTTCCAAGCGCACGGCCTCGCCATAGTGGCGATGCACCAGGCCCTGGCGCAAAGCGGTCCGCAGGTTTTGAACGTCGTCCTCATCCACCGACAAGTCCGAATGCCGTGTGACGCGGAACTGCGAAAACTGGTCCACCGTGCGACCGAGGAACAGGTCATCCAAATGCGCACGGATCACGCTGGTCAACGCCACAAAAACGGCCTTGCCGCCCGACAGTTTGTCCGGCATGCGAATAATGCGCGGCAAGACCCGTGGCACCTTGACGATGGCAATCTCATTGCTGCGGCCAAACGCGTCATGGCCACTCAGGCGAACAATGAAGTTCAGCGCCTTGTTGGCCACTTGCGGGAAGGGGTGTGCAGGGTCCAGGCCCACCGGAATCAGCAAGGGCCGCACTTCACGCAAAAAGTACTGGCGCACCCACCGCCGCTGTGCGGCATTGCGCTCGCCGTGCGAGATGATTTGAATGCCCTGCTCCTGCAAGGCCGGTAGCAGTACGTCGTTGTACAAGGCGTACTGCCGATCAACCAGCTGGTGCAAGGCCTGGGAGAGGCGTTCAAAGGATTCAACCGTGTAGCTGCCTTCCCGGTCGTCAGAGCGCTGTGCCGTCAAATGGGGTTCGGCACGCACCTCAAAAAACTCGTCCAAGTTCGAAGACACGATGCACAAAAAGCGCAGCCGCTCCAGCACCGGTACGTCGGTGCGGGTAGCCCAGCTGAAAACGCGTTCGTTGAAGGCGACCAGACTGTGATCGCGGTCCAGCAAATGCAGGCGGTTGGCGTCATGAAACGCCTTGGAGGTCGCCCACAACGCCGCATCGTGCGAAGGAACAGGTACTGTCATTCAAACCACTCTCTAGCAGGGTGCAAAGCGCCTACTTTAGCGGGTGAATGTGTCAGGCACCCAAAAAGTGCTTGCGGTAGCGCAATGGCATGTCGGCCAGGCGCATCATCATGGGCAAATCGGCGGAATTGAAGTCCGGATCCCAGGCCGGGGCACCCAGCACCTTGGCCCCCAGCCGCAGATAGCCTTTGATCAGCGCAGGCGGCTCCACTGCAAGCGTGGTGTCCAGACGGTCCACGGGCAGGGGCAGGCGGGGACGCACCTGGTGCTCAATCGATGCCAGGTGGCTGATTTTGAGCTGCTGCCAAATGCTGGCCGCCACGTCGCCGCAGACCATGCCGTTGTGCAGCATCGGGATGCTGGCGCAGCCGATCATGGTGTCAAGCCGGTTGCGTGCCATGAATTCGGCGAGTGCAGTCCACAGCGCCATGATCACGCCGCCATGGCGATGGTCGGGGTGCACGCAGCTGCGACCCAGCTCCACCATGCGCTCGCGCAAGCCGCGCAAGCGTGTCAGGTCAAACTCGGTGTCGCTGTACGTGCTTCCCACGCGCTCGGCTTGCACCGGGGTGAGCACGCGGTAGGTGCCAATCACCTGCTGGCTCGCTGTATCGCGCACCAACAAGTGCTCGCAGTAGTTGTCGAACAAATCGATGTCGTGACCGGCCAAGGGGGTCGTCAGACGCGCGCCCATTTCGGTTGCAAACACATCAAAGCGCAGTCTTTGCGCGGCACGCACTTCGTCTTGGTGGCGTGCCCACGACACCGAAATGGCGGCGGCTCGTGGCACTGCCATGTTGATGTGTGGCGCAACACGCTCTTGCTCCACACCAAAAACCGCTGACTGTCCCGTCAATTCCATGTTTCACTCCGTCCATACAGCAAGGCTGCGATGGCTCTCAAGTGTGCGAAACACCCATTTCAATTTGGTGACATGCCTGTGAATATTTTTTGAATTTTGCGAGTCCGTTGCGTGTCAGTGTCATAGGCACGACGCCATGGCTGGCTATCATGTTCCTGCAGTGCGAGCGCTTGTTTAGACAGGCTCCTCCCCCCAACTACTTCTATCAGCCATGACTTCACAAACCGCAGGCGATGCGCAGCCCCCGGTACCTGACTCCACGGTACGTTCCTTCGCGGCCACCCTGCTGCCAGACCAGCGCCAGGCATTGACGCTGCTGCGCGCGCAGGCGCGAGAGGTGCTGCCCGCGCACTGCATTGCCTTTTGTTGCGGCTCCGAATTGCTGGGGCACTTGTTGCCATCGCACGCTCTGGAGTTAGCCGCTGTGCTGCCCAACGCGACGCTGCATGACGGAGCCTTGGTGTGGCAGGCCCCGCACAGCGGCAGCGTCGAACGCAGTGTGCAATTGCAAGCTACGCTGTGCGAACTGCGAGACCGTGGACGGATGGGCGGCTGGCGCAATGAAGATTTCTGTTTTTACCTGGACCGCGAAACAAGGCCTGACCCGATGCACAGCGCGTTTTTGCAGATCGAGCGCGCGGCCTTTCGCTACCTGGGCATGATGAGCCACGCAGTCCATATCAACGGTTTTACGCCGGACGGTCGCATGTGGTGCGGGCAGCGCAGCAGCAGCAAGGCGACCGACCCCGGCTTGTGGGACAACATGACCGCCGGGGGCCTGAGCGCTGGCGAAAGCCTGGAATCCTGCGCGGTACGCGAACTGTGGGAGGAAGCAGGATTGCGAGACCTTGACCCCAGCACGCTTCGCTGCGCAGGGCATGTGCGCATCTCGCGCCTCACGCCGACCGGTTGGCATGACGAGACGCTGCACATTTACAACCTGCAACTTCCCGACGATTTTGTGCCCTCGAACCAAGATGGCGAAGTACAGGCTTTCGCCTGCCTGTCCGCCGCGCAGGTGCTTGCGGGTATCGCCGATGGACAATGGACTTCTGACGCCGCGCTGGCGATTGCGCAAGGCGTGCTTTACTCTTCCGATCTATGAACCCCCTCCAAGCGACCCCACCTGGCGTTAACTATGGCGCAGACCAGCATGGCCTGATTTGTGGCTTTGCCTTTGGCGCCGATGGCATCGGCCAGCCGGTGGAGCCGGACCAAGCCGTGCAGCACCTCGCCTCGGGCGCTCTCAGCGATGGCTTTGTTTGGCTGCACTTCAATCTGGCGCAGGTCAGCACCGAAAAATGGTTGCGCCAGCAGCTGCAGCTCTCCGAAGTGTTTTACGAAACCCTGCGTGAGGCCTCTCGCTCTACGCGTGTCGAGCTGGACGACGGCACCCTGGTGGCAGTGCTCAACGACGTGCATTACGACTTTACGTTTGAGCCCTCTGACATTTCCACGCTCTGGATTTCGGTTAGCAAAACCTTGATCGTGACAGGGCGTCTACAGCCCTTGCGGTCGGTCGATCGGCTGCGGGATGCGGTGCGACGCGGTACTCCGATTGCATCCTCCGTGGCGCTGCTGGTGCACCTGATGCACGACCAGGGCGATGTCTTGGCGAATATCGTGCGCCAAGTCACGGCGCGGATTGACACCATTGAAGACAAACTGCTGGCCGGACGACTGGAGAGCAAGCGCGCCGATCTGGGCGTCTCACGCCGCTTGCTGGTGCGCCTGCAACGCCTGTTAGCACCTGAGCCCGCGGCGCTGTTTCGCCTGCTTAAAAAGCCACCGCCCTGGATCCATGAAGCCGACATTGAAGACCTGCACCAGTCTTCTGAGGAGTTCAACGTCGCTCTTAGCGATATGGCTGCGCTGCAAGAGCGCATCAAGCTGCTGCAAGAAGAAATTGCAGGCCGCGTGGCGGAGGCCAACAACCGCAGCCTGTTTGTGCTGACGATCGTGACGGTGCTGGCGCTGCCGATCAACATCATTGCCGGCCTCTTGGGCATGAACGTGGGGGGCATTCCATTGGCCGATCACGCGCATGGCTTTTGGATTGTGGTGGCCATCATCGTCAGCTTTACTGCCATTGCGGCCTGGATCGTGTTCAGTAAAAACCGCGATTGAGGCTTACCAACAGTTGCAATGAACTTGCAACCGTTTTTTTGTGTCGACGTGATGAAACTTGCAGGTCCCTGAAGGCCCTTGTTTCATCGTCGCAACGCCACAAAACCTTCGCAAAAAATTCACAGCGCAGTCACCGGGAAATTCAACACTTCAGCCGTCGATTCAATAAATTCTTCGTTTTATTGAATTTTGGCAATTAGTTGTAACCCTTAGAAAGACTGACCATGACTTTTACTGCACGCAAATCCCTGTTGGCCATGGCCGCAGGCATGACTCTGGCCTCTGGCACCTTCGCGCAAACCGCTCCCGTGGCTCCTTCGGTGACCGTGTATGGCCGCATGGACTTGGCTGTCGAAGCCACCAATGACGGCGCAATCGCCCGAACCATGCTGCAAAACTATGCATCTCGCTTCGGTATCAAGGGTGAGCGCGACTTTGGTGGCAATTTCAGCGGCATCTTCCAAGTGGAAACCGCGTTCTCCCCTGAAGACGGCAAAAACCAGAACGTTTCGGTCGCCACAACGGGAACCAACGCGGGCATCACTGGTGGCACGGCACCTAACGGTGGCGGCGCTATCACTGGCACTCCTTCCACCCAATCCGTGGTGACCAAGGTCGGAACGACAACGGGCTACCTTGCAAGCCGCAACAGCTTCGTTGGCTTGAAAAGTAATTCCTTGGGAACCATCCTCCTGGGTAACTACGACACCCCTCTGAAGTCTTTGGACGGTGGCGGCTTGGCCTCTACCCTTTTTGCCGAAGGCGACGCGATGGAAGTGATCATCCACGGCAAAGGAACAAAAACCTACGGCTCCAACTGGGACAACGTTCACACCCGTCAAAACAACAACCTGGTCTACATCAGCCCCAAGTTTGCAGACATCGTGGTGAAGGTCTCTTACTCTCCTGACGAGGCATCCACCACGACGACCGACCAGCCTTTGTATTCTGCGTCTGCAGAATGGAACAACGGCACTTACAACTTTGGCTTGGCTACGCAGAGCAAGGCGGTTTCTAACCAAGCCTTTGCTATGAGTGCTACCAAGCTGACCATGGGAACCAAGATGGGTGACTTCACTGCAGGCGTCGCGTACAGCATTTTGGACAACAATGCCGCCGCCGCTGCGAACGCACGCCGAACCAGCAATTCCTTGATCGTTTTGGGATACACCCAAGGCCAGGGCGTGTTCAAGTTCAACTACGGCATGTCGGGCGAATCTTTTGGCGGAGCCAAAGACGACCTGACGATGACCTCGATTGAGGCGAACTACGTCTTGGACAAGCAAACCACCTTGTACGCGAACTATGCGCAAATCATGAACAATTCAAACGCCAAGGGCAGCTTCACCGGTGCCGATAACTTCCCCGCCGTGGGAACGGGCGGCAATGACCCCACAGCCGTGTCTTTTGGTATCCGTTACAACTTCTGATAGCGCAGCGGCTGGCAACCGCTCAGTCAGCACCTGTCCGGCAGGGCTGACTGAAAACTGCTAATTTTCTCCAAAGTTCAAAGCCATCCTCGCGGATGGCTTTTTTTGTTTCTTACAAAGTACGCAGCATGTTTGCGCTGCCTTCGCAGCAGCCTCAGCCCAACCATTTCTGCATAAATTGCGCTTGGCCTGCCGCGGGGTCCAGTTGGTATTGCGCAAAACCCAGACGCTGGTAGAGACGGATCGCGCTGGCGTTACCGGATAGCACTTCGAGCGTCAACTTGCAGGCTCCCCGCGCGGCCGCCAGTTCGTGCACCATCGCAAACATGGCCTCAGCCACCCTCTGCCCTCGGTAGTCGGACAGCACCACCACGTCGTGCACATTGACCAAGGGTTGGCAGGCAAAGGTGGAGAAACCTTCGATGCAGTTGATCAGGCCCATGGGGCGCTGTTCACTGGCATCTTCGAAGGCAAGCACGCTGAAGGCTGCAGGGCGCGTCGCCAGACATTGGAGCAGGTTGGCCTTGGCAAAGTCGCTCAGTGGCTCACCGCCGCCCATGGGGTCGCGGGCGTAGGCATCGAGCAAATCCACCACGACTTTTGCATGGTGCGCATGGGCGTAATCCGCCCGGCACACATGTACATTCGGCGCGCTCATTGCAAAGTGTCGGCAATACTTTGCGCACAGCGCAAGGCTTGGGCAGGGTCACGGGCTTCGACCATGACACGGACCAGCGGTTCGGTCCCGCTGGCGCGGATCAATACCCGCCCGCTTTGCCCCAGCTCTTGCTCCACCGCCTTGGTTTGCGCATGCAGTGCCGCGTTGGACTGCCAATCGGTGCCGGGACGCAGGCGCACATTGAGCAAGGTTTGCGGGAAGAGCGTCACTTCGCTCAAGAGTTCGGCCATGGTCTTGTCTGCGCGCACACAGGTTTGCAGCACCTGCAGCGCGGAGATCAGGCCGTCGCCCGTCGTGTGCTTGTCCAGCGCCAACAAGTGGCCCGAGCCTTCGCCGCCCAAAATCCAGTCGCGTTCATGCAAGGCTTCCAAGACATAGCGGTCACCTACTTTGGCACGCACTACCTCCACACCCCGCGCTTTGAGCGCCAACTCGACGGCCATATTGGTCATGAGGGTGCCGACCACTCCGGGCAAAACCTCGCCACGCTGCAATCGGTCGCTGGCCATCAGGTAGAGCAACTCGTCGCCATTGAACAGACGCCCTTGCGCATCGACCATTTGCAAGCGGTCGGCGTCGCCATCGAGCGCGACACCGAAATCGGCCTTGTGCTCTTTGACGGCGGCTACCAGCGCCTGCGGGTGGGTGGCACCGACCAGATGGTTGATATTGAGGCCGTCGGGCGCACAGCCGATGGCAATGACTTCCGCGCCCAGCTCATGAAACACCTTGGGCGCAATGTGGTACGCCGCGCCGTGGGCGCCATCCACCACAATTTTCAAGCCCTTGAGCGTCAGATCGTAGGCAAAGGTGCTTTTGCAAAACTCGATATAACGTCCGGCCGCATCATCCAAACGGCGCGTCTTGCCCAGGGCAGCGGACTGCACCCATTGCGGCTGTGTGCGCAAGGCGGCTTCGACCTCCAATTCCCAGGCATCCGGCAACTTGGTGCCCTGGGCACTGAAAAACTTGATACCGTTGTCTTGAAAGGCGTTGTGGCTTGCGCTGATCACCACACCCAGGGAGGCCCGCTGCGCACGCGTCAAATAGGCCACACCGGGCGTCGGCAAGGGCCCGAGTAACACCACGTCCACGCCCGCCGAGTTAAAACCGCTCTCCAGCGCGCTCTCGAGCATGTAGCCTGAAATGCGCGTGTCTTTGCCGATCAGCACGACGGGGCGTGTCTCGCTTTTTCGCAGCACCTGCCCTACCGAATGGGCCAGCCGCAGCACAAAGTCGGGGGTGATCGGCGCCTGCCCCACGGTGCCCCGAATGCCATCGGTACCAAAATATTCGCGTTTCATCTCGCTCTTTTCCTTGTTATTTACGCCGCGGCCTGCACGGCCGCCACCACCCGCAAGGCCTGCACCGTCTCCCGCACATCATGCACCCGAACGATGTGGGCGCCGTTCTGCACTGCCAGTGCGGCTGCGACAGCACTGGCTACCACCCGGTCGTCCGTTGCAGCGCCGGTAACCGCCCCCAGGGACGATTTGCGCGACCAGCCGGCAAGCAGGGCACAGCCCAAATCCAGCAGTCGCTGTTGCTGCGCCAACAAGCTGAAATTTTGCTCTACGGTTTTCCCAAAACCAATTCCGGGGTCGATGCAAATGCGCGCCTTGTCCACGCCCTGCGCCACCAAGGCTTGGGCTGCATCGTCCAAGAAATCACGGACAGCTTCCACAATGCGTCCTTGCATGGGCGCAACTTGCATGGTGAGCGGATTGCCATGCATGTGCATCAGGCACACGCCGCAATGGGGGTGCCGGGCGATGACTGCTGCCGCGCTCAATCCGTTGGCGGCATCGGACCAGCGCAAGGCCCACACATCGTTGACGATGTCCGCCCCAGCGTCCAGCGCTGCCTGCATCACAGCAGGCTTGTAGGTGTCGACCGATACGGGCACGCCCAAGGTCACTGCGTGCCGCAAAACCGGAAGCAGGCGCTGCAACTCGTGCTCCTGCGACAAGGGCTGCGCTCCAGGCCGGGTGGATTCGGCGCCCAAATCCAGGATGTCGGCGCCGTCGCGGATCAGCGTTTCACAATGGAGCATGGCCTCACGCGTGCTGCCATGCTGGCCACCGTCCGAAAACGAATCGGGCGTGATATTGACAATGCCCATGACCTGTGGGCGCGCGAGATCAATGCGGGTGCGGCTGGTTTGCCAGTGGGGCATGGCGTGGCCCTGTTGAATAAAGAGAGGCACCGCAGCGGGTGCCTCTTTGGCAATTAAGCTGCCGATGCCGAGGGTTCTGGCGTGATCGTCGCAGTAGGTGTGCCACCATCACCCGAACCCGAGCTGGGCACGCGGGGCGACCAGTCTTTGGGAGGACGGGGATCTTTACCCGCCATGATGTCGTCCAACTGGTCACTGTCGATGGTCTCCCACTCCAACAAGGCTTTGGCCATCGCGTGCATCTTGTCTTGGTTTTCCTCGATCAAGGTGCGGGCCAACTGGTACTGCTGGTCGATGATGCGGCGGACCTCGGAGTCGACCTTTTGCATGGTTTGCTCACTCATGGTCGTGGTCTTGGTCACAGAACGACCCAAAAACACTTCACCTTCGTTTTCGGCGTACACCATGGGGCCCAGCGCATCGGTCATGCCATAGCGGGTCACCATGTCGCGGGCGATCGAGGTGGCGCGCTCGAAGTCATTGCTGGCGCCGGTGGTCATTTGGTTCATGAACACCTCTTCGGCGATACGACCACCAAACAGCATGCTGATCTGGTTGAGCATGTATTCGCTGTCGTAGGAATAGCGGTCTTGCGCGGGCAAGCTCATGGTCACGCCCAAGGCGCGGCCACGGGGAATGATGGTGACTTTGTGCACCGGGTCGCACTTGGGCAGCAGCTTGCCGATCAACGCGTGGCCAGACTCGTGGTAGGCCGTGTTGCGGCGCTCGCCTTCGGGCATGACCATGCTCTTGCGTTCAGGGCCCATCAGAATCTTGTCTTTGGCCTTCTCAAAATCCTGCATTTCCACCAAGCGCGCATTGCGCCGCGCGGCCATCAACGCCGCCTCGTTGCAGAGGTTGGCCAAATCGGCGCCGGACATGCCAGGGGTACCACGGGCAATCACGCCGGGATTCACGTCCTGGGCGACCGGCACCTTGCGCATGTGCACATTCAAAATTTGCTCGCGGCCACGGATATCGGGCAAGGTCACATACACCTGGCGGTCAAAGCGACCTGGGCGCAGCAAAGCAGCGTCCAAAATGTCCGGGCGGTTGGTGGCAGCGACCACGATGACACCGACATTGGTCTCAAAACCGTCCATCTCCACCAGCATCTGGTTCAAGGTTTGCTCGCGCTCGTCGTTACCGCCGCCCAAGCCTGCGCCACGCTGACGGCCCACCGCGTCAATTTCATCGATGAAGATGATGCAGGGCGCGTTTTTCTTGGCGTTGTCGAACATGTCGCGCACACGTGATGCGCCCACACCGACAAACATCTCCACGAAATCGGAACCTGAGATGCTAAAGAACGGCACTTTGGCTTCGCCTGCGATCGACTTGGCCAACAGCGTTTTACCGGTTCCTGGAGGGCCGACCAGCAGCAGTCCGCGCGGGATGCGGCCACCGAGTTTTTGGAATTTGCTGGGGTCTTTCAAAAAGTCGACGACTTCTTTGACCTCTTCTTTGGCCTCGTCGCAACCGGCCACATCGGCAAAGGTCACGGTATTGGTGTTCTCGTCCAGCAAGCGCGCCTTGCTTTTCCCGAAGCTGAAGGCACCGCCCTTGCCGCCGCCTTGCATCTGGCGCATGAAATACACCCACACGCCGATCAAGAGCAACATGGGCCCCCAACTGACCAGCAGCGTCATGAGCAAAGAGCCCTCTTCGCGCGGTTTGACATCAAACTTCACGCCGTTGGAGATCAAATCACCGACCAGGCCGCGGTCCAGGTAAGTGGCGGTGGTCTTGATGCGGCGCTCGTCGGTCGTCACCGCGAGAATCTCGGTGCCGCCCTGCCCCTCCTGGATCACCGCACTCTTGATGTGCTTGTTGCGGACTTCTTCCAGAAAATCGGAATAGCCCATGGTGGTGGAGCCCGCACCGCTGTGGGAGTCAAACTGCTTGAAGACCGTAAAAAGTACCAAGCCGATGACCAGCCAGACTGCAATTTTTGAAAACCACTGATTGTTCAAGCGAAGCTCCAGTTAGGGCGTAAGGGAAATCACCTTGACTATATACGCCTCATTTTAGTGTTTTAAAGGGCATATTCGCCCTCATTTCCATTTTCAGCCCCAAGGCCGGAAAGGGTAAGTTAAGACTGCTCAAACACTGTTAGCACGCTATTTCAGCCCCAGACCCACCAAAAATGTCTCCGAAGACCGATCGCGCGAGGCCTTGGGCTTGAAGGGCTTGACGGTGCGAAAGGCTGCCTTGAAGTGCTGCACGACGTCGTTGTAGCTGCCGCCATGGAACACCTTGGCCACCAAGGCGCCCTCGGGTTTCATGTGGTTTTGGGCAAATTCGATGGCCAACTCGACCAGGTACTCGATGCGTGCGGCGTCGGCCGAGGAAATACCTGACAAATTCGGCGCCATGTCCGAGACCACCAGATCCGCCTGCTGCCCGCCCAAAGCGGCCTCCAATTGCGCCAGCACCTCCGCCTCGCGAAAGTCACCTTGAATGAAGTACACGCCTTCAATCGACTCCATGGGCAGCAAGTCCAAGCCAATGATGGTTCCGTTCATCTCGCCCACCGCCGCCCCCTGGGGCGACATGCGCCTGCGCAGGTACTGGCTCCAGGCGCCGGGTGTGCAGCCCAGATCGACGACCAGTTGTCCGGGTTTGACCAGGCCGAAGGTCTCGTCAATTTCTTTGAGCTTGTAAGCAGCACGGGCCCGGTAACCCTCGCGCGTGGCGAGCTTGACGTAGGGGTCGTTGATATGGTCGTGCAGCCAGGCCCTGTTGACCTTTTTCCCTTTGGCCGTGGGCTTTGCCGCAGCGCCGGGCGACGCAGCGTGCAGTGCAGTGGGCGTTTTCTTCATTGCGCCGATAATAGCGGTATGCCCCATATTCAACTTACCCCCGCTCAACGCAAAGTCCACCGTGCCGATGCGCACCACCTGGACCCTGTCGTGATGGTGGGCAACGATGGCCTGACTGCCAATGTCAAAAAAGAAATCGATGGCGCGCTCAACGCCCATGGCCTGATCAAGGTCCGTGTTTTCTCGGATGACCGGGTGGCACGCGAAACCATGTTTCAGACGTTGGCTGATGAGCTCAGCGCCGCCCCCATTCAGCACATTGGAAAATTGCTCGTGCTGTGGCGGCCGCAGCCCGATGTAGCCAAAGAAAAGGCACTCGACGAAGACCGCATGGCGGGTCCGCGCGACTTCAAGGTGCTCAAGTACAGCAAGCGCGCTGGCCAACGCCCTGAAGTCAAAACCCTGCGCGTCTTGGGCAACCAGCGCCTGACGGCCGGTGGCAACGTGAAACGCGCCAAACCCAAGCCCCAAGTCAGCGTGAAAAAACGCAGTCAGACCTGAGCACTGGCGGCAGATTGATCTTGCGGTGCACGCCGCAAAAGTCCCTGAAACACAGCGATGGCGCACAGCCATTGCACCAGGTACATACCGCTGCCCAACCGGTGCCACAGGGCCAGGTTGTCGCGGGCCACAATGTGCGGTGCAGCGATCCATTCGGCCGCCCCGGCGCAAGCCAGCCCAAGCACAAGCAGTGCAAGGCGCCGAGCAGTGGCCGGCAAACCCGGGGTTTTGTGTAGCGCCAGCAACACCACCGCGCAGACCATGGAAATCCAGGCCTGGGCGCTGAACAAATGGCCCGCCATCGTCCCGGCCATAGCGGGTGTCGGCAGGTAGACAAATAGCAGGGGGACGACCACGAATCCCAGCATGGTCAGACTGGCCCACCAAGCGGCGGCCACCCACACCAGGGCCCGGTGGCGCAGGCCGAGCGCGCGATTAGACGTAGCGAACCGCCACAATTTCGTAGGCCTTTTCACCGCCTGGCGCCATCACGATGGCGGTATCGCCCTCTTCTTTACCAATCAAGGCGCGGGCAATGGGTGAACTGATGTTGATCAGACCGAGCTTGAGGTCCGCCTCGTCTTCGCCGACGATTTGGTAGGTGACGCGCTCGCCGGTCTCTTCTTCTTCAAGGTCAACGGTGGCGCCAAACACGACGCGGCCGCCGGCATCCAGCGATTGGGGGTCAATGATTTGTGCCGCCGACAGCTTGCCTTCGATTTCTTGGATGCGGCCTTCGACAAAACCCTGCCGGTCTTTGGCGGCGTCGTACTCGGCGTTTTCACTCAGGTCACCCTGGGCACGCGCCTCGGAAATGGCATTGATCACCCAGGGGCGCTCCACCGTCTTGAGTTGGTGCAGCTCGGCCTTGAGAATCTCGGCGCCGCGCTTGGTCAGTGGAATGGTGGCCATAAAAATGAAGGTTCAGCAGTGAGGCAAAAATAAAGCGGGACAGTGCAGCGCCTTGGCGCCGAACTGTCCCCGCAAAGAATGGGCGGATTATGCCAACAGTTGCGCGTGCATCTCCTGCACCGAAATCACGCCCAGCTCGTCCAGGTATTTCATGCCTTCCACCGCAGCCTCCGCACCCGCGATGGTGGTGAAGGTCGTAACCCGCGCCAGCAGCGCCGAGGTGCGAATGTGGCGTGAGTCAGCAATCGCGTTGCGCCGCTCCTCCACGGTGTTGACCACCAAGGCAATTTCGTCGTTCTTGATCATGTCCACGACATGGGGGCGACCTTCCGTGACCTTGTTCACCGTGCGGCAGGCCACACCGGCCGTGGTGATCGCCAAGGCTGTGCCCTTGGTGGCCACCAGCTCAAAGCCCATGTCAGCGAGTTTGCGTGCCACCTCGACGGCGCGCGCTTTATCGCTTTGCTTGACCGAGATAAAGGCCCGGCCACTGCGCGGCAATTTCGTACCAGCGCCCAGCTGAGACTTCACAAAAGCCTCGCCAAAGGTCTTGCCCACGCCCATCACCTCGCCCGTGGATTTCATCTCGGGTCCCAGAATCGTGTCCACGCCCGGGAATTTGACGAAGGGGAAGACGGCTTCCTTGACGCTGAAATACGGGGGCGTCACCTCTTTCGAGATCCCCTGCTGTGCCAGCGTTTGACCGACCATGCAGCGGGCCGCGACCTTGGCCAGTTGCACGCCAGTGGCCTTGCTGACAAAGGGCACGGTGCGGCTGGCGCGGGGGTTCACTTCGAGCACGTAAATCACGTCGCGCCCCTCCACGTTTTGAATCGCGAACTGGACGTTCATCAAACCCACCACGTTCAAGGCTTGGGCCATGGCGGCAGTCTGGCGCTTGATCTCGGTGACCGTTGCCGCACCCAGGCTGTAAGGGGGCAGCGAACAGGCCGAGTCGCCGCTGTGCACGCCAGCCTGCTCAATGTGCTCCATCACGCCGCCGATCCAGGTTGCGCCTGTGGCATCGCGAATGCAGTCCACATCGCACTCGATGGCGTCATTCAGAAAACGGTCCAGCAGCACGGGCGAATCGTGGCTGACCTTGACCGCCTCGCGCATGTAGCGCTCCAGATCGCGCTGCTCGTGCACGATCTCCATGGCACGCCCACCCAGCACATAGCTGGGGCGCACCACGAGCGGGTAGCCCAAGGCAGCGGCCTTTTCCAGCGCTTCGGGCTCGGTACGGGCTGTGGCGTTGGGGGGTTGGCGCAGTTCGAGTGCGTGCAACAGCTTCTGGAAACGTTCGCGGTCTTCCGCTGCGTCAATCATGTCGGGGCTGGTGCCGATGATGGGCACGCCATTGGCTTCCAGGTCCAAGGCCAGCTTCAAGGGGGTCTGACCGCCGTACTGCACGATCACGCCGACCGGCTTTTCTTTGTCCACAATCTCCAGCACGTCTTCCAGCGTCAAAGGCTCAAAGTACAGGCGGTCAGAGGTGTCGTAGTCGGTGGACACGGTCTCGGGGTTGCAGTTGACCATGATGGTCTCGTAACCGTCTTCGCGCATGGCCAGAGCAGCGTGCACGCAGCAGTAGTCAAACTCGATACCCTGCCCGATGCGGTTGGGGCCGCCGCCGAGCACCATGATTTTTTTCTTGTTGGTGGGCGCTGCCTCGCACTCGGCGCCTTCGGCCTCATAGGTGGAATACATATACGCCGTGTGGGTGCCAAATTCCGCCGCACACGTGTCCACCCGTTTGTAGACCGGGCGCACACCCAGCGCTTTGCGCTTGTTGCGCACGGCGGTGTCGGTGGTCTTGAACTGGCGGGCCAGACGCCGGTCAGAAAAACCTTTTTGCTTCAAGCCGCGCAGCGTCTTGGCATCGAGCTTGTCCAAGGCAGTGCCGTTGGCAACATCGGGCAGCTGTTCGATTTCGAGCTCAATTTTTACAATCTGCTCGATCTGCACCAGAAACCATGGGTCGATTTTGGTCAGTGCAAACACCTCGTCCACGCTCATGCCCTGGGCAAATGCGTCACCCACGTACCAGATGCGCTCCGGGCCGGGTTGGCCCAGCTCTTTTTCCAGCACTTCGCGGTCCTGGGTTTTTTCGTTCATGCCGTCCACGCCCACTTCCAGGCCGCGCAGCGCTTTTTGGAAGGATTCCTGGAAGGTACGGCCCATGGCCATCACTTCGCCCACCGATTTCATTTGGGTGGTCAAGCGGCTGTCGGCTGCCGGGAATTTCTCAAAGGCAAAACGCGGAATCTTGGTGACCACGTAGTCAATGCTGGGCTCAAAACTCGCAGGCGTGGCGCCGCCCGTGATGTCATTGCGCAGCTCGTCCAAGGTAAAGCCGACCGCCAATTTGGCGGCGATCTTGGCAATCGGGAAGCCGGTGGCTTTGGACGCCAGCGCAGACGATCGCGACACCCGTGGATTCATCTCAATCACCACCATGCGGCCATCGACCGGGTTGATCGAAAACTGCACGTTCGAGCCGCCCGTGTCCACCCCAATTTCGCGCAGCACGGCCAGGCTGGCGTTGCGCAAAATTTGGTATTCCTTGTCGGTCAGGGTTTGCGCAGGAGCCACCGTAATGGAGTCTCCGGTGTGCACGCCCATGGGGTCCAGGTTTTCAATCGAGCACACGATGATGCAGTTGTCCGCCTTGTCGCGCACCACTTCCATCTCGTACTCTTTCCAACCCAGGAGCGACTCTTCAATCAGCAACTCGTTGGTGGGCGAGGCTTCCAGGCCGCGCTTGCAAATCGTCTCAAACTCTTCAGCGTTGTAGGCAATGCCGCCTCCAGTACCTCCGAGCGTAAAGCTGGGGCGGATGACAGTGGGGAAACCGAGCGACTTTTGCACGGCCCACGCCTCTTCCATGCTGTGGGCAATGCCCGAACGGGCGGAGCCCAGACCGATTTTGGTCATCGCGTCTTTGAACTTCAGGCGGTCTTCGGCTTTGTCGATGGCTTCGGGGGTCGCGCCAATCAATTCGACTTTGTATTTGTCCAGCACGCCCTGGTGCCACAAGTCCAGCGCGCAGTTCAGCGCGGTCTGGCCGCCCATGGTGGGCAGAATCGCATCCGGACGCTCTTTGGCAATGATTTTCTCCACCGTTTGCCAGGTGATGGGCTCGATGTAAGTCACATCGGCCGTGTCTGGGTCGGTCATGATCGTGGCAGGGTTGCTGTTGATCAAGATGACTTTGTAACCCTCTTCGCGCAAGGCCTTGCAAGCCTGCACACCCGAATAATCAAATTCGCAGGCCTGGCCAATGATGATGGGGCCGGCGCCTATGATCAAAATACTGTGAATGTCGCTGCGTTTTGGCATGTTGTTGACTGCTCTCTACTTTTTTGGAGGCCGCGCACCAGGCGCAACCACTGTTACTACTTCAAATCTATCGGCTTGCGCCCGTTGCCTCACGCCAAACTGGCGTTGGCCAACTTCAGCCCAAACCACACAAATACGCCACCTACCGCACTGGACAAGGCGGCAGACACTTTGCGCCGCGCTCTGAAGGTTTGCGCCAGGCGCGCACCCGCAAAAATCAGCACCGACAAATACACGGCGCTGCAGGCCATAACGATGGCGCTCAATATCAGAAAAGGCACGACCGGCGTGGCGTAGCTGGGGTCAATGAACTGCACAAAAAACGACAGCAAAAACAAGATCGCTTTCGGATTGAGCACGCTGACCACCAAAGCCCGTTGAAACGGTTGCGCCATGTGCGCTGGCAATGCCGCCACCGCATCGCTGCTTGGGTCGCGGGATTTCCATTTTTGAACCGCCGAACGCAGCAGTTGCAGGCCGACCCAGCTCAGATACGCTGCGCCCGCATACTTCACCACCATGAACAAAGCGGGTGTGCTGCGCAGCAGGCCGGCGGCGCCCAGCCCCACCAGGGTGAGTAGCACCGTATCGCCCACAAAAACGCCGAGTGCGCCTTGGAAGCCGGCTTTCACGCCCCGCGCGGTCGCCACCGAGAGAATGAACAGCGAATTGGGACCCGGCAGCAAAATGATGCCAATCGCCCCGATCACGTAGGTCCACACATCGGTCACGCCGTAAAAGCTCATGCGCGCGACTCCATCTCCCGGATAAAGCGGTCGAACAGGTAGCCAATGTCGTGCGGACCCGGAGACGCCTCCGGGTGGCCCTGAAAGCAAAACGCGGGTTTGTCGGTTCGCTCCAGACCTTGCAGCGTTCCATCGAACAAGCTCACATGCGTGGCGCGCAGATGGGAGGGCAAGGTCTTTTCATCGACCGCAAAACCGTGGTTCTGGCTGGTGATGCTGACACGCCCGCTGTCCAGGTCTTTGACGGGGTGATTCGCGCCGTGGTGACCAAACTTCATTTTGAAGGTCTTCGCACCCGAGGCCAGGGCCATGATTTGATGCCCCAGACAGATGCCAAACACCGGCACGCCGGATTCGATCAAGGTCGCGGCCGCCGCAATGGCGTAGTCGCAGGGCTCGGGGTCGCCCGGGCCGTTGCTCAAGAAGATGCCGTTGGGCTGGAGCTTTTGCACCTCGGCGGCTGGCGTTTGGGCCGGAACCACCGTCACTTTGCAGCCCCGTTCGCTGAGCATGCGCAAAATGTTCTTTTTGACGCCAAAGTCGTAGGCCACCACATGGAAACGCGGCGCGGTCTGCTGGCCGTAGCCTGCACCCAGCACCCATTCGGTTTCCGTCCAGGAATACGTGTTGGAGGACGTGACCACCTTGGCCAAGTCCAGGCCGGCCATGGAGGGCGCGCCCTTCGCGGCCGCCACGGCCTTGGCGATCAACTCCTGCGTCACCGTCTCACCAGGTGCCAAGGCCCAGATGCAACCGTTTTGGGCACCTTGCTCACGCAGTTGGCGCGTGAGTTGGCGGGTATCGATATTGGCAATGGCCACGGTGCCCGCGGATTGCAAATAGGCGCTCAGCGTTTGCGTGCTGCGGAAGTTGGACGCGACCAGGGGCAGGTCTTTGATGACCAAGCCTGCGGCGTGCACGGCACCGGATTCGACGTCCTCGGGATTGGTTCCGTAGTTGCCGATATGGGGATAGGTGAGCGTGACGATCTGCTGGCAATAGCTGGGGTCGGTCAGGATTTCCTGGTACCCGGTCATGGAGGTGTTAAACACCACCTCTCCGACCGTGGAGCCTGAGGCGCCGATGGAATTGCCAAGGTAGACCGTGCCGTCTGCGAGCGCCAGAATGGCGGGTGGGGTATGACCCTGAAGAGACAAAAGCACTGGGTTCTCCGAATGGGTTACGGGTACGCCCAAGCGCGCTCAAGAGTCCATCTTGGCTGCTGTTGTTCGAAGGGGATTGGGCTTTTCGAGCGCTTGGGCGGGCTGGTTTATTGGAAAGCCTACCATTGTAACCCAGCGAATTTGGGCCTAAGGTGTTCCAACGGCACTGGCGTGCAGACAAATGGCAGCCGCAGCGGCCACATTCAAGGACTCTTCGCCGCCGGGCTGGCCGATACGCACTTGCACCTGCGCGCGCTCCAAAAGGCTGGGCCGCACCCCCTGCCCTTCATGGCCCATGACCCAGGCACACGGGACGGGCAAGCGCACTTCCTGGATCAATTGCCCCACATGCGAACTCGTTACCACCAAGGGCATCTTGAGGGCGTCTAACTCCGCTTCTAAACGGCCCTCATGCAAGAGCAGACCAAAGTGTGCCCCCATACCAGCGCGCAGCACCTTGGGCGACCACAGCGCAGCCGTTTCTTGCAGCGCGATGATTTGCTTGAAACCAAAGGCGGCCGCACTGCGCAGGATAGAGCCGACGTTGCCGGCGTCCTGTACCCGGTCCAACACAACGGTCGCCAGCGCCGGGGCGATGGCGGTCGTCGGCGGCAAGTCGAGCACAAAGCCCATTTGGGACGGCGACTCCAGGCCGCTAATCTCGGAAAACAATGCGTCGGGCACGACGACGTTTTTGGGTGCTGCATGTTCCCAGGTAGCGCCGTGTTGCGCCCAGAAGGACTGGGCAAATACCGCGATCGAGGGGCGCAGACCGCGCTGCAGTGCTGCGCTGCACAAATGATCTCCCTCGACCCAAAAGCGCCCCGTTTTGCGGTAAGCACTGTTGCTCTGGGCGAGTTTGCGCAGTTCCTTCAGCAAGGGGTTGTCGCGTGAGGCAATGGGATGCACGGTGCGTGTCATAGCAGATCGGTCACAGGTTTGAAGCTACGGCGGTGCTGCGGGCAGGGGCCATGCAGCCGCAATGCAGCCAAATGCTCGGCCGTGCCATAGCCCTTGTGCTGGTCAAAGCCGTACTGGGGAAACTGCTGGTGGTAGTCCTGGCACCACCGGTCACGGCTGACTTTGGCGAGGATGGATGCCGCCGAAATCGCCGGCACTTTGTCGTCGCCTTTGACGATGGCTTCGGCGCGAACGTCCAAGACCGGCAAGCGATTACCGTCCACCAGCACCAATTTGGGCGGCAAGCGCAGGCCCATCACGGCACGGCGCATGGCCAGCAGCGTGGCTTGCAAGATGTTCAAGGCATCAATTTCTTCGACACTGGCTTGCGCGATGGAGCAGCACAAGGCTTTGGCGCGGATCTCGTCAAACAAGGCCTCGCGGCGGCGCGGGCTGATTTTTTTGGAGTCGGCAAGCCCCACGATGGGTCTGCGGTCGTCCAGAATCACGGCCGCCGCCACTACCGGGCCGGCAAGCGGTCCGCGTCCAGCCTCGTCCACGCCAGCGATCAAGCCGCCGACGTCCCAGTCCAAACTGGTTTGAAACGCTTGGGGCGTCTTAGGCATGGAGCAGCCCTTCAATGGCGTGGGTCGCCAACTTCGCGGTATCGCGGTGCAGCGTGTCATGCAAGACGGTGAATCGCGCCTCCAGCGTCCGAATTTTTTCGGGGTGCTGGTGTTTGGCATCCAACACCTCGGTGACTGCCTGGCTCAATGCACCGGCAGTAGCGGCCTCCTGCAAAAACTCTGGGACGACAAAGTCTTCACACAAAATATTGGGCAAGCCCACCCAGGGCTGCAAGCGCTTGCCCCGCACCATGCGCCAGGACAAGGCCGACATGCGGTACGCGATCACCATCGGACGCTTGAACAGCGCAGCCTCCAGCGTTGCGGTGCCACTGGCGATGAGCGTGACATCGCAGGCGGCGAGCACCGTGTGGGATTGGCCCGTCACCAATTGGACAAGGTGCGCCATGCCGCTGCGCCGCGCCGCAGCCTCGATCTGGGATTGCAGACCTGGCACAGCAGGGACCACAAATTTGACGTCGGGTCGGCTGGCATGGATGCGCGCTGCCGCTTCAAAAAACCGCAGCGCGAGGTGTTTGATTTCAGACTTGCGGCTACCGGGCAGAAGCGCCACCACGTCATCGTCCTGCGCCAGCCCCAGGGCCTGACGGGCCGCGGCACGGTCGGGGACTTTGGGAATGACATGGGCCAAGGGGTGTCCCACATAGGTCGCTGCAATTCCGTGTTGTGCCAAAAGTGCAGGCTCAAAGGGGAAAATACACAGCACATGGTCGGCGCTGCGGCGAATGGCCTCGAGCCGGTGTGCACGCCAAGCCCATACCGAGGGGCAGACAAAGTGCACCGTCTTGATGCCTTGCTGGCGCAAATTTTCTTCCAACTGCAAATTGAAATCCGGCGCGTCCACGCCAATAAAAAGCGCGGGCTTTTCTACGGTGAGTCGTTGCAGGAGTTGCCTGCGGATGCCCACAATTTCGCGGTACCGCAGCAGAACATCCAATCCAAAACCATGGACCGACAATTTTTCGTGCAGCCACCAGGCCTCAAATCCCTGCGCCGCCATGCGCGGGCCACCAATCCCCGACGCCTTCAGCTCCGGCCAGCGATTGCGCATGGCCTCCAGCAACAGGCCTGCCAGCAAATCACCCGAGGTCTCGCCCGCCACCATCGCCACGCGGGGCGACGCATGCGCCTGCGAAGGACGCGATGGGGTCAACGCACAATGCCTCGCTGAGGCGAGGTGTGGCGCAAAAACTCCGTCATCATCTCGACGTCCGGTGCGGTTTCGGGTTGTGTGGCGGGCAATTGGGCGATCTGTGCCTGCGCCCGCTCCAGCGTGAGGTCTTCACGGTACAAGGCTTTGTGCATGGCCTTCACGCCCGCGATGCGCTCGGCAGAAAACCCCCGGCGGCGAAGACCTTCAAAATTCATGGAGCGTGCGGCTGCCGGTTGCCCTTGGCACATCACGAAAGGCGGGAGGTCGGCAAACAGCAAGGAACACATGGCCGTCATGCTGTGTGCGCCCAGGCGTACAAATTGGTGTACCACCGTAAAGCCGCCCAAAATCACCCAATCGCCCACCACCACATGGCCTGCCAATTGGGAGTTGTTGGCAAAGATGGTGTGGTTTCCGACTTCGCAGTCATGCGCAAGGTGGACATAGGCCATGATCCAGTTGTCATTGCCGACTCGGGTAACGCCCTTGTCGCCCGGGGAGCCGATATTGAAGGTGCAAAACTCGCGGATGGTGTTGCGGTCACCGATCACGAGTTCGCAGGGCTCTCCAGCGTACTTCTTGTCCTGTGGAATCGCACCGAGCGAGTTGAATTGAAAAATCCGGTTGTCCCGCCCAATCGTGGTGTGACCCTCGATCACGCAATGCGCACCAATCGTGGTGCCTGCGCCGACTTTGACATGGGGGCCAATGACTGTGTACGGACCTACCGTGACCGATGGGTCCAACTCTGCGCCCGCCTCGATCACCGCCGTGGGATGAATCACCGCCATCTCAGGCCCCTGCATCGATCGCGCGCATGGCGCAGGTGAGCTCGGCTTCGACAGCAGTTTCACCCGCGACGCTGGCGCGGGTCTTGAACTTGAAGATGCCAGCCTTCATGCGCAAGAGCTCCACTTCCAGAATCAGCTGGTCGCCCGGCTCTACAGGGCGCTTGAAACGTGCACCGTCAATACCGGCAAAGTAATACACCGTCTCGTCGTTGGGCGAGGTGTCTAGCGCGTCGAAGGCCAGTAAAGCGGCAGCCTGGGCCAAGGCCTCAAGCATGAGCACACCGGGCATCACCGGCCGATGGGGGAAATGACCTTCAAAAAACGGCTCGTTCATGGTGACGTTTTTAAGGGCCTTGATGGTCTTTCCCTTGTCGAGCTCCAGCACCCGGTCCACCAACAGAAAAGGATAGCGATGGGGCAGTTGCTTCAATATTTGATGGATGTTCATCATGATCAGGTACCACTTTCTAATTTTTTGATGCGCTCACGCAAGGTATGCAATTGCTTCACTGTGGCGGCATTGCGCTCCCACGACGCGTTGTCATCCAAGGGGAAGAAACCAGTGTACTGCCCCGGATTTTTGATGGACTTGCTCACCACCGTAGCGGCCGAGATATGCACATGGTCCGCGATTTGCAAGTGACCCAAAACGATGGCGCCGCCACCAATCGTGCACTGGGCGCCAATCGTGGCGCTGCCCGCAATTCCCGCGCATCCGGCAATCGCGGTGTTGCGGCCAATATGCACGTTGTGTCCTACCTGAATCAGGTTGTCCAGCTTGACGCCATCTTCAATGACCGTGTCTTGCAAGGCGCCACGGTCTACACAGGTGTTGGCGCCAATTTCGACGTCATCGCCAATACGCACCGCGCCTAATTGTTCGATTTTTTCCCAGCGTTCACCGTTGGGCGCAAAGCCAAAGCCGTCTGCACCGATGACCACGCCGCTGTGCAAGAGACACCGCGCGCCGATGACACAGTCTTCGCCAACAGTCACACGCGAGCGGAGTTCGGTACCCGCGCCGATTTCAGCACCCCGCTCGATAACGCAAAGCGCGCCCACGCGGGCTGACGGATGCACTTTGGCCTCAGGGTCTACCACGGCAGAAGGATGAATGGCCTGCGCCGGACGTGGCCGCCCCTGGCCAAGATGCGCCCGCCAGAGCTGGGTCAGGCGGGCAAAGTACAAATAGGGCTGCTCAGCAACGATGCAACTGCCGCGTTGCAGCGCGAATTCTTGGAGCGCGGGCGCCACAATCACACATGCGGCTTTCGAGCCCGCCAGTTGTTGCTGGTACCTGGGGTTGCTGACGAAGCTGATGTCGCTAATTTTTGCAGACTCCAGCGGAGCCAGACCACGAATCACCTGCGCCGGATCGCCATGCAATTCGCCGCCCAATGCAGCGATGATGTCCGCGAGCCTTAGTTCAGACACGCTGGTGCCCAACTCGCCAGACTACTTCGCCCCTGCGTTAAGGATCTTGAGAACTTTGTCGGTGATGTCATGGCGGCTGTTGCTGTAAACCACCTCTTGAATCACGAGGTCGTACTTCTCGTCTTCCGCCACCTTGCGCACTGCTTTATTCGCTTTTTCAAGGACTTGCTGCAACTCCTCGTTGCGCCGCCCGTTCATGTCCTCTTGGTATTCCCGTTGTTTGCGCTGAAAGTCGCGGGTCAGCTCGTTGCCTTCTCTTTGGCGGCTGGCACGCTGAGACTCGGTCAGCGTGGGCGCATCGCGCTCATACCTTTCGCTGAAATTTTTCAAGGCCATCTTCAAATCATCGAGTTCTTTGCCACGCTTTGAAAATTCTTGTTCCAGCTTGGCCTGGGCCGCCTTCGCAATCGCGGACTCAGACGTGATGCGCTGGGTGTTGATATAGCCAATTTTGGAGTCCTGTGCCATCGCTCCTTGGGTCAGACCCGCCAGCACAAGGGCCATGACAGCCCACATAGAAGTGATTTTCATTAGAAAGAAGTTCCAATTTGAAATTGCAAAGACTGCATTTTATCGCCATCAAATTTGCTGATGGGGCGGGCGACGGCGATGCGCAGCGGGCCCACCGGCGAAATCCAGCTGATGCCAACACCCACGGATGAGCGTAAATCACCCAGCGCGATCGTTTCGTCCGGGCCATAAATTCCGCCCGCGTCAAAGAATCCATACATGCGAAGCGTTCTGTCGTTGCCGCCACCCGGCAGGGGCGACAACACTTCCGCGTTCAAGGTCAGCTTTTTTGCGCCGCCGGTGGAAATCACACCGTCTGCGCGCTGGGCGCCCGTTGTCAGACTTCCCTGCTCAAACCCCCGAACCGAACCCAGTCCACCCGAGTAATAGTTCTTGAACAGGGGATAAACCTGTCCCGAGGTCGACGCACCCATTGACAGCTCACCATTGAGCGCCAAAGTTACTTTTTTCGACAAGGGATAAAACTGTTGCACTTGCGTGGTGGCGCGCGCATAGAGCAGCTCGCCCGCCACGCTCCACTCGCCGTTGGCACGGATCAGGCGGCCGGAACTGGGGACCAAGCCGCTGTCACGGGTGTCCCGCGCCCAACCAATGGTCAAAGGAACGGACGTCGTCTTGTAGCCAAACTGATTCGCAAAATCAAGGTAGGCGGTTGGCAGCAATGTTCCGGTCACGATGGTGGTCGTGTCTGCACCAATCCCGAAAAACACCGTATCCGAATCCGTAAAAGGAACACCAAACCTCACGCTGGCACCGGCGGTTTCCAGCGAATAGCTCGCAGTGTCGACGTAGGGCTTGGTCGTACGCTGGTAAAGGTCGATAGTGCGCGAGACCCCATCTTCGGTGAAATACGGATTGGTCGTGTTGAACACCAGTGTGCGGTTGAGCTTGCTGGTATTGACCTCCACGCCCAGCGAGTTGCCCGAACCGAATGCGTTGTCCTGCTTAAAGCCAAATTGCAAGCCCAGGCCATCGGCGCTGGAAACACCCGCGCCCAAGCTCAAACTGCCCGTGGGTTTCTCTACAACCGTGATGGTCAAGTCCACCTGGTCCGGCATGCCTGCGACCTCCTGGGTGTCGATGGACACATCTTTGAAATAGCCCAAACGGTCCACGCGGTTACGCGACTGGCGGATTTTTTCGCCGTCATACCATGCGGCCTCAAGCTGGCGGAACTCTCGGCGAATCACCTCATCGCGGGTACGGTCGTTGCCAGCCACGTTGATGCGTCGAACGTAAACACGGCGTGACGGCTCCGCGCGGAGCGTAATTTCTACCCGGTTGGTCTGTCGATCCACGGAGGTGACCGGTTCCACTTGCGCAAAGGCAAAACCGAAGTTGGCATAAAAATCGGTAAAGGCTTTCACCGTTTGTGTGACCTCAGTGGCGTTGTAAGGTTCACCCACGCGGATCGCGACCAGCGATTGAAAATCCGCTTCTTTGTCCAGCAGGTTTCCCGCCAACTTGACCTTGGACACCACAAAGAGTTCACCCTCGGTCACATTGATCGTGATGCTGATGTCCTGTTTGTTGGGCGAGATCACCACCTGAGTTGAATCCACGGTGAATTCCAGGTAGCCACGCGACAAATAGTAGGAGCGCAGCGTTTCCACGTCCGCGTTGAGCTTGCTGCGCACATACCGGTCAGACTTGGTATACCAGCTCAGCCATCCTCCGGTATCGGAGTCAAAAAGCCCACGCAGGGTGCTTTCCGTGAACGCCTTGTTGCCCACAATTCGAATTTCTTTGATTTTGGCGGTGTCGCCTTCGCTGACAGCAAAACTCAAATTGACGCGGTTGCGTTCGATGGGCGTGACGGTCGTCACCACTTCCGCCGCGTACATGCTTCGATTGATGTATTGGCGCTTCAACTCCTGCTCAGCCTTGTCGGCCAGCGCCTTGTCAAATGGTCGGCCATCCGCCAGTCCGATGTCCTTGAGGGCTTTGATCAACACGTCTTTGTCAAACTCTTTGGCACCTGTGAAAGTCACCTCGGCCACCGTGGGTCGTTCTTGCACCACGATCACCAGTACCTGGCCGGCGACCTCAATGCGCACGTCGTTGAACAAGCCCAAACCAAACAGTGCTTTGATGGACGCCGCGGCCTTGTCGTCACTGTAGGTGTCCCCCACCCGCACCGGAATCGATCCAAAAACCGTGCCCGCCTCGACCCGTTGCAGGCCCTCGACCCGAATGTCTTCGACCTTGAAAGGCGTTACCGCCCAGGCGCTGGGGAGTAGCGACACTGCAAAAAAGAGGGTAATCAGTCGAAGGAGGTGCATAAACGCAGAAGGCATAGTGAAAACTTTAAGGGCGAAGCGCTGTAGGCGGATGTGCATAGGCGCCCTGCAGCGGCATGAGGCGAAGTACGTCATCATAACGAGGGAGGCGACTTTTTAGCCGAAAAACTCTGTACCAAGGTATGCGCCTGCGCACGGGCCTCGGCATCAATGGCCAGTAGATCCTCCAAGGACCCAGGGGGAACAGGCGTGTAGCGCTCCAAACACCCCACATTGATGGCATGAATTTGATCAAAACGAATTTGTCGGTCCAAGAAGGCAGCAACCGCGACCTCGTTGGCCGCATTCAGAACAGCGGTCGTTCCCGCCGGAGCGCCCAGCACGTCCCAAGCCAGTTGCAGTCCTGGAAAGCGCTCTGTGTGGCCCCGGGAGCTGATCGGCTCAAATGACAGCGCAGCCATGGTGGAAAAATCCAGGGCATTGGCGCCACTGACCCGACGGGTCGGCCACGACAGTCCATAAGCAATAGGGCCACGCATGTCGGGCGTGCCCAACTGGGCAACCACTGAATGGTCCACAAACTGAACCATGGAGTGCACCACGCTCTGGGGATGAATGATCACCTCAATCGTGGACGGCGCCACACCAAACAAAAACTTGGCTTCAATCACCTCCAGGGCCTTGTTCATCATGGTCGCGGAGTCCACCGAAATCTTGCGTCCCATCACCCAATTGGGGTGGGCACAGGCTTCTTCGGGGCTGATGGAGGCGAAGGACGCGGGATCGCGAGCGCGAAATGGCCCGCCAGACGCCGTCAGAATGATCTTGTCGATCACGTCCGGCCAAAGACTCGGATTTTCCGGAAGCGACTGGAAAATCGCGGAATGCTCGCTGTCGATCGGCAAAAGGGTGGCTCCCCCCTGGCGCACAGCATTCATAAAGAACGCACCACCCACCACCAAGGCCTCTTTGTTGGCAAGCAGCAGGCGCTTGCCCGCCCTGGCCGCAGCGATACAGGAGGCCAGGCCTGCGGCACCCACAATCGCCGCCATCACGGTCGTGACGTCCTCGTGCGAGGCAATCTGTTCAAGCGCCTGCGGCCCCCAAAGCACCTCGGTGGCCAGTCCGTGGTCGGCCAGGATACGTTTGAGCTCGCGACCATGCCACTCATTGACCATGACCGCGTACCGGGGTCGAAACTCAACGCATTGCGCCACCATCGCGTCGAGCTTGCTGTGCGCGCTCAGGGCAAACACCTCGTACCGCTCGGGGTGGCGCCGAATGACATCCAGGGTGTTGACCCCGATGGAGCCGGTCGAGCCCAGCACACAAACACGTTGAAAAGGACTGTTCATAGTCTGTAGTTCGCTACACCGTGCACAACAAGAGTGCCAATGGCAGCACGGGTAAGAGCGCATCAATGCGATCTAGCACCCCGCCGTGCCCCGGCAATATAACGCCGCTGTCCTTCACGCCTGCGGCCCGCTTAAAGAGTGACTCCAGCAGATCTCCCACGACACCCATGGCCGTTAAGAAAATGACTGAAACCGCCAAAAAAAGCGCGCTGACGCTGCCCAAGCGGCTGTACAAACTCCCCCCTGGCGTCACCCCGGCACCGTCCATGGCACGCCAGACGAAAGCCAGGCAAAGAACCCCCACAACGGCGCCCGCCACTCCCTCCCAGGTCTTCCCCGGACTGATGCCGGGTGCGAGCTTCTGCTGAAAAAATCGTCCGCCCAGCGCCCTGCCCGCGAAATAGGCAGCGACGTCTGCCACCCACACCAAGAGCAGAACCGAGAGTAAAAAATCAACGCCGACCAAGCGGGCCTGCACCAGCGCCAGCCAGGCGGCACAGAGCAAGACCATGCCTCCCGCCCAACGAGCAGCCACGGGTTGAGGCGACCAAGCTGCCATGCCTGCGCGCAAAAGCCACAAAGCCAGCGCCACCCACGCTGCACCCACCACAATCCAAAGAGAAGGCAAGGGTCGGCCTGCAAGACCTGTCAGCCACAAGGCGGCGCACAGTCCCGCGCAAACAGCAGCACTGGCCAGGGAGGCAGGGTGAGAGAGCCCATTGAGCCGGGCCCATTCCCAGCCGCCAGCGCAAATAAAGATCGCAGTAAGGACGACAAATGCGAGGGGATCTGAGGCCAGCACCGCTGGAATCAACAGCGCCAACATGGCGATGGCCGTCAGAATTCTTTGCTTAAGCACGGCATTCCCCCAACACAGGCGACAAAGCGCCTAAGGCGAGTACTGGGAGAGAAGTAGCGCAGGACATAGCGGAGCGAAGGCCGCTAGACCGCCATGATGTCCTGCTCTTTGGCCGCGACGAGCCGGTCGATTTCAGCGATGTAGCGATCGGTCAACTTCTGGATGTCGGCTTCGGAGCGTTTTTGCTCGTCCTCGGACACCAGTTTTTCTTTTTCCAATTTTTTGACCGCGTCATTGGCGTCCCGACGCAGACTGCGCACCGTCACTTTGGCGCCTTCACCTTCGCTGCGCACCAACTTGGTCAGCTCGCGGCGGCGTTCTTCGGTCATCACCGGCATCGGCACACGGATCAAATCACCCAAGCTCGAGGGATTCAGACCCAAATCGCTTTCGCGAATGGCCTTTTCGATTTTCGGCCCCATGTTTTTTTCCCAGGGCTGAATGCCCACGGTGCGGGAGTCGATCAGCGAAAGATTGGCCACTTGGCTCAAGGGCACCATCGATCCGTAGTAGTCGACGTGCACGCTGTCGAGCAGCGCGGGGTTGGCACGCCCCGTGCGCACCTTGCCAAGGTTGTTTTTAAAAGCGGCAATGGACTGGTCCATCTTGCCTTCGACATTGCTTCGGATGTCTTGAATCGACATGGCATTCACTCCCAAAGGTCAAACATGTACCAAAGTGCCCTCGTCTTCACCCATCACCACCCGCTTGAGGGCGCCATGCTTGAAGATCGAAAACACTTTGATTGGCAACTTCTGATCACGGCACAGGGCAAACGCCGCAGCGTCCATGATGCCTAGATTTTGCTGCATCGCGCTGTCAAAGGTCAGCGCGGTGTAGCGCTTGGCGGTCGGCACTTTTTTCGGGTCCGCGTCGTACACGCCGTCCACTTTGGTCGCCTTCAGCACAATTTCGGCCCCGATTTCAGCGCCCCGCAAAGCCGCAGCGGTGTCGGTTGTGAAAAACGGATTGCCGGTTCCTGCGGCAAAAATAACGACTTTGCCCTCTTCCAGGTATTGCAAGGCTTTGGGACGCACATAAGGCTCCACCACCTGCTCAATACCAATGGCGGACATGACGCGCGCTGTCAAACCCGCCTTGTTCATGGTGTCGCCCAGCGCCAGCGCGTTCATCACGGTTGCCAGCATGCCCATGTAATCAGCGGTGGCGCGGTCCATACCGACAGAGCCGCCTGCCACGCCGCGAAATATATTGCCACCACCGATCACGACGGCCACTTGGACACCGAGACGCGTAATTTCGACGATTTCGTCGACCATGCGCACAATCGTGTCCCGGTTAATGCCAAATTGATCGTCGCCCATCAAGGCCTCGCCTGACAGCTTTAACAAAATCCGACTGTAGGCAGGCTTGGCAGTGGTCATGGCACATTCCTTGGTAGCGTGGTAATTGCATTCGCCCGCGAGGGCACAAAAAAAAGCGCGTCCTGCGACGCGCTCGGCTTAAGAGGCTTTTGCAGCAGCCACCTGGGCTGCCACCTCGGCGGCAAAGTCATCGACTTTTTTCTCGATGCCTTCACCCACGACGTACAGCGTGAACGCATTCACAGTCGTGGCTTTTTCCTTGAGCATTTGTTCCACGGTTTGCTTGTCGTTTTTGACAAACGATTGGTTGAACAAAGACACTTCCTTGAGGTACTTCTGCACGCCGCCTTCGATGCGCTTGGCAACGATTTCCGCAGATTGCACGGGCTTGCCTGCTGCCACAGCCACTGCGGCGTCTTCGGCCGCCTTGGCTGCTGCGACCGAGCGCTCACGGGCCACCAGGTCCGCAGGCACTTCGGCGCTGGACAAAGACACGGGCTTCATGGCGGCAACGTGCATGGCAACGTCTTTGGCAGCCACTTCGTCGCCCGCAAATTCCACCAGCACACCGATGCGAGTGCCGTGCAAGTAGGACGCCACTTTGGCGCCAGCACCGCAGTGCTTGAAGCGGCGAAAGGTCATGTTTTCACCGATCTTGCCGATCAGGCCTTTGCGCACGTCTTCCAAGGTGGGGCCGAATCCGTCTTGCTCGTAAGCCAGGGCGCTCAGTGCAGCCACGTCGGCAGGGTTGTGCTTTGCCACCAAAGTCGCGGCCGCGTTGGCCAGTCCCAGGAAACTGTCGTTCTTGGTCACGAAGTCGGTTTCGCAGTTCACTTCGATCATGGCGCTGTGGCCGTCGGCGCTGGCGATGGCGATAACACCTTCGGCGGTCACACGGGCAGCGGCTTTACCGGCTTTGCTGCCGAGTTTGACGCGCAACAATTCTTCGGCTTTGACCATGTCGCCATCGGCTTCGGTCAGAGCGCGTTTGCACTCCATCATGGGGGCGTCGGTTTTGCCGCGCAATTCGGCGACCATGCTTGCGGTGATTGCAGCCATTTTCAAGTACTCCGTATCAGTTCAATTAGTCTATAAAAATTAAAAAAAAGGGGCTAGCAAGCCCCTCTTTTGAGGAAGACGCAGCGCTTACGCAGCTTCGTCAACCTCCACGAATTCGTCTTCACCTTGGTCGACCACGGCCTTGACCAGATCGTCCACGGCGTTGGCACGGCCTTCGAGCACCGCGTCCGCAATGCCACGGGCGTACAAAGTAACTGCCTTGGAGGAGTCGTCGTTACCGGGGATGACATAGTCAATGCCTTCGGGGGAGTGGTTGGAGTCGACCACACCAATCAAAGGAATACCCAGTTTGCGTGCTTCAGCGATAGCGATCTTGTGGTAACCCACGTCGATCACAAAAATCGCGTCTGGCAAAGTCGCCATGTCCTGAATACCGCCAATGTCTTTTTCGAGCTTGGCCAGCTCGCGGGCGAACATCAGCTGCTCTTTCTTGCTCATGGCGTCCAAACCGGCTTCCTGCTGGATCTTCATGTCTTTGAGACGCTTGATCGAAGTTTTGACCGTTTTGAAGTTGGTCAACATACCGCCGAGCCAACGCTGGTCAACGTAGGGAACGCCAGCGCGCTGGGCTTCAGCAGCCACGGTTTCGCGGGCTTGGCGCTTGGTGCCGACCATCAAAATGGTTCCACGCTTGGCCGACAACTGACGCACGAACTTGGCGGCGTCCTGGAACATCGGCAGCGATTTTTCCAGATTGATAATGTGAATTTTGTTGCGATGTCCGAAGATGAACGGGGCCATCTTGGGGTTCCAGAAGCGGGT
>CANFLX010000021.1 GCA_947447985.1 Comamonadaceae bacterium
CAAAAAGTTATGCCTGACGACCATAGCGAGTTGGTACCACTCCTTCCCATCCCGAACAGGACAGTGAAACGACTCTGCGCCGATGATAGTGCGGATACCCGTGTGAAAGTAGGTCATCGTCAGGCTATTCAACCAGAAAACGCCCCATCATTCGATGGGGCGTTTTTTTTTGGTCTCGGCTCCCCTTGAAATGGAGTCGAATGGCCTTATCATTAGCACTCGTAGGAGATGAGTGCTAACACGTACTTTTCCCCTCTGTGTTGTGCCTGCCCCCAGACGCTTGGGGTGTCGGCTTGTTACCTGTTTCTAAACCTAGGAGATTCCTCATGAAACTGCGCCCATTGGCAGACCGCGTGATTGTGAAGCGCGTTGAAAGCGAAACCAAAACCGCCTCTGGCATCTATATCCCTGACAACGCCGCCGAAAAGCCTGACCAAGGTGAAGTGCTGGCCGTGGGACCTGGCAAGCGCAATGACAAAGGCGAAGTCGCTGCGTTGACCGTCAAAGTCGGTGACCGCGTCTTGTTTGGTAAGTACAGCGGCCAGACCGTCAAGGTCGATGGCGACGAACTGTTGGTGATGAAGGAAGACGACCTGTTTGCAGTGGTCGAGTCGAAGTAATCCACCCCTGATTGAACATTTGGAGAATAAAACATGGCAGCAAAAGACGTAATTTTTGGCGGCGAAGCCCGCGCACGCATGGTTGAAGGCGTGAACATTTTGGCCAACGCGGTCAAAGTGACTCTGGGTCCTAAGGGCCGCAATGTGGTGCTCGAGCGCTCTTTCGGCGCCCCCACCGTGACCAAGGACGGTGTGTCCGTGGCCAAAGAGATCGAACTCAAAGACAAGCTCCAGAACATGGGCGCGCAAATGGTCAAGGAAGTGGCTTCCAAGACCTCTGACAACGCCGGCGATGGCACCACCACCGCAACCGTGTTGGCCCAGGCCATCGTGCACGAAGGCATGAAATACGTTGCAGCGGGCATGAACCCCATGGACCTGAAGCGTGGCATCGACAAAGCGGTCACCGCCTTGATCGAAGAACTGAAAAAGGCTTCTAAGCCCACCACCACCACCAAAGAGATCGCCCAGGTCGGATCCATCTCCGCCAACAGCGACAGCAGCATTGGCGAGATCATCGCCAAGGCCATGGACAAAGTGGGCAAGGAAGGCGTGATTACGGTGGAAGACGGCAAGTCGCTGGACAACGAGCTCGACATCGTCGAAGGCATGCAGTTTGACCGCGGCTACCTGTCGCCCTACTTCATCAACAACCCCGAAAAGCAAGCGGCTTTGCTGGACAACCCCTTTGTGCTGTTGTTCGACAAGAAGATCAGCAACATCCGTGACCTGCTCCCCACGCTGGAGCAAGTTGCCAAGGCTGGCCGTCCTCTGTTGATCATTGCAGAAGACGTTGAAGGCGAAGCCCTGGCGACTTTGGTGGTCAACACCATCCGCGGCATTCTGAAGGTTGTGGCTGTTAAGGCCCCTGGCTTTGGCGACCGTCGCAAAGCCATGTTGGAAGACATCGCAATTCTGACCGGCGGCAAAGTGATCGCTGAGGAAATCGGCCTGACCCTGGAAAAAGTCACCTTGGCTGATCTGGGTTCCGCTAAGCGTGTCGAAGTGGGCAAAGAGAACACCATCATCATCGACGGTGCCGGTGCCGCTGCTGACATCGAAGCCCGCGTCAAGCAAGTGCGCGTGCAAATCGAAGAAGCGACCAGCGACTACGACCGCGAAAAACTGCAAGAGCGCGTGGCCAAGTTGGCCGGCGGTGTGGCAGTGATCAAGGTCGGCGCTGCGACCGAAGTCGAAATGAAAGAAAAGAAAGCCCGCGTGGAAGATGCATTGCACGCCACCCGCGCTGCGGTGGAAGAAGGCATTGTGGCTGGTGGTGGCGTGGCATTGCTGCGCGCCAAGCAAGCCGCGGGTGCTATCAAGGGCGACAACGCCGACCAGGAAGCCGGCATCAAGCTGGTGCTCAAGGCCATTGAAGCGCCTCTGCGCGAGATCGTCTACAACGCTGGTGGCGAAGCCTCTGTGGTGGTGAACGCTGTGTTGGCCGGTAAGGGCAACTACGGCTTTAACGCTGCCAACGACACCTATGGCGACATGATCGAAATGGGTATTCTGGATCCCACCAAGGTGACCCGCACTGCACTGCAAAACGCAGCGTCTGTGGCCGCTTTGATGTTGACCACCGAGTGCATGATCGCTGAAGCCCCTAAGGATGACTCCGCAGGCGGCATGGGTGGCATGGGCGGTGGTGACATGGGCGGTATGGGTGGAATGGGCGGCATGGGCATGTAAGTCCACGCTGGTTCAGCGCAGTCCTCAGGGGCTGCGCCACCAAGAAAAAGCCCCGCGCGACGCAAGTCTGGCGGGGCTTTTTCTTGGGCGAAAAGATTTATCGCGCCAGTGCTTTGAGTGCGAGCTTGATGCCATCACTCACTCCCACGTCCACCGGCAACGCTTTGAGTGCCGAAGCCGCTTCTTTGTCGTTGTAGCCCAGGGCCAGCAGCGCCTGCAGGATGTCCGACTGCGCTCCACTGTGCGCACCCAGGGGCGCACCCATGTCGGCCCCCAGCTTGCCTTTGAGCTCCAGTAAAAGGCGTTGCGCTGTCTTGCCGCCAATGCCGGGCACCTTGGTCAGTCGTCCAGGCTCCTGCAGTGTGATGGCTTGCGCCAAATCGGCCACCCCCATGCCCGAGAGCACCGACAAAGCGGTGCGTGGGCCCACGCCAGAGATCTTGATGAGCTCGCGAAACGCCGCGCGTTCCTGCGCGGTGCCAAAGCCGTACAAAATTTGCGCATCCTCTCGCACCACAAAATGGGTGAGCAGCGACACACGTTCACCCAGCGCGGGCAGGTTGTAAAAAGTGCTCATGGGCACTTGCACCTCATAGCCCACGCCACCACAGTCCACCATGACCTCCGGGGGGTTCTTTTCGCTCAGTGTTCCTGTGAGTTTGCCGATCATGCGCTGCCTTCTGTGTAAATGCCTATCATCGGGCATGCGGTGCGCGCCTTCCGTGCGCATCCCCCCAATCCCAGCCCGGAATTATCGACTTGATTCTCAGACACCTTTTCTCGCCGCTCAACAACACACGCTTGTCCCACCTGTGCGGCCCCACCGACGAGCACCTGCGCACCATAGAGACCGCCCTCGGTGTGCGCATCGCGCACCGCCATGAGCAGTTCAAAGTGGACGGCCCCAAAGTCCAGGCCCAGCGCGCCATGGATGTGCTCCAAGCCATGTATGAGATAGCTGCGCGGGCTATTCCGGCGGCGACCGTGCAATTGATGTTGTCGGGCGACGGCTCCGCCGAGCTGCAAGACGGGCCCACCTTGTCGACCCGCCGGGCCGACCTCAAGCCCCGCAGCACCAACCAGGCGCTGTATTTGGACAACATCGCCAGCCACGACATCACCATCGGCATTGGCCCCGCAGGCACGGGCAAAACCTATTTGGCGGTGGCCGCCGCCGTCGACGCCTTGCAGCGCAGTGCCGTGCAGCGCATTGTGCTGACCCGCCCGGCGGTGGAAGCGGGCGAGCGGCTGGGCTTTTTGCCGGGTGACTTGAACCAAAAAGTCGATCCCTATTTGCGCCCGCTGTACGACGCGCTTTACGACCTGATGGGCTTTGAGCAAGTGCAAAAAGCCTTTGAGCGCCAGACCCTGGAAATCGCGCCGTTGGCTTTTATGCGCGGGCGCACCCTGAACAATGCCTTTGTGATTTTGGACGAAGCGCAAAACACCACGCCAGAGCAAATGAAGATGTTCCTGACGCGCATCGGCTTTGGCACCCGGGCGGTCATCACAGGCGATGTCAGCCAAATTGACCTGCCCAAATCACAGCTCAGCGGTTTGATCGATGCAGAGCGCACCTTGCGCCGCGTCGACGGTATTGCCATCACCCGACTGACCAGTGCAGACATCGTGCGCCACCCCTTGGTCGCCCGCATCGTGGATGCCTATGACGCCGCACGGGCGCAGGAAGAAATGGCACTGGCCCTCAGCCTGGGCACTGTGCTGCCGGAGCCGGAGGTCGAAGCGCCCCGTACCGGCTTGCCCAAGACCCGTGCCCCCCGTCGCAAAACCACGCTGTAAACCTATGCTCCACACACTCGCCTTGTCATTGCAATTCGGCAAACTGGCAAACGCCGAACTTCACCGTGCGGCGCTGCCCCGCCACAAAGTCGCGCGCTGGCTGCGCAAGGCCTTGGCCAGTGACGCTGAAATCACCGTGCGCATCGTTGACGCCATGGAAGGCCAGGAACTGAACCGCGAATACCGCAACAAAGACTACGCCACCAATGTGCTCACTTTTGACTACACACACGAGCCGGTGGTGAGCGCCGACCTGGTGCTGTGCGCGCCAGTGGTCGCTCAGGAAGCCCACGAGCAGGGCAAATCACTGCAAGCCCATTACGCCCACCTTATCGTTCACGGTGCCCTCCATGCCCAGGGCTGGGACCACGAGCTGGACGAAGATGCGCAGGTCATGGAACTGCGCGAATCCGAGATCATGGCGCGGCTTGGATTTGACAATCCCTACGCCGGCTGAGCCTTGAAGGAGACTTCACACCATGAACGCCCCCGTGAACCCCGCGCAGCTGCAAGCTGCGCACCCCGACGTTAGCCTCGACGACAAATACACCCTGCGTTCCGGCACCGCGTTCATGAGCGGCGTGCAGGCCCTGGTGCGCCTGCCCATGTTGCAGCGGGTGCGCGACTTGGCGGCTGGCAAAAACACCGCAGGCTTTATCAGCGGTTACCGCGGATCGCCTTTGGGGAATTACGACCAGGCGCTGCAAAAGGCACAAGCCCATTTGAAAGAACACCATGTAGTGTTCCAGCCCGGTGTCAACGAAGAGCTCGCCGCCACCGCTTTGTGGGGTACGCAGCAGCTCGGCTTTGCACCGCCAGGTGTGAACAAATACGACGGCGTGTTTGGAATTTGGTATGGCAAGGGCCCTGGCGTGGACCGTTGTTCCGACGTGTTCAAGCATGCCAATATGTCGGGTACCACCCCCTGGGGCGGGGTGATTGCGGTGGCGGGTGACGACCACGTGGCCAAGAGCTCCACGGCCGCGCACCAGAGTGACCACATCTTCAAGGCCTGCGGTACGCCTGTTTTTTTCCCGACCAGCGTGCAAGACGTGCTCGACCTGGGCGTGCATGCCTTTGCCATGAGCCGCTTCTCGGGCGTGTGGGCGGGCATGAAAACCATCCAGGAAATTGTCGAGTCCAGCGCTTCGGTCGATGTCGACGCCCACCGGGTGCGCATTGCGCTGCCCACAGACTTCGCCATGCCAGCTGGCGGCGTGCACGTGCGCTGGCCGGACGCGGCCTTGGAGCAAGAAGCGCGTTTGTTTGACACCAAGTGGTACGCGGCGCTGGCCTATATCCGCGCCAACCGGCTGAACCACAACGTGATCCAAGGGCCTCAGGACCGTCTGGGCCTGATGGCCAGCGGCAAGGCCTTTAACGACACCCGCCAGGCGCTCAGCGACTTGGGGCTCGACGACGCCAGCTGCCAGCGCGTGGGCATTCGCCTGCACAAGGTTGCCGTGGTGTGGCCTCTAGAGGCCCAGCTCACCCGCGAATTTGCCACCGGTTTGCAGGAAATATTGGTGGTGGAAGAAAAGCGCCAGGTCATCGAATACCAGCTCAAAGAAGAGCTGTACAACTGGCGCGCCGATGTGCGGCCACGTGTGTTGGGCAAATTCAACGAGTTGGACGGCCAGGACGGCTTTGGTGGCGGTGGCGAATGGTCCATGCCCAACCCGAGCGCCAACACGCTGTTGCGTGCCAACGCCGATTTGTCGCCCGCTTTGATTGCACGAGCGATCGCCCAGCGCTTGAAGCGCATTGGGGTGGATGCCGATGTGGCGGCGCGCATGGACGCGCACCTTGCCATCCTGGACGCCAAAGAGCGTTCCATGGCGGCCCTGCAACTCGGCGCTACGCCGACCGATCGCCAGCCCTGGTTTTGTTCGGGCTGCCCGCACAACACCAGCACGCTGGTGCCCGAGGGCTCGCGTGCCATGGCCGGCATTGGCTGCCACTTCATGACCATCTGGATGGACCGCGCTACCGTGGGCTTTACCCAAATGGGGGGTGAAGGCGTGCCCTGGGTGGGCCAGCAGCCCTTTGTGCATGACCAGCACATGTTCGCCAACCTGGGCGACGGCACCTATTTCCACAGCGGCCTGCTGGCGGTGCGCCAGTCGATTGCAGCGGGCGTCAACATCACCTACAAAATTTTGTACAACGACGCGGTCGCCATGACCGGTGGCCAGCAAGTGGGCGAGCGACCCGAAGGGCACAGCGTCGTACAGATCGCGCAAAGCATGCGCGCTGAAGGCGCACAGCGCATCGTGGTGGTCACCGATGAACCCGACAAATACGCGGGTGTTCGTGATTTGCCCACGGGCGTATCGGTGGAGCACCGTGACGCCCTAGACCGCATTCAGCGCGAGTTCCGCACCATCCCTGGCACCACCGTCATCATTTACGACCAAACCTGCGCCACCGAAAAACGCCGCCGCCGCAAGCGCGGCACCTTGGTGGATCCCGCGGTGCGGGTGGTGATCAACGAGCTGGTTTGCGAAGGCTGTGGCGACTGCGGCGTGCAGAGCAACTGCATCAGCGTCGAACCGCTGGAAACCAACTTCGGCCGCAAACGCCACATCAACCAAAGCACCTGCAACAAAGACGTCTCCTGCGTCAAAGGCTTTTGCCCCAGCTTCGTCACCATCGAAGGCGGAAGCTTGCGTAAGAAAAAAAGTGCAGCACCCGCCAGCGCTCAGCAAGTCGACATACTTCCTGCGCCGCCCATTGCCGACCTGGCCACTGCCCACGATGGCGTGTGGGGACTCGTGGTGGCGGGGGTGGGCGGCACGGGCGTGATCACCATCGGCCAGCTGCTCGGCGTGGCCGCGCACATGGAAGGCAAAGGCATCGTCACCCAAGACGCAGGCGGCCTGGCGCAAAAAGGGGGCGCCACCTGGAGCCATGTGCTGATCGGCCAAACCCAAGATGCCATTCGCACCACGCGCGTGGGCATGGCCTGTGCCGATTTGGTGATTGGCTGCGACCCCATCGTCACGGCGGGCAAAGAAACCTCAATGCGCCTGCGCGCGGGACGCAGCCATGTGGTGATGAACAGCCACAGCGCGCCCACCGCCGCCTTTGTGAAAAACGCCAACTGGAGCAACCCCGGCGAGGCCTGCATCGCCCACATTGCCGACACCCTGCAAGACCCGTCGGCATTGGGCTGTGTGGACGCCGAAGGCATTGCCAGCCAGCTGCTCGGCGACAGCATCTTTACCAACCCGGTGATGCTGGGCTTTGCCTGGCAAAAGGGCTGGATTCCTTTGCAAGAGGCGTCCATCCTGCGCGCCATGGAGCTCAATGCCGTGGCGGTGGACAAAAACAAGGCCGCCTTCCAATGGGGTCGACGTGCCGCGCACGACCCGGCGTCGGTAGCGCGCGCGCTGCAACCTGCCCAAACTGTGCAATGGATGCGCGCACCCCAAGAAAATGCCGCGTCGCTGGACAGCTTTGTGCAAGAGCGCGCGGAGTTTTTGACGGGTTATCAAAACGCTGCCTATGCCCGCCGCTACACCGACTTCGTCGCACGCGCTCAGCGCGCCGAGCAGGCCTTGGCCGACGCGGCCGTCTCGTCCCTGCCTTTGACCTTTGCAGTGGCCCGCTACCTGTTCAAGCTCATGGCCTACAAAGACGAATACGAAGTCGCCCGCCTGCACAGCGCAGCGGCGTTTCGCGACAAGATTGGCTCTATGTTCGAGGGCGACTACCAAGTGCACTACCACCTGGCGCCGCCCCTGCTGGCCAAGACGAACGACAAAGGCGAGTTGCAAAAACAAAAGTTCGGCCCGTACATGGCGTGGGCATTCACGCTGCTGGCGCCCCTCAAGGTGCTGCGCGGTACGGCACTCGATCCTTTTGGACGTACAGACGAGCGCCGCTTAGAACGTGCGCTGCTGGCCAACTACCAGGACACGCTCAACACCTATCTGGAAAAGCTCCGTGCAGACAACCAGGCCGACGCACTGGCCTTTGCCAAGCTGCCCGAGCAGATTCGCGGCTTTGGCCACGTTAAGGCGCGCCACATAGAAGCGGTGCGGGCGCAGTGGGTGGCATTGGGTGGAACGTTGTAAGGATTTATGAACCGCAATCTCTGGCTCCTCGCCCTTTGCCAAGGCCTTTTATTGACGAACAACGTGGCCTTTATTGCCATCAACGGTCTGGTCGGTTTGCGCCTGGCGCCGGTGGGGTGGATGGCAACGCTTCCCGTGATGGGGTATGTGGTGGGGGCGGCACTGAGCACGCCACTGGTGGCCCTGAGCCAAGCGCGCTGGGGGCGCAAGCTGGCGTTTCAGTCGGGGCTGGTCGTGGCCGTGTTGTCGGCCTTGCTGGCGGCTTGGGCGATCTTTACGCAGCAGTTTTGGTGGGTGGTGGTGGCCACGGTGGTGGCCGGCTACTACAGCGCCAACGGCCAGTTGTACCGCTTTGCCGCCGCTGAAATGGCCTTGCCCGCCGCGCGCGAAAAGGCGGTGTCTTTGGTGCTGGCAGGCGGCTTGCTGGGCGCCATCGTGGGCCCCAATCTGGCAGCGCGCACGCGCAGTTTGCTGGACATTCCCTTTGCCGGTGCCTACCTCGCGCTGGCGGGGGTGGCGCTTTTGTCCATGGCCTTGATGGCCTTCATCACCTTCGCGCCAGAGGCTCCCAAACCGACTGCGGGCAACGCAGCACGCACTGGCCGCAGTGTCTTGCAAATGCTGCGTGAACCGGTGTTTATGGTGGCCTGCATGGCCGCCGCCTTGGGCTATGGCGTGATGAACCTGTTAATGGCCGCCACACCGCTGGCCATGCAGCAGTGCGGCCTGAGTTTTGAGAACACGGCCGTGGTGCTGGAGTGGCATGTGATTGGCATGTTTGCCCCCGGCTTTTTTACCGGTCACTTGATCCGCCGCTTCGGTGCACTCAAGGTCATGGGTGGGGGCGTGCTGCTGAATGCCCTGTGCATTGGCGTGGCGCTCACGGGCCAGGACTTGCACCAGTTCACCGTTGCCCTGTTTTTGCTCGGTGTGGGCTGGAACTTTTTGTTCACCGGCAGCACCAGCCTGTCGCTCACGGCCTATGCGCCGGAAGAAAAAGACCGGGCCCAGGCCGTTATCAATTTTGCAGTTTTTGCGGTCATGGCGTTCACCTCGTTTGCCTCCGGGGCCTTGGTGACCACGCAAGGCTGGAACCTGCTCAATGCGGGCTCCTTGGTGCCGGTGGTGTTGACCGGTGCTTTGCTGTGGTGGCTGCATCACCAGCGCCGGAACGTGCAGGCCTAAGCAGCGCCACAGCGCCTGTCCCCATGCGACGTGGGGCGAATGGGCAGCCTTACAATGCCTGGCTTAGCCAAGTCCGCCCCACAAGGGTGGGCGTGCTGCCTTGATCGGCACATTTCTCACACATTCCGGGAGTTTTCACATGTTCATTTCTTCTGCCTTTGCGCAATCCGCGCCCGCTGCCGCTGCCGGGGGCGACCTGCAATCCACCTTGATGAGCATGCTGCCGCTGGTGCTGATGTTTGTGGTGCTGTATTTCGTCATGATCCGCCCCCAAATGAAGAAGCAAAAAGAGCACAAGGCCATGATCGACGCGCTGGCCAAAGGCGACGAAGTGGTCACCGTGGGTGGTTTGCTTGGCAAGGTCAGCAAAATGGGCGAGAGCCACATCGGCCTGGAAGTGAGCAACGGCGTGGAAGTTCAGGTGCAACGCAGCGCTGTTGTGCAGGTCTTGCCCAAGGGCTCTCTCAAGTAAACAAGCAGCTGTCCCATGAACCGTTATGCCCTTTGGAAGTATGTAGTCCTGGCGGTCGCCATTCTGGTGGGCGGCCTGTATGCCTTGCCCAATCTGTATGGCGAGGCGCCTGCCGTGCAGGTCTCTGTCGCCAAAGCGGGCATGACGCTGGATTTGGGCACGGTGAGCCGTGTCGAGGAGGCCATCAAGGCGGCAGGCCTCAGTGCCGACGTGGTCAGCCTGGACGGCAACTCGATCAAGGCACGCTTTGCCAACACCGATGCCCAGCTCAAGGCCAAAGACGCGATCCAAAAAGCGCTCAATCCGGACGCCGCCGAACCGGCTTTTGTGGTGGCGCTCAACCTGCTGTCACGTTCACCCGCTTGGCTGAGCGGTTTGCATGCCTCGCCCATGTATTTGGGTTTGGATTTGCGCGGCGGTGTGCACTTCATGCTGCAAGTCGACATGCAAGCGGCGCTGAGCAAAAAAGCCGAATCTTTGGCCGGCGACCTGCGCAGCGTGTTCCGTGAAAAAAATGTGCGCCATGGCGGTATCAGCCGCAATGGACAGACGGTCGAAGTGCGTTTTCGCGATGCCGATACGGCAGAAGCGGGCAAACGCCTGATTCAGGACCAGTTTCCTGACTTGAGCTCGGTCGTCACACCGCAGGACGGCGAATACAAGCTGGTGGCGACCCTGCTGCCGGTGTCCGCACGCAAGGTGCAGGAGCAGGCGCTCAAGCAAAACATCACGACCTTGCACAACCGCATTAACGAGCTGGGCGTGGCCGAGCCGGTGATCCAGCAGCAAGGTCTGGACCGCATCGTGGTGCAGCTGCCTGGCGTGCAAGACACGGCCAAGGCCAAAGACATTTTGGGCCGCACCGCTACGCTGGAAATCCGCATGGTGGACGAAGGCTCTGACGCCCGCGCCGCCGAAGCCGGCTCCGGCCCCGTGCCCTTTGGCGCGGAGCGTTTCTTGGAGCGCAATGGTCAGCCCGTGGTGGTCAAGAAGCAAGTGATTCTCACCGGCGAAAACCTGACCGACGCCCAACCCGGTTTTGACAGCCAGACGCAGGAAGCCGCAGTGCACCTGACGCTGGACGCCAAGGGCGCGCGCATCTTCCGCGACGTGACGCGCGAAAGTGTGGGCAAGCGCATGGCGATTTTGCTGTTTGAAAAGGGCAAGGGCGAAGTGGTGACTGCGCCGGTGATTCGCTCGGAGATCAGTGGCGGCCGGGTTCAAATTTCGGGCCGCATGACCACGATGGAAGCGGCGGATACGGCGCTGCTGCTGCGGGCCGGCTCTTTGGCTGCGCCCATGGAAATTATTGAAGAACGCACCATCGGCCCGTCCTTAGGTGCCGAGAACATCGCCAAGGGCTTTGACAGCGTGACCTGGGGCTTTGTCGCCGTGGCTGCGTTCATGTGCCTGTACTACCTGCTGTTCGGCGTCATTTCCAGCGTGTCGTTGGCCTTGAATCTCTTGCTGCTGGTGGCCGTGTTGTCCATGCTGCAAGCCACACTGACCCTGCCCGGCATGGCCGCCATGGCTTTGGTGCTAGGGATGGCGATTGACGCCAACGTGCTGATCAACGAGCGCGTGCGTGAGGAGTTGCGCAATGGTGCGTCAGCGCAGGCCGCGATTCATGCAGGCTACGACCGCGCTTGGGCCACCATCATTGACTCCAACGTCACCACCTTGATTGCCGGGCTGGCGCTGCTGGCCTTTGGCTCGGGTCCGGTGCGCGGCTTTGCGGTGGTGCATTGCCTGGGGATTTTGACCAGTATGTTTTCGGGCGTGTTTTTCTCGCGCGGCGTGGTGAACCTGTGGTACGGCCGCCAGAAGAAACTCAAAAGCGTGTCGATTGGCACCGTTTGGCGACCGGATGGCGCGGCGGCTGGTTCTGATTTGGCGAACACCAACGCTGTGGAGAAATAAGCATGGAATTTTTCAAAATCCGCCGCGACATTCCGTTCATGAAGAACGCCCTGGCGTTCAATCTGGTGTCGCTGATCACGTTCCTGGCGGCCGTCTTCTTTTTGTTCTCGCGTGGCCTGCACCTGTCGGTGGAGTTCACGGGCGGCACCTTGATGGAAGTGGCCTACAGCCAAAGTGCTGACCTGCAAGCCATTCGTGCCAGCGTGGATGGCCTGGGTCTCAAAGACGTGCAGGTGCAAAACTTTGGCACGGCACAAGACGTGCTGATTCGCATGCCGGTGCAAAAAGGCAGCACTTCGGGCGCCCAAAGTGAAAAAGTGATGGGCGCACTCAAGGCCTTGGACCCGAGCGCCACCTTGCGACGCACGGAGTTTGTAGGGCCGCAGGTCGGCGACGAATTGGCCACCGATGGCCTCAAAGCACTGGCCTGTGTGGTGGCGGGCATCATGCTGTACTTGGCGATTCGCTTTGAGTGGAAGTTCGCAGTCGCAGCCATCATCGCCAACTTGCATGACGTGGTCATCATCCTGGGATTTTTTGCCTTCTTCCAGTGGGAGTTTTCGCTGCCCGTGTTGGCGGCGGTGCTGGCGGTGCTGGGCTATTCGGTGAACGAATCGGTGGTGATTTTTGACCGGATTCGCGAGAACTTCCGCCGCTACCGGCGCATGGACACACGCGAAATCATCGACAACGCGATCACCTCGACCATCAGCCGCACCATCATCACCCACGGTTGCACGCAGATGATGGTGTTATCGATGCTCTTGTTTGGCGGCGCCACGCTGCACTACTTTGCACTGGCGCTCACTATCGGCATTTTGTTTGGTATTTACTCGTCGGTGTTTGTGGCCGCAGCCATTGCCATGTGGCTGGGTATTGCGCGCGAAGACCTGATCAAAGCGCCCATCAAGAAAGACAACGACCCGAACGACCCCAACGCTGGGGCGACGGTTTAAGCGCCGCGGGCAATGCGCGCGCTTAAGGCTTCCAAGTAACCAATCAGGCGTTCGACCTGTATTGGTTTTTGGTACACCGTCACCCACGGCGGTAGCAGGCCGTCTGCGCGGGCGTTTTCCGGAGTTTTTGCGGTCACGACCAACATGTCAATCGAGCTGTATTCGGGCTCTGAGGCCAAGGCGCGAACCAGCTGGTAGCCGTCAATAGGCCGCATCATCAAGTCAGTGACAACGACGTCGGGTCGCTGGCGTTCAATTTGGATCAGCGCTTGTGAACCATCGGTGGCAACGACCAAAGACACCGGGTGGCTGCACCGTTTCACCAGCGTTTCAAAATAGGCGACTTGCAGGGCGTCGTCTTCTGCCAGCAGGACGCGCAGCGCACGCGGCGCGTTGGCATATTGGCCGTCAGGCCGCGTCGGCATCATTTTCTCAACGGCTGAGCGGTAAATCCGCCGGTGTCCCCCCGAGGTCACCCACGCATCAAGCTCGCCGTTGGCGACCATCTTTTGCACGGTAGTGGTGGACAGGCCTAACAGGCGGGCCGCCTGCTGTGTGGTGAGGATGTCGGACGTTTCGGGCATGGCCATCGGATGGTTGGGTTAATTTAGATGTTTGAAGTACTGTAATTCACAATTTTGCAATTATTACCGACTTTGAGGGGCTTTTTTGTCTTTAGCCCTTGACCTGGCGTTGAAAGCTGCCGCCCGGCAAACGCAGCAACCAGCCCTGGAGCTCCAAGGACATCAAGTCGGCTTGCAAATTGGCAGTCCCCATGCCGGTGCGGGCTTGCAAGGCGTCGAGGCTGCAAGGCTCAAATCCCAAGGCCTTGAGTAGCGCTTGCTGCGCGGGCGGCAGGTGGGTGTCGCCATCCAGCAGATCGTGATCCATGGGGCTTGGGGCGAGACGCGCAGTGGGCGGAAAGGCACCGAGTTCCTCCAGGACATCCTGCGCGCTCTCTACCAATTTGGCGCCTTGTTTGATGAGGGCGTGGCAGCCCCGCGACTGGGTGCTGTGGATGGAGCCGGGGATGGCAAACACATCTTTGCCCTGTTCCAGCGCCATGCGCGCTGTGATCAGTGAGCCCGACTGCATGGCGGCCTCCACGACCAAGGTGCCCAGCGACAAGCCGGAAATGATCCGGTTGCGTTGCGGAAAGTTGGCTGCCAGCGGCGGTGTACCCAAGGGGTACTCGCTGAGCAACATTCCGCGGGACGCAATGTGGCGTGCGAGCGCTGCGTTTTGCTTGGGATAAATACGGTCCAAACCGGTGCCGACCACCGCAATCGTGGCGATCTGCGCGCTGCCTGCGCCCTCCAGCGCACCTTGGTGTGCAGCCCCATCCACGCCGAGCGCCAGGCCGGAGACCACGGTCAGACCCGCTTGTGCCAGTGCCTGGCCAAACTCATGGGCGTTGCTTGCGCCTTGCGGTGTGGGGTTGCGACTGCCCACAATAGCTACACAGGGCAGGCCGTCCAGTGCGCCCGGCACCAATGCCGCTTCATGCCCCAGGGCATAGAGCATGAGCGGCGGGTCTTCGATATTGAGCAAGGCTTGCGGGTAGGCCGCGTCACCCAGCACCCACACGCGCCGGTGCTGGGGGTCCGCTTGCAGCCAACTCCGAGTCGTCTCCAGTGCCTGCACAAAACCATCGGGTTCCTCCTGCAGCGCTTGGGCCTGCGTGGCGCTGAGCAGCTCGCGCAATCTGGAAACGCTTTGGGTAAAAACATCAGCAGGCAGACCGAATGCCGCCAGCAATTTACGCGCCGACGCATTGCCGACGCCAGGCGTGAGCACCAGGCGCAGCCACCATGTCAGCTCATCGCGCTCCATTATTTTTGGCGCCTGTCTGTGAAGTGAAGTAGGCCACCAACACCCAGAGCGTCAGGGTGTGGTCAGCCGGTCACCAATGCGAACCGTGTCTGTGACTTGCACGACCAGCGCATAGGCGACTTTTTCAAAAGTGAGAAAAACCATGGCCAGCCCATTGCGCTCTTCCGGCAGGAGCATGGGGGTCTGGCCTTCGGCGGTCTTGTCTATGGCCGTCGCCCGCCGTTTTTGAATGGCCATGACGTCGCCGGACTTCAAACCGTCTGTTTTGCCCCGGTTGACCACTACCACTTGGTTTTGTCCGGCATTGATCGCACTGCTGCCATAAACCGAAATAATCTGCGCCGAAGTGCCTGCCGCAGCGGCATGCGGAACGAGGGCGTCCGAGCGTGCGGGTGCGATTTCGATCAAGCGGTCGCCAGCGCGAATTTCTTCCTTGGACCCGGCAATCACAATCGTTGCAGGTACTACGCGCTGAACCTGTTTGTCGCCGTCTGCTACCCACTCAAAGCCTTCGCTTGCGGCCAATATGGCCGAGCCGATGAACTGGGCTTCATAGCCGAGCACCGCGCCGGTGCCCGGGTCTTTGAGCGGCGTGGCGTTGCGAAAGACACGAAAGCGCCGCTCGGCGCCCGCATTGAATTCCAGTGGCGTTCCTCCGGTGCTGCGCGCGTAAGCGTGGTCGCCTTTGGAAAGCAGAACCCTGTTTTCCTGCGCCGCAACAATGCGCGGTGCGGACGCCAACGCAGCCTCGTCAATCACCATGGGCTCGGCCAAAAAGGGCTCGATCAAATTGCGTTTGAGTGTGGTGGACAGCGGTGCGGGCAGCGCTTGTATGCGAACCTCGGGTGAAAGGCGCACCGCCTGCGAATCCTTGGCCGGCACTGCCGTGCCCGATTGGGCGTAAGACGAACTGGCGCCCGCCACCAACAGGCCGATCCATAGGAGAGTCGCAGCGCGGGGCGTAAAGATCGTGGGCATGAAGGTGTCCTTATCGAAAACAGATTGCAATTTTGTCAATTATTGCCGCGAATTAGGCAGTTCGGCGCATGGCTTTTCCATTTCATTGCGGGGTGCCATGGCAAAACGGCGAAAATGAGGGGCTTTTCACTGATTCCACCATGGCTCTACTTCCCATACTCACCTACCCGGATCGCCGCCTGCACACCGTGGCCAAGCCCGTGGCAGACGTCGACACCCGCATTCACCAACTGGTTCAGGACATGCTGGAGACCATGTACGACGCCAACGGCATTGGCTTGGCCGCCAGCCAGGTGGACGTGCATGAGCGCGTGATCGTGATCGACGTGTCGCAGGAACGCAACCAGCCGCTGGTGCTGGTCAACCCTGAACTGGTCTGGACCAGCCCCGAGACGCACCTCAATGAAGAGGGCTGCTTGTCGGTGCCTGGAATTTACGATGGCGTGACCCGCCACAACGCGGTGCATGTGCGCGCCCAGGACCACCAAGGGCAAAGCCGTGTGATTGAGGCCCAAGAGCTCTTGGCCGTCTGTATTCAGCATGAGATGGACCACCTGATGGGCAAGGTGTTTGTGGAATACCTCTCGCCGCTCAAGCGCAACCGCATCAAAACCAAAATGCTCAAGGCCCAGCGCGAGGAATCCCGTTGAGGTTGGTTTTTGCCGGTACGCCGGAATTTGCCCGCAGCGCACTCGCGCAGCTGCATGCGGTCGGCCACACCGTCGCCTTGGTACTGACCCAGCCCGACCGGCCCGCAGGCCGGGGCATGAAACTGCAGGCTTCGGCCGTCAAACAGTTTGCGCTGGAGCGTGGCATGCCCGTGGCGCAGCCACACGGCCTGCGCCTGGACGGCAAATATGCGGCCGACGCCGCGCAAGCCCAACAGGCCATCGCCGAGGCACAAGCCGACGCCATGGTGGTGGTGGCCTATGGCCTGATCCTGCCGCAATGGGTGTTGGATGCCTTTGCCGAACCGGGCCAATGGGGTTGCCTGAACATCCACGGCTCCCTGCTACCACGCTGGCGCGGTGCAGCCCCCATTCATCGCGCGATCGAAGCGGGCGACAGTGACACCGGTGTCACCATCATGCAAATGGACGCGGGGCTGGACACGGGTGCCATGCTGCTCAAAGAGAGTCTGCCTATCGCGCCCGATGACACCACCGCCAGCCTGCACGACCGTCTCGCTGCGCTGGGTGCCCAATTGGTGGTGCGAGCGCTGGCAGACCCGAGGGCCTGGGAGCCGCTCACGCAGAGCGAGCAAGGCGTGACCTATGCCCACAAAATTGACAAAAGTGAGGCCGCCATCGACTGGCGCCACTCCAGTGCGCAAATTGCACGCCGGGTGCGCGCCTTCAACCCCTTCCCCGGTGCCACCGTGCAATTGCAGGGTGAGCCCCTGAAGGTCTGGGGCGCTGAAGTTTGGGCGGGCGCACCCCTCCCAAGCCACGCGCTGCCAGGCACGGTATTGCACGCGGACAGCCAAGGCATTGTGGTTCAAACGGGCGAGGGGGCGTTGAACGTGCGCGTCTTGCAACGCCCAGGCGGCAAGCGGCTGACCGCGGCTGAATTTTTGCGCGGCTTTGCGCTGACGCCGGGCATGGCCTTTGGCCTGCCTGACGTGCAGGCTGTGGACTGACCAAGCCGCATGTTTTTTTTGGCAACGCACCGCCGCCATCCTGCGTTTCGGGATGGCTTTATGGACATGCTGGGCGCCGCACCGGGCATTGCCGCCTGGGGCTTGATGACGGGCGTCGCCATGGTCAAGTCCGGCATGGGCACGGTAGACGCCCTGGCCATGGCGCTGCTGGTGTTTGCGGGCAGTTCGCAGTTGGCGGCGATTCCACTGTTTATAGCTGCCGCGCCGATGTGGGTGATATTGGCCACCGCGTTTTGTGTCAATCTGCGCTTTGTGGTGTTCAGCGCGCATTTGCGCAACTACCTGATGCACCTGCCGCGCTGGCAGCGTTTGGTCACGGGCTACTTCACCGCCGACCTGACCTATGTGTTGTTCGTGCGGCGCCATCCCGTGCCGGCGACTGACGACGCGGGACGCGCGACACAAATGGCCTACCTGGCGGGCAACGCCTGCATCAACTGGTTCAGCTGGGTCAGCGCCAGCCTGTTGGGTGTGGCCTTGGCGAACTTGATTCCCACTGCCTGGGGCCTGGGCTTTGCTGGGGTATTGGCGTTGACGGGCATTTTGTGTTCGCTCGCCAGCAGCCGCCTGCGCTGGCTTGCAGGCGCCGTAGCGGGGGCGGTGGCGGTCGCGGCCTATGCGCTGCCGTTCAAGCTCAATATTTTGGTGGCCATCGCGGCGGCGGTCCTGCTGTGCCTGTCGCTGGAGTCGCGTCCTGCCTTTGCACCCGAGAGTCCGCCATGAGCCTGCAGTTTTTGAACGACGAGACCTTGCTGACGATTGTGCTGATGGCCGTCATCACGGTGGTTTCACGCTCTTTTTTCTTTATTTCAGACGCTCAGTGGACCTTGCCGCACTGGGCGCAGCGGGGTTTGCAATACGCGCCGATCGCGGCCTTGTCGGCAGTGGTGATCCCGGAGCTGGTGATGACGCAAGGGGTTTTTATCCACACCGTGCTCGATGCCCGCCTCTATGGGGCGGTTGCGGGCGCTACCTACTTTTTCTGGCGCAAGGGCGTAGGCAACGCCGTGCTGGGCACGATTGTGTGCGGCATGGCGGTGTATTTGCCCCTGCACATCGGCTTGGGCTGGTAAGCGTTCGACGGCGACGCCCCTAAAATGGGCGTCAGCACAGGGGTGTGCCAAATTCTTCCCTTTTCCCCTCGCAGGCCAATCACCATGAACGTTATTCGATTCTCTGATCTCTGTGCCCAAGGCCAAGTAGCCGCCAAACGGGTGTTCATCCGCGCCGACCTCAATGTGCCCCAGGATGCGCAGGGCCACATCACCGAAGACACCCGCATCCGCGCCAGCGTGCCCTGCATCCAAATGGCGCTCGACTCTGGTGCCGCGGTCATGGTGACCTCCCACCTGGGCCGACCGACCGAAGGCGCTTTTCAGGCTGCAGACTCGCTCGCGCCGGTGGCGCAGCGCCTGGGCGAGTTGCTCGGTCGCAACGTGCCACTGCTGGCGAACTGGGTGGACGGCGTGACGGTCGCGCCCGGCCAGATCGTGATGTTAGAGAACTGCCGCTGCAACGTGGGAGAGAAGAAGAACGACCCTGCGCTGGCGCGCAAAATGGCGGCTCTGTGCGATATTTTTGTGCACGACGCCTTCGGCACCGCCCACCGCGCTGAGGCCAGTACCTACGGGATTGCTGAATTTGCCCCGGTGGCCTGCGCTGGCCCCTTGCTGGCAGCAGAGATGGACGCGATTGCCAAAGCCTTGCTCGCGCCCAAGCGCCCCCTGGTCGCCATCGTGGCCGGCTCCAAGGTGTCCACCAAGCTGACGATTCTGCAAAGTTTGGCCGCCAACGTGGACCAACTGATTGTGGGCGGCGGCATCGCCAACACCTTCATGCTGGCCGCAGGCCTGAAGATCGGCAAGAGCCTGGCCGAACCCGATTTGCTGGACCAGGCCAAGGCCGTGATCGCGGCCATGCAGGCGCGCGGCGCCGCAGTTCCCATTCCAAGCGATGTGGTCACGGCCAAGACCTTCTCTGCCGACGCCGTGGCGACGGTCAAAGCAGCGACCGAGGTGGCAGACGACGATTTGATTTTGGACATTGGCCCCGAAACGGCCAAAGCCTTGGCCGACCAGCTGATGCGCGCCGGCACCATTGTCTGGAACGGCCCGGTGGGCGTGTTTGAATTTGCCGCCTTTGAGAATGGCACCAAAGTCGTGGCACAGGCCATTGCGGACTCCAGCGCCTTCAGCATTGCGGGAGGTGGCGACACGCTGGCGGCGATCGCCAAGTACGGTATCGAATCAAAAATTGGCTACATCTCCACTGGCGGTGGTGCCTTTTTGGAGGTGCTGGAAGGCAAAACCCTGCCGGCTTTTGAAATTTTGGGTCGCCGCGCCAGCGCGTCCTTAAGCTGAGTGTTCACCTAGGGCATTCGCATGCGTCAATTGCGCGTAAGGCTGGCTCCGCGACAATAGCGCTTGGCTAGGCTATCGTGCCGCCTCTTTTTTCAATAGGAAATGGAATACAACATGTCAAATCGTCGTGAATTTGTAGTGAAGCTGGGTGTTGGTGCTGGTGCTCTGGTTAGTGGCGCCGTTTTTGCGGCCGCCCCCATGGTGGACGAAAAAGACGCCACGGCGGGCAGCCTGGGCTACAAGCCAGACGCATCGAAAGTGGACAAAACCAAGTTCCCTAAATTTGCTGCGGGTCAAAATTGTGGCAGCTGCGCCTTGTTCCAAGGCAAGGCGGGTGACGCTGCGGGTGGATGCCCCCTGTTTGCCGGCAAGCAAGTGGCCGGCACCGGCTGGTGCAGCGCCTACAGCAAAAAGGCCTAAAGCCTGCGTGGCGGATGCCACGACAACCACCGAAGGCTCCGGTGTTACCGGAGTCGTCGGTGGTTTTTTTATTTCAGACCTGAGAAACAGTTCCACCATGCCCTTTTCCACGCTCGGACTCTCCAGCGCCCTGTGCGAGGCAGCCTACGCTGCGGGTTTCCAGACGCCTACGCCGGTTCAGGCGGGGGCGATTGCAGCCGTATTGGAGGGCCGAGACCTGTTGGTACGGGCCCAGACAGGGTCTGGCAAAACGGCGGCATTTGCTTTGCCGCTGCTGCAACGTGTGGTGCCCGATGTGCAGCTGCGCCGTGCCCCGAGGCGCATCCAGGCCCTGGTGTTGGTCCCCACGCGGGAATTGGCGGTGCAGGTCGGCGATGTGCTCAAGGCTTTGGCCCGCAAGCTGGTGCCTGCGCCCAAAATTAGCGTGGTGTTTGGCGGCGTGTCGATCAACCCCCAAATGATGGGCCTGCGCGGTGGCAGCGACATCGTGGTGGCCACACCCGGGCGCCTGCTGGACCTGGTCGACCACAACGCGGTGCACCTGGACCAGGTTCGCACCCTGGTGCTGGACGAGGCGGACCGTCTTCTGGAACAGGGCTTTAGCGAGGAGCTGGGCCGCATCGTGGCCTTGTTGGGTGCAGAACGGCAAAGCCTTTTCTTGTCGGCCACCTTTGCCCCGCCGGTGAGCGCGCTGGCCCAACAACTCTTGCGCGACCCGGTGCAGGTGGCGGTGCCAGACACCACGGACACCCGTCCCGATATTGCCCAAAGCGCGATCGCTGTGGACACGCACGCACGCACGCAGCTGCTGCGCCACTTGATCAAGCAGTATGGCTGGAGTCGCACTTTGGTGTTTGTCGCGACCAAATACTCGGCAGAAATCGTCGCCGACAAATTGCGCAAAGCGGGTCTGAATGCCGAGCCGCTGCACGGCCAGCTCAGCCAGGGCAAACGCAGCCAGGTGCTGGAAGATTTCAAGGCCTCGCGCATCTCCGTGGTGGTTGCCACCGATTTGGCGGCGCGCGGTATCGACGTGGTGGAGCTGCCGGTGGTGGTCAACTACGACCTGCCGCGCTCGGCCGACGATTACACCCACCGCATCGGCCGCACCGGGCGTGCGGGCCAGGCGGGCTTGGCAGTGAGCTTTGTGAGCGCAGATACCGAGGCGCACTGGCGCCTGATAGAAAAACGCCAGGGCCTGGCGCTGGACTTGGAGGCGGTGGAGGGCTTTGAGCCCACCGAAGTGGCGACCGCGACCGCAGAGCGCTTTGTTGACGCCAGCGGCAACGGCGGCGTCAAGGGCAAGCGACCCAGCAAAAAAGACAAACTGCGCGCCGCTGCCGAACAGGCGCAGCCGCATTGAATAGACTGGGCCTCCATGTCTGACGCATCGCAAATAGAAATTCCTCCCTCCTTTGTCGCGCTGTTTGTCACGCCAGGGCACACCCGCCCGCACACAGCGCGCGAAGTGGTGGCTGCGCGTTACGAGCTGTGCGAAGACCTGGCGCAAAGCCTGGCGCCCACGGCCAGCCACATGCAGCTTGCCCGTGATTTGCACGCCGCGGAGGTCTTGGCCCAGTGCCTGCAAGCCATCTCCGCAGCGGATGCCGTCGTAGACGAAGGCGAGGCGCATTGGGTGGTGTGCCGATTGGCGGAACTGCTGGATTGGGAACTCCCGGCCATGCCGGTCCCGCCCCGGAAAGACTGAGATGGCACGCAGTGCAGGCCTCAAAAACAGACGGTTGACCCCCGCACGCCTCTTTGGCCCGTATTGGCGGTCATTGGCAATGCTGGTCGTCGGGGTCGTCGCATTGCATGCATGGCTGCTGCATGGCTTGGCACGCGCCCTGTCCAGCATGGAGCCTGCATCGGCCACCGGGCCCGTGTTCATTGCCCGCACTTTGGTGCTGGAGGCGCCCACACGGACGGATGCCCCGCTCTTGGCGCCTGAGCCGTCTCAGACGGTGGTGCAGCCTCAGGCCGCAAGACGCCCCCCGGCACGGCCAGAAAAAGCGCCCAAGGCGGATGCGCCCGAGCAAGACCTGTCCGCCCCGCCGGTCGCCGTGTCCGTCAGTACCCAAGACGCGCCGGAATCGGTACAGGCCGCCACCACCGTGTTGGCACAGCGCACCGCCGAACCGCCGCCCAGTGCGCCAGCAGGCGCAAGCGTGCGCAGCGTGAGCACAGGCATGCCCGACTACGACTACCTGGTGCCAGGCTCGGTGCGGCTCAAGTACAAAGGGTCGGGAACCAAAGGCTTTTTGGCGCTGCCGGTCTCGGCAGAGCTGTTGTGGGTCAAAGACGGCAAGTCGTATGACGCCCGCTTAGAGCTCGGTTTGCTGGGCTTTACCAGAGTACAAACCAGCAAAGGCGCGGTCGGCCCCCGTGGTTTGGAGCCGCTGCGTTTTGGTGACAAGACCCGCAGCGAGGAGGCGGCTCACTTTCAACGGGCCAAAGGCATTGTCAGCTTCAGTGGCAACGGCCCGGACGCACCTTTGATGCCCTTGGCGCAAGACCTGCTCAGCGTCTACGTGCAGCTGGCGTCCATGTGGGGGGCCAATCCGGCGCGGTTCAGCCCTGGCACGCAATTACCGTTTCAGCTGGTGGAAAAACACCGCTCTGGCAGCCGGGTGTTCACGGTGGCTGCCACGGAGCGCTTGACGATGGCGGGCCGTGACATGGTGGCCACCCGTCTGGTCTGCGATCCCTCAGCGGAGTACGACAACCGGGTCGAGGTGTGGCTGGCCCCCGCGTTGGAATACCTGCCTGCGCGCATCCGCATGACCCAGGCCAATGGCGATGAGGTCGACATTTTTTGGAGCAGTTCGGAAAAACCCTAGGCCTCCAAGCCCTTGTAAACCGGCGAATCGCACAAATCCTGTTAACCTAGAAACCAACCCGCACCGAACGCCCCGCATGCACACGCTCTACGACTCCGACACCTTTACCGTGACCCATATGCTGGCCAACGCCCAGGCGCAGGACATGAGCCCGGCGTCGGCCAACGGCCCGGGCAACACCGCGCTGAGCGAGGTCAAAACCGCCCAATACCCCCAGGGCGTTCCCATGCTGGCGCGCCACGGCTTTGAGATCGTGGACAAACGCTCGGGCAAAGAGGTGTACCTCGACGGCTCCTGGGCCGAACTGTTTCAGCAGCACATCGTGGCCTGGCAGGTCAACATGCCAACCCAGGAAGAAGTGGAAGAAACCCTGGAGCAATACGCCGAACTGGCGCAAAACCCGGTGGTGGTGCACTGAGCGCCTGAACGACGGGCGGGCGTCCCCTAAGCCGCCGCGTAGCGGTAAATCTGGTCACCCTGCGGTGCCCGGATCTGCGCGTTGAAGGACACCACAATGCGGTCCTTGGTGCCGACATAGGGCAAGGCCTTGTGCGGCAAAAACGCCGGGAACAACACCAACTCGCCCTCTTGCGGTGTCACGTCCAGCGTCGCGTTTTGCAAGTACGCATTGCCCATGTCCATGTAGGCCCCGCCCAAAAGCGGAAACAACGGGCTGTAAAAGCGCGTGGCGCCGTTGAGCGCGCCCCATTGCGCCTCACGCTGGCGCTCCTCGACGGGGTCGATCTGCACGTAGTACACGCCCGACCAGGAACAGTTGCCGTGGGTGTGCACGTCATGAAAGGCCGCCCCGTTTTGGATCTGAAACCACAGACCGACCAATTCGAGCTGCAGTCCGTGGCGACCGCTGGGCCAGACGCCTGCGTTGGCTTGCTTGGCCGTGGCTTGGAGTGACTGGGCAATGAACTTCACCAGCGTGTGGAACTCGGGCACGTCCACGCGCTGCAGCAGGTCGTCGCTGCTGGCGTAAAAGCTGCCTGCGCGCTCCGGGTGCTGGGCCACATCGGTGGCGCGCATCACACTGAAAATGCGCGCCAGCACCTCGTTCACGGCGGACGCGCCTTCCAAGCGGTGCACCGCCATGGGCACGGGCCAGTGGGCGCTGTTGGGTGCAAACAGGGGCGCGCTCATGCAGCGACGCTTTGCTCGGCGGGCAGCTCCAGGCGCCACCCGGTGCGCAGACTGAGCGCCTCCAGGTCTTCGGGGGTATCCAGGTCGGTGACAAAGCGGGTGTTGCTGCTGGTGTGCACATGCACCAATTCGGGCTGGCGCTCCACCAAATGGCGGCAGCCCAGGTTGGTGTCGCTGGCCAATATCTGTGCCAAAGCCACATCGTCCATGACCAGCGGGTTGCCACGCTGGCCGTTGACCATCGGCACCACCACATGGCCGCTGGGGCGTTTTTTGAAAGCCGCGATCAGCTCGGTCAAGTCGGCGGCACCCAGGAGCGGCTGGTCTGCCAGCACCACCAGCACGGCGTCAAAGTTGCCGCGCAAGGCCTGCAGGCCAACGCGCACCGAGCTTTGCTGGCCCAAGGCGTAGTCTGCGTTGTGGGCCAAGGTCACCGGAAAGGTTGAGACGCTGGCTTCTACCGCGTCGCGCGCAAAGCCGGTAACCACCACCACCTCGTCCACCCCGGCGCCACTGAGCGCAATCAGTTGGCGGTTGATCAGCGGCACACCTTGCAAGCGAATCAGCGATTTGGCCACGCCGCCCATGCGACTGCCCGTGCCCGCGGCCAGGAGCACGGCCCCGACGCGCAGGCGGGCATACAAACCGCCGCCTTGTTTGAGTAAGCATCCCATGGTGATCTCCGGTCTTCAGATAAAAAATTGGGCTCAGGCGCTGCGCAACAAATCAGGCAGCCGCGCCAAGCTCGCCAGATTATGGGCGGGCATAAAGCGGTGCACCTGGGACGCTGCCCGCAGCAGCGCTTCCGATTGTGGCGCTTGCACCGTGGGGTGCAGCCAGCAGACCCGTGCGCCGCGGGCGCGCACCTGGGCCAGTACGGCGGCCAGATCGTCGGGCGGGTCGGTGTCGTAGCCATCGCTGAACACCAAAAAATAGTCACCGCGTTGCAAGGCCTTGCGCTCCAGGTGCAATTTCAGGGCTGTTTGCAGGCAGCTGGCGATGCGGGTGCCACCGCCAAAGCCAAAGGTCACCGCGTTGACCTTTTCCTGAACCCGTTCGCTGCGCCGCTTCATCAGCGGCGTGACGTCGGCCACGCTGGTGTGAAATACCAAAGCGCGGGCATCCATCACTTCGACAAATGCGCGGCTCAGGCGCAGGTAAAACTGGGCGTGGACTTCCATGGAGCGGCTGACGTCCACCAGCACCACCACGCGTGGCTGGCGGCGCTGGCGCTGTACGCGCGCGAGTTTGATGATTTCGCCAGCCGTGCCTTGTGCACCGCGCAAGGAGCGGCGCAGGTGGATCGAGCCCCGCTGGCCGGTCGGCTCAAAGCGGCGCAGCAGCTGGCTGCGCAGGCGTTTTTTGAGCGCTTCCACGAGGGGTTCAAAGCGGTCCATGTCGCCGGGCATCCATTCGGCAAAGTCGCGTTCGTCCAGTGGTGCGGTGCTGCTGGCGCCGCCCTGGGCGCGCTGACCACCGGACTCCTCCAAGTCGCCGCTGGCCGCGTCATCGGCCTGGCCCACCGTGGGGCGCGCTTCACCGGGTGCGGAATTGCCCGCCTGCTGGGCCATGTCCTGGTGCATTTGCTGCACCAGCTCCGGCAGGCTGCGGGCGCGCTGGGTGAGCCCCGAGCTGCGGGTGCTTCCTTTGACCTTGTGGGGGAACCAAAAGGCCTGGTGCAGCTCCGGGTACTTGCGCCACTGCCGTTGGCTGCCGCTGGCGATGGCGCGCCACAAGGCCTGCACACGCGGCCACTGCTCCAGCGGCAAGGCCGCTGCGGCTTGCACCATCAGTGCGATCTCGGCGTATCCCAGCGCAAACCCATGCTGGCGCAGGTAGTCGGCAAACTCGCCAAGGCGCTCGCGCGGGTCGGTGGCTGCGCTGGGCTGCAGTGCGGCCATGGCGCTTATTTCAGGGCAGCGGCCACGCCTGCGTCTTGGCCCATGCGCGGGCCGTCCATCAGCTTGCCCACGCGCTCTGCGGTGACTTGCCAATGGTCATTGCGCGTTTTGAGCAGCGCCGCCATAGACGGCATCAGCAGTTGTGGGTCAATGGGCAGCTCACTGTGTCCGAGCTTGAACAGCACGCGGACCCAGTCCAGCGTCTCTGCCACGCCGGGGGTTTTGTCCAGGTCTTCTTTGCGCAGCCGATGCACAAAGGCCACGCACTCTTCCACCAATCGGCTGGCGGCTTCGGGCACCAGGGTGCGCACGATCAGGGTTTCGCGCGCCAAGGTCGGGAAGTCCACAAAGTGGTACAGGCAACGGCGGCGCAGCGCGTCTGACAAATCACGCGTGCCGTTGCTGGTCAAAATCACCAGCGGCTTGGTCACCGCGTGCAAGGTGCCCAGCTCGGGCACGCTGACCTGGTATTCCGAGAGCATCTCCAGCAAAAAGGCCTCAAAGGCCTCGTCTGCGCGGTCGATTTCGTCAATCAGCAAGACGCAGGGCGTGTTTGAGCGAATGGCCTGCAGCAAAGGCCGCTCCAGCAAAAAAGCCTCCGAGAACAGGTTGTCACGCAGGGCCGCACGCTCGCCCTGGTTGGCCTCGGCCATGCGGATTTCGAGCAACTGGCGGCTGTAGTTCCACTCGTAGACCGCCTGGTTCACGTCCAGGCCTTCGTAGCACTGCAGGCGCAACAGCGGCCGGCCCAGCGCTTTGGCGCTGGCGCTGGCAATGGCGGTCTTGCCAACCCCCGCGTCTCCCTCAAGCAAAAGCGGCCGCTCCAAGGACAAACCCATCCACACCAGGCTGGCGAGTTCTTCGTCGGCGATATAACCCGCGTGGAACAGCCGCTCACGCAAGCCTTGGGGGGTGGCGGTGTCGGCAGAGGTGCTCATAGGCCTGGCTTAAGCAGAACGTTTGCTGCCAAACAAATTGGCAAAGAAGCCCTTGATCAAGGCCCAGACCAGGCCCAGCGCGTTGAACTCTTTGGCCACCACGGGCGCTTGCGGTGCAGCCGGGGCTGCAGCGGCAGGCGCTGCACTTTCGCCGCTTGCCGCCGAAGCACTGGCTACGGGCTGCAAAGCGGCCTGTGCCACGGCCGCTTTTTGCGAAAACACATCGGCAAACTGGGCCAGGATCATGTCGGAGACCGAGCCCATCATGCGCCCGCCAAATTGCGCGAACTTGCCGTTGACAATCACTTCCGCGTGACCGACCAGGGTGCAGCTGCCAGCGTCGATCGCCACCAGGTTGGCGGTCAATTCCATCGAGGCCGATGAGCCGCCTTTGTCGGCACCCTTACCGATCATCTTGAGCGTGCGGGTGGCCGGGTCCAGCGCCAAAATTTCGATGGTGCCTGCGAACGCGGCGACCGCGGGGCCCACCTTGACGCGCACACTGCCGGTGAAATGCGTGGCGTCAATTTCTGAGGTGATTTGCGCACCGGGCATGCAGGTCGCCAATTCGTTCATATTTGCCAACACGGTCCATGCGGCCTCTGCGCCGGCTGCAACCGGGTACTGCTTGTCTAAAACGACTTCCATGAGATCTCTCCAAAAAACAGGGGCGGATGCAGCGTGCCGCATCCGCCCACCAGGACACTAAAAAATTAACTTGCGATGCCAGACGCTTTGAGCTGCTGCCACACGCGGTAAGCCGAGTGGGGCATGTTGAAGTGCGTCACGCCCAGGTGGGCAAACGCATCCACCATGGCGCTGGTGAAGGTGGGAATACTGCCCACGTGGGGCGACTCGGCCACGCCCTTGGCACCAATCGGGTGGTGGGGCGAGGGAGTCACGGTGTGGTCGGTTTCCCAGTGCGGTGTTTCCACGGCGGTCGGCAGGAAGTAGTCCATCAGCGTGTTGCCCTGGATATTGCCCTGCTTGTCAAACGACAGCAGCTGGCCCATGGCCACGGCAAAACCTTCGGTCAATCCACCATGGATCTGGCCTTCGATGATCATGGGGTTGATGCGGGTGCCGCAGTCGTCCAAGGCATAGAAGCGGCGGATCTTGGTCTCGCCCGTGCCCTTGTCGATGTCCACCACGCAGAGGTAGATACCGAAGGGGAAGGTGAAGTTCGGGGGATCATAGTAGTGCACCGCTTCCAGTCCGGGCTCGAGTCCGGGTGGGGGGCTGTTGTAAGCGGCCCAGGCGATTTGCGCCATGGTTTTGAACTTGGCATCGTCACCACGCACTTTGAAGCGGTCGATTTCCCATTCCAGATCGGCTTCGCTGACTTCCATCAGGTGGGCAGCAATCTTTTTCGCTTTGGCGTGGATTTTGCGCGCCGCCATGGCGATCGCAGCACCGGCCACTGGCGTCGAACGCGAACCGTAGGTTCCCAGTCCGTAGGGTGCGGTGCTGGTGTCGCCTTCTTCGACTTGGATCACCTCGGACGCAATGCCGAGTTCGGTGGCAATGATCTGCGCATAGGTGGTTTGGTGACCTTGGCCTTGCGAAATCGTGCCCATGCGCGCAATCGCGCTGCCGGTGGGGTGCACACGGATTTCGCAGGAGTCAAACATGCCCACGCCCAAGATGTCGCAGATCTTGCTGGGGCCTGCGCCCACCACTTCGGTGAAGGTGACCAGGCCAATGCCCATCAGCGTCGGGCAGTTCGGGTCGGCACGCTTGGCCGCTTGCTCGGCGCGCAGGCCTTTGTAATCCACCGCGTCGAGTACCTTGTCGAGTGCGGTTTGGTAGTCGCCGGAGTCGTATTCAAAACCAAAGGCAGAGGTGTAAGGGAACTGTTCGCGCTTGATGAAGTTCTTGGCGCGAATCTCGGCCTTGTCCATGCCCAGCTTTTGCGCCAGCACGTCGACCATGCGCTCCACCAGATAGACCGCTTCGGTCACGCGGAAAGAACAGCGGTAGGCCACGCCACCAGGTGCCTTGTTGGTGTAGACGCCGTCCACTTTGCAATAGGCGGTAGGGATGTCATAGCTGCCCGAGACAATGTGGAACATGCCGGCGGGGAACTTGGTGGGATCGGCACAAGCGTCAAACGCGCCGTGGTCGGCAATGACGTTGGTGCGCAGCGCCAGAATTTTGCCGTCCGCCGTGGCGGCCAATTCGCCGGTCATGTGGTAGTCACGGGCAAAGGCGGTGCTGGAGAGGTTTTCAATCCGATCTTCCACCCACTTGACGGGGCGACCCAGCACGATGGATGACACGATGGCGCACACATAGCCGGGGTAAATGCCGACCTTGTTGCCAAAGCCGCCGCCGATATCGGGCGAGATGATGCGGACTTTGGACTCAGGAATGCCCGAGAGCATGGACACCACGGTGCGCACAATGTGCGGTGCTTGGCTGGTGATGTAGGTGGTGAGGTCGCCACGAATGGGGTCGAACGACGCAACAGCACCACAAGTCTCCAAGGGGCAGGGGTGCACACGCGGGTAGTGCATGTCTTGCTTGACAGTCACTGGTGCGCTGGCGAAGGCCGCGTCGGTGGTTTCTTTGTTGCCGGCGTCCCAGGTGAAGATGTGGTTGTGGTGGTAACGCTTGCCGTGCGCGCCTTCGGTTTTACCGGCCAGGTCTTCGCGCAACACAGGGGCGTCAGGCTTCAAGGCCTCAAACGGGTCGATCACCACGGGCAGTTCTTCGTATTCCACTTCCACGGCTTCCACCCCATCGGCGGCGGAGTAGCGGTCTTCGGCGATCACGATGGCGACTTCCTGCATCTGGAAGTGCACTTTTTCGTCGGCCAGCACGGCCGCCACGTCACCCGCGAGGGTGGGCATCCAGTGCAGTTTCAAAGGCTTGAGGTCGTCGGCGGTCAGCACGGCGATCACGCCTGGAATCTTGAGCGCGGCTTCTTTGTTGATGCGCTTGATGCGGGCATGGGCCACGCTCGAGCGCACGATGTCCATGTGAACCATGTTGGGCATCTTGATGTCGTCAACATAGTTGCCTTTGCCCTGGATGAATCGGGCATCTTCTTTGCGCAGGCGGGACTCGCCCATGCCCATCAGGGCTTTTTCGCGGTCACTCAATGGTGCGTTCATAGGTTTCTCCTGAAGGTGCTGCGCTTAGGCGGCAACGGCTTGTTGTTGGAGGGTCGCGGCGGCGTGCATCACGGCCTTGACAATGTTTTGGTACCCGGTGCAGCGGCACAGATTGCCGGACATGCCCACGCGCACTTGCTGCTCGGTGGGGTTGGGGTTGTCTTGCAAAAAGCGGTAAGCGCGCATCAGCATGCCAGGGGTGCAGAAGCCGCATTGCAAGCCATGCTCTTTGTAAAAGCCTTCTTGCACGGCGTGCAGCACGCCGGCGTTGGCCAGGCCTTCGACGGTCTTGACCTCGCTGCCCTCACACTGCACAGCCAAATGGGTGCAGGACTTGACCGATTGGCCGTCAATGTCCACGGTGCAGGCGCCGCAGTGGCTGGTCTCGCAGCCGATGTGCGCGCCGGTCAGGTTCATTTTTTCCCGCAGGAAATGGATCAGCAGGGTGCGTGGCTCAACAGCCTCTTCAACGGTCTTGCCGTTGAGTTGCATGGAAACGATTTTTTTGCTCATGGGGTCTCCTTAAGGGGCTTAGGCGCAGCGGGCTGCGGCGGCGCGAATGGCGCGGCGGGTCATTTCACCGGCCATCGCAGTTTTGTATTCCACGTCACCGCGCAGGTCTTCTGCGGGGTCGCAAATGGCGCGCACGGCTTGCACTGCGGCGTCGATGCTGGCGTCTGTGAGGGGCTTGCCCACCAGCGCCGCTTCCGCGTCGCTGGCGCGCAGGGCGGTGGAGGCGACGTTGGTGAGACCGATGCTGGCATGGCTCACCACGCCACCTGCCATGCGCAAGATGACGGCAGCACCGGCCGTGGCCCAGTCACCGGTTTTGCGCTTGAGTTTTTGGTAGGCGTACCCGGTGCCGGCGGCAAAGGGGGCCACCAAGATGGCGGTCAAAATTTCGTCTTCTGCCAGCGCCGTCATGTAGGTGCCATGGAAGAAGTCAACCGCCTTGACCTGGCGCTCGCCCTTGGGCCCTTGCAGCACAAAGGTGGCGTCCAGTGCCATGCTGATCGCAGGGTGGTCGTTGCCAGGGTCACCGTGGGCAATGTCGCCGCCAATGGTGCCGCGGTTGCGCACCTGGGGGTCGGCGATCAGGAGTGCCGCTTCCACCAGCAGGGGCAGCTTGGCTTGCAGCAGGGGCGAGGCAATGAGTTCGTTTTCAGAGGTCATGGCGCCAATGCGGATAACGCCGCCTTGCTCGCTGATGCCGCGCAGCTCGGGGATGCGGTTGATGTCAATCAGCGCGCCAGGTTGGGCAAAGCGCAGCTTCATCATGGGCAGCAGGCTGTGGCCGCCTGCCAGCAGCTTGGCGTCGTCGCCCAGCGAGGACAGCAGGGCGATAGCTTCGGCCACGGTATGGGGTGCGTGGTAATCAAATGCCGGTGGAATCACGGTATCTCCTTTACTTTTGGGTAATGCGCTCAAAAGAGCCCAGCGCGAACTCTAGCGGTGCAGAACGCCCTGTGGTTACGAAAAAAATTAACGGTGCGAAATTCGCACGAACGGCAATCCCGTTGCACGAAAAACGGACGACCGCTAGTTTTTGAGGGTCGCGGCGTCGCCCAATCCCAGCTGGTCCAAGACCTTGGGCGCGCTGGCGCGCGACACGGGAATTTCGACCGGTGTCGAGCCCATCATGCGCAGCGACATCCGGCCGTCGTCACGCACGATCTCGTCCACCTGTGCGAGGTTGACGATGTAGCTGCGATGCACCCGCAAAAACAGCTGCGGATCGAGCCTGCTCTCCAGGTCGCCGATGGTGATATTGCAAAACTGGCCGCCTTGGGCCGTGTGCACCCAGGTGTAATGGCCCTCGGAGCGGATAAAGGACACGCCCGAAACGTCGACCAGCATGACGCGGTTTTGCTTGATGGTCGGAATCTTGCGCAGCTGCCGCTTTTCGCCGGTCTCCAGGCTTTTTTGCTTGGAGTCGGAGCTGCCCTCTTTGCTGACCACCTCAGTGATGTCGTAAAAGACCAGGGTGTAGCCGGTGGTGGCGCCTTGCAAGTCGCCAATTTTGGACACTTTGATCAAGAGCACCCGCTCAGGGATGTTGATCATCATGGCCATAGGCGGGGCGTTATTGACAGGGCACTCGGCCTGACCGAGCAAAAACTTCACCTTGGGTTTGGCCGCTTCCGGGTGAAAGTCGGTGACGATCTTGCCAAAAGGCAACTTTTCCCCCACGGGCAAACTGCGCCTGGCATAGTCATTCATGCCGATGACATGCAGTGTGGCGTCCAGGTGCACCACGCCCACGTCAAAGCGTTCTAATAAGTAGAGCCAGGAGTTGGGCCCGCTGGCGCTGGAGGCTTCGGAGGGTGGAAACGGGCAAGCTTTGGTCATGGGTTCATCGGTGTGGAGGGACACGTGGCGGCGGGGTGTACCCCGTCTCATGCGGCCAAAAGGAGATTCGTGCAAACTTTTTGCGCTTCGTTCACGAGCGGATGCGGAAAAGTTCTCGGCTAGGTAAAGTGACACAAACCCATTTTCTGGGCGGTGAAAAACACGATTTATGTATTTATTCAGTAATTTTGGGAATGTAATGTTGCAGACTCGCGTCAGCTTACCTAGCGGGTTAACCCTTGGTTTTCTGCCATGAGCCACGCCAACACAGACCCGCATTGGCTGGCGCGCAGCGTCGGTTCGGCGGCCATCACGCCCTCTCTGCTGTTGCTGGCCGTGGGCGCCACGCTGTGGGGCTTGGGCTCCCGGGGCAACGGGCCCGCGCAATCGTATGGCGCAGTCATTGCCTTGTCCCTGGTCTTGGTTGCTCTGGGCTGCGCGGCGCTGACCTGGGTTCGACCCCAGCGGGCTGGCTTGTCACCACCCTACATCATGCTGTCTTTGGGTTTTGGCGGCATGCTCTTAGGCCTGGGCATTGACCTGGTTTTGGGTGGATTGGATCGCCTGGAAAGCCTGTGCACCCAGTCGGCCCGACTCGGTCTTTTGGACAGTTTGGAGCTGCATATCGCGTTTTTGCCCGCCATGCACGCGGGCATGCTCACCGGCGGTCTGCTGGCCATCCCGAGTCTGCGCATGCTCAGGCAGCACTGCGGCCGCTATTTGTGCTCACTCTTGACCCAAAACTTGATGTGCTCTGCGTGGATGCTGTTGGGCATGACCTCCGGCGCGCTGTGGCTGGTGCGCTGGCAGGTGGCTAGCGGAATGTCCAGCCTGCCGGGTATGCTTGGGGGGATGTTTGTGGGCATGACCTGGGGGATGGTCCTCAGTGTGGCCTTGTACCGCGCATTTTTTGCGCTGCGCAATCGAAATCCTGCCGAGGACGCTTAATGGACAGTTTGGATCTGCGGGTGTTGTCAGACGCCCTGGCGTGGCGCACTGCCGGCCATGCGGTGACGCTGGTCACCGTGGTGCAAACCTGGGGCAGCGCACCGCGTCCGCCCGGCGCACTGCTGGCCGTGCGCGATGACGGCCTGGTCAGTGGCTCGGTCTCGGGCGGCTGCGTGGAAGACGATCTGATCGCCCGCACCAAAGCCGCCTTCACCCAGTTGGTTGCGCATTCCGCCACGGTAGCGACCAGTACACAGTCGCACACCCTGCCCAGTGAAATTGTGTATGGCGTCAGCAAAGAAGAGGCGACCCGCTTTGGCCTGCCCTGTGGCGGCACCTTGCGCCTGGTGCACGAGCCTCTGCAAGACGCCAGCTGGATCACCGAGTTGCTGGCACGCACCAGCGCCCACCAATTGGTCTCGCGCAGCCTGACCATGGCTACCGGGGCGGTGGTGCTGGGCAGCGCACAGCGCGGGCAGGACATTGCCTACGACGGGCAAACGCTCACCACCGTTTTTGGACCGAAATGGCGTTTGCTCTTGATTGGTGCCGGCCAGCTCTCGCAGGCGGTGGCGCAAATGGCAGGCTTGCTGGACTTTGAGGTCTTGGTTTGCGACCCGCGTGAGGACTACGCCGCCACCTTGGACCTGCGCCTGGTGCAGCGCATAGAGGGCATGCCCGACGATGTGGTGCGTGAGATGCAGCCCGACCCGCATACCGCCATCGTGGCACTCACCCACGATGCCAAGCTAGACGACATGGCGCTCTTAGAAGCGCTCAAGTCTGAGGCGTTTTATGTGGGCGCCTTAGGCTCCGGCCGCACCCAGGAGGCGCGCAAACAGCGCTTGGCCGAACACTTTGACATGACCCAGGAAGAGCTGGCCCGCCTGCATGGCCCCGTGGGCTTGCGCTTGGGTGCTAAAACGCCTGCCGAAATTGCGGTCTCCATCCTGGCCGAGATCGTGCAAGTCAAAAATGCGGGCGCCAGCGTGGCCCACGCAGACTCGTCATGTGCTGTGCCGGGTGTCCCGGGAGTGGCGGGGGTCTAAACGGCGAAGGGGGCGCCCGCTTGCTGGCCCATGGACTCGCCCAAACGCACCGGCGCGCCGCTCTGCCACCGCGGATTCCAGTCCAGCATATCTTGGGGCCACAGCAACACCACGGTAGAACCCAGCAAAAAGCGGCCCATCTCTTCGCCCTTTCGCAGGGTCACGGCGCCGCTGTCGTAGCGCCATTCGGTCACCTGGGGCAGGCGCGGCGGGTTCACCACGCCATGCCACACGGTGGCCATGCTGCCCACAATGGTCGCACCCACCAGCGTCAGCACCAGAGGGCCCTGGTCGGTGTCAAACACACACACCACCCGCTCATTGCGGGCAAACAAGCCGGGCACGCCGCGCGCCGTGGTCGGGTTGACCGAGAACAAATCCCCCGGCACATAAACCATGCGCCTTAAGCGTCCGTCACACGGCATGTGGATGCGGTGGTAGTCGCGCGGGCTGAGATAAATCGTGGCAAAGCTGCCGTTCTCAAACTGCGCCGCCAGCGCGGCGTCGCCGCCCACCAGCGCGGTAGTGCTGTAGAAATGCCCTTTGGCCTGAAAAATCTGGTCTTTGGCGATGGAGCCAAACTGGCTGATGGCGCCGTCCACCGGGCAGACCCAGGTGCTGTCTGAGAGCGGGCGCGCACCGGGGGCCAGCGCGCGGGTAAAAAAGTCGTTGAAACAGGGGTAGGCGGCCAGCTTGGGTTCGGCGGCCTCGGCCATATTGACCTGGTATTTCTTGACGAACCAGGCAATCAAACGGGTGGTGAGGCCGCCCCAGCGGCGCGTGGCCACCCAGCCGCCGAAGGCAGTGAGGGCTTTTTTGGGAAGGAGGTATTGGGGCAATACCGTGAAACGATCAGTCAATGGGGCTCCGGATGCTGCTGAAATTATAGGGATTGACCTATAGTGGCGGCTTATGAGCACCGCACGCATCCCTCCCATCCAATGCCTGTTGACCTTTGAGGCGCTGGCGCGCTTGCGCAGCGTGACCCAAGCCTCTGAAGAATTGTTCGTCACCCCCAGCGCGGTCAGCCACCGCGTGCGTCAGTTGGAGCAAATTATTGGCACCAAGCTGTTTGGCCGTGCCGACTTTTCGCTCACCACCGAAGGCAGCGAATACCTGGCCCATGTGCGCGAAGGATTGGCCATCCTGCAAAAGTTTCCGACCGCCAGCGCCGCACCCGGCAAACGCAAGCTGCGGCTGGCGGTCACGCCCACCTTTGCCCGTTCGGTCGTGATTCCGCGCCTGCGTGAGTTCACCGATGCTTATCCCGAGATTGACCTGACGCTGCAAGTTTCTATCCCGCTGCTCGATGTGGTGGCCGAGGACGCCGACCTCACGGTGCGCTTTGGTGCCGGGCGCTATGCCGACCTGGAGCACATTTGCCTGACCAAAGACGTGGTAACACCCATGGCGTCCCCCGCCTTTGTGCGGGAGCACGGACCGTTTTCTGTGGCCCAGGATTTGCAAAACATGCCCTTGCTGCGCAGCCCCTTGGAGCCCTGGCGTACCTGGTTTGCCGCCCACCATCTGGATTGGCCTGAACCGGTGGACGGCTCGCAATTCAACGACATTGGCCTGATGTGCGACGGCGCAGCGGCCGGTATGGGCATTGCGCTGGTTCGGCTGAAGCTGGGCGCACCCTGGTTGGAGAACGGCTCCCTGGTGCGTCTGGGCAGCAGCGACACCTTTGTCGAGAACGTGCCCAGCCCCCATGCCCACTACCTGTGCTGGCGCACCGGCATGATGGACCGTTGGGAGTGCGCTGCCTTTGCCGAGTGGCTGAAAAAAGTGCTGGCCTAAGGCTGCGCGCGGCAAATTCACGTACCAGCGCAAGATTCTTCACACAGCGACACCGCGGCTTCCCGTACAGTCCTTGGCATGAATGCCCCCTTGAACGCCACTGCGGCGCAGCTGATGGACCGTGCCGCTTTGCAGCACCGCATCGTGCGCGCCTTGTCTGAGCACTTGCCCTCTCACGCCCTGCTGTACCACGCGGAAGACACCACCCCCTACGAGTGCGACGGCCTGACCGCCTACCGCCAGCGCCCCTTGGTCGTGGCCTTGCCTGAGACCGAGGCGCAGGTGCAAGCCGTGCTGCGCAGTTGCCATGCCTTGGGTGTGCCCGTGGTGGCACGTGGCGCGGGCACGGGCCTGTCGGGCGGCGCTATGCCGCATGCGGCCGGTGTGACCTTGTCGCTGGCCAAGTTCAACAAGATTGTGGACGTGGACCTCTACAGCCGCACGGCGCGCGTGCAGTGCGGTGTGCGCAACCTGGCGATCAGCGAGGCCGCCGCACCCTATGGCCTGTACTACGCGCCCGACCCGTCCAGCCAGATCGCCTGCACCATCGGCGGCAACATCGCCGAGAACTCGGGCGGCGTGCACTGCTTGAAATACGGCCTGACACTGCACAACGTGCTGCAGGTGCGCGGCCTGACGGTAGAGGGCGAGCCCATCACTTTTGGTGCGCAGGCCTTGGACGCGCCCGGCTACGACCTGATGAGTGTGGTGGTCGGCAGCGAAGGCATGCTGGCTGTGACCCTGGAAGTGTTGGTCAAACTGGTGCCCAAGCCGCAACTGGCGCGCTGCATCATGGCCAGCTTTGACGATGTGCGCAAAGCCGGTGAAGCAGTGGCTGCAGTGATTGCCGCCGGCATCATCCCCGCTGGTTTGGAAATGATGGACAAGCCCATGACGGCGGCGGTGGAAGACTTTGTGCACGCAGGCTACGACCTGAATGCTGAGGCTATTCTGCTGTGCGAGAGCGACGGTACGCCGGAAGAAGTGGAAGAAGAAATCGGGCGCATGAGCGCCGTGTTGCGCGAATATGGCGCCACGGCCATTGCGGTCAGCCAAAGCGAGGCCGAGCGCCTGCGGTTTTGGAGCGGGCGCAAAAACGCCTTCCCGGCCAGCGGACGCATCAGCCCCGACTACATGTGCATGGACAGCACCATTCCGCGCAAGCGCCTGGCAGACATTTTGTTGGCGATCTCGGAGATGGAAAAGAAATACCAATTGCGCTGCGCCAATGTGTTCCATGCAGGGGATGGCAATTTGCACCCGCTGATTTTGTTTGATGCGAACGACCCCGACCAGCTGCGCCGCTGCGAGCTGTTTGGCGCCGACATTTTGGAAACCAGCGTGGCCATGGGCGGCACCGTCACGGGCGAGCACGGCGTGGGCGTAGAGAAGCTCAACAGCATGTGTGTGCAGTTCTCACCGGAAGAAAGCGAACAAATGTTTGCCGTGAAACGCGCGTTTGATCCGCAGGAAATGCTCAATCCCGGCAAGGTGATTCCAACGCTGCAGCGCTGCGCCGAGTACGGCAAGATGCTGGTGCGTGGCGGGCAGATCAAGCACCCCGATTTGCCACGGTTCTGAGGATCGCGACAGCCCCGCCGAGGGCTGTACCATGGCAATCCTTTCGCCGTACAACCGATTTGCACCCATGGCCCAACACAATCTCTTCGCCGCTCTGCGCGCGGCCTTCCCTAAAGACTTAGACAGCACCGCGGTTGAGACCGAAAGCGGCTTGCGCTACTCCTGGCGCGACCTGGACCGTGCCACGGCCATGGTGGCCAACTTGCTCTCCTCGCTGGATTTGCCCGCAGGCAGCCGCATTGCCGCCCATACCGAGAAATCGGTGGAGGCCATGGTCTTGTACTTGGCCACTTTGCGCGCTGGCTATGTGTACCTGCCACTCAACACCGCCTACCAAAGTGCCGAGGTGGAGTACTTCATCGGCAACGCCGAACCCGCCGTGGTGGTGTGCGCCAGCCGCAACTTTGGCTGGGTGAGCAAGATCGCGTTCAAGGCGGGCACGCAGTACGTGTTCACGCTCGACGAAGACCGCACGGGCAGCTTGCTGGAGCGCGCGGCCATGCAAAGCGACGTGCATGCCGTGGCGCAGAGCCAGGCCAACGATTTGGCCGCCATTGTGTACACCAGCGGAACCACCGGCCGCAGCAAAGGCGCCATGCTCAGCCACGGTAATTTGCTCAGCAATGCCAAGGTGCTCAAAACCTACTGGGGCTGGAAAAAAGGCGATGTGCTGATCCACGCCCTGCCGATTTTTCATGTGCACGGTTTGTTTGTGGGCATCCACGGTGCCTTGCTCAACGGAAGCAAGATGGTGTGGCTCTCGAAGTTTGACCCCAAGACCGTGCTGGCTCACATGGCCCACGCCACCGTATTCATGGGTGTGCCGACCCTGTATGTGCGTCTGTTGGCCGAGCCGGGTTTGACCCGAGAAGCCACGCGCAACATGCGCTTGTTCATTGCAGGCTCGGCACCTTTGCTGTTAGAGACCTTCAAGGAGTGGACTGCGCGCACCGGCCACACTATTTTGGAGCGCTACGGCATGAGCGAGACAGTCATGCTCACCTCCAACCCCTACACCGCAGATGCCCGCTACCAGCAGCAAAGCGAGCGCCGAGGCGCGACGGTGGGCTTTCCGCTGCCCGGCGTGGAGCTGCGGGTGGCGGGGCACGACGATGTGGCACTGCCGGTGGGTGAGATTGGCGGCATCCAGGTGCGCGGACCCAATGTGTTTGCAGGCTACTGGCGCATGCCCGAGAAAACAGCCGAAGAGTTCACGGCCGACGGCTTTTTCAAGACCGGAGACATGGGGCAGGTCGATGCGCGTGGTTATGTGCACATCGTGGGCCGCAGCAAAGACCTCATCATCAGCGGCGGCTACAACGTGTACCCCGCCGAGATCGAGAGCTACATCAACGACATGCCCGGCGTGGCCGAAAGTGCCTTGGTGGGTGTGCCCCACCCGGACTTTGGCGAAGTGGGTGTGGCTTTGGTGATTGCCAAGCCTGGCGCCCAGGTGCAAGCCGCAACCATCGTCGCAACCCTGAAAAAACAATTGGCCAACTTCAAGACTCCCAAGCACTGCGAGCTGGTGCCCGAGCTGCCGCGCAACGCCATGGGCAAGGTGCAAAAAAACCTGCTGCGCGCGCAGTACCAGTCTTTGTTTGTGTAAGCGCATCAGCAGCACCGCCATGCGCCAGACCATTCAAAACCTCGAAGAATCCAAAATCCGCGAAGTGGCCAACGCCGGCCTGGGCCGCAGCGATGTGCTGGCCTTTTGGTTTGGCGAGAGCGACGAAGTCACGCCCGACTTCATCCGCCAGGCGGCCATTGACTCCTTGCAGCAGGGCGAGACTTTTTACGCCCATAACCTGGGCCTGCCCGAGCTGCGCCAGGCCATTGCCAGCACCATGACCGCGGTGCACGCCAGCCACCCCAGCGCCACGCCCATCACCATGGAGCGCATTGCCGTGACCTCGGGCGGCGTCAACGCGCTCATGCTGGCGGTGCAGGCGCTGGTGGACGCGGGCGACGATGTGGTGGCCGTCACACCCGTATGGCCCAACCTCACGGCGCAGGCGCAAATCATGGGTGCCAATTTGCGCACCGTGTCGCTCACGCCGCAAACCACGGGCGCATACGCGGGCGCCTGGACGCTGAACTTGCCGCAGCTGCTGGACAGCATCCGTCCCGGCACCCAACTGCTGATCTTGAACGCGCCCAACAACCCCACCGGCTGGACCCTGAGCCGCGAAGAGCAAAGCGCCATCCTGTCGCACTGCCGCAGCACAGGCACCTGGATCCTGGCCGACGAGGTGTATGAAAACCTCTATTACGCCGACACGCCCAATGGCAGCGCACCCAGCTTTTTGGACATCGCCGTGCCCGACGACCGCTTGGTGGTGGTGCACAGCTTTTCCAAGAGCTACCTCATGACCGGCTGGCGCCTGGGCTGGCTGGTGATGCCACCCAGCATGACCAGCGCCATGGGCAAGCTGGTGGAGTTCAACACCTCGTGCGCCAGTCTGTTCACGCAGCGTGCAGGCAACGTGGCGCTGGCGCGCCGCGCAGAAGTCACGCCCCGCGTGGTGGCGCAGCTCAAGGCCTGTCGCGACACCCTCATCCCCGCACTGCACAGCCTGCCCGACGTGCAGGTGGCCCTGCCCCTGGGCGGCATGTACGCGTTTTTTCAGCTGCCGGGCCACACCGATTCACTCAGCACTGCCAAACGCCTGGTCGCCGAAGCCGGCCTGGGCCTGGCCCCCGGCAGCGCCTTCGCCCCCGAGGCCTCAGGCTGGCTGCGCTGGTGCTTTGCGTCTAAAGATTTGGGAAGGTTGACGCTCGGGGTGGAGCGCTTGGGGGAGTGGCTGAAGCGGGGGTGAGGTGCGTCGCGCTACATATTTTTAATGACTTGAAGGCGGTAATGGGCATAGACATGACCCATGTGTGTACTACACATTGCTGTCCGTGAAGCACTTCATGGATTCAGGGGAATCACTTCCATGGTGGAAATTCACGACAAAGGGCAAGGTTGATTTGGCATTGAACGCAAGGAGCAACTCATGAGATTCGGTTACACCATCGTTTATGTCCCTGACGTGCTTGCGTCGGTGGAGTTCTTTGAAAAGGCATTTGGGTTAAAGCGACGGTTCGTTCACGAATCAGGCTATGGCGAATTGGAAACTGGTGCGACTGCACTGGCATTTGCAACCCATGAGCTCGGGGCATCCAATTTGCCCGGTGGTTACGTCAAGGCGAGCAATTCGCGGGAGCCACTGGGCATGGAGATTGCGCTTGTCACGGAAGATGTCGCCGCTGCCCACGCAAAGGCAGTAGCGCAGGGCGCTGTTTCGATGAAAGAACCCATGCTGAAACCGTGGGGCCAAACCGTTTCCTATGTGCGTTGTCCTGATGGAACACTGGTCGAAATCTGCTCACCCGTAGCAACCTGAAAAAATTGCGGTTCCAAGACGCACTGGATGACCGCTTGCGCGGCGAACCCGCCAGACAAATCATGGTTCCAAACTAGTTGCTCTGTAAATCTTCAAGACCTAATTACAGTCCTCACAGAAACCCGCCTCTGGCCCAAAGCGGATTTTCCCTTAGGCTATGACGAAATTTGCTCTGGTGTGTATGGTGATGCTGGGTCAGCTTGTTCAGCTGTCACGCCGAAGTAGCGGCAGCCGTGCAACACCGTGTGGTCGCTAATGTTTCTTGATCGCAGCCGCGCCAAACTCTGACTTTCTCATAGCCGCCTTCATCTATTGCAACTCCGCCTCAACATCCTTGCCGACCACCTTGTCGATGTTGGCTAGGGAGCCCGTAAACCGGCGCTAGCGGTATCGGGCCTGTAAGACCTCAATCACCAAACTCCGTCCCAGAGGCCAGGGGCCAAAGCCCGAGGCAGGGTTCAGGTGCCCGACCGCGCCTAAAAGGTGAACTTTGCTGCCCCATTGCGCGGCCAGTTCCGTGACTGCGTCCAAGCTCGCCAAAGGGTCATTGGTGCTGGCCAGCGCTGTGCTCGGAAACGGCAAGGCGCGTTTGGGAACCGGCAGCCACGCATGCGCCTGCAGCACCTCCATGGACGGGTAGCCTGCGGGCAAGGGTCGGTCAAAGTCCGGCGGCACGGCTAACAAGGCGGCGACCACGCGCTGGGTGTCGGCGCCGCGTGCGGCCCAATGTGCCACCGTGATACAGCCGCCACTGTGCGCTACCAGTACTGTAGGTCCCGCAATGCGCTGGATGGCTTCGTCCAGACCGTCCACGCGTTGGTGGCAGCTGTTGTTGCTCTTCCCAATCGGAGGAACGGTCTCCACCTTGTAGCCATCGTTCGCCAGCCACAGGCCAAGAATGGTTTGCCAGTGGTCCGGCGACTCATCCCGTAGGCCAGGCACGATCAGTACGGTTGGCATCTCTGACTTCATCAATATCACTCCGTGCGTAGGCAGGGTTAAGCGCCGAGGTGCAGCATCAGCAACACCAAGCCGGCCAGAAATAGCGTCTCACCCAGCATCAGGATGATGGGTTTCACGCCCACCGTGGAGAGTTCCTTCAACTGCGTTTTCATACCCAGTGCGCTGATGGCGATCACCAGGCACCAGCGGGCTAACTGGTTGGCCAGGTCCTGCAACACCGGAGCGATCCAGCCTGCGCTGTTGACTCCTGCCAGCAGCAAAAACCCCACAGCAAACCAAGGCAGCAAGGGCGGACGCTTCCCCGTGGACGCGTCTTGCGTGCGACGGGTGATCAGGGACGCGACCAGGATCACGGGCAACAGCATGGCCACGCGCATGAGTTTGATCACGGTGGCGACGTCACCGGTCTCATGCGATATGCCGTAGCCCGCGCCTACCACCTGGGCTACGTCGTGAATCGTGGCACCTAGAAAGGTGCCCGCCTGCAGTTCGCTCAAATGAAGTGTCCGTGCCAGCATCGGGTAGGCGATCATGGCCAGCGTGGACAGGGCTGATACACCAATCACCGTGAATAAGGTTGCCTTTTCTTTGCCAGGGTGGGCGGGTAACGCTGCCGATAGAGCGAGCGCCGCAGAGACACCACAAATGGCGGTGGCACCTCCGGTCAGAAGTCCAAACAAGGTTTGAAAACCCATTGCCCTGGCAGCGAGCATAGACAGACCAATGGTCAACAGTACCGACAGCAGCACCAGAGCGACCGGATGCCAACCTAGCGCAGCAATTTGAGAAAAGGTGATGCGTATTCCAAGGAGCGCAACTCCCACGCGCAAGACTTCACGCGCAGTGAACTCAATGCCCGGCTTGCATGTGCCCTCCGCCGACAGAAAGTTCAGCGCCATGCCCAGTAGCAGCGCAAACAGCATCACCGGCGCGTGGTACTGCTCCGACAGGAAGGTGGCTGCGCTCGCAACCACCGCGCTCATCAGCAGACCGGGAAACAAAGGTGCTGCGCGTGCACCGGCGTGCATCAAGCGTACGCAGCGTGCTGGGTGAAGCCTTTGACGCCTGGCTTGCGATTGGGCGCAAAGCCGTTGGCGGCGAGCGTCTCGTCCGCGCTGCGGTAGAAGGTGCCAATTTTGTAGATCTCGCGCGCTTGCTGGGCATTGGCTACCGGGCGCGACACTTCTTTGGCTATGCGTACCAGTTGCTCAATCTGCTCCACGGTGCCCATCTTGCGTGAGCGGTCCTGGGTCCAGATGTTGTCCTCAATGCCGCAGCGC
>CANFLX010000022.1 GCA_947447985.1 Comamonadaceae bacterium
CCACCGCATCATCATCATGACCGACGCGGACGTGGACGGTGCGCACATTCGCACACTGCTGCTCACTTTCTTCTACCGCCAGATGCCCGAGCTGGTCGAGCGCGGCCACATCTACATTGCGCAGCCGCCGCTGTACAAGGTCAAGGCCGGCAAAGAAGAGCTCTACCTCAAAGACGCGGGCGCACTCGACAGCTTCTTGATGCGCATTGCCTTGGTCAATGCGTCGGTATTCACCGGTGGCCCCCAGGGCGTGACGCTGGCTGGCGAAACCCTGAGCGAGTTGGCACGCAAACACCAGGTCGCCCAAAACGTGATTGCCCGCCTCAAAAACTTTATGGACGCAGAAGCCCTGCGCTCGGTGGCCGACGGCGTGGCTTTGAACCTGGACACCGTGGCCGACGCGGAACGGTCCGCTGCTGCATTGCAAGCCAAGCTGCCGGATGCCGAAGTGGCTGGCGAGTTTGACGCCCGCACCGACAAGCCCATTTTGCGCATCAGCCGCCGCCACCACGGCAACGTCAAGAGCAGCGTGCTCACGCAAGACTTTGTGCACGGCTCCGACTACGCGGCGCTGGCCGAAGCGGCCCACACCTTCAAAGACCTGCTAGGCGACGGCGCACGCGTCATGCGCGGCGAGGGCGAGCGGGCCAAAGAAGAAAAGGTGAGCGACTTCCGCGAAGCCATGGCCTGGTTGATTGCCCAAGCCGAAAACGCCACCGCGCGCCAGCGCTACAAAGGTCTGGGCGAAATGAATCCCGCCCAGCTGTGGGAAACCACCATGGACCCCACGGTGCGCCGCCTGTTGAAAGTGCAAATCGACGACGCCATCGAAGCCGACCGCGTGTTCACGATGTTGATGGGCGACGATGTGGAGCCGCGCCGCGAATTTATTGAGACCAACGCGCTGCGCGCGGGGAACATCGATATCTAAAACGTGTCGAATCTCAGCACTCGAATTGCGACCGCGTCGGACATCCCTGCCGTCGCGTCGCTCTTCGATGGGTACCGGCAGTTTTACGCGCAAGCGCCAGACCTGGCACTGGCAACGGCGTATATCCGCGACCGAATTAGCAAGAACGAGTCCGTCATCCTGGTGGCGGAAGCACAGGGTGTGATCGTTGGGTTTTGCCAGCTCTACCCCACCTTTTGCTCTGTCGAAGCCAAACCGATTTACAGCTTGTACGACCTGTTTGTCGCGCCTGCCGCGCGCAAACTGGGGGTCGGCAAAGCCTTGCTGCTGGCCGCAGAACAGCACGCCGAGCAGAACGGCTTTGCGCGCATGGACCTCACCACCGCAAAGACCAATGTGCCTGCGCAAGCGCTCTACGAATCGCTCGACTGGCAGCGCGATGAGGTCTTCTACGCCTACAGCAAGACTGTGCAGGGGTAATCTGAATGACGCAGGCAAGCATCGATTCTGTGCACCCAAAGACCGTTGCTGAGTGGCGCAGTTGGCTGGAGCAAAACCATGTGAGAAACGAGGGTGTCTGGCTTGTTTCGTATAAGCAAGTCACCGGCAAGCCTCGCATTTCGTACGACGATGCGGTCGAAACTGCGCTTTGTTTTGGATGGATTGACAGCAAGCCCGGCTCATTGGATGCAGAGCGTTCAAGGCTTTGGTTTTCGCCCAGGAAACGAGGCAGCGCATGGAGCAAAAAGAACAAAGAACGCGTGGAGCGATTGGTCTTAGCCCATCAAATGCACGCCGCTGGACTGACAAAGGTGGAGCAGGCCAAGCGTGACGGCAGCTGGAACAAGTTGGACAGCGTTGAGGCGCTCGAAATTCCCTCCGATCTGCACCTCGCCTTCCAAGCCCAGCCGGGATCAAGCACCTATTTCGACGCGTTCCCACGATCAACCAAACGGGCGATTCTGGAGTGGATTGGCAATGCCAAGACCAACGCAACCCGCACCAAACGAGTCACCGAGACTGCAACACTGGCCGCCGAAAACAGACGTGCCAACCAATGGACGAAGAAGCAACCAAGCAATCTTGAGTGACGTTGCGGTATGTCGCGGATGTCGGTGCTGTGGTTGAATCGGCACCCCAGTTCCACTCCCTTGAAGACAACGCCATGACCACCGCCACAAGCACGATCCTCGCCACCGAGCAGCCCATCCTGCACCGCACGCGTGGCAGCAGCCATGGGCCGATCACCCGGCTGGTCAGCCCTGGTGACCTGGGTGAAGTGCTCAAGCCGTTTATCTTTTTGGACCGCTTTGAGTCGCCTGCGAACGGCCAAGCACCGCGCTTTGGCATGCACCCTCACTCAGGCATTGCCACGCTGACCTACCTGATTGAAGGCAGTACCCATTACGAAGACACCACGGGCACCGAGGGCGCACGCGGCCTGCTTCCGCAGGGCGGGGTGGAGTGGATGATGGCGGGCGGTGGCGTGTGGCACCGTGGTGGACCGGCCGACCATGAGCGGGTGTTGGGTTTTCAGCTGTGGGTGGCGATGCCGCCCGCGTTGGAGCTGGCCGAAGCCTACAGCCTGTACCTTGATCCCGCAGAGGTTCCGCAGGTGGGGCCCGCCCGCGTGTTGCTGGGCAGCTATGGCGGGGCGACCTGCCCGATACCGGCGCCGTCAGACATGACCTATTTGGGCGTGCATCTCAAAGCAGGCGAAACTTGGCACTTTGAACTTGCCCAAGGTCACACGGTGGCGTGGGCCGCGATAGGCGAGGGCAGCTTGTCTGCGCCAGACGCTTTGCGCACGGGTGATTTGGTGGTGTTGGCCACTGACGGTGGGCCTATCACCTTAAAGGCGATTACCGACACGGCCTTTGTCGTCGGCTCCGCAGTTCCGCACGCTCAGCCCTTGCACATGGGCTCCTATTCAGTGCACACCAACGCGCAGGCGCTGGCCCTGGGCGAAGCGGGCATTCGCAACCGGGCGCAGTTGCTGCGAGAGCAGAAGCGCTTGTAGGGGAGCCTCAAACAGCCGAGGGTGGCAGCGTCACCGGCTTGGAGCCCAAGTGCATGCCCGAGTCCAGCAAGATGAACTCGCCCGTCACGGTGTGCGCCGCGTCGAGCAGCCAGATGATGGACTCTGCCACGTCTTCGGCGGTGCAGGCGCGCTGCAGCGGTGTGGAGCGCTCATACGAGGCCTTGACTGCCTCATAGCCTTGCTGGCCAATGCCCTCTTTGAACCAGCGTGTGGTGATCAGGCCAGGGCATACCGCGTTGACCCGGATGTGCGGCGCCAACTCGCGCGCCAAGTGCAGCGTCATGGAGTTGACCGCGCCTTTGGACGCCACATACGGCACCGAGGATCCAATCCCCAGCGCACCGGCCACCGAAGACACGTTAACGATGGCCCCCTGCTGCGCTTTGAGGTGGGGCACCGCGGCGCGTGTCATTTGAAAGGTGCCCACCACGTTCACGCCGATGATGTTTTGAAACACGCTGGCGTCCAGCGCGTCCCAGTTGCCGGCCCCGGCAAAGGTGGTGATGCCTGCGTTATTGACCAGGCCGTCCAGCCGCTGCCAGCGTGACACAGCAGCCTCCACCATGGCGCGGCAGGCCGCGTCGTCGGCCACGTCGCCCTGCACCACGAGCGTGTCGGCACCCGCTGCGCGGCAGGCGGCTTCGGTCTCTTGGGCCTCGGCTGCGCTTTTGGAATAGTTGATCAGCACGTTGTAGCCCCGGCGTGCCAGGCCCAAGGCGGTGGCTGCGCCCACCCCGGTGGCCGAGCCGGTGACGATGGCTGCTTTGCGTTGGTTCATGGTGCGGTCCTGTGTTGCGGGTGAAACCAGCCCGCATTGTGCAGCGTCTGTGGGGACTTATGCCAAGCGCTCAGCCAGGCGTTGCGGCAAGCGCCGGTCTTGAAACAAGGTCCACACGTCTTCCACGCTCAGGTAGCGTGCGCCGTCCGCATCGTCTTTGCCGATCACCTCCAGCAGCACCGGCCATTCCCCGTCCATGAGGGCGCGGTCAATGCGTCGGCGTGTTCCGCGCGCACGGGCGAAATTAGCGTCCATCATGGTGGTGACCTCGGGCAAGGACAAGCCCAACTCACTGCTCCCCTGTGGCGTGCGCTTGGCGGTCGCGAAGGTGGCCAAACGCTGCAGCTGTTCGGCTTGGAACTGGCCATGTGCATCCAGAATGCGCGATCCACTGCCGTGTTTGTCCAGGGGCCCGTCACGCAGCATGCTCAAGTGCAGGCCCTCGCGCACATTGCGCAGCAATGCGGCAGGTGAGAGCCCATTGGCAATTGCAGCAATGGCCAAAATCTTGCCACCTTTTGCGCTTTGGCCGCTGGCCCGAAGCAAGGTGTCGCGCACCCGGGTCAAACGCTCCACATCGTCATTGAGCCAACCGCCCGCGACCAGCGCGCGCAAAAAGGGGCAGGGGTTGCCTGGGGACACTTGCATCTGCAGGGGTGTGACAGCCTGGGTTTCTTGCGTGGTCATGAAGGTGCCTCCGATGGAAATTAATTTTCATTTTATATATTTAATTTGATGATCAAGTGCTGAAACCTGTCTTTCGGGTTCCAGGCCTGCGGCGCGCGGGTCACTTTGCCCCCTTAAACTGCGCAGTGAGTCGCTTCTGAGGCGACCCCATTTTTGATTCAGACCCGGACCGACCATGCCCATTTTTCAAACCCTCCCTCCCATTTCTGCCAGTCGCCAAGCCACATTCGTCCTGACCACGCTGGCGCTGGCCGCTGTGCTGGCAGCGTGTGGCCCCAGCGCAGCGCCCCCTGCGGGCGGGCCGGGCGCGGGCGGCGGCGCACCCCCGCCCGCCGAAGTGGGGGTGGTGACGGTGAGCACGGGCGACGTGGGCTTGATCACCGAGCTGCCGGGCCGTCTGGAAGCCTCGCGCGTGGCGCAGGTGCGGGCTCGGGCGGCGGGCATCTTGCAGCGCCGCCTGTTTGCCGAGGGCAGCAGCGTCAAAGCCGGTCAACTGCTGTTTGAAATCGACGACGCCCCCTACAAAGCGGCGCTGGACAGCGCGCTGGCCAATGTCGCCAAGGCCGAAGCCAATCTGGGCCAAGCCAGTGCCCTGGCCAAGCGCTACGAACCCCTGGCTGCCGCCAAGGCCGTGAGCCAGCAAGAGCTGGTGGCCGCCCAGGCCGCCCAAAAACAGGCCGAGGCCGATGTGGCCGTCGCCAAAGCGGCGGCACAAACCGCGCGCATCAACCTCAACTACGCCGCGGTGACCGCGCCGATTGCGGGCAGCATTGGCCGCGCTTTGGTCACCGAAGGCGCGCTGGTCGGTCAGGGCGAAGCCACGCCGCTGGCGGTGGTGCAGCAGATCAACCCGATGTACATCAATTTCACCCAATCGGCCGGGGATGTGATGAAGCTGCGCCATGCGCTGGACGCAGGCAAGCTCAAGCGGGCCAGCGGCAGCCAGGCCGCCAGCGTGCGCTTGGTGATGGAAGACGGCAGCGAATACGCACAAGCGGGGCGTTTGCTGTTCTCTGATCTGACGGTGGACGCCAGCTCCGGCCAAATCACGCTGCGCGCTGAAGTGCCCAACCCCACCGGCACGCTCTTGCCTGGCTTGTATGTGCGGGTGCGCGTGGAGCAGGCCCAGGCCAGCAATGCGATTCTGCTGCCGCAACAAGCGGTCACGCGTTCCGCCCAAGGCGACACGGTGATGGTGGTGGGCAGCGACGGCAAGGTCAAACCCCGCCCGGTCAAGGTCGGCGCACAGCAGCGCAACCAGTGGGTGATTTTGGAAGGCCTGCAAAGCGGCGAACAGGTGATGGTGGACGGCTTTCAAAAGTTGCGTGGTGATGCGCCGGTCAAAGCCGTGCCCTGGGTGCCACCAGGCAGCAAACCCGCCGTGGCTGCGAGTGCGGCCAGTGCCCCAGCGCCCGCCGCCAGCACGGCTTCGGCCACCCTGGCTACCCCGGCCGCATCGGCTGCCAGCCGCTAGGACGCACACACCATGGCCCAATTTTTTATCGACCGCCCGATCTTTGCCTGGGTGATCGCCCTCTTCATCATGGTGGCGGGCGCAGTGTCCATCACCCAGCTGCCCATTGCCCAGTACCCGCCGGTGGCGCCGCCCTCCATCGTGGTCAGCGCGGTCTACCCCGGTGCGTCGGCACAGACGCTGGAAGACGCGGTGCTGGCGGTGATCGAGCGCGAAATGAATGGCGCACCCGGCCTGATTTACATGGAGTCGGTGGCGCAGGCCGACGGCTCGGGCACCATCACGCTGAGCTTTCAGCCGGGCACCAACCCCGACCTCGCGCAAGTGGAGGTGCAAAACCGCCTGGGCCGTGCGACACCGCGCTTGCCCCAGGTGGTGACGCAACAGGGTGTGCGGGTGGACAAATCGCGCAGCAATTTCTTGCTGTTCACCATCCTCAATTCCGACGACCCCAACTGGGACCCGGTGGCGCTGGGCGACTATGCCGCGCGCAATGTGCTGCCCGAGTTGCAGCGCGTGCCGGGCGTGGGCCAGGCGCAGCTGTTCGGCACTGAGCGCGCCATGCGCGTGTGGATCGACCCGGCCAAGTTGCTCGGCTACAAGCTGTCTGCCAACGATGTGAACAACGCCATCCGCGCGCAAAACGTGCAGGTGTCGGCGGGTGAAATCGGCGCCCTGCCCAATGTCGCCGGCCAAGGGGTGGCGGCCACCGTCATCGTCAATGGCCAGTTCAGCACGCCTGCGCAGTTTGGCTCTATCGTGCTGCGCGCCAATCCCGATGGCTCTACCGTGCGCTTGCGCGATGTGGCGCGCATTGCGCTCGGCGGGCAGAGCTATGCCACCTCGGCCCGTCTTAATGGCAAGCCTTCCACCGGCGTGGGTGTGCAGCTCTCGCCCACGGGCAACGCGATGGCCACCGCCAAAGCAGTGCGGGCGCGCATGCAGGAGCTGGAGAAATTTTTCCCCAAGGGCATGGCCTGGACGATTCCCTACGACAGCTCGCGCTTCGTCGACATCTCCATCCGCCAGGTGACCGAGACGCTGCTCGAAGCGGTGGCACTCGTCTTCTTGGTGATGTATTTGTTCTTGCAAAACTGGCGCTACACCGTGATTCCCACCATCGTGGTGCCGGTGGCGCTGCTGGGGACTTTTGGTGCGCTCCTGGCGCTGGGCTTTTCGATCAACGTGCTGACCATGTTTGGCATGGTGCTGGTGATTGGTATCGTGGTGGACGACGCCATTGTGGTGGTGGAAAACGTCGAGCGCATCATGAGCGAAGAAGGCCTGTCGCCGTTGGAGGCCACCCGCAAGGCCATGGGCCAGATCTCCGGGGCCATCATTGGCGTGACGGTGGTGCTGATCTCGGTGTTTGTGCCGCTGGCGTTTTTTGCGGGATCGGTGGGCAATATTTACCGCCAATTCTCTGCGGTCATGGGCATCTCGATTGCGTTCTCGGCGCTCATGGCTTTGTCGCTCACGCCCGCGCTGTGCGCCACCCTGTTGCTGCCAGTGGAGAAAGGCCAGCACCATGCCAAGGGCGGCTTTTTTGGCTGGTTCAACCGCGGCTTTGCGCGCACCGCCAAAGGCTATGAGCGGGGCGTCGCACGCATCTTGCCGCGCGCGGCCCGCTACCTGGTGATTTATGCGGCGATCGCCGGTGCTGCGGGCCTGGTGTACGGGCGCCTGCCCACCTCCTTCCTGCCCAACGAAGACCAAGGGACCATGCTCATCAACGTGCAGCTGCCGCCAGGCGCCACGCAAGAGCGCACCCGCGCGGTGATGCAGCAGGTCGAAGGCTTCATGCTCAAGCAACCCGAGGTGCAGAGCATGGTGGGCGTGCTGGGCTACAGCTTTGCCGGTCTGGGGCAAAACGCCGCGCTGGGCTTTATCACGCTCAAAGACTGGAAAGAGCGCGCCGGCCCCGAGCATTCGGCACAGGCCTTGGCAGGCCGCGCCTTTGGTGCCCTCTCGGGCATCCACGACGCCTTTATCTTTCCGCTCAGCCCGCCACCCATTCCGGAGTTGGGCAACGCCTCGGGCTTCACCTTCCGCCTGCAGGACCGCGCGGGGCTGGGCCACGACGCGCTCTTGGCTGCACGCAACCAGCTCATGGGCATGGCGTCCAAAAGCAGCGTGATCACGCAGGTGCGCCCCGACGGCCTCGAAGACGCGCCACAGCTGCAGCTCGACATTGACCGCGACAAAGCACAAGCCCTGGGCGTGGGTTTTGATGCGATCAACGCGGTGATTGCCACCTCCCTCGGCTCGGCCTATATCAACGACTTCCCCAATGCGGGGCGCCTGCAACGTGTGGTGGTGCAAGCCGATGCGCCTGCGCGCATGCAGCCCGATGATTTGCTGCGCCTGAGTGTGCTCAACACGCGTGGCGAGCCGGTGCCTTTTTCTGCCTTTGCCAGCACACGCTGGATCAAGGGCGCCATGCAAACCGTGCGCTATAACGGCTACCCCGCCATGCGCATTGGCGGCAGCGCCGCACCTGGCTTTAGCACCGGAGACGCCATGGCCGAGATGGAAAAACTCGCTGCCCAGTTGCCTGCGGGTTTTGGCTATGAGTGGACCGGCTTGTCGCGCGAAGAAAAACTGGCCGGATCGCAGTCCTTGATTCTGTACAGCTTTGCGATTTTGTCGGTGTTTTTGTGCCTGGCTGCGCTGTACGAGAGCTGGTCGATTCCGCTGGCCGTGGTGCTGGTGGTGCCCCTGGGTGTGCTCGGCGTGCTGCTGGCCACCCTGCTGCGTGGCTACGCCAACGATGTGTACTTTCAGGTGGGACTCATCACCATCATCGGCCTGTCGGCCAAGAACGCCATTTTGATCATCGAATTTGCCAAAGACCTGCAAGCGCAGGGCATGGGCTTGATCGAGTCGGCCCTGGCGGCGGCGCACCTGCGTTTTCGCCCCATTGTCATGACGTCCATGGCGTTCACGCTCGGTGTGTTGCCGCTGGCGCTGTCCACCGGCGCGGGCTCTGCCAGCCAGCGCGTGATCGGCACCGGCGTGATGGGCGGCATCTTGACCGGCACCACCTTGGCCGTGGTGTTCGTGCCCGTCTTCTTTGTGGTGGTGCGCGGCTTGTTCAAAGGCAGTGCGCGCCAACACGAGGTGCATGCGGCACAAGCAGCGCACATGGGAGTGCACAACGATGAATAAGCGCCATAAAACCCTCGCTCAACGCGCATTGCGATGGAGTCTCTTGTCGGGCGCCTTGGCCTTGTCGGCCTGCAGCACCCCCTCCCTCTTGAAGCGGCCCGTTGCACCCGTAGCGGCGCAGTGGCCGGTCAGCGCCCAGATCGTTCAAACCGCTCCGGCCGGCGACCTGGTGCCCTGGCGCAGCTTTTTTACGGACGCCACGCTTCAAGCCTTGATTGCCCAAGCCCTGGAGCACAACCGCGACCTGCAGGTGGCCGCACTCAACATCGCCCAAGCCCGGGCGCAGCTGGGATTGCGAAGTGCGGATCAGTTGCCCACCTTGAACGCTGGTGTGGGCCTGAACCGTGCGCCCAACTCAGCGGGCAATATGGCCACCACGCTGAATGCGGGTCTGGTGGTCAGCAGCTATGAGCTCGACTTTTTTGGCCGCGTGGCCAGCCTCAAAGAACAGGCGCTGGCCCAGTACCTGGCCTCGGAAGAAGCGCGCCGCACGGCCCAAATCAGCCTGATCGCCACGGTGGCTCAGGCCTGGATGGGCTTGGGCGCGGACGAGCGCCAGTTGCAACTGGCGCAGCAAACCGTGGCCTCGCGCGAAGAGTCTGCGCAGCTGGTGGCCTTGCGGGTGGCGCATGGTGCCTCCAGCGAGTTGGACTTGCGCTTGGCCCAGTCCCTAGTACAGGCTGCGCGGGTGAGCGTGGCCCAGTGGCAGCGCCAGCGCGCACTGGACGAAAACGCCTTGGTCTTGTTGCTCGGCCAGCCCCTGGCGCCGCAACATGCCGCGCACATCGCCAGCGGCTTGGACGTGGCCTTGCCCGCTTTGCCCGCGGGCCTGCCGTCTGAGCTGCTCACGCGCCGCGCCGACATCCGCCAGGCCGAGCAGCAACTCGCAGCCGCCAATGCCAGTATTTCTGCGGCACGTGCCGCCTTCTTCCCGCGCATTGCACTCACGGCCAGCGCAGGCAGCGCCAGCAGCGAGCTGGGTTCGTTGTTCAAAGACGGTACCTGGAGCTACACCTTTGTGCCGCAGTTGCTGCTGCCGCTCTTTGACGGTGGGCGCAACGAGGCCAATCTGGCCGCCGCCAAAGTGGGCTTTGACATCGCGGTGGCGCAGTACGAAAAGGCGATTCAAAGCGCCTTCCGTGAAGTGGCCGATGCCCTGGCTGTGCGCAGTGGCTGGGAGCGCCAGCTCCAAGCCCAAACTGCGCTGGTGCAAGCGGACAGCGAGCGCGCGAGGCTGACAGGTTTGCGCTTGGCCAACGGTGCTGCCAGCCAGCTCGAATGGCTGGATGCGCAACGCGCAGTGTTTGCCAGCCAGCAGGCACTTTTTGCCGCGCAGCTGGCAGCCCTGCAAAGCCAAGTGACCTTGTACAAAGTGCTCGGCGGCGGTGCGGAGGCGCCTTAATAGGATGGCAGCCAAAAGCTTCTGCTCAGTGGGCCTTGCGCTGGCCCTGCGCGCCGGGCGTTGGTGCTTCGTGGCCCTGGGGATGCTTCTTACTTCCGCTATGGCCAGCTACGCGCAAGATGCGATCGTGGAACGCGCTTTTCTGGAGGACAAGTCGGGGTCTCTGACATGGGCTGACGTACAGCAATCGCAAGTTGACCAGCAATTTCAGCCCTACGAAGGCCCCCTGAACCGGGGCTACCATCCCAGTGCGGTGTGGATTCGTCTGCGCCTGAAAGATGGCGCCGCGTCTCAAGGGGGCTTGCAACGCACCGTCGGAATTGCGCCCTGGTATGTGCTTCGGATTCAGCCGGGTTATATCGATGAGGTGACCCTTTTTGACCCCTTGGATGCCAACAATCCGCCCCCCAAAGTCGGCGACCGCCAGTCCATTCCGCAGTCGGGCTACCACTCACTGAACCACAACTTTGTGGTGCCCATCGGCACAGGTCCACGGACCTTGTGGTTGCGTTTGGAAACCACCAGCACGCGGCTGATTCATGTGGAGGCGCTCACCTTGGCGCAAGCCAGCGAGAAAGACAGCCTTCAGAGCCTGTTGTTAGGGATATTTTTGGCGTTTCTATTTTTGTTTTTCGTTTGGGCGCTGCTGCATTGGTGGCAAAGCCGTGAGCCCCTCATTGGCATATTGGCTGCCCACCAGTTACTGACCTTCCTATTCGGGTTCACCATTTTGGGATACATGCGCTTGCTCTTCGGTGAGCAACTGCCCGCACTGTTGATTGATCAATTCACCAGCTTCCTGGTGCTGACCGCAACGGCGACTGCGATCGCCTTTAACCGCGTTTTTATCGACGAGTTTCAACCGCCAACGTGGTTCCATCGGGTGATCAATGCAAGCCTCGGCTTCATTGTGGTGCTCCTTGCGGCACTGTTCTTGGGCTATGTCCGGCTCGCCATGCAGCTCAATATGATCTTGCTGGTCCTTGCAGCCCCTGTCATGCTCTTGGCGGCAATCTACGCTCGGGCCTGGAAAATTGGCGCCGGCGACCTTCAGCCCTTGATCTCAAGACGGTTTTTTCTCGGGTACTACGCGTTTGGATTTGCCTTGCTGAGTTCTTTCTCGCTGCCGTCTCTCGGCTTGGTCCCGAGCTCAGAGTTAACGCTTCAGGCAAACAGCATTTACGGACTACTCACGGGTGTGTTGCTGCTCTACATATTGCAGTTGCGTGCCAAGCGGCTTCAAGAACTCAATCTGCAAGGACAGGTCAAACTGGAAGCCACACGCCAGCAAATGGTGCAGGATGCGCAGCATCGCAAAGACCAAGCCCAGTTCATGGCCATGCTCACGCATGAGCTCAAGACACCGCTGTCGGTATTGCGCATGACGCTTGGCCTGACCAACACCACAGACAACGTTCGGGCGCGATTTGACCAAGCGATTCAAGACATGAGCAACGTCATTGATCGCTTTGCGTGGATCGACAAGCTTGAAGAAAAGGCTTTTCTTATCCATGTTTCGGGGTTTGATGCGCTTGAAGAGCTCGATCGGGTCTTGTTTGCCCACAACAGCTTGGGACGCATCGTCCGTGAGGCCGACGAAAAAGACGTCCCCCTCAAAACCGATGTGCGTCTTTATTGCACCGTGCTGAATAACCTGGTGCACAACGCCTTGCGCTACAGCCCGCCCGACAGTCAGGTGACGGTGAGCCTTCATCGCACCGATTCAGGCGAGAGTCCTTCGATCTGTATTGAGGTGGCCAACCTGCCCGGCAATTCCGGCTGGCCCGATGCAGACAAAGTGTTTCAGAAGTACTACCGCAGCCCCGGCGCGCAGCGCCAGACCGGAACCGGCCTCGGGCTTTACCAAGCCAAGCGCATCACGCACCAATTGGGTGGACAATTAAGTTTTGAGCCTGACGCCCATTTCATACGTTTTGTCTTGTGTCTGCCTTGCTGAACATTGTCATCGTCGAAGACAACGACCCGCTTCGCGAGGTCATGGTCGAAGTACTGCAAGCACAGGGCCACCATGTGCAAGGGCTGGACTGCGCAGAAGCGCTAGACGACTCCCTGATCCGCACCCGCATTGATCTCTTGGTCTCGGATCTGAACCTGCCCGGTGCCGATGGTTACAGTTTGACGCGGCGTTTTCGTGCGGCCCATCCCTTGGCGGGCATCATCATGGTTACGGCCCGCACCGACTTGACCGACAAAGTCACCGGCTACGAGGTCGGCGCTGATGTGTACCTGGCTAAACCAGTGTCGCCCGAAGAGCTGGTTGCTGCCGTGGGCAGTGTGGCCCGGCGTTTACAGGCGCAGCAGTCCCTGGGCATTGCCAGAGCGTCGATGTCTTTGCAACTCGATAGTCGCCAAAGCCTGCTGCTGGGGCCGCTGGGCCAATGTCCCTTGGTGGCGGCCGAGTCCACGATTCTGACGGCGCTTGCGCGGGCGCCGGACCAGCAGCTCGAAGTGTGGCAGCTGCTCGAACTTATCGGCCTAGACCTGGACTCCTATACCAAGGCATCGTTCGAGGTGCGCATGGTGCGCTTGCGAAAAAAACTGGTCGAGGTCGGGGCAGAAAAGTCCAGTCTGCGTGCGGTGCACCGTGGCATGTACCGCTTGAATGTTGCGCTGAGCATTTACTAAGTTTTCCGCGGCACGCCTTTGGGGCCGCCGGAAATCGGGGTGTTTCGGGTGCTTAAGTGACTGCTAAGGCCTCAACCAGGTAGCGCCGCTCCTGCGCCTGAGCGCCCATGCGCCGGGCAAAGGCCAGGGTGTTGGTTTGGTCGTTTCGCGCACGGACGCGGTAGTATTTTGTTCTTCCCAGTCGCAAACCGGTTTGCACCAGTTCATAGCGCAGCCACAGCGTGGCCCAGCCGTCCCGGAAGGCGGGCGCCACATAAAAGCCGTCAATCATCCAACTGGCCAAGCCGGTATCAAAACGGGCCAATGCAAAAGCCACCAGTTCGCCGTCCAGCACGACCACCAAGGAATGCGCCAAACTGACGCCCTCGTCGCTGCCCGTGCGGTGGGCCCGTGCGATGCGTTCCAGCACCATGGACGGAAGGCCGCCCACGGCCTGCGCCTGCAGGCGGGCGATGTCCGGCATCCAGCCGGCACCCTGCGCTTGTTCCAGTGACAGCATGTCGGCTTGCGCCGGAATGCGGTGCTTCAGACGCTGCCAAAGCCGTTCCATGGCGTGCGCCGAGGCTTCCAGCTCAAACGCGTATTCGTAGACCTCGCCCCATGACACAAAGCCGTGGCGGACAAACCAGTCCCGGTCGCTGGCGTCGACGGCGTCCACCAGGCGCCAGTCTCGGTCAACGGCGGCTTCGGTCTGGACCGCAGCGAGCAGCGCCCGGCCCGTTCCCTGGCGTCGCTGATCCGGCACCACATGCAGCCAGAGCCAGTGCCTGCGCGCGCTGGTCCAGCGCACCGCAAATCCCGCTGCCGGTGAGCCCGCAGCCGCGCCGGGACGCGCCATCCAGAGACGGGCGCCGGCACCGTCCAAGGTGGTTGGCAAGCCAAGATGCGAAAGGATGGCGCCTGCGGTTGGGTCGGAGGAAAGTTCGGTAACAACAAGCATGGCGCAGAAATTTTAGGCGGGACACAGCCATGTTGGTTTTTGTAGGTTTTGCCACGGTCCGGCAGGAATACTGTGCCACGTTCAAGAGCCTGCAGTTGCATGCTCGGGTTCATTTTGCGCACATCCCGGCAGCGCCCCAGGCGCGTAAAAGTCCGTCGGATGGCACCTTGCCAATCCAAAGCATGGGTGAACGAAGCACGCACTGCGGCCATTTGATTTTTTAGATTTCACAGTTGAGGAACCATTCCATGAATCCAGTCATTTTTCCTGCACGGCATTTGAACGCCTGCGCCTTTGCGGTTGCGCTGTTGTTGGCGCAGTCTGCAACGGCAGACGGCATCTCTGGCACCCAATCGATTACCACCGACGTTGGCAGCGCCAGCTACGACATCGGCGTCGTGGGCACGCTTTCGGTCATCACGATTGCGCCCAGCAGCGGCACCACGGTCAACTTCGCGGGTGACGTGTTTGTTGTGAACGGCGGCCCCACCACGCTGGTACTCGGCAGCAAGCGCGCCTCCGTGGCCGGTTCACTGAGCACCGATGGCGCCAACTATGGTTTCACCCTGACCCCCAATGCCACCGCCAGCACCCTGGTCTACAGCAGCACCAATCTGGATGTGAAAGATGGCACAGGTACCGGCAAAATTTCGACCAACGACCTGGTCATGTCCGGCGGCGAGAGCTTTGGATTGAGGTTCACAGGAAGCCTGCGCCACGGCGCAAGCTTTGGGCTGATCTCGTCCGGCAACACCATCACGGGCGCTGGAAACCAGTACAGCGAGACGGAGAACGGTGACGGGCAAATCAGCGACAACAGCTATGTGATTGACTCCAGCGTGGCCGTTGACGGCACGGGCCGCAATGTGGTTTTTACCGCCTCGCGCAGCAACGACCAATACATCAGCAAATCCAGCACGCAGGGCCACTTTTCCAACCCGGCCGCCCTGACCTTGGGCACCATTGCCAAAGAGGGTCGCCAGCTGGGTGACATGGTGACCGCGATCAATTTGCTTGAAATCGACAGCAACGGCTACGGTAACAACCAAGGCAACCTGGCGGTGCAGGTCAAACGCCTGGCACCCATTGCCAACAACGCCTATTTGCTGAGCGTGCTGGACGCCTCCGACCGCATGCTGTCTGGCATCGATGACCGCCTCTCCAGCCTGCGTGGCGACGTTCCCACCATGAAGACTGCCCAAAAAGAGACAGGCTGGGCCAAGGTCTATGTAAATTCCGCCAAGCAAAGCGGCTTTGACGATTACGACGCGTTCAAGACCTCCAGCAACGGCGTTGCCTTTGGTATCGACCATGGCTTGGAGCACGGCTGGATTGGTGCTGCACTGGCCGTGAGCACCACCGACATTGAACAGTTGGGTTTCCGCGCGGGCGAGAACGCCACGCTGAACAGCCAGGAGGCGAGTATTTTTGGCTCCGCCCAGTGGGGTGCGACGTATTTGGACGGCATTCTTTCCGCCGGTAAGTCCTTGGTATCGGGCTGGCGCAGCACCGCCGTGGGACGCATTGCGAATACGCAGTACCGCACCAATTCGACGTCGGTGAAGGCCACTCTGGGGCACCGCATCAAGTTGCAGGACGGCAAAAGCGTGATCACGCCCATGTTCGGCATGCAAACCATCCAAATGGACCAGCCGACCTACACGGAAACCGGCGCAGGCGATTTGGGCCTCATCGTCGACGCACAGACCTATCGCCGCCTGCGCTCGACGCTGGGCTTGCGCTTTAACACCGAGAGCCGTATCGGCGACACCCCAAGCTACACCTCGGTGTACTTGGCCTACAGCCGCGACTCGGGTTTGGACAACACCGATGTGCACGCCAGTTATTCCGGCGCCACCGACCCCCAGTACACCTCTTTCACCACCACGGCTGCTGCTCTGGAGCGCAATCTGTTTGAACTCGGTGCCGGTACCACGCTGACCATGTCCCAAAGCAGCAGCCTGCAGTTGCGCTACGACTTGCAGCATCGCCAGTCTTACAACGCCCAAGGCGTGCAAGCCAAGTTCCTGTGGAAATTCTGAGTCCTTGACTCCTTGTCCGCTCCCCCCTCTTTCTAACGAGATACCGCAATGCGTATGACCTCCCATTACCTTCCCCGCTTCACCTCGGCGTTGACCCTCAGCGCAGTGGCGCTGGCTTGCAGCTCCGCCATGGCCCAAAGCACCCCCACGCCCGCCCAGATTCAGCAAAGCGACCTGTTGCTGCGCCAGACCCAGGAGCGTCTGAAATTTGAACAAGAAAGCGCCCAGCGTCCGCAAGCCCCCTCGGGCATCGACCTCAAGTCGATCACCCCCCGTGTGGATGCCGCCCGCGCCAAAGGCGCATGCCACACCGTCAAGAGCATTGAGCTTGCGGGCGCGGACCTGCTGGACGCCGAAGACAAAAGCGCCTTGTTGCGCGGTCTGGTCGGTCAATGCATGGGCGTTCCGGACATTGAAAAACTCATGGGTGCAGTGACCGCCCACTACATTGAACGTGGCTTTATCACCACCCGTGCCTACTTGCCCGCACAAGACTTGAACAGCGGCAAGCTGCAATTGTTGGTGGTGGAAGGCCGTATCGAAAGCCTGCGGGTTGAAGGCGACCCCGAGAAGCGCGTCAACTTGGGCCTGACCGTACCCGCGCGCGCGGGCGATTTGCTCAATGTGCGTGACCTGGAGCAGGCGGTGGACCAAATCAACGCTATCAGCGCCAACAAGGTCAAGCTCGACCTGGTGCCTGGCAGCACGCCCGGCCAGACGGCGGTTGTGTTTCGCAACACGGCAGGCCCCATGGTGAGCTTTGAGGGTTCGGCCGACAACCAAGGCAGCGCCTCCACCGGCAAAAACGGCGTCTCCGGCACGCTGACCCTGGGCGGCTCCATGGGCTTTAACGAGAGCCTGGCGATGACCTACCACAGCTCCACCCCCCACACCGAGCAGGCCGGTAACGACGGCATTTCGATCGGCCTGACCGTGCCCAACGGCTTTGCTACCTACGGCATCTCCAACTCGGTATCGAACTACAGCACCGGTTTGACGACGCCGGGCGGACGCGCCATGGTGGCCTTCGGTCGCTCGACCACCTGGAGCTTCACAGCCGAACGCGTGGTGGCACGCGACCAGGACAGCCGCCACGCCATCACCGCCAACCTGAGCACGGTGGACACCAAGAACTACATCGACCTGGGCAACATGGGCACGGTCTACGTGAACCCGACCAGCCGCCGCGCCACGACCTTGGCGGCCGGACTGAAAACCACCATGTTGATTGCTGGCGGAAATTTCAGCTTGCGCCCCGAATTGGCGCTGGGCCTGACCGAGTTGGGCAATTTGCCCGACGGCGTGAATGCCGACAGCCAAGGCCCTCAGGCCGAGTTCACCAAAACAACCCTCGACGCGAGTTATGACAAGCACTTTGAGCTCGCCAAGCAAGACCTGAGCTGGAAAAGCAGCTTCAAGGGCCAGTACAGCAGCATGGGACTGTTGGGATCGCAACAGCTGCTGATCGGCGGCATTGGATCGGTGCGCGGTTTTGTCAATAACTCGCTGAGCGGCGACAGCGGCTATTACTGGCGCAATGAGCTCGCGCTGCACCGTCCGATCGCGCTGGGCGACAGCACCGTTGGCAGCAAGACCTATATCGGCTACGACGTGGGCTCCGTGACTGGCAACGCGGCCGGCACCACCACCGGTTCGTTGGCGGGCGTGGTGCTGGGCTTTAGCGCCCAGTTCAAGGCGGCCAATATTGACCTGTCCTGGACGCGCGCCAACAAAACCTCCGACAACATGACTCCTGAAGAAGCCCAAACCTGGGTTCGTATTTCGTTTTCGCTGTGAGACCTTAGACCATGAACCACATTTACCGCATCGTTAAAAATAAGAAAACTGGGATTTGGATGGTTGCGTGCGAAATTGCGCGCTCGCATTCCGGGGGCGCGGCCAGCGCCCTGGTCGTCGGTGCCTTGGGGCTTGCAGGCATGGCCAGCTTGGCCATGCCTGCTGACCCCAGCGCCATACCGATTTCCAGCTCCAAGGCCACCGTGGCTCTGTCGCCCAACAACAGCGGCACCACCGTGGTCAACATTCAGGCGCCCACCGCAGCGGGCCTGTCGGTGAACCAATACAGCAAATTCAACGTCAACTCCAGCGGTCTGATCTTGAACAATGCCGACGGTCTGAACAACCTGACGATCGAGACCAAATTGGCCGGTCAAATTGTGGCCAACCAGAACCTGACGCATTCCGCTTTGGTGATTCTGAATGAGGTCATGAGCAACCAGGCCTCGGTGCTCAACGGCTTCATTGAAGTTGCTGGCACCAAAGCCGATGTGCTGGTGGCCAACTACAACGGCATCAGCTGCGCTACCTGCGGCTTTATCAACGCTGGACGCGCCACCTTGACCACGGGCGTACCCGTCATCGCCAACGGCGCGCTCACGGGCCTGAACGTCACCCAGGGCACTGTCACGATCAATGGCGGCGGTCTCAACGCGGGCGGAGTTGATTTGCTCGACCTCGTGGCACGCAAAGTGACCATCGACGGCCCCGTCAACGCGCCCGCCCTGGAAGTGCACACCGGCGCGGCCACCTGGAACTACGCCAGCGACACCAAGACGACCCAGTCGGGTGAGGGTGACGTACCCGACTACGCGATTGACGCGTCGGTTCTGGGCGGCATGTATGCCAACACCATCAAGCTGATTGCCAGCGAGTCCGGAATTGGCGTTCGCATGCTCGGCGAAGCTGCGGCTGCCAGCGGCGACTTCACCCTCAACGCCGCAGGACAAATTGTGCTCAATGGCAAGGTGTCTGCCACACGCGACGTGGGCATTACGACCACCGCCAGCGGAGCCGCTCTGACCGCGCTCAACACCCCCATCAGCGCGGGACGCAACCTGACCTTGAGCAGCGCATCGGGCGCGACCAGCGTGCAAGGTGGCCAGCTCTATGCGGCCAACAACATGACCGTGATCGCCGACAGCCTGAGCGACGCCCCCACCCAAGACCCCCAAGTCAGTAACAACCAGCGCACCGCAGTGAACAACCTGCAGATCGACGTCACCAATGGCGTCACGCTGGGCGCAACGACCTGGCGCGCCACGCGCGACGTGACCCTGAGCGCAGGCAGTTTGGCCACCGGTGCCGACACCCAATTGGCCGCCGGCGCAGCAATGGCATTGACCACGAGCAGCGGCGACATGAACCTGGGCCAAGCCCAGGTGCAATCGGTGGGCAATATGGTGCTCGACGCCTATACCAACACCATCAACATTGCCGCCGACGGTGGCCAAGGCCTGACCACCAGCGCGGGCAGTTTGCGTGTTGTCGCGGGGGCCCTGAACAACGCGGGTACCGTGAAATCGGCAACCGGTGCCACCTTTGACGTGGATGCCGTGACCAACACGGGTACCGTGGCCAACACCGCCAACAACTTGCGTATTACCGGCAGCACGCTGGCCAATGCAGGCACCATCTCGTCCGAATTTGGCCAACTGACGATCAGCGGCAACATCAACCTCGGCGCCTCTGGTGTGGTGCAAACCACCCGCAGCCTCAGCGTCGATGCGGGCTCACTGACCTTTGACGCGCCTACAGCGCGCATCCTGGCCGCGACCCAAACCAGCAACAACAGCGACGCGCTAGATATCACGGTGGGCAGCGACTTCACCAATACGGCCATGCTGTATTCGGGCAAATTGCTCAACCTGAGCGCGCCTTCGATCACCAACGCCGACACCGGCGGCATTGCGGCAGGAACCCACCTGTCACTCACCGCCACCGCGACCGACATCACCAACTACGGCGCGCTCTACGCTGGTGGCAACCTCACGGCCGATGCCACCGCCACCTCGGAGAGCGGCATCTACAACTATGTGACCTTGGGCGCTATGCAGCAGGACGCGTTGTTGGGCTACGCCCAAAACGGCGATGCCTGGTACTCGTACCGCCAGGTGCTGCTCAGCCAGAGTTCGATGGACGCAGGTGCGGACATCAGTCTCACCGCGGGCAAGATCATCAACAGCAGCATCATCAATGCCGGTGGCGACCTCACGATGACGGCCGGGACCATCTGGAACCAGGTGCAAGGCGGCGATTCGCGCGCCTACACGCCCAAGCTGGACTACACCGCCACGATGGAAGATTTGAGCTACTACAGCTTCCCTGACCAGTACCAGCGCCATTACTACACCACCATCTGGCATGACAACCAGTACTTTGCGCTGGGCCTGCCCGCACTCAAACCCCAGCTCAATGCCGGTGGCACCCTGACGCTGCAAGACTTTAGCGATGGCAAAAACCTGGGGGGCAGCCTGCAGGCGCCCACCATCGTGATTCGGGGTGCGGACGGTGCGAACTTCACCAACGATGACCTGTCCTTGCTCCTGCGCTCCTATAGCAAACAGTGGCACGAGAACAAAGACTTCAAGGCCATGGGGCCAGTCACCAAGAGTGAGGAGGTTCAGCCCGAGCCGTCTGACGAGAGCGTCATTCCCACCTCGCAAACCGTCAGCTCCTTCGGTGCCAACGTCACTGCCAATACCTTGAACATCACGGTGGCGAATCTGTTGAACAACAGCTCGCCCTTTGCGGCGGTCAGCGATCCCGTGGGTGCACCCGGTACCTCACCGGTGACCGACAGCCGCACAGCTCCGGCGTCTATCCCCGGCTTGAATCTGACGCTGCCGCGCAACCCCAACGGCTACTTTGTCGCCAACCGCAACCCCACCGCCAAGTTCCTGGTGGAAAGCAACCCCATGTTCCAAGCAGGCGGCTCGACCGTGGGCTCGGACTACCTGGCGCAGCAACTGGGCATGAACCCCGATACCTCGCAAAAGCGCTTGGGCGATGCGAGTTACGAAGCCTATCTGGTGCAGCAACAGCTGATTGCCCAGACCGGTACTGGTCTGCTGCGCGGTCAACAAGACATGGCCAGCCAGATGCAGACGCTGATGGACAGCGCCGCCAAACAGGCCAGCTCGCTGGGCTTCACCTACGGCCAAGCACCTACCCCGGAGCAGCTGGCTAACTTGACGGAGAGCATCATCTGGATGGTTGAAGTCGAAGTCGAGGGCCAGAAAGTGCTGGCACCCGTGGTCTACCTTGCACCCGTCACGGTGGCCTCGCTGGAGTCTGGTGCGGTGATCGCGGCTGACAAAACCACGATCGACGTGACCACCATGACCAACAATGGCGGCACCCTCGTGGGCGGCGACTCGCTGGCCATCACTGCCAAAGGTGACATCACCAACATCTCGGGCAACATCAAGGGCGGCGACGTGAGCTTGAAGTCGACCGAAGGCAGCATCAAGAACGAAACCTTGGCAGTGGGCACCGGCGTCGGCGGTGACGTCAGCACCAACGTGGGCAAGATTGCCGGCATTCAAGCCACGGGCAACTTGTCACTGGACGCGGCCAAAGACATCACCAACATTGGCGCGCAAATGGGCGCGGGTGGAAACGCTTCGCTCAACGCCGGCAACAACATTGTGTTTGACACGGTTCAGGACAAAAACACCACCACCACGGCAGGCGTGATCAGCCAGGGTGGCAATTTGGGCTTCGAGACCTCCACCACCACCACGGTGAACCAGATCAAATCCGGCCTCACGGTGGGCGGAAACCTGGATGCCAAGGCGGGCAAAGACATCACCTTGGCAGGCACCGATGCGAACATCGCGGGCAACGCCAAGATCGATGCGGGTGGCAACCTCAACATCGTGGCGCGCGAGAACACTGTCACCACCCAAACCGAGTCTTCCGTGTCCGGTATGGGCGTAGGCGGCGGCTTGTACGGCACGACCCGAACCACCACCGACAGCTTCTCCAGTCGCAACGTGGGCAGCACGCTCAACATCGGCGGCAATGCCGACCTGACGGCGGGCGACACGCTGACGCTGCAAGGCTCGAAAATGGGGATTGGCGGTGATGCCTCCATCACTGCGACCGACGTCAAGGTCCTGGCCGGTAAGGATGTAGACCGCGTCACCAGCAAGACCACTACGGTCAGCTTCTTGTCGGTGGAAGACCAGGGTTCGTCCGAGCCGCCACCGGTCGCGTCGCCCAATCCAGAGGCCGCTGCCGAGGACGCGCCTGACGGAAGCGGCAAGGCATCGGTCCGCGTGTCTGCCAGTGCAGAGGCGTCTGGCGAAGTCGAAGCCAAGCAAAGCGCGTCGGCCGGTGTGACGCTGATGAAAGCCAAAGTCACGGAAACCTTCGCCTTGTCGCAGCGCAGCGTGGGCTCGGAACTGGGCGTCGGTGGCAACCTGACCATCAACGCCAAGAAGAACGTGACGCTGCAAGGCTCTGAGGTCAATGCCGCAGGCGATGTGGAAATCAATGCCAAGAACGTGGAACTGTTGGCCGCCCAAAACATTGAGCAATCCAGCAGCAAGGTCACGACGGTGAGCATCGGCTTGTACGCCAGCACCAACAACGAGGCTAAAGCCCAAGGATCGGCCAGTGCCAGCGCCACCGCCGGTGCAGAAGCCAGCGCCAGCAACAACGGCACCCAAAGTGCCGCCAGCGCCAGCGCTGACGCATCTGCGCAGGCAGGTGCCCAGGGTTCTGCCAATGCGTCGAGCAAAAACTCGGTGGACATTGCGCGGATTCAGATTGACAGCAATGAATCGCTGAACATCACCAACACCGGCTCGGCGATCAAATCAGGCGGTAATTTGAAGATTGCTGCGACCGATACCCTGCGCACGGTGGGCTCCACGATCGAGGCAGAAAAAGACGTTAACGTCTCGGCCAAGGACATGAGCTTCGAGGCGGCGCAAGACACCAGCTACAGCAAATCCAGCAGCAGCACCACGACCATGGGCTTGTACCTGGATGCAGGTGGCGAGGCCAAGGGCGACGCCAAAGCCGGTGCCGGTGCCAAAGTGCAAGCCAGTGGCAGTCGCTCGGGTGCTGCGCTGAATGGCAGCGCCAGTGCAGAGGCCAATGCAGAGGCGGGTGCCTCGGCTTCCGCCGAAGCCAAGATCGGTGCTGGTATCCAGGTCAAGAACAACACCTCCACCACCGAGTCGGGCAGCAGCACGGCGGTGGTGTCGAGCATTGTTTCCAAGTCGGGCAGCATTACCCGGACCGCGGAAAACTCGATCACCGACGTCGGTACCAACATCGAGGCGGCAGGGGACCTGACCCAATCCGCCAACACGATCTCGATGCTGGCCGCCGAGAACAGCCAGTTCTCCAAAACCACCAATGAAGAAACTGTGGCCCGTATTGGCATCTACATCGCGGGCAACGCAGAGGCCAAGGCCGAAGCCAAAGCCGAGGCTAAAGCCGAGGCCAGCGCGGGCGTGACTGGCGTCGATGGCAAAGCGGAGGCCAGCGCCTCCGCAGAAGCCAAAGCCGGTGCCGAAGTCAAAGTGGGCGTTGAAGCCACGGTGGACCGCACGGTGGACACCACCACCAGCAATGCCACCCAGGCCGTGGTGTCCAACATCAAGGTCGGCGGCAACGTCAATACCAAGTCGGTCGGCAAGACCACACTGCAAGGCACCAACATCGATGCCGGCGGCGACGTGAACCTGTCGGCGTCGGAGCTCGAAGTGCAAGCCGCGCGCGACACCGAAAGCACCACGACCTCCAGCGAGCAAATCAAAACCCGTGTGGCCGTGACAGTGGGCGTCAAAGCGGAGGCCGGCGCCAAAGCCTCGGCCTCGACTGAGGACGGCGCATCGGCAAGCGCCAAGGCCGAGGTTGGCGTGGCAGTGGGTATTGAGGCATCGGCCAGCTACGACAAAAACGAAGCGACCAGCGCCAGCACCACGGCAGTCGTCTCCAACATCTCGGGTGGCGGCAAGATCAACATCAACACCACGGGTAGCACCAAGCTCGAAGGCACCAATCTGAACGCAGGCTCCGGCGTTGACATCACCGCCAAGGACTTGAACTTCAGCGCTGCCCAAAACACATCGAGCAGCACCGAGTCCTCGCTCAGCGTGTCGGGTGAATTGAAGGCCAAGATTGGTATCGGCAGCGACAACTCGCTGGCGATGCAGGCCTCCACGGCCAAGTCAGACTCGCAAGCGTCTGGCACGGAAGCGGTGGTCGGCAGCATCAACTCGGGCGGTGGCATCAACATCCGTACGCAAGACAACTTGCGCTTGGAAGGCACCAACCTGGCCGCCGCAGGCGACACCAACATTTCTGCCGGCGGCAGTGTGACGGTGGAAGCTGCGCGCAACACCCAGCAGTCCAGCTCCATGAGCGTGAATGCCTCGGGTGGTTTTGACACCAGCGAGGCATCGGTGAATGCCGCGGGCGGCTATTCCAAGTCCAACGCCAGCGCGAGCCAGGCGGTGACATCTTCGATCAGCACCGGTGGCGCGCTCAACATCAGTGCCGGCAAAGACGCGACCTTCCAGGGCGCTGCGATCAGTGCGGGTGGGGATGCGCAGATTGCCGCAGGTGGCAACGTCGCGTTTACCGAGGCCCGCAATACCGCCCAGTCGGAGTCCAGCAGCCTGCAGGTCTCACTCAATATTGGTACGTCGGACGAAGACAATAACCTGGACAAGAGCAACACCAAGACCAGCAAGCAAGGCTTGAGCGTCGAGGTGTCGTATGCCAAATCGAATGAGTCCACGGCGGTCACCGGCTCCATTCAGTCGGGTAACAACCTGACCATCGTGGCAGGCGGCAATGCGACCTTTGTCGGCACTGATATTGCCGCTGGCAACAGCGCGCAAGTGGCAGCTGCCGGCGACGTCAATTTCGTTGCTGCCCAAAGCAACAGCGAATCCGTCAGTGTCGGGGTGAAAGCCGGAGTCGGCGCAGAGTCCTCCGAGAAGACCACCGAAGGTAGCGAGACTCCTGAGAAGGAATCTTCGGTCAGTGGCAGTGCCTCGCTTGATGTGGGCTTTGGCAAGAGCAGCACCCAGACCGGCTCCACCATCCGTGCCGGTGCGGGTGGCGTTGCGATCAGCTCGGGTAATAACGTGAACTTGCAAGGCACGCAAATTCAAACCGACGGCAGCTCGTCCATCGCTGCTGCAGGTTCGGTGAACCAGACGGCTGCGGTGAGCACATCGGTCGGCTTTAGTGTGGGCCTGGACGTGAGCGCCAAGAAAGACACCTCGCCAGAAAAAGCGGCTGATGCACCTGCCGACAAGAAAGAGCCCGCAGCGGATGCACCCAAAGAGGATGCTGCCAAGGCCGATGCCAAAGCAGACGGCAAAGCGGATGCCAAAGCCGATGCCAAGGCCGACGAGCCGGAGTCCAAAGACGAGAGTGGTGCAGGCCTTCGTGACTTGACCCTGACAGCCTCAGTCAACGTGCAAAACACCACGGTCAGCGCGGCAGGAGGCTCGACGATCAAGTCGGGCGTTACACCGACCACGCCGATTCCTGGTGTTTCCATGACCTTGCGCGCGACGGCCTCTTCCGACGGCCAGCTGAAGTCCTTGGTGCCGGTGCCCAGCAGCTTGCCCCCTGGTACGTCCGTGGTCGCTTTGCAGCCCGATGGCAAACCGCTGCCGGACTGGGTGAAATTTGATGCCGCAACCGGTGCGCTGGCGGGGACACCCCCTGCCGACTTCAGCGGCAGTGTGAGCATCGTGGTGAGCGTGCCGCAGCCCGATGGAAGCACGCGCAAGGTCGGCGTTCAGTTCGGCAATTAAGCGCACTGCGCCCGCCGCCGCAGGGTGCGCCTTGCGGTGGCGTTCGGTCAACCAAGGTCGCTGTTAGAGTGGCAAGGGGCAACCGTGCTGCACGGCTGGCCTTTTGATTGGTTTTACATGCCCGCTCGCCTTTCCCGCATTTTTCCCCTGCTCTTCGTCGTCCTCTGGTCCACCGGCTTTATCGGTGCGCGCCTGGGGCTGCCCCACACCGAGCCGCTGACCTTTTTGTTTGTGCGTTACGTGGCCGTGGTGGTCTTGATGCTGGCCATTGCGCTGGCCACCCGCGCGCCTTGGCCCCAGGGCTGGCGAGCCTGGTTTCACATTGGCGTGGCGGGCTTGTTGCTGCATGGCGTGTACCTGGGGGGCGTCTTCATTGCGATTTCGCTGGGCCTGCCCGCAGGCGTGGCAGCGCTGGTGGTGGGCGTGCAGCCGTTGCTCACGGCCATTGGCGCGGGCTGGCTGCTGGGCGAGACGGTGCTGCGCCGCCAGTGGCTGGGCCTGTTGCTGGGCCTGGGCGGTGTGGCGTTGGTCGTGGCCAACAAAATGGGCAGTGTGTTTGGCCTGCACGCCATCGTGCCCTGTGTGATTGCGCTCTTGGCCATCACCGCTGGCACGCTTTACCAAAAACGCTTTTGCCCCCGCTTTGATTGGCGCAGCGGCGCGGTGGCGCAGTTCGTGCCCACAGCCTTGGCCACGGGCTTGTGCGCAGCGGTGTTTGAGACGGGTCGCATGGACCTGACCGGTGAGATGGTGTTCGCCCTGGTCTGGCTGGTGCTGGTGTTGTCGGTGGGCGCCGTGAGCCTGCTGAACTGGCTGATCCGCCAAAGCAGCGCGGTCAACATCGCCAGCCTCTTCTACTTGGTGCCACCCTGCACGGCCGTGGTCGCCTGGGCGCTGTTTGGGGAGTCGTTTTCGCAGCTCGCGCTGCTGGGTATGGCGCTGGTGGTGGGCGGGGTTTACCTGGCGCGCAAATAGCGGCCGCTCAGCGGCAGGCATCCACCCACACACCGCCCGTCACCTGGGCCATCAGCGCCGGGCTGATGCGCACCGCGCTGTTGACCGAGCCCGCTGCAGGCAGCACCTCGTCAAAGGCTTGCAGGCTTTGGTCCAGAAACACGGGCAGCTCGTGCGCCAGGCCGAAAGGGCAGACCCCGCCCACCGGGTGACCGGTCAAAGCCAGCACTTCATCGGTGGGCAGCATCTTGCCCTTGCCAAACACCTGCTTGAACTTGGCGTTGTCAATGCGCGCATGGCCCGCCGCCACCAGCAGCACCACGCGGCCGTCGCCCAGCCGAAAGGCCAGGGTTTTGGCAATGCGTCCGGGCTCGACGCCATGGGCCAGGGCGGCCGACTCCACCGTGGGCGTGAGTGCCTCGGTTTCCAAGATCGGCAGGTTCAGTTGGTGTTGCGCAAAGAAGGCGCGCACAGACTCCAGGCTCATGCTGCGGCCCGGCTTTTAGGTGCCACCCACATAGGGGTTGCGCACGCGTTCCACGCCAAAGCTGCTCTCGGGGCCGTGGCCGGGAATGAAGACCGTGTCGTTGCCCATGGGCCACAAGCGCTGGGTGATGCTGTTGATCAAGGTGTCGTGGTCGCCACGCGGAAAGTCGGTGCGGCCAATGCTGCCCGCAAACAGCACATCGCCCACAAAGGCGCGCTGAATATCGGGCGAATAAAACACCACATGGCCCGGCGTGTGCCCCGGGCAGTGGCGCACTTGCAAGGTGTAGGGCCCCAGCGTCACGGTGTCGCCATCGTGCAGCCAGCGCGTGGGTGTGAACACGCGTGACGGCGGAAAGCCATACGACGCCGCCGCCATGGGCATGCCGTCTATCCAAAATTGGTCTTCCGGGTGCGGCCCGATGATGGGCAAATGCAGCAGCTCGGCCAAATCTGCCGTGGCGCCTGCATGGTCCAGGTGGCCGTGGGTGATCCAGATTTGCTCCAGCGTCACGCGCAGGCGCTTGACGGTGGCCAGCAGCAACTCCAGGTCGCCACCCGGGTCAATGATGGCCGCGCGCCGCTCCTCATCGCACCAGACGATGGAGCAGTTTTGTTGAAAGGCGGTGACGGGAACGGTTTCGTAGTGGAGCATGCGGTGGGGGAAGGGGTTCGATTACAAAGTGTAGAACTTGAGGTCAAAGTTGAGAACTGGACCAAGGCAAAGCGGAGTGGTGGATGGTAAATGCGTCGAACTTGCGTCTTTTACGCGCTCTCCATTACCGACGGTGCGCTGCCTTTAAGTTGCCCATGGGTTGATGATGTCCAAGCCCATGTCGGCGAAATCTTTTCCATTGCGAGTCACTATGCTCAAGCCATGCTGCGCGGCGGTTGCGCCTAAAAGACTGTCAATGGCGGGTAGTGGACGACCTGCAGTTGCGACCAATCGACCCCAACGCTCAGCAACCTGTGCGTCAATCGGCAGGATGCGCCCAACAAAAAATGCAGGCAAATCAGACTCCAGCCAATCGTTGAGCGCCAGGCGTCTCTTGGTGTCGGCCACACCTTCAATTCCTTTTCGCAATTCACCCAATGTCAGAACACTTAAATACAGCGTGGAGGGCGGCCTGCGCGCAAACCACTCAACCACTGTTGCGTCTGGAGACTTGCGGCGAAGCTCAGATAACACATTGGTATCGAGCAAATAGGTCAAAGCGACACCTCGCGCGTTGCGCTGGCGTTGCGCTCCAGAATGATGTCGTCCGAGCCATACAGTGGAGAGCGTCGCATGAACTCAAGCAGTGAGTATTCGTTTCCGGACAGCCGATCAAACATGGCGCGTGAGACCACGACCGCCACTGACTGACCATGCAGGGTGATGTTTTGTGGCCCCTCGCTCTCAGCGCACTTGACTACCTCCGATAAGCGGGCTTTGGCCTCTTGCATCTGCCATGCGTGCATGTTGAACCTCTTTGCTAAAAGTCTGACTATACAGGTCAGAATATAGCATGGACAGCGACCGACCCGCTGGCCTTTTTACTTTCAGGTATCCCGTTTTCATGCAAGCACTCAAGCGCCTAGGCTAAGCTCAACACACTGATGCAAGACACCCCGACCTTCGACTGGCGCACGATAGGCGCGCTGAACGCCGTCTCGACCCTGGCGCAGGTCGGGCAGTTTGGCGTGGCCTACGTGATGCTGCCCGTCTGGTGGGTGGAGCAGGGATTGGACGCCTCGCAGTTGGGTTTGTTTGCCGCGTCTCTGTGGCTGGGTCAGTTGCCCGGCCTGGGGCTGGCGCCGCGCCTGTGCCACCTCCTGGGTGAGCGCAGGGTGGTGGTGCTGGGGCTGCTGTGCACCCTGTGCGCGTTGGTGTGGATTCCCTGGGCGGGCTGGCCTTGGGGCTGTCTGGGCGGCTGTCTGGCCGGGTTCGGCCTGGGCCTGCGGTGGATTGGGGTGGAGCCGTGGCTGTATGGCATTGCGCCTGCGCAGGCCCGAGGCAGGTTGGTGGGTTTTCACGAAACCTTGATTGCCCTGGCACCCATTGTTGCGCCTTTGCTGGTCAGCTATGTCGGCTTGCAGGGGCAGGCCTTGTTTTGGATGGGAGGCCTTTTCATTCTGGCGTCCCTGCTGCCCTTGGCCCTGACGCGCGCGCCCGTGCGGGTGCGTGCTGCGCCGCTGGCGCAGTCCCACTGGCTCGGTCGATTGCGCTCGGTCCGTGAACCGGTGTTCCAGCAAGGCCTGGTGATCGCCTTGGTCGGCGGCATGATGGAAGCGACGGTGTCCGGCCTGTTTGCCGTCTTCACCCAAGACCACGGCATGTCGTTCATACAGACGGCAGAGTTGCTCGCCGTCTTCGGCTTGGGAGGTTTGCTGCTGCAGTACGGCGTGGGGTGGTTTGCCGACCACCACGGCGTGGACCTGGCGGCGCGCTGGTGCGCTCTGGGCACGGTGCTGGTGTGCATGGCACTGCTAAGTCCCATGCCCTACGCCTATGTGATGGCGGCGGTCTTTTTGTTGGGCGGCTTTATCACCGCCTTTCTCACGCTGGCGCTCGTTGCGGCGACGATGTCGACCAGCGGCAGCATGGCAGGCAATGTGAGCACGATGTCCATGGTGTACACCGTCAGCGCGGTTGGCGGGCCACTGGTGGGAGGCGCCGTCATCCAAGCCAGCCATGGCGATTCCCTGATGTGGATGACGGCGGGCGCGGCGCTGTTGATGGTGTTTTTGTTGCTCAGGCTTAGATCGCCGCAGGGTCTTCCTTAAGAGGTCATACCGCTTCAAGAATATGTTGCATGCAACGCGGTCGCTCTGTATAGTGTTGCATGTAACTTAACAGGAGCACCCATGGCAAACACCCACGTCAACGCGCGCGTACAAAAGCACCGTGACGCGCTTCGCATGGCTGGGCTGCGCCCCGTGCAAATCTGGGTGCCTGACACGCGCCGCCCGGACTTCGAGGCGGAGTGCCGCCGACAGTGCCTTGCGGTCGCGCAGGCCGACAGCAAGGATTCGGCAATACAAGCCTTGATGGATGCCGCTTTGGCCGACGTTGACGGCTGGACCGAATGAGGCGGGGCGACCTTGTCACCATCGCCGCACAAGGCGACTTTGGAAAACCACGGCCGGCATTGGTCATACAAGCGGACGTTTTCAACGAGCACACCAGCACAACCGTTCTTCCGATGACCAGCACCCTGGTTTCCGCGCCCTTGTTGCGCGTCACCATTCAACCCAGTGCCGATAACGGCTTACGCAAGGCCTCCCAGGTGATGGTGGACAAGGCAATCACGGTCAGGCGCGACAAGATCGGCCCGTCCATCGGCCGCATCAGCGCGGATGCGCTGGTGGAGGTTGAGCGCTGTTTGGCGGTGTTTTTAGGGATCGCCAAATAAGCACCCTCGGTGCGGGCGCCTAGCGGTTCAACTCCGCCAGTCTCTCAGGCGTGCCCACATCGGTCCACGCACCTTGGTACAGCGTGGCACCTACCTGGCCCGCGTCCATGCCTGCGCGCAGCATGGCGGCCAGCGGGGCTTTGATGCCGTTGGGGTTGCCGGGCGCAATGCCGCACCATGCGGCCTCAAAAAATGTGCGTTTGTACAAAGCAATGGTGCTGAAGGTGTAGCGCGGTGCACTGTCGCTCGAAGCGCTTTGCTTGGGCAGATTCACGGCCAGCCCATCGGCAGACAAGCCAAAGTCGCCGCCCGGGTTGTGCGCGGGGTTGGGCACCAGCCACAGGTGGGCCAGCTCTGCGCTGTGGGCAAAGCGCTCCATGGCATCTGCGGCAAACACAAAGTCCGGCACAAACACATCACCCGCCGCGACCCAAAACACATCGGCCAAGTGGGGCAGCGCGCGAACAATGCCGCCAGCGGTTTCCAGCGCGCCGCCAAAGTCGCGCCCCTCATGCGAATAGTGCAGTTGCAGCGTGCCCTCGCCCAGAAACGGGCTGCCAAAGCGCGCCTCAATCTGCTCTCCCAGCCACGCGGTGTTGACCATCGCGGCTTGGCAGCCTTCACGGGCAAGGGCCTCGAGGTGCCATTGCAAAAGCGGCTTGCCCCGCACTTGCAGCAGGGGCTTGGGGCAGCTGTCTGTCAAGGGGCGCATGCGCTCGCCGCGCCCGGCGGCCAGCAGCAATGCCGTCATGGGTGCGGCGGGGCTCACCGTGGACTACCGCGTGCCCACACTGGCGCCACTGAAGGCCGCCTGCGCGCCGCGCGGCAGGCAGCGCCAGTAGGCGGGGTGCGCTTCCACTTGGCCGCCCAAGGCCACCGCCGCCTGCCAGCCCCAGCGCGGCTGGTACAAAAAGGCGCGTGCCAGCGCCACCAGGTCGGCATCGCCCGCTTGCAAAATCGCCTCGGCCTCTGCGGGCTCGGTGATCAAGCCCACGGCCGTGGTGGCCATGCCTGTGGCTGCGCGAATGCCGCGTGCCAACGGCACTTGGTAGCCGGTGGCCAAGGGAATCTTTTGCTGGGGCGACACGCCGCCCGAGGACACGTGAATGAAGTCGCAGCCCGCAGCCTTGAGCGCTTGGGAGAACACGATGCTTTGCTCCAAGTCCCAACCGCCTTCGACCCAGTCCGACGCTGACAAGCGCAGGCCCAGGCAGCCCTGGTAGGCCTTGCGCACGGCGGCAAACAGCTCCAGCGGAAAGCGCATGCGGTTTTCCAGGCTGCCGCCGTAGGCGTCAGTGCGCTGGTTGGCGATAGGCGACAAAAACTCATGGATCAAATAGCCGTGGGCGGCGTGCACTTCAATGGCGTCCACGCCGATGCGCACGGCCCGCAGGGCGGCCGCCACAAAGGCATCGCGCACCCGGGCCATGTCGTCAGTGGTCATGGCATGGGGTGCGGCCTCATGCGGCAGCTGCGGCAGGGCCGAGGGCGCCTCGGTGTGCCAGCCGCCTTCGCTGGGCGCCAGCAGCTGGCCACCTTTCCACGGCAGGGCGCTAGACGCCTTGCGCCCCGCATGCGCCAGCTGAATGCACACCGCAGTATGCGGCGCCAGTGCGCGGGCCCGGTGCAAGCGGTTGGCCAAGGCGGCTTCGGTCGCGTCGTCCCACAGGCCCAGACAGGCGGGGGTAATGCGGCCTTCGGGCAGCACGGCCGTGGCTTCTATCGTGAACAAAGCCGCGCCGCTGTTGAGCAAATTGCCCCAGTGCATCAAATGCCAGTCAGTGGCCTGGCCGTCCACCGCCGCGTACTGGCACATGGGTGCCACCACGATGCGGTTGGGCAGGGCCAGACCGCCTTGGGGCGAGGGCAGGGTCAAGGGAGAGAACAACAGGCTCATAGGGTGGGCGTTCGAAAGTAGGGACAAGACGGATTTTGCCGCCAAAGATTCCCTCGTTCTGGGTGACCATGTTTCACCGGCTTCGGCCAAAGAAGGTGCAACGTTAAAATGGCTCTCCTGGCGCTCGCGGGCCAGCTGATCGCATAAAAGCAAACCCTAACTCGGAGACGATTTCCCATGGCCCATTCCCAGCAAATGGCAAGCGCGATCCGCGCCCTTGCCATGGACGCAGTTCAACACGCCAATTCAGGTCATCCCGGCGCCCCCATGGGCATGGCCGACATGGCCGTGGCCCTGTGGGGCGAGCATTTGCAGCACAACCCCGCCAACCCGCATTGGCTCAACCGCGACCGCTTTGTGCTGTCCAACGGACACGGCTCGATGCTGATTTATGCACTGCTGCACTTGACCGGCTACAAGCTGCCCATGGAAGAGCTGAAAAACTTCCGCCAGCTGCACAGCAAAACCGCCGGCCACCCCGAAGTGGGCGTGACGCCCGGCGTGGAAACCACCACCGGCCCGCTGGGCCAGGGCATTACCAATGCGGTGGGCATGGCCTTGGCCGAAAAGCTGCTGGCCAGCGAGTTCAACCGCGAAGGCCATGCGGTGGTCGATCACCACACCTATGTGTTCCTGGGTGACGGCTGCATGATGGAAGGCATCAGCCACGAAGCCTGTGCTCTGGCGGGCGCCTGGAAGCTCAACAAGCTCATTGCCCTGTACGACGACAACGGCATTTCCATCGACGGCCAGGTTGCACCCTGGTTTATCGACAACACGGCTCAGCGCTTCGCCGCTTACGGCTGGAACGTGATTGCCGCTGTGGACGGCCATGACGCCGCCGCTGTGTCGGCCGCCATTGCCAGCGCCAAAAACAGCAGCGACAAGCCGACGCTGATTATTTGCAAAACCGCCATCGGCAAGGGCAGCCCCAATCGCGCCAACACCGCCAAGGCGCACGGCGAGCCTTTGGGCGCAGAAGAAATCAAGCTCACCCGCGACGCCATTGGCTGGACATCGCCACCCTTCGTCATCCCCAAAGCGGTGTACGCCGACTGGGACGCCAAAGCGGCTGGCAAAGCCCGCGAAAAGGCTTGGAACACCCAGTTTGCTGCCTACAAAAAAGCCCACCCTGCGCTGGCCAAAGAGCTGCTGCGCCGCGTCAGCGGTGCGCTGCCCAAGCACTTTGTGCAAACCGCCGTGGACACAGTGATCGCTGCCCACACCAAGGCCCAAACCGTGGCCTCGCGCAAGGCCTCGCAGCTGGCGCTGGAATCCTTTACCGCCGCCTTGCCCGAGCTGCTGGGCGGCTCGGCCGACTTGACCGGCTCGAACCTGACCAACACCCCCTCCACCCCCAACTTCCGCGTGGACGCCCAGGGCGCAGTGGTCAAAAACGAAGCCGGCCAAGGCGGCCGTCACATCAACTATGGTGTGCGCGAATTCGGTATGGCCGCCATCATGAACGGCGTGGCGCTGCACGGTGGCTTTATCCCCTACGGCGGCACCTTCTTGACCTTCAGCGACTACAGCCGCAACGCCATCCGCATGGCCGCGCTCATGAAGCAGCGCGTGATCCATGTGTTCACCCACGACAGCATCGGCTTGGGCGAAGACGGGCCCACGCACCAGTCGATTGAGCACGCTGCCTCGCTGCGCCTGATCCCGAACTTGGACGTCTGGCGTCCGGGCGACACGGCCGAAACCGCCGTGGCCTGGACCGTGGCGCTGCGAAACGCCCACAAGCCCACCGCCTTGCTGCTCTCGCGCCAAAACATCAGCTATGCGCCGAAGGCGAACTCCGCCGCAGCCCCCAATGCCAGCGGTCTGGACGCTATCGACAAGGGTGCCTATGTGCTGGCCGAGCCTGCCGAAGTGGGCCTGAAAAAGAAAGCACAGGCGGTCATCATCGCCACGGGCTCCGAAGTGCAACTTGCGCTGAAGGCGCAGGAGCTGCTGGCTGCCCGCAAGATTGCGGTGCGCGTGGTCTCCATGCCCAGCACCACCACCTTTGACCTGCAAAGCGCGGCCTACAAATCCGAGGTGTTGCCGGCGGGTCTGCCCCGCATCGCGGTGGAAATGGGTTCGACCGGCGGTTGGTGGAAATATGGCGTGACCGCTGTCGTGGGCATCGATACCTACGGCGAATCCGCCCCCGCGCCGGTCTTGTTCACGCACTTCGGCTTCACGCCGGAGAACGTGGCCGACACCGTGCAAGCCGCGCTGCAGCGCAAGAAATAAACCAGTTTCAATTTTTAACTTCCAAGGAGCCCTCCATGGCGATCAAAGTAGGTATCAACGGATTCGGCCGCATCGGCCGCATGGTGTTTCGCGCTGCGGTGCAAAACTTCTCTGACATTGAAATCGTCGGCATCAACGACCTGCTCGAGCCCGATTACCTGGCTTACATGCTGCAGTACGACAGCGTGCATGGCCGCTTCAAGGGCGAGGTGTCGGTACAAGACGGTGCGCTCATCGTCAATGGCAAAAAAATCCGCCTCACGCAAGAGCGCGACCCGGCCAACCTGAAGTGGGCCGACGTCGGTGCCGATGTGGTGATCGAGGCCACGGGCTTGTTTTTGGACAAAGTCACGGCAGAAAAACACCTGGCCGCTGGCGCCAAAAAAGTCATCTTGTCGGCACCCAGCAAGGACGACACGCCCATGTTTGTGTTCGGCGTGAACCATGGCACCTACGCCGGTCAAGCCATCGTCTCGAACGCTTCTTGCACCACCAACTGCCTGGCACCGATTGCCAAGGTCTTGCACGACAAATGGGGCATCAAGCGCGGCCTGATGACCACGGTGCACGCTGCGACCGCCACCCAAAAAACGGTGGACGGCCCCAGCAACAAAGACTGGCGTGGCGGGCGCGGTATTTTGGAAAACATCATTCCTTCGAGCACTGGCGCGGCAAAGGCCGTGGGCGTGGTCATTCCTGAGCTCAACAAAAAGCTCACCGGCATGTCCTTCCGCGTGCCGACCAGCGATGTGTCGGTGGTGGACCTGACCTGCGAACTCAACACCAGCGCCACGCTGGCCGAGATTTGCGCCGAGATGAAAGCCCAAAGCCAGGGCGCCTTGAAGGGCGTGCTGGGCTACACCGAAGACAAAGTGGTCGCCACCGACTTCCGCGGCGATGCCCGCACCTCGATCTTTGATGCCGACGCCAGCATTGCGCTGGACGGCACTTTCATCAAGGTCGTGAGCTGGTACGACAACGAGTGGGGCTACTCCAACAAGTGCCTGGAAATGGTGCGCGTCGTGAGCGCTTAAGGCGTTTCGATGGCTGCTTCCAAACCCCCTGCACCGTTGCGCCCGCTGCCACGGCTGATTTTTGCCAGCCGTTGGCTGCAGTTGCCCCTGTATTTGGGCTTAATCGCCGCGCAGGGCGTGTATGTGTTCCATTTCTGGCTGGAGCTGGTGCACCTGCTGGAGGCCGCGTTTGGCAGCCAAACCGCGTTGCAGGCGCTGGTGGAGAGTGCAGGCTACCAGGCCAATGCGCCGCTGACCGCGCTCAACGAGACGCTGATCATGCTGGTGGTGCTGGCGCTGATTGACGTGGTCATGATCTCCAACCTCTTGATCATGGTGATCGTGGGCGGTTACGAGACCTTTGTCAGCCGCATGGACCTTGAGGGCCACCGCGACCAGCCCGAGTGGCTGGACCATGTCAACGCCTCGGTGCTCAAGGTCAAACTCGGCATGGCGATCATCGGTATCAGCTCGATCCACCTGCTCAAGACCTTTATCAATGCGGCCAACTACGACGTCAAGGTGCTGATGTGGCAAACCGTGATTCACATCACCTTCTTGCTCAGCGCGCTGGCGATTGCCTATACCGACCGCCTGCTGGCTTCCACGCGGTCCATGAAGCACTGAGCTTCAAGACCTGAGCGGCCTAGAACTGGTCCGGGTTCTTGCCCTTGAAGGGCGCATAAAAGGCTTGGATGGCGGCCATGTCTGCCTCCAAATTACCGGTGGGCTCAAACACCGGGCCCAGACCGCTGACTTTGCGCTCGTAGTCCATAAAGGCCATCACGATGGGCACCTGGGCACCGGTGGCGATGTAATAAAACCCCGTTTTCCAATAGCGCGCTTTGCTGCGCGTGCCTTCGGGCGGCACGACGAGTTGCAGGGGGCCGTCTGCGGCTTGCAGCTCCGCCACGGACGCGGCCACTACGTTGTTGGCGCTTTCGCGGCGAATGGGAATGCCACCCAGCCACATCATCAGGCCGCGAAAGGGCGGTTTGAAGATTTGCTCTTTGCCCATCCAGTAAATATTCAGGCGCAGCGCAAAGGCCACCATCAAGGTGTAAGGCAAATCCCAGTTGCTGGTGTGGGGCGCGGCGATCAGCACGCTGGTGCGGCCGTTGGGGGGCAGTTGACCCACCACTTTCCAGCCGGTGATTTTCAGAAAGGCCAGTGAAAAACCGCGCAACACGGTGTTCACCACCGGGGTATCAAAAATGGTCCGATGCATACAACGTTAATCAAACAAAAAGAGTTAGTGCAGAACCGCGTCGTGGTCCGCGTCATGGCGCTGGGCCGGGTCCACATGGGTCATGAGGTTGAGCACGCGGTGGCGGCGCATGACGGCCGCGCGCGCGGCCACGGCAATGTTGTGGCCTTCTTCGACGGTGAGGTTGGCGTCCACTTCGATGTGCGCGTCCACCACCACCATGTCGCCCATTTTGCGGGTGCGCACGTCATGCACACCGGCCACGCCAGGCGTTTCACGCAAAGTGATGCGGATAGCCTCCACCTCTTCTTCGTCAATGGCGCGGTCCATCAGGTCATGCAGCGCGTCCCAGCCAAAGCTCCAGCCCATCTTGCCCACCATCAGGCCCACCACCAGCGCGGCGATCGGATCCAGCATGGGGTAGCCCATCAGGTTGCCGATCAGCCCCAGGCCCACCACCAGGCTGGATGCCGCATCCGAGCGCGCATGCCAAGCGTTGGCCACCAGCATGCTGGACTTGACCAATTTGGCCACACGCAACATGTAGCGAAACAGCAGCTCCTTGGCGGCCAGTGCGGCCAGCGCCACCCACAGCGCCACCGGGTGCGCGGTGGGAATGCTCGCAGGCGTTTCCAGCTTGCCCACGGCAGACCAAACCATGCCCGCACCCACGCCCAAGAGCAGCAGGCCCAGCACCAGGGACGCTGCGTTTTCAAAACGCTGGTGGCCATATGGGTGGTCGAGGTCTGCGTCCTTTTGGCTCTGGCGACCCGCCAACAGCACCACAAAGTCGGCGACCAGGTCTGAGAGCGAATGCACGCCATCGGCCACCAGGCCCTGCGACTTGGCGAGCACACCCACCGCGATTTGCGTGGCCGACAAAACGACGTTGACCGCCACACTCACCCAGGTCGTGCGGGAGGCTGCTTTGGCCCGTTCGGCCGGGGTATGGCTGCTGTGCTCGGAGTCGTCGTCGATTTCGGTGAATTGCATGGCAGTGCCTTTTAGCTCAGGTGCTTGCCGACAATGCCGGCCAGCTCAAACATGTCCACCGTTGGCTTGCCAAACACCGCTTGCAGCTTGGCATCTGCGTGGATATTGCGTTTGTTCGCCGGGTCTTGCAGGCCCTGGGCCTTGATGTAGTCCCACAAGAGACGGATCACCTCGGTGCGGGCCACGGCGACGTTGCCAATCACGGCGGCCAAAGCGGCGCTGGGTTGCTTGGCGCTGGCGGCCGTGGTTTTACGCGGGGCTTTGGCGGTTTTGACGGCGACCTTTTTGGCCGCTACCTTGGCCACCGCCTTTTTAGCGACTGCTTTCTTCGCAGGCACTTTGGCCGCAGTCTTGGTGGCCGCTTTCACCGCCACAGTTTTTGCTGCAGCCGTTTTGCGTGGCGGGAATTTGCTGGGCGCAAATTCGAAGTTCACTTTGTCGGCGGCTGCGTCCCAGGCCAACATGGCCTTGAAGGCGCGGCGCGTGCGCATGCTGACAAACTTGTCCAGCAAATCGGTTTTGCCGGTGGCCAGCAACTTCTCCATCTGCTCGCGGGCAATCGGCTGCTGCAGGATGATCTGGCCGCTCTTGAAATCGCAGCTGGGTGTGGCCTGCTCCATAGTAGGTACCGAGCGCGCGCACACATAGTTTTTGCCATGCTCAAACACGCTGCCGCCACACTTGGGGCACGCGCCCAGGGATTGCTGTTGTGAAAAATCAATCAGCTCGCCCGACTCTTCGCCGGCCTTGTCGTCGCCAAAGTCAAACTCCAGCTTGTAGTTCTGGGTCTCGTCGTCGAACTTGATCACCATCTCTGCGGTGAAGGGCCAACCCGCTTTGCTGCGAAAGCCGTCCAAGGGCCCGATCTTGCGATCGGTCATGAACTGCTCGACTTCGGCCAACTCAAAGGTGCGTCCGGCCGGTGATTTGCCAAAGGAAAAGCCGCAGCCTTCTTCGCTGCCGGTGGCGCCGGTGCAGGTGTAGCGGCGGTAGTTTTCGCGCACGATGCCGCCGCATTTCGGACACGGAGCCGCCAGGGTGGCGTAGTCCCCTGGAATGGTGTCGCGGTCGTACTCTTTGGCTTTGCGCACCATGCGCTCGGTCATGGCGGCAATCTCTGCCATGAACACTTCGCGCTTGAGCTTGCCTTGCTCCATCAGGGCAAGCTTGTATTCCCACTCGCCCGTGAGTTCGGCTTTGGAGAGCTCTTCCACATCGAGGCCGCGCAAGAGTGTCATGAGCTGAAAGGCCTTGGCCGTGGGAATCAGCTCGCGGCCTTCGCGCAGCATGTATTTCTCCGCGATCAAGCCTTCAATAATGCTCGATCGGGTTGCGGGGGTGCCCAGACCTTTTTCCTGCATGGCTTCGCGCAGCTCCTCGTCTTCCACCGTCTTGCCTGCGCCTTCCATGGCGCCGAGCAAGGTGGCTTCGGAATAACGCGCAGGCGGCCGGGTTTTGAGCCCTTTGGCCTCCACCGATTCGGCGCGCACCTTCTCGCCACTGGCCACCGGCACCAGGCTCTGGCCTTTGTCACCGTCTTTGGCGTCTTCCACTTCGTTGGCCGCTTCTTTGCCATAGATGGCCAACCAACCGGGGTTGACCAGCACCTTGCCTTCGGTCTTGAAGTGGTGCTCTGCCATCTTGGAAATACGGGTCGTGACCTGGTACTGCGCGCTGGGAAAGAACACGGCCAAAAAGCGGCGTGCCACCAGGTCGTAAACCTTTTGCTCGGCCTCACTCAGGCCGCTGGGCGCTTGCAGCGTGGGGATGATGGCAAAGTGATCGCTGACCTTGCTGTTGTCAAACACGCGTTTGGTCGGTTTGAGGTAGTTGTTGTTCAGCGCAGTGAGCGCGTGCGGTGCGAGATGGCGCATGCCGCTGTCGGCCAGCATCTCAAAGGTTTGCTTGACCACCGGCACATAGTCTTCGGGCAGCGCACGTGAGTCGGTACGGGGATAAGTCAGGGCCTTGTGGCGTTCGTACAGGCTTTGTGCGATTTGCAGCGTGGTTTTGGCGGAGTAGCCAAATTTGCCGTTGGCCTCGCGCTGCAGGCTGGTGAGGTCAAACAACAAAGGTGATGCTTGCGTGGTGGGCTTGCTTTCCTCGGTCACCGTGGCTTGCTGGCCTTGGCAGGCATCGGCAATCGCCTGGGCCTGGGCCAGGCTCCACACGCGGTCGGCTTTTTTCTCGGCGTCTTCGGCGTCGCGCTTGTGCTCGGGGTTGAACCACTTGCCAGGGTACTGGCCTGCAAGAGCCGCAAAGCTGGCATGGATCTCAAAGTAGTCGCGGCTGACAAATTTGCGAATCTGCTCTTCGCGCTCCACCACCACCGACAGGGTGGGCGTTTGCACCCGGCCCACGGTGGTCAAAAAGAAGCCGCCATCGCGCGAATTAAAAGCCGTCATGGCGCGCGTGCCGTTGATGCCCACCAGCCAGTCGGCCTCGGAGCGGCAGCGTGCTGCGTCGGCCAGCGGTTGCATTTGGGCGTTGCTGCGCAGGGCACCAAAACCATCGCGAATGGCTTGCGGCGTCATCGACTGCAGCCACAAGCGGCTCACCGGTTTACCCAGAGGTTTGGCGCCCCCGGCGTACTGTTCGATCAAGCGAAAGATCAATTCGCCTTCGCGTCCCGCGTCACAGGCGTTGACGATGTTGTCCACGTCTTTGCGCTTGGCCAGTTTGACCACGGCATTGAGCCGCGTCTTGGTTTTGTCCACGGGCTTGAGGTCAAAGTGCGGCGGAATCACCGGCAGGTTGGCAAAGCTCCATTTGCCGCGCTTGACGTCAAACTGCTCCGGCGCCTGGATCTCTACCAAATGGCCGACGGCACTCGAGACGACATAGGTATCGCTCTCAAAGTACTCGTCGTGCTTTTCAAACTTGCCCGCCAGCGGCGTGAGTGCGCGCACGATGTCCTGTGCGACCGAGGGTTTTTCTGCGATGACCAGTGTTTTTCCCACAAGCGCTTTCTTGTTTGTTGCTTCAGTTTTCATGTGACTACAATTCCCTTCTCTCGCGCACGCACAAGCGCGCACTCGCAGGCACGCACACGCGCACCCATACGATTCACCATACCAAATTTTTTTGTGCTTAAAAAAACTGTGC
>CANFLX010000023.1 GCA_947447985.1 Comamonadaceae bacterium
CAGGCTTTCCTGAACCCAATTCAGGGCGGTTAGCTCAGGGGTAGAGCACTGCATTCACACTGCAGGGGTCACAAGTTCGAAACTTGTACTGCCCACCATTTATTGGTTATAAATCAAGCACTTAGCGGAGACGCTAGGTGCTTTTTTTTGGTCGGTGTCCTAAAGATGTCCTAAAGTGCATCAGGCTTGAGTGCTGTATGCAAGCGCCGATGTCAAGGAATCCCGACGTCTACCTGCTGCAAACAGTGCTACCCGCTTAACTGTTGTCTTAACAGTCTTCGACTTTATTCCCACCTATTTTTCTCGAGGTCGCAATACCACCGCCGCTCAGAGTTCTCTGCGTGACCGATTGGTGGTGCACTGCTCTGCTTTGCGTGGTTGCAGCGCCACCGCTTCGCTTTGTTGTGGATGTTTGCGGCGCGATTGTGAGGCAGAAGCGAAAGTCACAGAGTCTGAGCCTCAAGGATCAGCCTATTTTGAATATAGACGCCATTGCTGACCCACTGGGGTGGCATCCCGCGAATCTAAATTGGGACTCCTCCACCGGGAGTGGCACTGAGCGCGCGAGCTAGGCACCTTAAAAAATGCTGCCCCAATTTATTGATGTCGACAACATCGAATACATATCTATACATTAAAAATTACATATAAGATAAATGTCATTAATAACGGATTTAAAATATTTACCGAAATTGCCCTTGGTGGCATCAACATCCGACTCGGGTTCGAATTGTAGTCGGGTTGTTAAATCTTTTGGTAAAAAAATATTTAGTTTTTCTAAGCCATCCACTGATAATCTATATTTTTTATATTGAGTTATTGATCTATTTCCCAATTTGAATTTAAACCCGTCCCAGTAAACCTGACATACATCATTCTTATTTTTGTTTTTGTCGATGTCGAATTTTTGCTGACAGGAGTTTGCAACGATTCTCGCGGCTACATCACTTGTTACGCCCTTCATGTTCTCTAAGATGCATTCATCGTAGTTTTTGGGGTCAAAAAAAGCTGCAGCGGAAAAACCAGGACTGCATGATAATAATATTATAAACACCAACTTTTTCATAAAGAAATTTTTCTAAAAAAATTTATATGTAAATCAAAAATTAATTGCTACTAAAACTGCATAATAATGCAATTTGTTGCCAATTTTCTTTATAAAACTTACCCATTAGGCCTTGAGATGAATCTGGTTGACTTTTAAACTGGAGTTTTTCAGCCATCATCTTTGGGATGGTCATCTCAAGAAAGACGACGCCATACTCATTATCAAATTCAAAAGTCTTGTATGCATTAGTCCGATTGGATCCTTTTATGAACTTGAATCCGTCCCAAAATATCTTGCATGGTGCTCCTGTGACCTGATCTCCTTTGTTTGCATGCTTCTGTCGACATGAATTTTCTATTAGCTTTGCAGCTGTGTCAGTATTAGAATTTTTCATATTTTCTAATATGCATTCGTCATAACTATCGGCGCCAAATAATCCCGCATTAGATGCGGAGCTAAATATCATTAGACCGATTGCAAGGAGATGATTTTTGATTAACATAGCTAGGGGACTTTTATTTTCTGATTGTTGCAAGTTTAATAAATATAGTTAACGAAATACCACTTGGTATCGATGGGGAGCGCCCAACGCCATTGTCAATTCTTTCCAAATCGTTGTTGCTGAGCAGTACGCTCACTGAAGTCTGGTTCTTAGACATCCTCTGACATCTTCCCATCGGTTGGGTCTTGAAAAATTCCACCCGATCCTATCCCGATAAACTTGCAATGCAATTGTCGTATTGTGACGGTAATTTGTTACAGTTGTTGTGATATATTCATTGCATGGCCGCTTCCGCAACAAATGACTGACAAGACCTTCACGCTCGACGAGCTTTGCACCCTGACCGACTTACCAAAGAGGACGGTTCGGTATTACATGCAGTTGGGGTTGGTTGATCGCCCCATTGGAGAAACGCGCGCTGCACATTACACCGGTCGCCACTTGGAGCAGCTTCTGCGAATCAAGCAGCTTTCAGACGCAGGGGTGTCACTGGATCGCATCCGGGAAGTCTTGTCTGGTGCGCAGGCACCGGTACCCATGCGCCAAAAACGGGCGGGCTCTTTGGAAGTCCGTAGCCACCTTTTTGTGGCCAATGGCATAGAGATACAGATCGCGCCTGAGGAAGCTGGGATGACGCCCGAGCAGGTGCGGGCTTTTGTGCGCGAAGTCATGCTAGTTGCAGAGCGGGTCTTGTCCAAGCCTGATGGTGGTCCTTCCTAGCAAGTTCGATTGTTTTATTTGCATCAACCCAACAAACACACCAAGCCACGCGCCGCACACACAGCGTTTAACTTATGAAGGCCCACTTATGAGTCAAGAAACCAAATTCACAAGCAAAGGCGGCGAGCAGGTTGCCCTGAAGCGTATTCACATCGATGGCCGGATCGACGGGCTGCTTTGGAGCATGACCAGTGCGCAGCACTACCGCAACGAGACGGGCAAGAATATTGAAACGGTTTATACATTCCCGTTGGCTCAGGGGGCAACGCTGATGGGTATCACGGTGCAGATCGGCGATAAGCGCCTTAAAGGCACAGTGGTCGAAAAGAAACAGGCGACCGAGCGGTACGAAAAGGCCATTGACGACGGCGACATGCCCGTCATGGTCGAGCGGTCGTCCAATGGCCTATACACGGCCAACCTTGGAAACTTCAAGGCTGGCGAGTCAGTAATCATAGAGATTGAGTCTGCACAGTTGCTGCGCTTTGAGCAAGGCCAAATGCGACTACAGATTCCAACCGTCATAGGTGAACGCTACGGGGACGCGCACGCAACTGGCGGCTTGGCGCCGCATGAAACTGCGACGGTCAATGCCTTGGCGGAGTACCCACTGACGCTAAAAATCGACATCACGGGGGCGGCGGCAACCGCAAAGATAACTTGCCCGAGTCATGCGATCAGTACCGTTGCCAGCGAGCACGGGGGGTCCGTGGTGTTGGAACGCAACAGCTTTTTAGACCGGGATTTCATCCTGAACTTTGAAGGACTAGAGGGGCAGTCTTTCGCGGTGGTGTCCTCCAATGAGGACGAGTCTTGGGTCGTGGCGAGCTTTTGCCCACGCCTTGAAGCTGAAACCGCACCGCGGGACGAGCCACTACACCTAAAGATTCTGATTGACTGCTCTGGCTCTATGGAGGGGGACAGCATTGCGCAGGCCCGCAATGCGCTTTCGTCTGTGGCGAAACTGCTCACCCCAGCAGATTACGTATCGTTCAGCAGATTTGGTAGCGAAGTACAAAACGTGATTCCAAAAATGACGGCGTGCACCGGTTCGTTTGTTCACGGTACGCTCGCAAGGGCCATTCATACAACAGAGGCAAATCTGGGGGGGACAGAAATTCCGCACGCATTGGCTTCGGTTACAGAAATATCAGGCCCTGCCCGAAGAAAGCGTGGCACTGCAATTTTGCTGATCACTGACGGGGCGACATGGGATATTGATTCCAGCGTCGCTAGGACGCAGCGGTCTAGGCACCGCATATTCACTATTGGTGTGGGCAGTTCCCCGGCTGGCAGCTTGTTGCGGGTCTTGGCAGACAAAACTGGCGGTGCTTGTGAGTTCGTTTCCCCCAACGAAGATATGGAGGCGGCGATCCTGCGTACCTTTAGGCGGATGCGTAGCGTTGAAGCTAACGAGTTAAAGGTGAGCTGGGGAGGGGAGCCCGAGTGGCAGTCGGCAATGCCTGTGCGGATTTATGAAAATGAGACCCTGCACCTGTTTGCCAGGTTAAAGAGGCGTCCCACCGCTGCGCCTGAGTTGATTTGGCAGGTTGAAGGCAAGCCGTTTCATTGCAGTGCGACGCAGATCACGGAGCGTAGCGATCAAACGTTAGTAAGGATCGGTGGGGCCTGCGAAATGGATGCTGCACCGTTCACCGACGAGTCACTGGTACTGGCCCTCAAATACCAGTTGGTCAGCGATTACAGCAATCTCTTTCTTGTGCACGTTCGTGCAGAGGACGAAAAAGCGTCAAACCTCCCGGCACTCCAAAGAATTGAGCAGATGCAGGCCGCTGGGCATAGTGGGTTCGGTACTGTTGCAAACTCAATTGGCTGCTCGATGCAGGACCGGTATAGGGGTGGAAACAACTTGGCGTTTGCTGCGCCTCCACCTGCGTCTGCACCTGCGCTTTGGCGCGGAACTCGAACTGCGGCAGCGCAAAAGCAGGACTCCGTCAAGAGCGGAGGCATGGACGATTACGAAGTTCCGGCCTTCCTGCGCAAGATGGAGGAGCCAGAAAAAAAGCCAACGCTTTTCAAACGCATGCAAGAACGCTATTTGCCATCAGGGCAGCAAAAGCAGAGCCCAACGGCTGCGGCACCTGCAACTCAGCCTGACTCGCCCCAGCCGAAGCGATCAGTTAAAGACCCCTTGCCACTGCTCCTTCCGCCGCGTGGCAGTGATATTCTGCGCAGATTCAACGCCTTAGCTTGGAAAGAGACGGATTTCCAAGTTGTAGTTGACGGACTGTCAAACTTGGTAGCTGGTAGTGACACAGAAAAACGCATCGCTGAAATCGTGGCGGCAGGATATATCCGTGAGCAGGTGTGGGCGGTGTATCTTGATTGGTTGATTGAAAAAGCCAACGGCATGTTTGCACTGGACCGCCATGCTGTTAGGTTACTGAGGCGGCAAATTGGGGATTTGGATGTCAAAATGAAAGTGGAAATATTGGTATTATTAATGCTGAATTTATAAAGTTTTCGAATGTTATCGATATCGCGCAAGTAAGCAGGCGACATCATTAAAACGGGTGTTCTGTGATTTTGTTTTTTTCACAATCCGCGGCGAGTTTTAGGGGAATTGCATGACAATTGCAGATCGGGTTTATTTTGGCGTTCGTGGTTTGTTTGATAGAGACTTTAATGGAAATATTTTGAATGAGTCAAATAGAAAAAAAATTAGAATAAAAATAGAAAAATATATAGAAACGTACGGCGGGAAAATATCTTACGCAGAAGAAGATCCATGGAGTAGTACCTATGACTTATTCGGGGTGGTGCAATATACGTTTTTTGATCAGTCTACTTTGCATGTTGAAGATATTAGTTGTTATCATGCATATTCACCAAGAGGTAACGCTGCTGCAGTCGCATCTAAATTCGGAAAACTGGAGATCGCTATGCTGCGTTTGAAGTATATTAACCTCCCCGGTGAAGATACAAATATTTATTAAGCATTCGTAATTGTGGTAAATATTGTGACACAGATTGATAATTCGATTTTAGCCATCTTGTCGAATTTAATGGCATTCGAAGACAGCAGTGTATTTGGCAACCAATATGATTAAGAATTTTTCGATAGAGGGTTTTGTCATTTTTATTAGCGCACAGCTTTTTGGGTGTGACTCAGGTATAAACGCGCAAATTGAGAGGTGTGTGTAAGCAATTCTTGTACGTGAAGAGCCTTGCAGGGATAGCAAACATAAAGTTGAAGTTTAGATAAAGGCTCGCATGGCGTGTATGAGGGCCGCCTCCGGGAAGGATTGATTAAAAATTTCAATATTCTTGTAAATAATATCGAAGAACTTGGCATTTAGGGCTTTCCTTCCAATAATCAATTAATCTCGGCTCGATTTATAGAAAATTTTGATGCAATTATTTATGCTTAAATCTAATAAATATTTTTTATTTCTCCAAGTCCTTCTCATTTGTTTGCCTTCTTTTGCGGCAACTGAAGGGATGCTTTTTTATTGCAAAAATGGTGCGGAATCGGATTCAAAATATGCCTATGAGCTCGACAATAGAATATTGGAATCAAAATTAAAATTCAGCACAATGAGTCGTAAGCAGTGGACCGCTTTCATAAATATTTTAAACGCTGAACTTGACGAACAAAAGGATATCTTGTTTCAAGCATTTAAAAATATTACTGACAATGAGAATGACAAGAGTAAGTTAATTGACTTCGAGAGCCGAAGAATAATATATGAATCAACGTTAACTATTTCGCATACTGTTGTAGTTGAGAATTTTAAAAATGACAGCTTGGGTAAGTCAAGAGATTTTTATAATCGAATTATTTATATGCGTTGTACAAAAAATTAAATTTCGATTGTTATCTATTTATTTCTACCCAGCCGACTTTGGATGTATTGCCGAGCAGCGAGAACTGAACGTTGCGTCTGTTATCAGAGAAGCGCTTATTGTCGGTACCTGATTGGAACAGTCGAAAGAAGGTCAACTTGCTCGTCAACAGCCCATTTCTGACTTGCGGATACTGGGGGCCTCAACAGCTGCGTCAGAGCCGGAAAGATCGCGATATAGCTCGGCGACCTCCAGCCATTCAATTTTGAAAGGCTTTTCCGCACCGTCTACTATGGGGTTTAGCAGCCGCTTCACGTTGTCAAGCTGCTCTGCTGTCGCGTGATATGGCGACCCAACGCTTGTTGCGCTGGTTAGTGCAATTCGCAGGGAGCGGTTGGGCCTCGGTATCTCGCAGGAGGCCCTAGCGGTAGATGCAAATCTAGACCGTTCCTACATGGGAGGAATTGAGCGCGGTGAGCACAACTTGACCATCATGAACTTGGTAAAAATATCGCAGGCATTGAGGGTTAAAGCCTCGTATTTGCTGCAAGAATCTTCGAATTAGGTGGTGCAGTCTTGTCGACGGTATGTCTGCACATCGAAGCAAGGAATTTCATTATTTGAAATAATGCGTGCATGTCTTTATCCACGCAACCTGAAACTTATTTGCGAACTGCCGGTGGCGAAATCGAGTGCTTGCGATGCACTGCGAAGGCGAAAAGCACAGGCCAACAATGTGGGCGACCGGCACTAAAGGCCAGCTCAACGGCCAAGTGCGGTTTGCATGGCGGTGGGTTGCGCTCGGGGGTTCAGACTGCCGAGGGCAGACGCCGAATCGTAAAGGCCAACACTAAGCATGGCCAAGCCACTCATGCGGTAAGGCTGGCGGTGTCCAATAAGTCTTGCGAGTTGGCCCAGCTGGCGGTCGCAATGCGTGTGCTGGAAATGACGGATGCTGCGCCCGGTGCTGGGCGCAAACCAAGCGGGTACTACCCGATCACCACGCGTGATGCGGCAGTGTCGTTCCTTGTCGGGCTTGGGTTTCAGCCTGTTACAGGCGCTGGCGATCTGGGCTGAACTATTTTTCGCGCAACCCCATAGACCGAGCCGACTTTCCAATAGGTCACTTCCACGCCAGAGAACTTACCGAGTCGGACGGTTCGGACGGTATAGGCCAGTTTCCACAAACATCCTCACACATCCCACGCGAGGCAATACTTTAGAAACGGGACTATCTGTCCGAACCATCCAGCGCAGACCGAACGCTACCTAATAGGGAAAAACCTTTTGTATGGGTTCCAACCCGTGCCAGCTTACGGTTCCGCTTTTTACTTTGGTGTACCCCCGTTCTGCCAATCTTCGGCCAAACGTAGTACTACTTGACGAGCGGTGGCCGTTAACTTCGCACCAGCGCTGGTAATCAGAAAACAGCGCTGAAGCTTTGGCAGTCGCGCTAGGGCCAACAATGCAATTTTCAGAAATCCAAGTGCCGATTACGTCAGACTCAGATTGGTACTGTTGCACTTCCGCAGCCATCACGGGTGGCAGCGTTAGGCCCGATTCTTGCCATTGTCTGCAGCCTTCAAGTGCCCAGTTCAATATGCCCGGTAGTTCGGCCAGGAGTTTCATGTTCAATTCCGGGTCTTGCTCATGGGCCGCAAATGTACGGTTGAAGGGCAACAGGTGAATACGCCGCCAGATTCCGTTGTCTGTGCCCGCAATCGAAGGTTTGTGATTGCCCACGATGGCCAGTTTTAACTTCGGTGTGAACTCCGACAGATCCTGATATTTGTGGGCTGCTGCAATCTTTTCACCGCCCGTCAGTTCCTTAATGATGTTTTCGGACAGCCGCTGACCTTCGGCCGTTTCATTGCTGACAACAAGGCGGGCTCCTTCGAGGCGCGCGGTTAGGTAGGACTTTGGTGCCTCGTTGCCACTCATCATGAATGTTTCAACAGGCGCTGTGGTTGCATAGCTGCCCATGAGCGCCTGTACGACGTTAAAGAGGACGCTCTTTCCGTTTGCGCCCAGGCCGTATGCGAACAGAAGTTGCTGGGCCGTGGTTGAGCCGGTCAGCACGTACCCCATCCAGCGCTGCAGGTAGTCGATGCGGTCAAGATCGCCTTTAAATACACCAAGCAAGAACGCAGCCCATAGCGGTGCTGTAGCCTTGGAATGAAATTCGCAGCCAACCGACTTTGTAACGTAGTCGCCGGGTTTTTGGCGGCGGCAGATTCTGGAGCGCAGCTCAATGACCTCACCTCCCTTGACACCCAGCAGCCAGTCATCTGCGTCAAGTTGCGCTGTGTGAACCAGTACCCCCGGGCGACCTTTAAGGAGTGCAACAGCATCACACAGTCCTTTTCTGTTTAGTGACTTATTTATGTGAGTCGCGGCGCGCTTTAGGTCGGGCACTGCAAGTTGGTGAAAACATTGCGCACCAAGCTCGCGGATGCGCAATTCCGCCGCATGGACTATTTGCTCATGGGTTCTTTTGCTCCAACCAGCCTGCGGGTCGAACTCAAACCATGTATCGGTTTGTACTACCCACATTACGTTGCCGCCCCAGTTAGCAGCTAGAACTGCTGCGTTGCCAGAGTCTGTTGGGTCTAGCGTGAGCGGTGGGGGCGTCGGTACCAATGCTGCCTGCTGGCTTGAAGGGCTAGGAATCAGCATTGCAGCCATTTTTTGTTTAGCGTACGAAAGCATCTGCGCGGCGTGTATCGGGTTGGCGGCTTTGCCTCGGTAGCTGCAGCCTTTGCAAGCTGCAGCGCATTCGGCACTGAAACCTTCCAACGTTTGACAGCTTGTCGGTGGAACTCCTTGGTTCCGTTGATCAAATTTTCGGGTCGTCTCTGCCGCGTCATATTCCGGGTGTGCTCTAGACCAAGCATGTGCGGCGACGTCTTGTTCCTTGGTAAACCGTGCGGTGTTCAAAAGACCAAGACTCCACTCGGTTTCGGTTCCACCAGTGCTTGCTAGCTTCCGTATCGCCTCGCAAACCTCCTCAACAACTGCCATGCTCGGCGCAGGGGCGTATGAGTCGCTGTCTCTGAGGTCAAACAAAACCTCTGGACTGTTGAAATACGCCGGTCGGCTGTCGAAAGCCGGGGGAAGTTCTGTAGTTTTCGCTGGCAGAGGCCTAGAGGTTTTTGTTGCCGAAGTTTGTCCCCGTGCAGACCATTCTTCTCTGAGCGCGGTGAGCCTGACAGTGGCGTCAGGTAGACCATCACCTGCGATTTGATTCCCTGTGATGGTTACCCACTTGTTACTGGCGCAAAAAATTTCGTCCTTGCCGCCGTTGGGATTGTCCCCGGTAAATTGCCTATGCAGTACCTTGCTTTTCAGCAGCATGCGCACGCCAGCGCCGCTCGGGCTGATTTCCGTATAGGGGCTGTCAAGCTCGTCGCACCATTGGTTGATTTCGAGCCAACGGGAAGACCGTAGCCCGGAATCGCTGAGGTCGACCGTGTCAAAGTCCAATGCCACAAGGTGGTTGTCGTCTTGGGTTTGAGCGGGGAGCACAAAACCAATGCCGCTGTGGTTGAAGCGTTTTGCTTGCCCTATGGCCTCATCAAAGGTCATCCACTGTGGCGCTTTAACCCAAGCGGTTCCGGTGCCGTCCTTTCCACATGGATATTTATCAAATTTACCGCCTTGCTTTGGTGGCCCAGCTTTCCAAGTGATCCACTGTGCCAGAGCCTGCAGTTCTTGAGGAACGACGGCTCGCGCTTGTGCCGATAGGTGGGGCAGGGTGACGTCTGCCTGCGCAGGCACCTCGCTGTTAGTCATTACGACCTCATGTTGTTTCAAGTTCGGGAGCTCAGTCATTGCGGTCTCCAAACGCGTAGGCTACGCTCAAGCGAGCGAGGACAAGTTCTGGGCTCGGCAGTTGTTCGTTGCGCTCAAACGCCTCTTTGAGGTGCTGAAGGAGCACCCCTTCGGGCGTGTCCAGCCTGCCAGCTATCACTTGAACATACTTGCCGTTTGAAAATCTTGACTCGTCAATTTTTATGCCCTGATATCCGGCGTTTATCACCGCGATTGCGATGTTGTTCAGTTCCTCTTGATCCTCGGACGCGGGCAAGTGGTCTGGGTCGAACATGTCTACCCCCCCATTGCGGTTGAGGTATATGCCCATTGATTGGGTTTCATGAAAGTCGGGGCTGGGGTTGCCCTTTTTGGTCTTTATGTTTGCAAGGTGCTCTTGCATTTTCGATGGCTTGGACATGATTGATCCTTCTGGTTAAGCAAAATATCCGCAATGTTTAGCGGGGTGTTTTGACTAGGAGCCCAGTGTTTGCTGGCCTATAGGGGGGCCGAGCCGCGCAATGGCTTGGGGCGGCGCGCCATGAGTCGCCTGGCTCCACAGTCGGGGGTTGTTAAGCGTTAGCGCTGTGTTTTAGCTCGCTCGCGCTCGTTGAGCCAAGCGGTCAGCGTTGAGAGCCGCCAGCCGCATGCGCGGGGGCCAAGCTTTATTGGGGCGGGCATGAGCCCCAGCCTGATGTATGCGTAGGCGGTTGTGCGACCTATGCCGGTAATCGGCTCTTGATCCTTGAAACGGATCAGTGGGTCGTCGTAATTTTTGTGTTGCGCTGCATTGGGCATCTTGGTGCTCCGTAGTTGATACGGAGGCGACTCTGCCCGGTTGTCCAGTACCTTACTAGGATCGAAATGTGACCTTTTCAATCCCTAGGATTTAGTGAGACTTGGACGCTGCGAGTCCCAATTAAATGTAGCGATCTCTCGAAGTTTCTCTATGGTTGGGCATGCGCGCGCCAAGTTTTCGGGGTCTAGTTCGAAGAGCTCCGCAGCTTCGCTGATGGCAGCGGTCTTTACTGGCGTGGAGCCATCGCCGGGATTCATATACCCAGCAATCCAACGTATGGCTCGCTGGGTTTTGTAGTGTGCCTCTTCCTTAGCCTGACTCTGGCCCTTACCTCTGTTTACGCCCAAGGCAACATTGGCGTCTTCACCGCAACCGATACGATGCAACACCGATGCCAATTCTGATAGTTCTATATCATCAAGGTGAAGCGAGGCGAGCCTTGAGGCCAAAGCACGCAGCCGTGCATGCTCGAGAGTTTCTGGAATTTTGTCAGTCATAACGCGAGCCCTCCCAGTGCCTTTGTGGCGAGGTCCGACCGATAGTGGCCGTAATGTTTCTCGATCATCACGACACTTGTTCCACTTAGCTGGGCAACGGTCAACAGGTCTAGTCCGTCGGTGACCAAGTCAGTTATTACGCTGTGTCGCAGTGTGTACGCAGTGAGTTCCGGCGGAAGGTTTGCAAGCGCCGCTGCCGCCTTGATTGGCTTTTTCCACGAGTCTTTGTTCCATGGTTCGCCGTCAGACCGGGTTATCAAAGGCGCAGAAGGTAGCTTGTTGGCTACAAGGGCACTAAAAAATTTATTGGTTTCAGTTGGGAGTTTTATTTTTCGATCTCGACCGGCTTTGTCCTGCCCGACCGTCAACACTCCGTGTTGCGCGTTGTAATTTGCGACTGTAAGACTCGCTACTGCGCCAGGGCGCAGCGGAACCAATGAAAGAGCTTTAACGAAATCTGCAAGGTCTTTTGGTGCTTTTCCCACCAGCTCCGCGCGCTGTTTGCGGTCAATGTAGGTCTCACGCCTGCCTCCAGCGTTCTCTATGGCTCGGAGTGCTACCCGCCAAGCCATGTCTGTAGTTACATCGCCATGGTCATGCGCGTGATTTAACGCCGCGCGTAACGCTGCCATGTCGCGGTTAATCGTCGATGGCGAGCGCCTTCTTGTTTTGGTCTTGTCGGAGTGAGGGTTCGTAAGCACCGGCGTTTTGGCAAGCTCGTTGCGCCAGTCGTCGACCGCTTTTCTGGTGAGTTTTTGCAACGAAATCGATCCGATCTTGTGCCCGTTGACCCACCGATCAAAACGCGCAAGCAAATCTGCGGCGTTTTTTGTTGCGCCAGAGTCCTGAAGCTGTGTGACGTATTTGGCGCAGGCGCCTTTGACAGTGATTGCTTTGACGGAGCCGCCCCGCCCCAGATGTGAAAACCACGCTTCTGCCAACTTCTTGGCCTCATCGAAGCGTTGGTGGGCTGGATACTGATCCAACGCCCCCAAGCTTTGGCGTGTTTGCTTAATGGTGCTTGGGTCATACGCCTGCGCAAGCCAGGTACCGTCGCCGCTGGTTTTCGACTTGCGGTAGCCTAGGTGTTGGCCGGTGGCGAGTTTCTGCCAGTAGGGTGGCGTCCTTGCCTTCAGGCGATTGCGACCTTCAACTGTGTCAATGCGGTTAGCCATAAGCGTGTCCTAAGAATGTCCTAAACTTCCCGGAGCATTTTAGGACACTATGGTACAAATCTCCAATTGAGAGCCCTGCAGTTAGTGTTCCATAAAACCTTTAAGCCCAGCATTCACACTGCAGGGGTCACAAGTTCGAAACTTGTACTGCCCACCATTTATTGGTTATAAATCAAGCACTTAGCGGCGACGCTAGGTGCTTTTTTTTGGGCTAACGGACGCCTTTGGTGCGAAGCGTCGACGCCAAAGAAAACCGCTTCTTAGCGCGCCAAAAGTCATGCCGTTGTCACATGAATGAAATGCGGGTGTGGGTAAATGCGCCTTGGTGATTGCGATTGCCCTTGTGTTTTAACCACCCACCCCTGCCCAACGCCCATGAAACCAATGTCCCTATTCAAAATTTCCGCCCTGCTGATTGCGCTGGGCGCCTTGGCCGCTTGCACTTCCATGGGAACTCAAGCGGGGGCTGCTACAGACTCTGCTTTTGATGTTGCCGTCATCGGCGACGTGCCTTACGGAACATCGCCCACTGACACGCGTCAGCTGGTGCTGCATCCCCGCTTTATCAGCGCGATCAATGCGGACCCCGACCTGGCCTTTGTGGCCCACATCGGCGACACGCACGCAGGCAAACAGTACTGCACCGAGGACTACAACAAAACCATTTTTGAACAGTGGTCGGCGTTCAAGAAACCGCTGGTCTATACCCCTGGCGACAACGAGTGGATGGACTGCCACAAGGCGAAGCAGGGCGGTGGCAGCTACAACAAGGCCACTGGACAGATTGACTACGTCTTGGACGCGAACGGCAAACCAGCGACCTATGCCAAGGGCGACCCGCTTGCCAACCTGGCGCTGGTGCGTTCTATGTTCTTCTCCAAGCCTGGCGTCACCCTGGGTGCGCCCATGGCGGTGCATTCGCAAGGCATCGAGTTCAACCCTGCCCATCCCACAGACAAAGCCTTTGTCGAAAACGTCTGGTTTGAAAAGTCAGGCGTGCTTTTTGTGACGCTGAACATTCCCGGTGGCTCCAACAATGGTCTGGATCCTTGGTACGGTGTGCCAGCCATGTCTGCCGAGCAACAAAAAGAAGTGGCTGAGCGTTCGGCCGCCACCCTGCGCTGGATTGATGCCGCTTACAACCGTGCCATGACCAAAGGCAATATCGCCATGGTGATCCTGACGCAGGCCGATATGTGGGATGTGGATGAATCGTCCCAAGGCACCGCGCACCTGTCTGGCTACAAACAGTACCTCGACAAAATTGCCGAAGGCAGCAAGGCCTATGGCATGCCGGTGCTGATGTTCATGGGCGACTCGCACACCTTCCGCACCGACAACCCGCTGGCCAAAGGCGCACCCTGCGCCATTGAGATCGAATCGGGCAAGCCTGCAGTCGCCTGTACCGACAGCCGAGCCGAGGCCCTGATCACCTCGCGCAAGAGCCCGGTAGACGCCTACATGGCCCACAACCCTGGTTACAACGTGCCCAACTTTCACCGCGTGGTGGTTCACGGCGAAACCCAGCCTTTGGAATGGCTCAAGCTGCACATTGACCCGAGCGCCAATGCGCCCCATGGTTTGGACGCCTTTGGCCCCTTCAGCTGGAAGCGCGTGCAACCGGCTTTGTAAGGCTGAGCGCTACCAGCGCTGCAGGGCGTCAAGCAGTTCGCGCTTGACGTCCGCGCAGGCAAAACTGGCGTCAATCGAGGTCTGCGCGACAGCGCGGGTGACCTCATCCGTCCATCCAAACGCCTGGCGGCACAGGGCGTATTCGCCCACCAGACTTGCGTCCAGCAGGGCGGGGTCGTCGGTGTTGACACTCACCCGCACGCCCGCTTGGCGCAAGCGCTCCAGGGGGTGCTGCTCGATCGACGGGTAAACGCCCAACACCAGGTTCGAGGTGGGGCAAATGCCCAGAGGAATTTGCCGCTCGGCCAGCATGCGGACCAAGGCGGGGTCTTCAATGGCACGCACACCGTGGTCAATGCGATCGGCCCCCAGCAGGTTCACGGCGTCCCAGACGCCCTCGGGCCCGCTGGACTCACCGGCGTGCACCGTTCGCCGCAAGCCGTGTTGCCCCGCCCGCCGAAACGCCTCGGCAAACCGGGGGCCGGTGCGGCCCGCAGTGGCCTCATTGCCGTCGACCGACAAGGCGACCACCCGGGGGTGGCGCATCGCGTGCAAAAGCTCCACCAGTTCGATGGATTCGTCTGCGGTCTGGGTGCGCAAGAGGCTGACGCACAAGCCCACGCGCGTCAAACCATCTTGCTCGGCTGCCCGCAAGCCGCCATCGATGGCGTCCAGCATGGCACTCAGGCGGCCATGCCAGGCGTGCCAGTGCGTCGGGTTCACGATCACATCCGCATAGCCAGTGCCGTTGTCGGTCAAGCGCTGCGCCAGGCCATAGCTCAGCTGCGCCAAGCGCTCGGGGGTGGCCGCCAGGCCGCAGGCCAAATCCAGAAACCCCAAAAAATCCGCAAGCCCTGAGAACTTGAACAAGTCTTCCTGCGCTCGGGGCAGCGCCACGCCTTCTGCCCTGGCCCAGCGCGCGATGGTGTCGGCATCAAAGCAGCCTTCCAGATGCAGATGCACCTCGGCTTTGGGAAGAGACCGGAGGCGCGAGGCCTCGGTGGCTTGGAAGGATGCAGTCATGGGGGTGATTGTCTGAGAATTCCTTCACCCGTTAGGATTCACCCGGGTCGCTGGCCCGCTCATTGAAACAAGGAACCCCTATGAAGACCTGGCTTACCTACACGCTCACAGACGGCGTTGCTACTTTGCACCTGGACGATGGCAAGGCCAACGCCATGGGCATCGACATGCTGGCCGCCATCAACGAAGCGCTGGACCGCGCGGAAAAAGAGGCCAAAGTGGTGGTCTTGCAGGGGCGCGACGGCGTGTTTTCTGCAGGCTTTGACCTCAAGGTGTTTGCGCGTGGTGGGCCCGATGTGCCCGCCATGCTCGATGCGGGCTTGCGCCTGTGCGCGCGCTTGGTGGGCTACCCCTTGCCTGTGCTGGCGGTGTGCACCGGGCATGCGCTGGCGCTGGGTGCGATCTTGCTCAATTGCTGCGACGCGCGCGTCGGCACGCTGGGTGCCTCGCGCATCCAAATCAACGAAGTGCGCATCGGCATGACCTTGCCGCTGTCGTCGCTGGAGGCCTGCCGCCGCAAACTGGCGCCGGCCCACTTTCAGGCCGCGACCACCCTGGGCCTTCCGTTCACGCCCGAGTCGGCGCTGGTGGCCGGCTTTTTTGAAGAGGTGGTGCCGGCTGAGGCCCTGGCCGCCACCGTCGCCCGTTGGAGCGCCGATCTGGCCAGCCTGGACACGGCCACCTTCACCTCCAACAAACGCCGCGTCAACGACGCCACGCTGGCCGCCATGCAGGCCGCACTCGCCTTGGACGTGGCGGGATTGGCGACGACAGGCGCCGCCACCTAAAGGCCACGGCCAGGTCGGTTCCTTATTTCGGCAACAGGGCCCAGAGCTGGGTCTTGTCCACCGGGCAGCCCAGGGCCTCAAAGCGGGCCTTGGTTTTGAGGTTGAGCACATAGGGCAGATAGTCACCCATCACCTCTTTTTCGGTGCCAGGCTTGGTCACGGCAAACCAGCTGTGCTTAAAGCTCTCATGCACCTGGGTGTGGCGGTTGATGACCGATGCATAGTTGGGCGAGCCCCCCACCATGCCGTCGCCATTGCCCATGTCAATCCAGGCCACGCCGCACTGCGGGGTGGCGTTGCTGGGGCGGTCTTGCTGGCTGGCAATGACCAGCGCGTAGCGACCCTCAGCGTCTGCACTGGCTGCCAATTGTTCGTCGTAAATACAGTCGGGCGTGGTTGCAGCGGTCAAAGAGCCTGCGGTGCACACCGAGGAGTAGCGCATGTCGTAGTCGGCGCTATTGTCTTTGTCGCCGTGCCAGGTTTTCGGGCTCTTGGGAAGCTTGGCCGTGAGCACATAGACCTCGCCAAAATTGCGGCTCAGCGTGACGTAGCCGTAGCGCGTGACCTTGTTGCTCCACCAGCCGCCCACCATCTCGGGGTTCTTGCTCGAGAGCAGGGGGAAGAACATGTCTGCCACCACTTGTTTGCGGTTGAAGAAGGATTGCAAGGGGCGTACCTCGGCGTCTTTGGCGCCCACATTGGCCGTGTCTATCCACGGCAAGTGGGTGAGCAGCACCCAGGCACGCGGGTCGACCGAACTGGGCAATTGCTTGCCGCGCATGGGGGCCATGGTGGCCGCGCACGCGGCGTCGCCCTCTACGGCGTTGCCATCCGCGGTTTGGTAGGACACCGCTGGCAGGGCGACCCCGCCCAGGTAATCGGCGCTCAGGTCGGGCACGTAGTTGCGCATCCACAGGTAGACCTCGTTGCCCGCGTCAGCGTTGGTGTACAGGGTGTTGGGCGGGCGCGGGCTGGCCGGTTTTCCGTTGACGATGGTGAAGGTGTAGCGGCGGTTCTTGGCGTCGCGCGGCACACCCGGCAAAAAGGGATTGACCGAGCCTGCATCGGGCTGAATCTCGACATCGTTGAGCGAATCCTGGGGTTCGCCGCGCGGGTTGTAGGTGTTGAAGTTCCAGTGCCGCATGTGCGGAAACTCCCCCTTGAGGATCACCTTGGCACCTTCAGCGATCTTGAGCGCAGTGGGCACATAGGTGGTGGCGGTGTCCGGAAACTGGTTTTCCCAGGAAAAGGAGTTGGCATCGTTGGTAAACACGCCGCTGCGTGCACGCGGCCCCGGCCAGAAGCAGGAGCGCAGCGCCAAATTGCTCTTTTGGTTGGCGGCCGTGTGAATGTCCATGGGCTTCTCAGGGGGCATGGGCGGCGCAATCCGGCCGCGGCCGGCGCTGTCCACCACATAGCCCGTGTCACTGGGCTTGGGGCTGCCGTCGGCCGCGCCCTGGCCCATCTCAAAACTGCGGTAGTGGGGGCGCACGATGCTGGGGTCGTCGTGTGCGAGCCGTTGGGTGGCCCACCACACGGCGAGGGCCAGCAGGGCGAACAGTGCCAGCAACAGCACACCAAGGCGTTTCAGTCGTTTTTTCATGAATGTCTCTTCTTTGTTGTTGAGGGGCACGCAGCGCTGCGCTTCAGTCTTCGATGAGGTGAAAGTCCGACTTCATGGCGCCGCACTCAGGGCAAGACCAGTCGTCGGGCAAATCCTCAAACGTGGTGTTGGGCGCAATGCCGGTGTCGGGGTCTCCCAGCGCTTCATCGTAAACGTGGGCGCAGTAGGCGCAGCGGTACTTTTTCATACAAACCTTGGTGGATGATTCAGGTGGACCCCAGCGCCGTGGTGCCGCCAGGGTGCAGGGTGGGAACCACAGCAAAACCATGCTGAATGCGCAGGTCGCGGGCGCGCAGTTCGGGCTCCATCAAACTCCAGACCTTGCGGTGGTTGTAAGAAGGCGTGGTGGGCCAGAGGTGGTGAATCAAATGGTAGTTGTGCCATTGCATCAGCACGTCGAGCACAGGCTCGTGGCCGATTCGCACCGTGGTGCCCGCCGTCAGGTTGTCATGGCTGGAGGCGGCAGTCGTGATGTGTTGTAACTGGCCATGTTCGTCGCCATCGAGGTGGGGCAGCCAGAGAAAGACAAAGCCGATCAGGGCGGTGGTGATACGCGCCGGAATCAACCACAGCATGAGCACTTCCAGCCCGTAGCCGAGGTAGGTCAAACCGCCCGCGACAGCGAGGGTGGCAAAGGCCAGCGGCAGCGTGTCTTTGAGTGTTTTGATGCCGCGCGGGTCGCCCGAGCGCAGGTTGTAGACCACATACGACAGGTCAAACGTCATCCAGCGCAGCACGATGTTCCACCACGGCCCGTGGGTGTAGTGGTCGGGGTCTTTGGCGTCGTTGGTGAAGCGGTGGTGGATCATGTGGGAGTAGCGAAAGGTGCTCAGCGACACCTGCGGCGCGATCACCAGCAAGGCCAGGCGCCCCATCCAATCATTGAGTTGGACATGGGACGACGCACTGCGGTGGGTCGCGTCATGGGCGACATGGAACACCGGGTACATGAACACGACATTGAGCAAACTGGCGCCCCAGAGCGGCACGTGATGGTTCAGGGCCAAGAGGTCTGTGCCGATGACGCCGCCCAGGATAAACACCAACACGGCCAGCGTGGGCCAGGCAATTGGCGGGGGGTTGGTGAGGCGGTACAAGGCGGCGCGCTTGTCTGGCGGGACCGCGACTGGCGTTTTGGAGGATGCATTGGAGGACATGGTGGGGCTGTCTCTTCTCGGGTGCAGCGGCTTCTGGCGCCGCGTGCGGGTTGTTGTTTGTTGCTCGTTGGAAACCGCATTGTCAAGACGCCCTGCATTTCTGAAAGCTCCCCAGGTGACACATTTTCCTCATTAGGTGACAATCGCTGCATGGGGCACCGTGCCCCTCCACAGACAAAGCTTGCATGGAGTTGAACAAGATGTCCGTCCCCCTGGCCTGGCGTGAAGGCCTTGTGCATTCGGCCTATGTGCGCATGGCCATCGCCCTGACCGAGGGCATGGGACTCAGCAGTCCGATCCCCAAGCCCGAAGGCGGGCGGATGATGGCTTTGCAAGAGGTGGTGCCCTTGCTGGAGGTGCTGGGCGTGGCGCACAAGCCTGGTCTGGGCATTGCGCTGGGCACCCTGATTCCAGCCTCTGCCCACGGTGCGATGGGCTATGCCGTGGTATCGAGCCAGACCATTGGCCAGGCCCTGGAAACCCTGGCGCGGCTCACGCCCATGCGCAACCGCATGTTCGCTTACGAGTACGTCCGTTTGCCGACGGAGAGCGTTTTAAGCATCACCCGGCGCATGGACTTGGGACCGTACCGGGACTTCTGCGAAATCGGGACGGCGGTGTCGGTGTTCAAAATGATTCAGTCCGTGGCGGGCGACGCGGCCGCAAGCCAGATGCGGTTTGACGCCCATTGGGCCATGGCGCTGGACCTGGGTGTACCCATGCAGGTGCGACTTGGACAAACCGTGACGGCCTTGCGCGTGCCGACCGAGATTGCGAATGTGGCCTCACCCACCGCCGACGCCAAGTTGTTTGCCAGTGCCTGCCGCAGCTGCGAGGAAGAACTGCGCCTGCTCGATGGCAGCATGGTGCAACGCCTGCGCGCCCTGATGCCGGACGCCCACCAGCACTGGCCAAGCCTCAAGGAAGCGGCCGCACAGTTTGCAATGTCCAGCCGAACCCTGATGCGGCGTTTGAGCGCCGAAGGGTTTACTTACCAAGGCCTGCAAGACGAAGCCAAGCGTGAGTTGGCCTGCTGGTACCTGACCCATACCGCCATGCCCATGAGCGGCATCGCTGAAAAGCTGGGTTTTGTCGACGACACCAATTTCAGCCGGAGCTTTCGGCGCTGGAAAAACACCACGCCGCTGGACTACCGCAAGGCGACCAAAGCGTCCGCCAATGGAATCGCAGGCCCTTAAGGCGCCGCAAAACCCTGGGCAACAAACACGGCTTGCGCGCGGGGCCCGCTGACAAAAGTCATGAAGTCGCGGGCCGCGGCCACGTCACGCGCTTGCCCGCCCAAAGCGATCACGTAGGTGGTGATCTTTTGCAGCGCGTCGGGCAAGGGCCCCACCAGCTTGGCGCCTTTGACCGGCAAAATTTCGGTGATTTGCTGGATGCCCAGTTCGATGTCTCCACGGGCCACCGGTTCGACCACAAACCCGACGTCCCCCAGGGTGGTCTTTGCCTTGACCTGCTCTGCAATTCCCAATTGCTCCAGCACCGCGGCGAAATGCTTGCCGCTGGTGCCTTTGGTGGGGTCCATATAGGTCAGAGATTTGGCATTGAGCAAGGTCTGGCGCAGAGCGGCAGGCGTGGAAACGTCCGGCACGGGCGCACCCTCCCGGATAGCAATGCCCACCCCCACGCGGCCAATCGGCGTGGTGCTCTGGGGGGCTGACCAGCCATTCTTTTCGACGTTCGCAGCCACGTCCTGGCTGATGACCAGCACATCGGGCCGCCCGCCATCGCCCAGTCGTTTGACCAGCACACCCACGGGTGCGAATTCCACTTTGACGGTGTTGCCCGAGGATTTTTGGTAGTCCTGGATCAGCTGTGTCAGAGGCGTTTGCGCCGCGCCGGCGCTCCAGACCACGATGTCGCCCGCCTGGGCTGCCATTGCGAGCAAGGCAGCGCATGCGCCGCTTGCCAGGCCGCGCGCGAGTTTCATGGTGATGAATCGGTGAATTGCAGTGGTTCTCATGAATGCCAGTCCTTGTGGGGGGTGTGGTGGGTCAATCGTTGTGGCTGGGCCATTGCCGGGTCAGGCCAAAGTAAAGCCGTCGTGGCTAAAGGGCATCCGGCGCAAGCGGACCCCCGTGGCTGCGGCAATTCCATTGGCAATGGCCGGTGTGATCGGCGCATAAGGCGGCTCGCCCATGCCGCCCCAACTGTCGCCACCCGTGGGGACCAGCACCGCTTGGATGCGCGGCGTCTGGCGCAGTTGCATCAGCGGGTAGTCCTGCAAATTGTTTTGGACCACACGGCCGTCTTGCAGGTTGATTTCGCTCATGAACATCGTGGTCAGCGCATAAATCACGTTGCCTTCAATTTGTGCCCGAGCCGAATCGATATTGGCCACATGGCCCGGGTCCACAGCGACCGTCACGCTGTGCACGGTGACAGCCTTTTGAGGGCTGACGGACAACTCCACAATGCAGGCGGCAAAACTGCCATAGGCATCTTGCATTGCCAATCCTTGAAAGCGGCCTTGGCTTAATGTCCCGCGCCAGTTTCCTGCCTTGGCCACGGCTTCCAGCACCTTGCGGTCGCGGCTGTCGGGCTCCAGCAATTCAATGCGTGCGGCCCATGGATCTTTGCCAGCGGTTTTGAAAACCTCATCCAAAAAGCATTCGCGTGCAAACGGATTTTGCGAGTGGTAGACCGAACGCCAAAAGCCAACGGGTACGTTGAGGTGGCAAATACCGTGGCGCACATCCAGATTCGCCACTTGGTAGGGCATGTCGTGAAAGGCTTCGGCCGCCTGAAAGTCGCGCCCCTCCTTGATCGATGCCGGCCGGAGTTTCTCCAAGATGGACTGTGACGCAATGCGCGCTTGCCAAGCGCTTAATTTGCCCGCTTTGTCCACCACCGCGCGTTGACGGTACAGGGCCGCGGGGCGGTAAAAGTCATGCTGCATGTCTTCTTCGCGCGACCACAACAGCTTCACGGGTGTTGCAGGCAACTCTTTGGCGATCTGCATGGCTTGGCGCACATAGTCTTGCGATGCGCCGCGCCGGCCAAACCCGCCGCCCAAATAGGGCCGGTGTACGGTGATGTTTTGCAGCGGAACACCCAGAGTTTTTGCTGCTTCAGCCTGGGTGGCTTCTGCGTTTTGGGTGGGCGCCCACACTTCTGCTTGATCACCGTGCACCAGGGCTGTGCAGTTTTGCGGCTCCAGGGTGAAATGGTTCAGGTAGGGCGTGAAGTAGTCGGCTTCAATCACTTGGGCCTCTGCCCCCGCCGATGCCAAAGCGGCGTCGAAGTTGCCGTCCGTGCGCATGACTTTGGCATCTGCAATGCCTGCTTCCAACACCTTCATCACGCCCGCGTCGTTGAGCCTGTCGCCGCCCTTATAGTCCCACACCACTTTCAGCGATTTGAGCGCCTGTTGGGCGCGCCACCAGTTGTCCGCGACCACTGCCACAAAGTCGGGGCCTGAAACCACTTTCTTCACGCCCCGGCGGTTCATCACCGCCGAGGCGTCAAATGACGCGGGCGATCCGCCAAACACCGGGCATTGCACCAAGGCGGCATACACCATTCCTGGCAGTCGTACGTCGATACCGTAAACGGCACTTCCATTGGATTTGGCGGGAATGTCAAAGCGTTGCAGAGGCTGACCAATGAGGGTCCATTGAGACGGCAACTTCAGGGTGATGTTGTCAGGTACTTTTTGGGCGGAGGCCGCTTGCGCGAGTTCGCCATAGGAGGCGCTGCGTTTGCTGGCGGCGTGGCTGACTTTGCCGAGCTTGGCGCTCAGTTCGCTGGCAGCGACGCCCCAGCGCTGAGCGGCGGCGGCTTTGAGCATTTCGCGCGCTGTGGCTCCCGCTTTGCGCATCACAAGTTGTGAGTCTCGGGTGCCACGACTGCCGCCGGTGGCAAACGTCAGGTACACCTTGCCGCGTGCTTGGTGCTCGTTGACCGAGGCAAATTCCATGCGCACATCCTCCCAGCGGCATTCCAGTTCTTCGGCCAGCATCATCGGCAGGCTGGTGCTGGTGCCTTGTCCCATCTCCGCACGTGCCACTTCGCAAATCACCTGGTTGTCCGGCGTGATCCGGATCCAGGCGTTGATGTCCACTGCGCCAGGGTGTGGGCCGTCAGTGGCCAGTTTGTCAGCGATTGCCGGCGGCAGATAAAAGCCCAGGCTGAAGGCGCCAGCGCCAGCCGCGCTGTGTTGCAGAAAGCGGCGTCGCGATGGGTTCGCAGACGTGGTACCAAGGGGGCTGTCGACGGAACGGGTGGGCGGGCGGTTCATGGCGTGTGCTCCTTAGATCTTGGCCGCAGCGTGGATGGCGGCCTTGATGCGTGGATAGGTGCCACATCGGCATAAATTGGTGATGGCCGCGTCGATATCCGCGTCGCTGGGGTGGGGTTTGCGCGCCAGCAAGGCGGTGGCTGCCATCAACATGCCCGACTGGCAGTAGCCGCATTGGGGCACTTGCTTGGCGATCCAGGCCTTTTGCAGTGCGGACTTGCCGCCCAGGCCTTCGATCGTGGTGACTTTGCGACCCACCGCCGCACCACTGGGAATGCTGCAAGAGCGCACGGGTTCACCATCCAACAGCACGGTGCAAGCGCCGCATTGGGCCACCCCGCAGCCAAACTTGGTGCCGGTAAGACCGACTTCATCGCGAATCGCCCACAGCAAGGGCATTTCGGTTTCAATTGCCAGGTCCACAGTCTTGCCGTTGATTTTCAGTTGCATGGGCGTTCTCCAGCGCAGGGGGGCGAGCTCCTAAGTGGGAGCGCGGTCGATTATGCGTTCTGTGGGTGAATCGTGCGTTGCCGATAGCCCGTCCGAAATGTATGGGACAATTTTTGAATAACAACCCCCATGGAGACTCCGACTATGCCGATTTTCTCAATCCGCAAAATGCTGCCCCTGTTGATGCTTTGGGTGCTTGCCGCCCTGAGTCCTACCGCGTGGGCCCAAAGCGGTGCCGTGCAAGTGCAGTGGCTGGGGCAGTCGGCCATGAAAATCACCACCCCCGGCGGCAAGGTGATCGTGATTGATCCCTGGTTAATCGCCAACCCCAAGACGCCGCCGGAATTTAAAAAACTCGAAGCGCTTGGCAAAGTCGATCTCATTTTGGTCAGCCATGCCCATGCAGACCACATGGCCGATGCGCCCGCCTTGGCGCTGATGCACAAAGCGCCGGTCTACGCCCCTGCAGGCCTGGCCGACTCCTTTACGACCTTGGGCGTGCTGCCCCCGGAGCTGGCGCCTCGCTTTAACAAAGGGGGCGTTGTGTTGCCCTTCGGCGCAGAGGGCGGTATCAAAATCATTGCCACCCATGCCGAGCACAGTTCAGAGTACCGCTGGAAAAACCCCGAGACTGGCAAAGACGAAATGCGCCCGGGCGGCGAGCCCATGGGCTTCATCATTCAATTGGAAAACGGTTTCACGATCTACCACTTGGGTGATACGGCCTTGTTCGGCGACATGAAGATGATTGGCGACTTGTACAAGCCAGATTTGATCTTTATTCCCATTGGCAGCCACTTTGTGATGCCACCGCAAGACGCGGCATTTGCAACGCGTGAACTGATCAAACCGAAGTTTGCAATCCCTGTGCACTACGGCACGAATGCGCTGCTGCGTGGCACTCCCAAGGAATACACAGACGCTTTAGGGCAGAGCAGCACCAAGGTGCTGGCGCTGGAGCCCGGTGGAATCGCGAAATTCTGAACATCCAAGACGCCCAGCGCGCCCGTTGCCCATCAATGTTGCCAGTCGTTGAGTGGCAGCAGGGAACCAGCGAATTGCCCGACGTGCTCGGGCTGGTGCAAGGCGTAACGGTGAAAAAACGCGTGATAGCACTTAGAAAAAATGGCGCTTACTTTTTCCATGGTCACCTCTGTTAAAACGATATATACCGTTTATACGGTTATTCGACCTTTTTGTCACGTGGGTTTTCCCTGTGACGGCTTTTTGTGACAAAAAGGCAACGGCATCCATCCCACAGTGAACTTCAATGATTAAGAAAATCCTCCTCGCCCTTCTCGTTTTGTTGCTCCTGCTGGTCGGGGCTGTTGCGGTCAACACGCTGCGCAAATCTTCGCACCAATTGCAGGTGCCTGCCCTCGCACCCCTGGCCGTGGACAAAGCAGCGGCGGCGCAGCGCCTGGGGCAAATCGTGCAGCTTGGCACGGTGTCCTCGCGCGACGATGCCAAGCTCAACGTCGAGCAATTTCGCCAACTGCATGCCTTCCTGCAAAGCAAATTCCCTTTGATCCACGCCAATCTCCAACGCGAAGTCGTGGCAGACCTGAGCCTTTTGTACACCTGGCAAGGCAGCGATCCGCAAGCCCAGCCCATCATGCTGCTGGCCCACCAGGACGTGGTGCCCGTCGCACCTGGAACCGAGGGTGATTGGCAGGTGGCTCCCTTTGCAGGCCAGGTGAAAGACGGTTTTGTCTGGGGCCGTGGTTCCTGGGACGACAAGGGCAATCTGATGTCGCAAATGGAAGCGGTGGAGATGCTGCTGGCCAGCGGCTTCAAACCCAAGCGCACGGTCTACCTGGCCTTTGGCGCAGACGAAGAGGTCGGTGGCTTGCGCGGCGCGGCCAAGATTGCGGCCTTGTTGGGAGAGCGCAAAGTGCACCTGGACTTTGTGATCGACGAGGGCTTGCTGGTGCTTGACGGCGTCATGCCCGGCCTCAAGCAGCCTGCGGCACTGATTGGCGTTGCAGAAAAGGGCTACATGTCGGTGGTGCTGAAAATGTCGGCCACACCCGGCCACTCCTCCATGCCGCCCAAAGTCGGCACCAGCGCGATTGCGATGATGAGTGCCGCTCTGAAGCGCCTCGATGACGAGCAGTTGCCCGGTGGCATTCGTGGGGTCGCAGGCGAGTTGTTCGAAACTTTGGCGCCGGAAATGGGTGGTTTTTCGCGCGTTGCGCTGTCCAATTTGTGGCTGTTCGGGCCCGTCGTGCAAAAGCAGCTCGAGAACACCGGAAGCACCAATGCCATGCTGCGCACCACGACCGCGCTGACCATTGTGAACGCGGGCAACAAAGAAAACGTCTTGCCCGGTCGCGCGGAGGCCACGGTCAATTTCCGCATCCTGCCAGGCGACACCAAAGAGCAGGTACTCGAGCACATGCGCAGCAAAGTGGCGCAAGCTACAGGCTCCTCCTCCTTTGAGTTGATTGCCTTGCCCGGCGCGGTGAACTCGTCCAAAGTGGCGCCCACGAGCTCGCCACAGTATGGAATTTTGAACAAGACGATTCGTGAAGTGTTTCCGGATGCGCTGGTTGCGCCAGGCTTGATGGTGGCTGCCACCGACTCCATCCATTACAGCGCCATCAGTGACCACATCTTCAAGTTCTCGCCGGTGCGGGCCAACGCCGAAGACCTGAAGCGTTTTCATGGAACGAATGAGCGCCTGGGCGTGGACAACTATGCAGACGCCATCCGCTTCTACCACCGCCTGATCAGCGAGCTGTCGGTGGCGCCGCTGCAGTGAATATTTATTACGGAGCACCGCGCATGTTGAAGGTTTGTCTGTACTTTGCCTACCTGATGCTGCTCGCTTTACCTATGCGCAGTCACGCCACCGAAGAACCCGACTACACGGTCATCCAAACGCTGAACAAGGTCGAGATTCGCCAATACGCGGGCTACGCCGTCGCGGAAGTCCTGGTGCCCGGCCCCGCCGAAGATGCGGGCAACACTGCTTTCCCGATTCTGGCGGGTTACATCTTTGGTAAAAACAAGGGTGAGCGCAAACTGGAGATGACGGCGCCCGTGACGCAGACGGCAGTGCCCGTGAAGCTGGAGATGACCGCGCCGGTCACGCAATCGGCGGCACCGGGTGGCTATCTGGTGCAGTTTGTACTGCCCAAAGGCGTGACCAGCGGCAATGCGCCGGTGCCTGTGGATGCCAGGGTGATGTTGCGCGATGTGGCAGGCAGCCGGGTGGCGGTGGTGCGCTATTCCGGTTTTTGGTCGGACGAGAACTACCAAAAGCATTTGCTGGAGCTGCAAAGCACCCTGGCCGCCAACGGCCTGCGCCCTGTGGGCGAGCCCGTGTATTCTCGCTACAACGCACCTTTCACACCCTGGTTTATGCGCCGCAACGAAATTTGGTTGCATCTGAGCACTGCGCCATAAACCGGGCCGCGAGGCCCATCGCTATTTTGTTTTTCTTCCCATGACGCTTTTTACGCCCCTCACACTGCCCAACCACACCCTGATCCCCAACCGCATCGCCAAAGCCGCCATGGAAGAAAACATGTGCGATGCCGACCATGCGCCCTCCGACGCACTGCTGCGTCTGTACCAGGCCTGGGCGCAGGGCGGCGCGGGCTTGATCTTGACGGGCAACGTTATGGTGGACCGACGCGCCATGACAGGCCCGGGCGGTGTGGTGCTGGAAGACGCGCGCCATATGGACCGCTTCAAGCAATGGGCGCAGGTGGCACGCAGCGGCGGCGCGCAGGTGTGGATGCAAATCAGCCACCCTGGCAGGCAAATGATGGCGGCACTGGGGCAAGAAACCTGGTCCGCGTCTGCCGTGCCCTTGGACATGGGCAATTTGTCCAACAAGTTCTCGGTGCCCAAAGCCATGACCGAGGCCGACATTGCAGAAATTCAGCAGCGTTTCGTTCGCAGCGCCCAGTTGGCCGAGCAGGCGGGATTCAACGGCGTGCAAATCCACGGCGCACATGGCTATTTGCTCAGCCAATTTCTCTCGCCCATCACCAACCAGCGGCAAGACGCCTGGGGCGGAAGTATTGAGAACCGGGCGCGGCTGCTGGTGGACATTGTGAAAGCGGTGCGTAGCGTGGTGGCGCCCAGTTTTGCCGTCGCCGTCAAATTGAATTCGGCGGACTTTCAGCGGGGGGGCTTCAGCCCCGAAGACGCACAGCAGGTGGTGCGCATGCTTAACGGCCTGCAGGTGGATGTGGTGGAACTCTCGGGCGGCAGCTACGAAGCCCCTGCCATGCAAGGCCAGGCCCGCGATGGGCGCACCTTGGCGCGCGAAGCCTATTTCCTGGAGTTCGCGCAAAGCATGATGTCGGTGGCCACCATGCCACTGATGGTCACCGGCGGGATCCGCCGCAAAGCGGTGGCAGAGAGCGTGGTGGCCAGCGGTGTGGCTCTGGTGGGTATCGCGACCGCTTTGGCCATTGACCCCGCGCTGCCGCAGGCGTGGCGCGCGGGCCGCGATGTGCAGCCAGCCCTCACGCCCGTGACCTGGAAAAACAAAATGATGGCCGCGCTGGCCACCATGGCGCGGGTGAAATACCAGCTCAAACGCGTGAGCCAGGGCAAGGCGACGCGACCCGCCATTTCACCTTTGTGGGCGCTGGTTTCGCAGCAAGTCATGACGGGCCAGCAGACCAAGAAATACCGCCGCTGGATGGCGCAAGGTAGCGTTTAGATGCTTGAAGCTGGCGCTGCAGTAATCCGCCTGCGCCGCAGACGGGCGACCATGTAGACCACCACCGCCATGTTCAAGATCAGCACCGCGGCGTTGATCCAGGTGGAGCGGTGCAGCAGGTGGCTGATTTCCAGAGGCAAATAGAGGGCGCCCGAGGCGGCGGTAAGCCACTCGGCCCATGCCCGGTCGCGCCACAGCCCATAGGCTTCGGCCAGCCGTATGGCCGAATACGCCCACAAGAGCAGCACCACCTGGCGCAGATCGGTGTTGGCCAACAGGGCGGCTTCATCCAGCAGCAGGCGCGGGTAGTGGGCCTCGGGGTCCAGGTGGAAGTGGCCAATCAGCGCGTGGGCCAGCGCTTGCAAATCGTGGTGCGCCAGGCGGAGCAAGCCCAGGCTTGCGGCGATGGCGGCCAATCCTTTGAGCGCTTCAAACAGCGCAATCAGGTGCAGCGTGGTGGTTTGGCGGGTGTTGTTGTAGCTTGGCATGTTGTGAAAATTGGATGCGACGGACGGTTACACAGCAGACACATGAAAACGCCTCTCTCGCCTAACATGCGGCCAGTGCATCGGTATTGCAATGCTTTGGTTTTGAAAGTCCACACCCCATGAACCAAGCTGCCAAAAAATTCGTGAACCGCTTAGGCCCGGGCCTGATTACGGGCGCTGCAGACGACGACCCCAGCGGCATTGCTACCTATTCCCAGGCGGGTTCTCAATTCCGGTTCGGCCTGGTGTGGACGCTGTTGCTGACCACGCCGCTGATGATCGGTATTCAAATGCTCTCAGCACGCATTGGTTGGGTCACGGGTGAGGGGCTGGCCGCCAACATCAACAAGCAGTTTCCCCGCTGGCTGACCCGCAGTCTGGTGGGGCTGCTGGTGGTGGCCAACACCATCAATATTGCGGCCGACATTGGCGCCATGGGCGAAGCGCTTCGCTTGCTGGTGGGAGGCCCGCTGGCGCTGTACGTGCTGGGGTTTGGCGCTCTGTCTATCGTCACGCAAATCGTGTTTTCGTATGAGCGCACCGTTCGCATCCTCAAGTGGTTGACCCTGGCCTTGTTTGCCTATGTGGCGGTGATCTTGACGGTCAACGTGCCCTGGCGCCAGGCCATGGGCGAATCGCTGCACCCGTGGAATTTTTTAGCAGCCCATGGATCGCTCAAAGACTACGCTGCGATGGTGGTGGCGGTGATGGGCACGACCATCAGCCCCTACCTCTTTTTTTGGCAAGCCGCACAAGAGGTGGAAGACGGCAACCGCCGACCAGGCGCCCAAGCCTTGAAGACCGACCCGCATTACGCCGCCGAACACCTCTCGCGTATCCAGCAAGACACCTATGTAGGCATGATTTTTTCCAATGTGATCGCCCTGTGCATCGTGGTCGCTACCGCGGTCACACTCAATCTGCAAGGCATCAGCGATATTCAGACATCCTCACAAGCGGCCCAGGCGCTGCGGCCTGTGGCGGGGGAGTTTGCCTTTCTCATTTTCTCGCTCGGCATTATTGGAACGGGCTTGCTAGCGGTACCCGTGCTGGCGGGTTCGGCCGCCTATGCGGTGAGCGAAATGATGGGCTGGCGTGCCAGCCTGTCCGACCGTTTGAGCGAAGCGCCGGGTTTCTACCGCATCATCATGGCGGCTACCGGGATCGGGACGCTGATGGGCTATTTTGAGCTCGACCCGATCAAGGCGCTGGTGTGGAGCGCGATCGTGAACGGTGTTATTTCCGTGCCCATCATGGCCGCCATGATGCTGGTGGGGCAGTCACAGGCTTTGATGGGAAACTACACCATCAGCACCCGCCACCGCGTCTTCGGGTGGGCAGCCACCGGCGTCATGGCGGTGGCGGTGCTGGTGATGTTGGCCACGAGCTTTTAAAAGGTTGTCTATGCATGCAGCGCTGAGTCCACGACTTTGGAAATGGATCAATGGTTTGGGTCTGGGTGGGCTGCTGCCGTTCTTTGCCTTGGCGGCCTTGTCGGTGGCGGGTGCTGCGCCCGAGCACCAGGTGATGGCCGAGGATTGGATTTACGTCTACGGCCTGTCGATCGTGACGTTTGTGGGTGCGGTTTCGTTTGGTCTGGCGCTGGCTGATTCCCGCGCCGATGAAGCTTTGCGGGTGAAGTGGCTGGTCTGGTCGGTCTGCCCGTCTTTGCTGGCCTGTGCTGTGCTGTTCCTGCCGGCGTGGTGCCGCCCCTTTGCGCTGGGCCTGATTGCCATCGCGGCCTTGGCCATGGACTATCTGCTTCAGGGTGCGCTTGCCGATGCCAAACCGTGGCTGCGACTGCGCACGGTGCTGACCACAGGCGCTGTCTTGAGCTTGTGGACTGTCAGTGCCTGCGGTATCTACCGGCTCATGCAGGCCCATTCCTGGGAAATGCTGTTGAAAGCGGGTTGAGCAGCCCAGGGGTCTGCGTTACTGCTTGATAAAACGCAGCGTAAAGCGGTCGCTTTCGCCGATCGCGCGGTATTTGTCCCGGTCCTGGTCCTTGAGCCGGTAGCTGGGCGGCAGTGTCCACACGCCTTCGGGGTAGTCCTTGGTGTCTTTGGGGTTGGCGTTGACCTCGGAACTGGCGTCGAGCTTGAATCCGGCCTTTTCGATCAGCGCAATCGCCACGTCCTGGCGCACATAGCCTGAGCCCATTTGTTCGGTTTGTGTTTTGTCCGTGCGACCGCGGTGGTCCACGATGCCCAACACGCCCCCGGGCTTCAGGGCGCGGTAAAAGGCCTGCAGCGAGCCTTCCAACTCGTTTTGATCTATCCAGTTGTGCAGATTGCGAAAGCTGATCACCACATCGGCACTGCCCAGCGGCGCAATGGGGTGCAGGTCAGCGCGGAATTCGGTCACAAAGACCTTGCTGTACAGGGCGGGCTCGTCTTTCAGGCGCTGCAATAGTTTTTGGTGGTCCGCTTGGTACTGGGGCTGGGATCCGTCGCGGTTGGCCGCGATGTAAAGGCCTTGGTCTTTGAGCCAGGGCGCCAAAATTTCCAGGTAATAGCCGCCACTGCCTGGCAGTATTTCCACCACCGTGCTATTGGGGCGGATGCCAAAAAATGCCAGTGTTTGCGCCGGGTGGCGATAGGGGTCGCGCGCCACATTGCCGGCAGAGCGGTGGGTGCCAGACAGGAGCGGTTCGAAGCGTGCCTCAGTCACCGCCTGCGCGCAGGCCCATTGGCTGATGGCACTCAGACCGATGGCCCAGAGAGACAAGCGGCGGGTGATGTTGTTCATGGCAGTGGTTTCATTCAAAGTGACATTACGAAGACAAGCGGTCGCGCCGAGCCAGCTCTGGAAAGAGCTTGAGCCAGGCCAGCGCAATGACCAAGGTGCCCAGGCCACCGACTACGACCGAGCCCACCGGCCCCCACAGGGCCGCGGTGGCACCCGATTCAAACTCGCCAAGCTGGTTGGACGCGCCAATGAAGATCGAATTCACCGCTGACACGCGTCCGCGCATCTCGTCGGGCGTGTCCATTTGCATCAGCGTTTGGCGGGTGACGACGCTGATGCTGTCGGCCGCCCCCGTGATTGCCAAGGCCAGCATGGACAGGCCGAAATGGGTGGAGACGCCAAACACCAAGGTGGCCAGGCCAAAAACGCCAACGGCGCCCAGAAGCTTGTAGCCCGCATGGCGCTGCAATGGAAAGCGCACCAGCAAGAGCGTCACGAGCAGGGCGCCCACAGCGGGCGCAGCGCGCAAGAGGCCCAGCCCCTCTGGCCCCGTGTGCAAAATATCGCGGGCATAAATCGGCAACAAGGCTGTGGCACCGCCCAGCAGCACCGCAAACAAGTCCAGCGACATGGCACCCAGCAGCACCTTGCGCCGCCAGACAAAAGCGACCCCTGCAAACACCGACGCCAGCGTTGCGGCCCGCTGCGCCGGGGTGTGCTGGTAATGCACTGTGAAGGTGAACGCCGCCGACACCACGGACAGCGCCAGACAGGCGAGATACACCGTGCTTGCGCCCGCTCCATAGAGCAAGCCACCCAGGGCGGGCCCGCCCACAATCGCGATTTGCAAGCCCACCGAACTGACCGAAATCGCCCGCTGCAGCAAGGACGGCGTCACCAAGAGCGGTGTCAGGGCTTGCTGTGCAGGCATTTGAAAAGCCCGCGCCACACCCAGCACCACGGACAGCGCCAGAATCAAGCCCCGCGTGGTCCACGAGAACTCGGTGCTGGCCAACAAAACGAGTGCCACGGTCGCCTGCGCTGCCATGCACGACGCAAAAATGCGGGCGCGGTGCAAACGGTCGGCCAGGTGGCCTGCGGGCAGGGTCATCAGCAAGGCCGGGACGAACTGGAACAGTCCCACCAAACCCAAATCCCAGGCGCTGGAGGTGAGGTCGTACATTTGCCAGGCCACTGCCAGCATCAGCATCTGGTTGGACAAGATGCCAGTCACCCGCGCCATCCAAAAGCGGACAAAGGGTGTCTGCTGGAACAGCCTGGGCATATCGATGTCGGACATGGGCTGAGCTTATCAGCGAGCTGCCATGGAGGGGCGCTCAAATTGGATGCCCAGTAATTGCGCCAGTTGCACGTGGTCTATTGGCAGTTCCCAGGTTAAAAATACCTGGGTCAGGTCCAGTGCGTCGGGAAAGTCGCTGACCGAAAAGTGGTCGCTGCCCCGCACCATCACCTCGTGGGCTTGGCAGGTGTCAAAAATCACGACCGTGCCCCGCTGCAAGGCAATGCGCTGCCCTGTGGACGCAAAGTGCAGGTCCAGCCCCCGGTCTTCGCTCAGAAACAAGTTGCAAAAAGCGCAGTTGCTGTATTGCTCGGCATCATCGTGCAGTACGGCCCCCCGGCAGGCCATGAGTGCCATGTCGCTTTGCGTCAAAAGATGGTCCAGGCGCAGACTGTTCGTCCAGTCGACTGCGGCTCGGATGCATTGCCGCAAGTCCGGCCACCGAGCCCGGGCGCGCGCCAGTGGCAATTCCTCCACATCGCCCGCCTGCAATTGCAAGTGGCGGGTGACTTCCTGTTGCCAGTCTTGCTGCAAGCGCCGTGGTACGGCGGGCACGGTCAACTGCTCATGCAGCGCCACATGGCTTACCGTGCGACCGAGTTTTGCCTGGTGGGGGCGGAAGCCGGCAGCATTCACTCGGATTTTGGTGCAATGCCACCCAAAAGAACAAAGCGCTCGTGGTGGCGTGCGAGTTCCAGCGCTGTGGAGGTCCCCATTTTTTTCAGGATGGTCGCGCGATGATTTTCGATCGTGCGGATACTGTTGTGCATTTCCTCAGCGATTTCCCGGTTGGTTTTATTATTCAAAATCCGTATGAATACTTGTATTTCGTGGGGTGTGAGGGTGTGCAGCTTTTTATCGTGCTGTTCTTTGAAGTTGTACTCTGCAATCCGGGAGCTGCACGCCAGAGCCGCAGCCTTGATTTTGCTGATTAACTCCATCGGGTCAAAGGGTTTGGTCAGGTAGTCAAAAGCGCCTCGCTTAATTAACTCGACCGCCATTGACAAATCACCATGGCCCGTCATGAATATCACGGGCCAAACAAAGCCCTGGGATTGGAGCTGGTGGAACAGCTCGGCGCCAGTCATGGAAGGCATCCGAATATCCAGCAACAAGCAACCCGGCTCCTTCAGAGTGGTTTGTAAATCAGGGTACGCCTCGAGAAAATCCGTCGCGCTGGAAAAGTGTTGAGTCCTCTCCATTCCCGCTGAGGACAACAGAATGCCAATACTCTTGGCCAAAGCCAGGTCATCCTCAATTATCAAGACATGGTGTGTCATGGTCAGGTGACCTCCGGTTAAGCATGTGAGATGGGCATCGCTATTTCAAAGCAGACCCCACGGTGGCTATTTGACTTCAGTGTCAGCTTTCCGTTGAATCGCTCGATGACCGAGCGGCACAAACTAAGGCCGATACCAAGGCCATCGGCCTTGGTGGTGAAAAATGATTCAAAAATTTGGGCAGCGTGATCATCTTCAATGCCGGGGCCGTTGTCCTCAATTTCGATCATGATTTTGCCCTTGTTTTCAGAGCAGGAAATACTGATTCTTTTGTCCGGTCGATCTGACTCCGTGAGTGCCTGAATACTATTTTTCACCATATTAAAAATGACTTGCTCAAACAATATGGTGTTTATCCGCGCAGGTAAAGACTTTGTGCTTGATACCACCAGAACCACCTGATTCGGCCTGCATAAAAATCGCAGAGATGGCTCCAGTTTATGAATCAATTCGTCTATGTGGATATTACTCAAATCCAGAGGATTGGGTTGCAAAATGGCTCGCACCGCAATCAACACCTGCGCGGCACGTTGACTTTGCTCAAGAATTTCCTGAAAAAGTGCGGCCAGATCATCATTGGGCTGCGTGGCTTGCAACTGTAATTTTCCTGCTACCGCATAGTTGGCAATGCTGGCCAATGGCTGGTTGATTTCATGTGCAAGCTGGGCCGACATTTCCCCCAGCAGGCTCAGGCGGTTCTGCCTTTCAAGCATCTGGGATTTTGTTCTCAGTTCCATTTCAGCTTTTTGACGCAATCGAAAATTACGCCAATATAAAAAAAACATCCCAGCGATTAACCAGGTAAATACAAAGAACAAAGGGCGCAGTATTTGTAGCAGTTCAAACAATGGAGTTTTGGATTGAAACTTCAAGGTCCACAAGCCCTCCCATGCACTGGAGTTCTGATAATACCGTCCTTGTTCCGCTGCCAAATCGGTGCGGAATGGCACGATCTCAATACCCACGGCATGGTCGCAGGTTTCTGCAAGCTGGCTCAGCCATTGGTTGGCGTCGAGGGTTACGACATAGAACAAAGTGCTCGCCGTCCCCGTTGGAACAATCAGGTCGACCAGAGACTCGTCACGCATTTGCTGCAAACCCGTGAAAATCGGCTCTTGCAGTTCCACTGCCTGGGCCATGGCGATCCGGTTCAGGGTTTCCACGGCATTGAAAACATCCTTCTCAATGCCCGCCTTGGCCTCTGCGCGGGTGACTGAATGAAGGATTTGCCCATCAGGGCTCAACAGTTTGACCGCGCGCACGTCCGAGGCGCCGCTCAACCAGGCCTTGGAGAGCGCATCAAAGTGCGATCGATCAGCGGAAGCGGCCAATGCAGTTCGGTAAAATCCTTTTTTCTCGGTGTCCAGTCTTTGGCTTAACTGCGCCGCGCAATGCAGCGCAGACTCCTGAAGCTCGCCTTGCAGGGTGAGGACCAGGTATTTTTCGACCAAAAATGGGGATCCGATGAGCAGAAAGATACTCGCAACGACCCACCCATAGGGGCCCGGGCCTGCGACCCGGATAGGGCGCGCGAGGCGGGCTTGGAGCCATCGGACGAACGTCATTGCCTAATTCGCCGGTGCGGTTGGTAAGAACTGTTGGAAGGCTGCGGGGGCCTCCATCAACAACGGCCAGAGGTTTGATTCCTCGCTGGCCCACAGCTTTCGCGCAAAGCCCGTTCTGGTACAGCCTTGGCGCTCAAGCTCAACATACTGGTCGTAGAGTTTGAGTCGATCCTGGGCCAGAGAGACCAGACGCCTGGCCGTCTGCTCGGCGGTCCGCAAGCGCTCGGTGTCTTCCTTGAACCCCTGGCAGGCACTGCCGGACAGCAGCATCATTGGCAGGTACCTGCAGTTGGCTTGCGTGCTGATCCGTGAGCTTTTTTGGTAGTCGCTGGTGATTCGCTCGAGCGAGCGCGCCAGAATGGTCAGCTCTTCCCGGGCTTTAGGGGTCATAGGCGGCAGCTCAATGTCCGACGCTGGGGGGTTTGAGCGGCCATATTCGCACAGCCGTTTGAGCTTCAAAAAGCCACTTTGCAAGGTCTGTGTGGCGGCTTCGGACGGCCCTGTCAATCGCTGTATTGCTTCCCGTGCGGATCTGGAGGCGATGGGTTCCTCGGGTTCCGCCTGCTTGGACCCGAAGACTCTGATGTCGCTGGCCGGGACTGTGACGCTCTGCGCAGCCAGCGCGGTTGAGGCATAGGCCACCCAAAGCAAAAGCAGGGTGTGGCGTCTCAACATTCTCATTTTTCCATTCTATTTGTTCAATTTGCCAAAAACGATGTCAGTTTGCGCTCGCATGTGGGCGCACATCGGCCAAGCCGCCAGGGTCGCTCGGCCACGACCTATGCCGTCTGTTGGGGTGTATGGCGCTGTTTGGGCGCCTCTCAATATAACCATTAAGTAATTAAAAGTAAGTTTTTAATATCGCTATCAGCAGTTTTGGCTTGATTACATTGCTGTAAGCATGTGGTGAAAATGTGGAAACTACTTAATTTGTCACTTTCAAAGGCTAAAATGGTCGTAAGTCCATTTTTGCCTCCCCTATAGATAGCGCTCCCCTTGACTGCTCCCAGAAGACCCCCTCAGCTACGCACCCCGAGGTTGCGCGCGCTCGTCGCGCGTGCCCGGTCCTTGCTGTCTGGGGCAAATCTGGATGTCACGCGTGCGAGCCTGCAGATCGCGCTCTTGTACTCGCTGGCGGAGCAGGCCAGAGCAGCCATGCAAGCGCGCTCTGCTCTGCCACCTGAGCTGCCATCCGACACTGCGGTTGAGGCCGACTCCGAGGTTCTTGCGAAAGCGTCCGCAGACGATTTGGCGGACGGATCCAACGCGGCTGACGTTGGCGAGAGTGCGGCGGCCGCGGCGAGCGCTGAGCGAGACCCCGCGATTTCTGCCGCCCAGCTGCGGGCTCTGATCGACGAAGAGCTGGGCGCCAGCGCCCAGGCGCGAGGTCTGAGCACTGAGCAATTGGCGGAAATCAACCGGGAGCCGCAAAGCGCATCGTCACAGGCTTCGGATGCTGTGCTTCAGGCGGGTGTTGCGTCTCCATCCGAGTCTGGATACGAGCCCAAGGCTGTGGCCTTGCCCAACCCGGACGCGTCCGGCCTTCCAGACGTGCCTGTTGGAGTTTTTGGTGCCGTTATCGGTGGGCTTGGGTTGGCGCTGGGAGGCGGTGGTACGGGCGCGGTCGTTGCCCAGATCGCGCTGAACTCCATCGGCATCGTGGCGGATGGCTACATTTCAGGCGCCAGGGTGGCGCTGCTGGATGCCAGCGGCCATGAGGTGGCCCACACCTACACCAATGGTGCCGGCCAGTATGAATTCAGCGCGGAGCAGTTAAGGCAGGCCACCAAAATTGTCGCCAGCGGCGGCACCGACGTTTCCACGGGCCTGGACTCCAAATTTGTATTCAGCGCCCCCGCGACTGCGACGGTGGTCAATCCGCTGACCACGCTGGTTCAAAGCTACCTCGAAGCCCACCCAGGTCTGGGCATTGATGCCGCCTCTGTCGCAGTCAAAAAGGCATTGGGCATCGCTGACGGCGTCAACCTGCTGACCACCGATCCGATTTCGCAGGCGAACGCACTGACGGGATCGGAAAAGCTGCAGGCCCTTGACCTGCAAATCAAGGCTGCACAAATTGCCAATTTGCTGGTGACGGGTTCGGCCGCGCTGATGGCCTCCAACGCGGACCTGAAGCTGGGTACGGCGATGGACAGCATCTTGGATCAGCTGACCCACCAGGTGTCCGACGCGGCGGCGCAAACCGGTGGTCCTGCCTTGGCCCTGAGTGACGCAGCGCTGATCAAAGATGTGCTGGCGGGCTCCGTTGAGGTGCTCAATCAAGACGCCGCGCTGGTGGGCACGGTATGGGATCTTTCTGACGCTGCAGTGAATTTGATTGCTTCGGGCAACAACATCCACGCCAGCACCTTGCTGAGTCTGTATGAGTTCCAAAAGGTGGTGCAAGACGACCTGTCTCAGGCCTTGAGCCTGGGCTCGTCTTCTCCTCAATTTGCCCAAGCGGTGCAGGCCATTACTGCCTTGCTCAACGTGGTTGCTGGGGGCCAAAAGGTCGTCGACGTTTCTTTGGCGCCAGACAACGACACGGGCTCAGACGCCACCGATCGGATCACCAATATTGCCAACCCGCACATTCGCGTGGACCTGTCGAGCATTGTGGGCACCGTCAAAGAGGGTTATGTCGTTAAGTTGCTCATGGAGGGCAACCCCGTACCGTATGCCACTGCGGCCGTCACAGCGGACGATTTGAAGCGCGGCAGCTTGGATTTCACCCTGCCCAACTTCACGGTCAGTGGCTCCAAGACGGTTTCGATTGTGATTGCCGATGGATTCGATACGCTGGGCCAGGTCGCCACCGATGTGGCCTCGGGCTTTCTTGCGGTCACCTTTGACCAGAGCGCTGCGCCTATCGTCGGCAGCTTGGTCTCAGACACGGGTCTGTCCGCGACCGACCACATCACATCCCACTCCAGTTTCACCATCGCTGGCCTGGAGTCTGGTGCCGTCTGGCAGTACCAGGTCCAGGGCGGAGTCTGGGTAGCGGGGCAATCGGTCAGTCTTACCGACCTGTCGGGGCTGAAAGACGGCGCGGTCACGGTACTTTTCCACCAGATTGACAAGGCGGGTAACCAGTCTGCGGACAGCAGTTTGACCTTCACCTTGGACAGCCAAGCGGGTACGGTAGGCGTCGCACTGGCCAATGACACGGGTCGCCCGGGTGATTCCAATCTTTTGACGGACCTGATCAGCAGCGCGGGGCATCTCTCGATCAAAGGGGCAGAAGCTGGCGCATTGGTCGAAGTCAGTGCCGACAAGGGCAAGACCTGGGTCGCTGTGGACCAGTTTGTGGCGAAAGAGGGTGCCAATGACGTTTTGGCGCGTCAAACCGACCTGGCGGGCAACGTGTCGGCGACCTCGTCGCTGCACTTCACACTCGACACGCAGGCTGCCGCCCCTACCGCTGCTCTGGTGCGCGACACGGGCGTGGATGGTGACGGGCTTAGCAGCGACGCCAGATTAGGCGTCAGTAACACCGAAGTCGGGGCCTTGGTGCAGTACAGCATCGACGGCAGTACCTGGTCCAACAGCTTCAATGCCAAGGAAGGCGTCAACACTGTCTATGTGCGCCAGACCGACGCGGCGGGCAACGTATCGGACTCCGGTCAGCTCACATTCACGCTCGATACCG
>CANFLX010000024.1 GCA_947447985.1 Comamonadaceae bacterium
CAATGCCGTGGTGCAAAGCACGGAAGTAGGCACTGCGTACCTGGTCAACACCAGCGTCACTGTCAACATCCTGGGTGACATCACCAGTGCGGCAGGGGACCAGTGGACCAGCGCTGCTATCAGCGCCATCAACAGCGACACCAACCTGGCCGCCACGGGCCTTGTGGACGGCAGCTACAAGGTCTACACGGTCGATGCCGCAGGCAATCTGTCAGCCGCGTCCGGCAACACCGTCACCATCGACACCACTGCGCCCACGGCCAGTGTTGCGGCGGCCACGATCATGAACTCTGCCAGCGCGGTGGTGCAAAGCACGGAAGTGGGAACGGCCTACCTGGTCAACACCAACGTCACTGTCAGCAGCTTGGGTGACATTACCAGTGCGGCAAGAGACCAGTGGAACAGTGATGCGATTAGCAGCGCCAACAGCAACACCAACCTGGCCGCCACGGGTCTGGCGGACGGCAGCTACAAGGTCTATACCGTGGACACCGCAGGCAATCTGTCAGCCGCGTCCGGCAACACCGTCACCATCGACACCACTGCGCCCACGGCCAGTGTTGCTGCGGCCACGATCATGAACTCTGCCAATGCCGTGGTGCAAAGCACGGAAGTAGGCACTGCGTACCTGGTCAACACCAACGTCACTGTCAACAGCATGAGTGATATCACCAGTGCGGCAGCAGACCAATGGAACAGTGTTGCGATCAGCAGCGCCAACAGCAACACCAACCTCGCCGCCACGGGTCTGGCGGACGGCAGCTACAAGGTCTACACCGTCGACGCCGCAGGCAACCTGTCGCAAGTCTCTGGCAACACCGTCACCGTCGACACCACTGCGCCTACGGCCAGCGTGACTAATGCCACCCTGATGAACACGGCGAGCGCCGTGGTGCAAAGCACGGAAGTGGGCACAGCGTACCTGGTCAACACCAGCGTCAATGCCAGCAGCTTGGGTGACATCACCAGTGCGGCAGGAGACCAGTGGAACAGTGTTGCGATTAGCAGCGCCAACAGCAACACCAACCTCGCCGCCACGGGTCTGGCGGACGGCAGCTACAAGGTTTACACGGTGGACGCCGCAGGCAATCTGTCGCAAGTCTCTGGCAACAACGTCACCATCGACACCACTGCACCCACCGCTAGCGTCACCACCGCCACCCTCAAAAACACCGCCAACACGGTGGTGCAGAGCTCCGAACTGGGCACCGCTTACTTGGTTAACACCGCAGTGATGGTGAACAGCCTGAGTGACATTACGGGCGCGCTAGACAACCAATGGAACGGTGTTGCGATTAGCAGCGCCAACAGCAACACCAACCTCGCCGCTACGGGCCTTGTGGACGGAAGTTACAAGGTCTACACGGTCGACGCCGCAGGCAATTTGTCGGCCGTGTCTGGCAACACCGTCACCATAGACACCACCGCACCGCAAGTGCTGGCCAAGACCACAGGCGATATTCTTAACTCCTGGAACCTGTCGCTCACCTTCAATGAGAACGTGAGTGCTGGCAGCGGCAACATCGTGATCCATTGTGTGGACGACAACAGCAACGTCACCATCGCAGTCACCGACGCCAGCCAGGTCAGCATCAGTGGAGGTACGGTCACGATCAACCCCACGGCGAACCTGTTGGCCAGCGCCACGTATTACGTTCTGGTCGATGCCGGCACCTTCACCGACGCCGCAGGCAATGCCTTTGCGGGGATTGGCAGCACGACCGGCTGGGCCTTTACCACGGCTTCACCCCTGACCACCATCAACGTGGCGGGCGACGCCGATGGCAACCTGAAAATCAACAGCACGGAGTTGGCCAACCTCAGCCTCAGCGGCGTGGCCGAAGGCATCTCGGGTTTTGCCAATCTGTCGGTGAAGGGCATCACCTTCCACGCCATCGACAACTCGGGCGATATCTCCATTTCGACCAACCTGGCAGTCAATGCCGGCACAGGCGCATGGACCTTTGCCAACAACAGCAGTTGGACCAGCCTGCTGGTCAGCGGCAAGACCTACCAGGTGCAGGTGCAGGTTGTCGACTCCACTGGAACGCCTGTTGGCGTGGGTACCAGCACCTCTTCGGCGAGTTACCTGGTGGACACGGTGGCACCCACGGCCAGCGCCACCGTTGCGACGATCATGAATACGGGCAATGCGATCGTGCAAAGCACGGAAGTGGGTACCGCCTACTTGGTCAAATCCACGGTCAGCGTCGGCAGCCTGGCAGATATCACCGGCGCGGCCAACAACCAATGGAACAGCGTCGCCATCGGCAGCGCGAACAGCAATACCAACCTGTCTGCCTCCGGACTGGTGGACGGTAGCTACCAGGTCTACGCGGTCGACGCCGCAGGCAACCTGTCCGGCCCATCCGGCAACACCGTCACCATTGACACCACCGCCCCCACGGCCAGCGCCACCGTTGCGACGATCATGAACACCGCCAACGCGGTGGTGCAAAGCACTGAAGTGGGCATGGCGTACTTGGTCAATAGCAATGTGAATGTCGCCAGCCTCACCGACATCACCGGTGCCGCAGACAACCAATGGAACAGCGTGGCCATCGGCAGCGCGAACAGCAACACCAACCTCGCAGCCACAGGCCTGGCCGATGGCAGCTACAAGGTCTACACGGTGGACGCCGCAGGCAATCTGTCAGCCGCGTCCAGCAATACCGTCACCGTCGACACCACGGCCCCCACGGCCAGCGTCACCACCGCCACGCTCATGAACACCACCAACGCGGTCGTGCGCAGCACGGAGCTTGGAACCGCGTATTTGGTCAACACCGATGTGATCGTCAGCACGTTGAGCGACATCACGGCCGCTTCGGGCAACCAATGGAACAGCACCACGGTGAGCGCCACCAACAGCAATACCAACCTGTCTGCCTCAGGGTTGGTCGATGGTAGTTACAAGGTCTACACGGTCGACGCCGCAGGCAACCTGTCCGGCGCATCCAGCAACACCGTCACCATCGACACCACGGCACCCCAAGTGCTGGCCCAAACCACGGGCGCAATCCTGAACACCTGGAACCTGTCGCTCACCTTCAGCGAAAACGTGGGTGTCGGCAGCGGCAACATCGTCGTCCATTGTGTGGACGACAACAGCAACCGCACGATCGCGGTGACCGACGCCAGCCAGGTCAGCATCAGTGGAAACACCGTCACCATCAACCCCACCTCTGACTTGTTGGCGAGCTCCAGCTACTACGTTCTGGTCGATAGCGGCGCGTTCAAAGACAGTGCTGGCAATGCGTTTGCGGGCTTCAGCAGCACAAGCGATTGGGTGTTTACCACCGCGTCGCCCGTGACAACGGTCAACCTGAGCGGCGATGCCGACAGCAACTTCAAAATCAACGCATCAGAGCTGGGCAATATCAGCGTCAGCGGTGTGGCCGAAGGCATCTCGGGCCATGCCAACCTGAGCGTGACCACCATCACCTTCCACCCCAGCGACAACTCGGGCGATATCGCCATTGCCGCCAACCTGGCGGTGAATGCCGGCACGGGCGCGTGGACCTTGGCCAACAACAGCAGTTGGACCAACCAGTTGGTCAGCGGCAAGACCTACCAGGTGGTGGCGACCATGGTGGACGCAACCTCAGGGATCAATGCCACGGGCCACGGCACATCGCCCGGCAGTTATGTGGTGGACACGGTTGCACCCACGGCCAGCGTGACCGCCGCCACACTGATGAACACGGCCAACGCGGTGGTGCAAAGCACCGAAGTGGGAACGGCCTACCTGGTCAACGTCGCGATCAACCCACACAGCATTACCGACATCACTGGTGCTGCCGACAACCAATGGAACAGCGTTGCAATCGGTTCGGCCAACAGCAACACCAGCCTGGCAGCCAACGGTCTGGCCGATGGCGTTTACAAGGTCTACACCGTCGACGCGGCGGGCAACCTCTCTTTGGAGTCCAGCAGCACGGTCACGGTGGACACCACGGTGCCCACCCTGACGCGCACCTACCGCAAAGACGAAAACACGGCCTCCGACACCGCACAGCGCACGATTGCTTTGGTGGGTACAGACGCCAACGGCCCGCTCACCTGGTCCAACCTGGGGGGCACGGATGCGGCATTTTTTGCGCTGAGTGGCAGCACGCTGACTTTTCAAAACACCGTCAACTACGAAGCCAAGCAAAGCTACAGCGTCACCGTGACCGCCACCGACGCGGCGGGCAATAGCAGTACCCAGACCCTCACCATTGCCGTAGACGATCTGAACGAAGCGCCAACGGTGGTGGGCTCTATCGCAAACCAAAACGGTGCCGTGGGCACGGCCTTCACCCTGAATGCCAGCGCCTACTTCACCGATCCCGACACCGTGGGCGTGGCAAGCAACCGCACGCTGACCTATGCCTTGACCAGCGGAACACTGCCCGGTGGCCTCTTGCTGAACGCGAGCACCGGCGTCATCAGCGGCACCCCCACGGGTACGGCGGCCTCGGGCAGCTACACCGTCACGGCCACCGATGGCGGGGGGCTGAACGTCTCACAGACCTTTAACCTGGAAGTGTTCGCGGCCATGCCCACCGTTCGGGCCTTTAATGCCCAGCTGGTGACCCACAGCAGCGCGACGGGCAACAGCGCCAGCGCAGCCACGACGGCCTCGGTGTTTTCCTCAACCTCGTCCTCCAACGTCGGTGTGACCCGTAATGTCAACGGCACCACCTGGGCGAGTACCGGGTATATCGCAGCACCCCCCGTCTACGAAGGCCTGACCTTTGGCAATGTGAATGCCACCCAGTTTGGCAACGCCAACAGTTCCTTCGGCGACGGCGCCACAGGCGTGGCAGATTTGTTTTGGTATGACCCGGTGACGGGTACGCTGAAGCTGACCAACCACAACAACACCGCGGGCAACACCACAAGTTCGGCTACCGGGACACTGACGACCGCGACGGCCTTCCCCCAAGCGGCGGTTATGGGATCAGGTCTGGTTTTTCAAGGGGGTAACAACGCGACGCTGTATGGCAACAACGGCGCTGCATTCACGAACAACACTGGTACCGGCGGAGCCGCACTGTTTTGGTGGGACGCCGCCACCGGCACACAGACCTTGATCAACCACACCAACGCCGCAGGCTACACCACCTATGCCAACATTACAGGTGGAACCGTTTACGCGGTGTCGGCTACCGGGTCTGGCGTACTTTTTCAGGCGAACAACGTGAGTTATCTGGGCAACACCGCGACAGGCCTTTTTACCGACTTGGGTGCGGGAATCACGGATTTTGTTTGGTGGGAGAAGGCCACCGGAACGCTGAAGCTCGTGACCCATGGCGCCGCATCCATCAATGGCAGTATCGGAGTCTCCAGTGGTGCAGGCGCACCGCAACTGTTGGCGTTTGCTCCGGAAGGGCAGGCGGCCCTGTTCATGACGATCAATCCCCAACTTTATGGTAACAACGGGGCTCCTTTTGTTAACTCAAATCTCGTAAATAGCTGGGTTTTGATCTGGTGGGATAGCGCCACCGGCAGGCAGTACATGGTGAACCACAGTGCCCGCAGCAATACCGAGTCCAAGTCGACAAGCCTTACGGGCAGCAATATGTTCAACGTCGGTATCCTGCCTGACGCATCGGGTGCCGTATTTGCCCAGGCTTATGTGAATGACCTCGGTAACAACGGCGTTTGGTTCACCGAGGCCAGTGGCGCCACCAACAAACTTTTGTACTGGGACAAAGCGACCCAGCTCTTGTCGCTGATTGACCACTCCAGCCTGGCGGGCAACACCGAAGCAGCGATCACCGCTGCTTCAACCCTTTGCTTTGTTGCGCCCGACAGCTCCGGCGTAGTGTTTGGCAACAACAACGCAGCGCAGTTTGGCAACAACGGTGTGGCATTCAGCGGTAGCTACGGTTTGTTTTGGTGGGATAAAGCCACAGGCATTCAGACCCTGATCTCTCACAGCAGCGCATCAGGCAATCTGGCCAGCGCATCGACCAACGCCGTCGTCGCCAAGGGCATTGCGAACGACAGCTCCGGCGTGGTGTTTGAAAGCGCCAACGCGACGCAGTTTGGTAACTACGATCAAGCCCACAGCACCGCGGTACCGTTCACCGATGCAGGCACGACCATGGCGGATCTTTTCTGGTGGAACAGGAACGATGGCACGCAGCAGCTCATTACCCACGGCAAGGCATCCAACACCGGCAGTCTGGCCACGGCGGCCTCTGCCTTTGACGCCATTGCGTCCGACAGCTCTGGGGTGATCTTTCACAATGCCAATGCGACCCAGTTCGGCAACGGCGGCACGGGATTTACCGATGCGGGCACCTCGGCGCAAGACCTGTTTTGGTGGGACAAAGCCACAGGCACCCAAACGCTGATTACGCACAGCGCGGCGTCTAGTACCGCCAGTGCCGCCACCCAGAACTCGACCTATGTCGCCGCCTTGCCCGACCACAGCGTGATCTTTAAAAACAACGACGCCACCGCCTTTGGCAACGCGAGCGGCGCATTCACCGACGCCAGCACCGGGGTTGCCGACTATTTTCTATGGGATGCCGCCACCGGCACGGTGCGCTTGCTGACCGAGGGCACCACGGCCAAGGCGTCCTCAGGCGGGGCCTTTACTTACAACGCGGTGAGTGCGGACGGTAACTTTTTGTACCTGACCACGCCCAATGTGAGTCTGCTGCTGGGCAGCGATGGCATCAACGCCAATACCGATGCCGACACAACGATCAACGACATCGTGGCAGTGCGCCTGAGCCTGCTGGACCTGGTGACGGCCTCTGACAATGGCGCCAGCGCCTACGACAACAGCACCAGCCTGCGCAATATCCAGCTCAATGGCTTTGTCAACGCCAACGAAACGGTCCTATTGAGGGACAACGGCACCCAAGTGGCTGCCGCCACCGCGGATGCCAACGGAGTCGCCCAGTTCAACCTGACCGCCGCTGCAGGCACCCACGTGTACACGCTTTATGACGCCAATACCGGGTACCAGATCACCTTGGCCAGCGGCGATTTGCTCAGCCATGCCGCCACTTTGACGGTGATTGGCGCCTGACCCGCCAGATTAAGAGCCGCTGCTCACTTTGATCCGGATTTTCGTCACGTTCCAGCCTTTGCTGCGCAGGTGGGCGGTCAAATCGGGCAGCAATTGGCGCAGTTTGGCGGCCACCGCGTTGTTGGCCACCAGCAGGCACCAGACACTGTCTTCCACGGGCCCCGCCTTGACGCTGGCGCGCAGGGCAGGGGGCAAAAGCGGGCTAACGCACTGAAGCCGGGCACTGGAATCGGCGACAAGTTCGGACAGACGCGCTAAAGTCGGGGATTCATGGGAGGCTTGCAACACGGTCCACGACCGGGAGGGGCGGCCAGAGTAATTCATAAAGAGACTGCGCGCATGCAACTGATTATCACGGATCCCCGATTGTCGCGGAGCTACGTCCTGCAAGTCACAGGGCCTGCTTTGGCGGCTACGCTGGCAGGGCTTTTTTTGGCCGTGACGCTGGTGTCGGCTGGCATTTACCACTGGATTTTGCTCAAAGGCGCACGCGACGGCTGGCCCGTCATCAGTTCGGTGATGCGGCTGGTTGTCAAAGACGAGTTTGACCAGCGCGACCGCTACATGCGCGAAAACATTGAGCTCATGGCCAAGCGCATGGGCGAAATGCAGGCCAAGTTGATGCAAATGGAGTCTTTGGCCGAACGGGTGTCTGGCCTGGCCGGCCTGGACCCGGCGGCGGTCAAAGTCACGCCCGGGCGTGGCGGCGCCCTGGTCCTGGGGCGTGATATGACCATGAAAGAGCTTCAATCGACCTTGCAGGCTATTGAGCAAAGTACCGAACAGCGCAGCGACCTGATGACGGCGATTGAATCGCGCCTGGTAGAGCAAAAAATCAAGAAAATGATGATCCCGACGCGCTCGCCCATCCCCGAGGTGAGCACGGGCTCAGGTTTTGGCTGGCGGATTGACCCGTTTACCGGCATGAATGCGCTGCACCAGGGCCTGGATTTTCCGGCCAATGTGGGCACGGCGATCTATTCGGCCGCGGGGGGCGTGGTGGTGTCGCAGGAGGTGCACCCCCAATTTGGCAATTTGATTGAGATTGACCATGGCAACGATTTGCTGACACGGTATGCCCATGTGTCCCGCAGTTTTGTGAAAAAAGGCGATTTGATCAAGCGCGGGCAGAAAATCGCCGAGGTCGGTAACACCGGGCGCTCCACGGGTCCCCACCTGCATTTCGAGGTCTTGGTCAGCGGTGTGGCGCAAGATCCGCAGAAATTTTTGCGCCTGGGCGCCAGCACCGCCGGCCAAACGGCGAAACGCTAAAATCAGAGGCTGATTGGCAGTTGCATCGTTGGGGACCTCTGGGCCCACCGAACGACGTGCTGCCAAACCTTTGAACACCGACCACCAAAAGGACTGTGCTGTTCTGCGACCCCGGGGGGTTGCAGGCCGGTCTCGTACCCATGCCACTGACATTTCTGACCAAGCTCTTTGGAAGCCGCAACGACCGCTTGCTCAAGCAGTACCGCAGCACCGTCTCCCGCATCAATGCGCTGGAGCCCGCCTATGAAGCACTGAGTGACGCAGAACTCCAGGCCAAGACGACCGAGTTCAAAGCGCGCGTAGCCGGTGGAGAAAGCCTGGACGCCATCTTGCCCGAAGCCTTTGCCGTGGTGCGTGAGGGCTCCAAGCGCGTCATGAAAATGCGCCATTTCGACGTGCAGATGCTGGGCGGTATGTCCTTGCACCACGGAAAAATCTCGGAAATGGGCACCGGCGAGGGCAAAACCCTGACGTCCACGCTCCCGGTGTACCTTAACGCCTTGACCGGCAAGGGTGTGCATGTGGTGACCGTGAACGACTACCTGGCCAGCCGCGATGCGCGTTGGATGGGGCAGTTGTACGAATTTTTGGGGTTGACGGTGGGTATCAACACGCCCAACGCTCCCCGCGAAGAAAAGCAAGCCGCTTATGGCGCCGACATCACCTACGGCACCAACAACGAATACGGCTTTGACTACCTGCGCGACAACATGGTCTACGAGGTCAAAGACCGCGTGCAGCGCGGACTGAACTTTGCCATCGTCGACGAAGTGGACTCGATCCTGATTGATGAGGCACGCACGCCTCTGATCATCAGCGGCCAGGCGGAAGACCACACGGCGCTCTACATCGCCATCAACACGGTGGTGCCCTCGCTCACCCGCCAGGAAGGCGAGCTCGATTTGCGCACCGGCGAGGGCGTGATTACCCCGGGCGACTTCACCGTGGACGAAAAAGCAGGGCAAATTGTGCTCACCGAAGACGGACACGAACGGGCTGAGCAGCTGTTGGCAGATCTGCAGCTCATTCCCGCGGGCTCGTCCTTGTACGACCCGGCCAATATCACGCTGGTGCACCACTTGTACGCAGCCCTGCGCGCCCACCACCTGTTTCACCGCGACCAGCACTATGTGGTGCAAGAGGGCGAGATTGTGATCGTGGACGAGTTCACCGGCCGCCTGATGACCGGTCGGCGCTGGAGCGATGGCTTGCACCAAGCGGTGGAAGCCAAAGAAGGCGTGTCCATTCAGGCCGAGAACCAGACGCTGGCCTCCATCACCTTTCAAAACTACTTCCGTCTGTACAACAAGCTCTCTGGCATGACCGGCACGGCTGACACCGAGGCCTACGAGTTTCAGGAAATTTACGGTCTCGAGACCGTGGTGATTCCTCCGAACCGCCAAAGCCGCCGTGAAGACCAGCAAGACCGCGTCTACAAAACGACCCAGGAAAAATACGTTGCGGCTATTCAGGACATTCGGGAGTGCTACGAGCGCGGCCAACCGGTGCTGGTGGGAACGACCTCGATCGAAAACTCCGAAATCATCGCCGAGCTGCTGACCAAAGCGGGCTTGCCGCACCAGGTGCTCAACGCCAAGCAGCATGCCCGTGAGGCCGATATCGTGGCCCAGGCCGGGCGCGCCAAGATGATCACCATCGCCACCAACATGGCCGGCCGGGGCACGGACATTGTGCTGGGCGGCAATATTGACAAGGCGCTGGACGCGGTGCGCCACGATGAGAGCCTGGACGACGCGGCCAAAGAGCAGCAGATTGCCGCCCTGAAGGCGCAGTGGAAGATCGACCACGAGGCCATCACGGCCTTGGGTGGATTGCGCATCATCGCAACAGAGCGCCACGAGTCACGGCGCATTGACAACCAGCTGCGGGGCCGTTCCGGGCGCCAGGGCGACCCCGGTTCGTCACGCTTCTACCTGAGCTTGGATGACGCCCTGATGCGCATTTTTGCGGGCGAGCGGGTCAAGGCCATCATGGACCGGCTCAAGATGCCCGAGGGTGAAGCGATTGAAGCGGGCATGGTCAGCCGCAGCATCGAGAGCGCCCAGCGCAAGGTCGAGGCCCGCAACTTTGACATGCGCAAGCAGTTGCTGGAATACGACGATGTCTCCAACGACCAGCGCAAGGTGATTTACCAGCAGCGCAATGCGATCCTGGACGCCCAGGACCTGGACGCCCAAATCCGTTCGCTGCGCGAAGGCACCTTCGAGGACCTGGTGCGCACCTATGTGCCCCGTGAGTCGGTCGAAGAGCAGTGGGATATTGCCGGACTGCAAAAACAACTGGCCGACGAGTGGCGCTTGGAGCTGGACTTGGCGCAAAAAATCGCCGCAGCCCAGTCAATCACCGACGAGGACATTGTCGAAGCCGTGGTCGAGGCCGCCAACGCCGCGTTTGCGCTCAAGGTCGAGCAGGTGGGCGCCGAGAGCTTTACGCACTTCGAGCGCATGGTGCTCTTGCAAACCATTGACACCCAGTGGCGCGACCATCTGAGTTCATTGGACTACTTGCGCAAGGGCATTCATTTGCGCGGCTATGCCCAAAAGCAGCCCAAGCAGGAATACAAGCGCGAAGCGTTTGAGTTGTTTGGTCAAATGCTCGACGCCGTGAAAAACGAAGTCACGCAAACCCTGATGACGGTGCGCATCCAGTCCAGCGAACAGCTGGACGAGGCGGCGCAGGTGATGGAGTCGCGTGGCGAGAACATCAGCAACATCACTTACACAGCGCCCACCGAGACCGGCGAGGCGCAAACGACCGACGCAAGCCCTGCGGCGCAAACAGCCGATGCTTCTTTGTTTGCCCGGGTGGGACGCAATGAGCCCTGCCCCTGCGGCAGTGGAAAAAAATACAAGCAATGCCACGGTAAGCTGGCCTGAGGAGTTCTTATGCCTGTGAATTTGCCTGCTCCCGACGCGGCCACCTTGTTCCCCATCGCCGGTGTGCGCATCGGTGTGGTGGAGGCGGCTGTGCGCAAGCAGGGACGCAAAGACGTCTCGGTTTTCTTGCTGGACGCTGGTAGCAGCGTGGGTGGCGTGTTTACGACCAACCGCTTTTGCGCCGCCCCGGTGCAAATTTGCCAGCAGAACCTGGCCCAGGGTGCAGAAATTCGCGCCATGGTGATCAACACGGGCAACGCCAATGCAGGCACCGGCGCCGATGGCCTGGCCCGCGCCCGCGCGACCTGTGACGCACTCTCGGCGCGTCTGGGTGTGGCGGCAGAGCAGGTGCTGCCGTTTTCGACCGGTGTGATCATGGAGCCGCTGCCCAGCGAGCGCATCATTGCCGCGATGGACCGTGCGATTGCTGCAGCCCGTGCTGACGCCTGGCTGGATGCGGCCGAGGGCATCATGACCACCGACACTGTGCCCAAAGCCTTTGGCCAGCAGGTACAAATCGACGGCACAACCGTCAGCGTCACAGGCATTAGCAAAGGCGCGGGCATGATCCGCCCCAATATGGCGACCATGCTGGGCTTTATCGCCACTGACGCCTGTGTGCACCCCGACTTAATGCAGCCTTTGGCGCTCACCTTGGCGCAGCAGTCGTTCAACTGCGTGACGGTCGATGGCGATACCTCGACCAATGATTCGCTGGTCGTGGTGGCCACGCACCAGGCCGGTCATGCGCGTATTGACTCGCTGAGCAGCCCGCAGGGCCAGGCCTTGTTCGAAGCCCTGCTGGCGGTGGCGAAGCAACTGGCGCATGCCATCGTGCGCGACGGTGAAGGGGCGACCAAGTTCATTACCGTGCAGGTCGATGGCGGTGCCACGGTGCAGGAATGCAGCAAAGTGGCCTATGCGATTGCCCATTCGCCTTTGGTGAAGACGGCGTTTTTCGCCAGTGACCCGAACCTGGGCCGCATTTTGGCCGCCGTGGGCTATGCGGGCGTCGAGGATTTGGACCAAGGCGGCATCGAGCTGTTCCTGGACGACGTGCACGTCGCAACCCAGGGTGGCCGCAATCCAGCTTACCAAGAAGCCGATGGCCAGCGTGTGATGCGCCAAAGCGAAATCACCGTGCGCGTGGACTTGGGCCGGGGCGCTGCCAGCCATACGGTGTGGACCTGCGACCTGAGCCACGACTACGTCACCATCAACGCCGACTACCGGTCCTAAGCCGATGACCGCCAACGATTTTGCCCCTTTTCTGGCACGTGCTGTGCAGTTCATGGAGCGGGTGGAGTCCGCCTTGCGCCAGGACATTGAACAACCGGACTGGAACAGTTCCATCGCGTTTTTGTACCGCAAGCGGGTGTCGGGCCAGGGCTATTTGGTTCCGGTGCGGCAGGTGGGCGCGATGCGCCTGGACGACTTGCTCGAAATTGACGTGCAGAAAGAAAAAATTGCCCGCAACACCGCCCAATTTGTGAGCGGTCAAACGGCGAACAACGTGCTGCTGACCGGCGCGCGCGGCACTGGCAAGTCGTCGCTGGTGCGGGCGTGTTTGAACACCTACGCACCCCAAGGGCTGCGCTTGATTGAGGTGGATAAAGAAGACCTGGTGGATTTGCCCGACATCGTGGACATCGTCTCTCAACGGCCTGAAAAGTTTTTGATTTTTTGCGATGACCTGAGTTTTGACCAAGGCGAGCCCGGCTACAAAGCGCTCAAGTCGGTGCTCGATGGCTCGGTGTCGGCGACATCGGCCAACGTCTTGATTTACGCCACCAGCAACCGGCGCCATTTGCTGCCCGAGTACATGGCCGAGAACCTCACCTACACCCACACCGACAGCGGCGAGGTGCATCCTGGCGAGGGCGTGGAAGAAAAAATCTCCTTGTCGGAGCGGTTTGGATTGTGGGTCAGCTTTTATCCCTTTAACCAGGACGAGTACCTGGCGATCGTGGCGCAGTGGTTGCAGGCGCTGGACGTCCCGGCGGCGCATATCGCCCAGGCGCGGCCCGAAGCCTTGGTGTGGGCGCTGGAGCGCGGATCCCGCAGCGGGCGGGTTGCATGGCAATTTGCCAAAGACTTCGCAGGCCGCCACGCCGTCGGAGCTGGCGCCCATCCATGAGTGCGCCAGTGCGGGTGGCGGACCCTGAGCGCGCGCGCCAAGGGGACGCCGATCGCGCCCAGGTGCAGGTGGCCGTCGGGGTATTGATTCAAAGCAATGGAGAATTCCTGCTGACCTCACGCCCTGCGGGCAAGCCTTACGCGGGCTATTGGGAATTTCCCGGCGGCAAAGTAGAGCAGGGCGAATCCACCTATGACGCCCTGTGCCGGGAACTGCGTGAAGAGATTGGTATTGAGGTGCGCAGTGCGACGCCGTGGAAAGTGGAGGTAATTGACTATCCGCATGCGCTGGTGCGGCTGCATTTTTTCAAGGTCACCGCGTGGGAGGGTGAATTGCAGATGCGCGAGGCACAGTCCGCCCAGTGGGAAACCTTGCCAGTGACGGTTCAACCCGTTTTGCCCGGGACCGTGCCGGTATTGGAGTGGCTGGCGGAGGAGTCTGGCGTTTAAGCGCCTTCGCGCAAACCGGGCTAGTGGATAGGCCCGTGCTCGAGTTGCATGTCGTCTGGTTTTTCCACGGCGGGTAAGCGAAACTCTTCGGTCGCCCAGGCACCCAGGTCGCCTTCTTTGCAACGCGCGCTGCAAAACGGACGGTAGACGTTCGAGGGCGCATACAGGCTGGGGCCTTGGCACCCCGGACACTTCACAATCTTCTCAACGTTCGTAGCCATTGCCAGCGTTGCGTTTAAGCGCACAGTGTCAGTTCGAAAGCGATGTCCGCCGTGTTGGCCTGCACGCGGTCATAGACCGACTGGTGCACAAAACGAATCGATGCGACCAAGCGGTTGGCGCTGATTTCGGGAATAGCACCCAAGGCAGGGTTCACCGACAGGCGCAGCAGTTGGAATACGCGACCCTGTGGCAAGTTTTGCTGAAATTGACCGCCCATGGCCACGATTTTTTGGGGCGAACCGGAATCCCGCAACAAGCCCAAAAGTAGGGTGATCGCGTTGGACATGGGCAAAAAGGTCTCTACCCATTTGCACAAATCATTGCGCCGCTGATCAGAAGGATGGTGCTGCCAGGCATAGTAGGCGGGCAGGTCGAAATTGCCGGTTCCGCCGGGAATACTGGTTCGGCTGCGCACGCTCTTGAGCCAGTCGTTTTCCTCCAGCACGCGCCCCAGTTTGTTGGGGGCCTGGTTCAGCTCTGCCAGGCATGCGCTGATTTGATCGATCATTTTCTCGAGAACATCCGCAGCAATGTCCGGATTTCCTCGGAAATTGCACATGATCTGGCGTTGCCGTTCCAGATCTTTGAGTGCATCGGTCTTGAGCTCGGCGCGTGCACTCACGCTCAGAATTTCGAACAAGGTGATCAGCGCAAAGTGGTGATCGATCTCCGAAGTTCGGTCAATCAGGGCGAAAAGACGCTCGAACAGCTGCTCCAAACGCAGGTAGGTGCGAATTTTTTCGTTGAACGGGTATTCGTAAAGGATCACGCGCAATTTTCCAGTGGCAGGATCATAGCCCGAACTGCGCCCCCAAAATCTTCACCTCGCGCTCGATTTCCAACAAGTTCTTGCCCTCGTTGAAGATGACGGCGTCGGCGGCCTGGAGGCGGTGGGCGCGGCTGCTTTGCGCCCGAATAATGTTGCGCGCCTCGGTTTCGCTCAGGCCGCTGCGGGCTTGCACGCGCTGAATCTGGGTTTCCACAGTGCAGTCCACGATAACCACCCGGTCCAAGTTGGCGCGCCAATGGGCCGACTCCACCAGCAATGGGATGTCAAAAACGATGCAGGCCACGCCTTGTTGCCGGGCGTTTTCGGTCAGACGGCCCACTTCCAGAGCGATCAAGGGGTGGACGATGGCCTCCAGTCTCGAGCGCGCTTGCAGGTCGCTGAACACCAAATCCCGCATTTTGATGCGGTCCATAGCGCCTGTGCTGTCAATAAATTCTGCGCCAAAAGTGGCGCGCACCGCAGGGATGGCCTGCCCACCGACGGCGGTGCTGGCACGCGATATGGCGTCAAGGTCAATCACCGTCCCGCCCATGCGTGCAAACAGCTGGGACACCGTGCTTTTGCCGCTGCCAATGCCGCCGCTGATTCCAAGTCGAAGGCTGCGGTTCTTCATAGGCCGAGATGGCTGAGGATAAATGGAGGGCTGCTGATCAGGCAACAGAATCCGGCTCCCGCCAAAAAGGGCCCGAAAGGCATGTAGCCGCCTTCGCGCAATTGACCGCGCAATTTCAGGGCCAGTCCTATGACCGTACCCACAATGGACGACAGGAGAATCAGGGGGATCAGCATTTGCCAGCCAAACCAGACGCCCAAGCATGCCAAGAGCTTGAAGTCACCATAGCCCATGCCCTCCTTACCCGTCACCCGTTTGAACACCCAATAGACCGACCACAACGACAGGTAGCCGCCGACCGCGCCCCACAGTGCGTCGGACAGCGAGGTTGGTGTCCAATGCAAATCCGCCGCAATGAGGCCTAACCAGAGCAGCGGCAGAACGATGACGTCGGGTAGCAGGGTGGTTTCCCAGTCAATCATGGCGAGCGCGAGCAGTGCGCAGGAAAAGAGGCACCACAGGGCGGCTGCAGGTGTCCAACCCCAGCGCGCAACGCAAAGGGCAAAAAGAGCAGAGGTCGCCAGCTCAATGAGCGGGTATTGAAGACTGATGGAGGCAGAACACTGCTTGCAGCGTCCCCGTAGTACCAGGTAGCTGAGCACTGGAATATTGTGGTGCCAAGGAACAGGGGTCGCGCACGCGGGGCAGTGGGATGTCGGAGTCGACAAGTTGAAGGCTTCGGTGGCGATTTCGGGCGTTCCAGCCCATTCCTGGTAATCGCGGGCCCACTGGCGCTCCAGCATTTTGGGTAATCGGTAAATCACAACATTCAAAAAACTTCCGATCAGCAGGCCCAAAACACCCGCCAAGAAGATCCCTAAGGACAAATCCGGCGAGATCAAACGATTTGCCCCAACTTGAAAATGGGCAGGTACATCGCCACCACAATGCCGCCAATGATGGAGCCGAGTATCACGATGATGATGGGCTCCATCAAACTGGAGATGCCAGCCACCATATCGTCAACCTCGGATTCGAAGAAGTCCGCCGCCTTGCCCAACATGTAGTCGATGGAGCCTGACTCCTCGCCGATGGCACACATTTGCAACACCATGGGCGGGAAAAGCTTGGACTGGGTCATCGCCGTGGTTAGCGAGACGCCGATAGACACCTGCTGTCGAATTCCGATGGTGCCTTCAGCGTACTCCGAATTGCCGGCGGCACCGCCAACCGAGTCCAGCGCTTCGACCAAGGGAACGCCTGCCGCGAACATCGTCGCCAAGGTTCGGGTCCAGCGTGCGATGCTGGACTTGCGTACCAATGGCCCGAACACGGGGACCCGAAGTAATGCACGGTCCGTCAAAGATTGAAGGCGGGCACTGGTTTTCAAAGCGCGGAAATAGAAGAACATGCCACCAAACAAACTGCCGAAAATAAGGTACCAGTATTGAATGAAAAGCTCGCTCAGCCCGATGACCATCAGGGTCGGCGCTGGAAGTTCTCCCCCGAAGGAGCTAAATACTTGTTTGAATGAAGGGATGACCCAAAGCATGATGACTGTAATGACGCCGAATGCAACGATCAAGACACTGATCGGATACATCAGTGCTGATTTAATTTTAGATTTAATCGCCTCGGTTTTTTCCATGTAGGTGGCAAGACGGTCCAGCAGGGAATCCAGGATTCCTGCCGATTCGCCCGCAGCCACCAGGTTGCAGTAAAGTGGACTGAATTGATTGGGATATTTTCGAAAAGCATCGCTCATTGAAGATCCGGTTTCAATATCGATACGCAAGTTATTGATCAGTTTGGTGAGGCTGGGGTTTGGATTCCCTTGTCCCACAATATCGAAGGACTGCAGTAAGGGAACACCTGCTTTCATCATGGTAGCCAACTGGCGCGTAAATGTGGCGATTTCTTTGGGTTTGATGGACTGCATCCATCCCATGCGCCGTTGCCTGATCTTGATCGGCGTAATTCCCTGCCGACGCAACATCGCGCGCACCAGGGTTTCAGCTTCGGCACGGATTTCGCCACTCACGGGTCGACCATTGCGATCGCGTCCCCGCCATTCAAATACAGCTTCCGCCGCAGCACTCTTTCGCCTTAGCTGCTGCGCTTTCGTTGTCGTTGCCATATTTGTCCCTGTAGTGCGTTTTGTTATTCGTTCGTAACGGCCATGACTTCCTCGATAGACGTCAAGCCCAGCCTGACTTTGTGCAGTCCCGCGTTGCGCAACGAGCGCACGCCCTCGCGCTCTGCTTGCTCTGCAATATCGATTGCGGACCCGTCGCGCAAAATGATGCGCTGAATCTCCTCGCTCACCGGCATGACTTGGTAAATACCTACCCGCCCTTTGTAACCATTGCTGCAACTGTTGCAACCCACCGGGCGGAACGGTTTCCAGCTTCCATCCAGGTCGCTCAATGTATACCCGGCGTCCAATAAAGATTGCTGCGGCAGATTGGCCTCTTCTTTGCATTTTGTGCAAAGCCGCCGCGCAAGGCGCTGTGCGGTAACGAGTACCACACTTGACGCAATGTTGAATGGAGCAACGCCCATGTTGCGCAATCGCGTGATGGTCGAGGGGGCATCATTCGTATGCAGGGTCGACATGACCATATGACCCGTTTGTGCAGCCTTTATTGCGATATCCGCAGTTTCAAGATCGCGAATTTCCCCCACCATAATGATGTCTGGATCCTGACGCAGAAATGAACGCAGTGCTACAGCAAAAGTTAATCCCGCTTTTTCGTTGACGTTGACTTGGTTCACGCCGGGCAAGTTAATCTCAGAGGGATCTTCAGCCGTGGCTATGTTGACCCCTGGTTGGTTTAATATATTCAAGCACGTGTAGAGAGAGACAGTTTTTCCCGAGCCGGTTGGGCCCGTGGCGAGAACCATTCCATAAGGCCGGTGGATGGCCTTCAATAAGCGCGCCTTTTCTAATTCCTCGTAACCCAAGGCCTCAATCCCCATTTGGGCACTGCTGGGATCAAGAATACGAATCACTATTTTTTCGCCAAACAAGGTGGGCAAGGTGCTGACACGAAAATCCACCACCTTTTTCGCACTCATTTTCATTTTCATCCGACCATCTTGTGGCAGACGCTTTTCCGAAATGTCAATGCGCGAGATGACCTTAATGCGGGCCGCGAGTTTCTCTTTGATGCCGATCGGTGGCGCCGCAATTTCCCTTAACTCGCCGTCAATGCGAAAGCGCACTCGGTATGAAAACTCATAGGGTTCAAAATGAAGGTCCGATGCTCCCATCGCAAACGCGTCAAAAAGCATTTTCCTCAAAAATCGAACAATAGGGGCGTCGTCAATTTCGCTTTCTTGCTCGGTGTCTGAGATTTTCGTGTCGCCTTCAAACTCAAGGGTTTTGTCATCGAAGTCACTGGTCAAAAACTCGGCAGAAAATTGTTCTGACCCCTCGGAAAATCTCCCGGCGTTGATTGCTACCAACTTATCAAACTCCACAACCACCCATTCCACAGACAACTGGGTCGCAAATTTGATTTTTTCTGCGGCCTCTAGATTGGAGGGGTCGGCGGTCGCAATCACCATGGCATTACTGCGTTTTGCCAAGGGCAGCAGTTGATAGTCGCGGCAGATTTTTTCATCCAACAAATTAGGCGGAATCGCCTCAATATTGAGGGCGTCTAAATCAACCAAAGGTGAAATAAAGGCCTTGCACAGCGTGTGTGCCAGTGCGAAAGACGAAACTGCGCCCGAGTCAACAAGCTCGGAGACGAAACTCTTGTTCTGAGTCTTGGCTCTGCTGTAGATTCGTTCGGCTGTTTTTTGATCCAGAGTTCCGGCTAAAACCAACGCACGCCCGATACCGGAAATCTTTTCGGAGGAGGTGTCGAAATGGTAATTTTCAAGGTGATTCATGGTTTCAAAAGATACTTTTCACGGTCATGGTACTGCATTGGTGTTTCCGCGAAAGGCATTCGCTTTGAAGGGGGCGCTTGGTTTGCGACCACCGCGGCCAAAGGATGGTTTGGTGCTTGCGGTCTGTGTCTCGCATTTGTAAAGGATGCTCCCAAAAACTCTTGGTTTTTGGCGTGCGGCAATTTTTCATTTTGGTAAGTGTAATGAAAATGCCAATTGGAGTGTTGCGGTTTTGCCGCGTTCAAGCGGTCTTGGAGTGGGTGCTTCCTGAGGGGCCTCAAGGAGCTGCGCAGGGAAGTGTGCGGCAGATCGCACAAATCGCACCTGGAGGGCAAATCGGACTCCAATTAAGGGTAAACTCGGAGGCTAGCCGGGCCGCTGCGGGGTGCAAATGCACCTCCGGCAACCCTTCTAACACCGCCGTCGTGGTGAAATTGGTAGACACGCTATCTTGAGGTGGTAGTGGCGAAAGCTTTGCGAGTTCGAGTCTCGCCGACGGCACCAGAAATTTATTGCTCCAACCGGCTTTTTTGTAGGTTTGGGGCAAGCAACGGTGATCAGAATTTAGTGATGCGCTTAGATCAATACCTTCCCGTCCTGATGTTCATTTTGGTCGGCGTGGCTGTCGGCATCATCCCCCAGGTTCTGGGCTACATCCTGGGACCGAACCGGCCCGACGCGGCAAAAAACTCCCCTTACGAATGCGGCTTTGAAGCGTTTGAAGACGCTCGCATGAAATTTGACGTGCGCTACTACCTGGTGGCCATTCTGTTTATTTTGTTCGACCTGGAAATCGCTTTTCTGTTTCCTTGGGCCGTTTCGCTCAAGGAAATCGGCCCTACGGGCTTCTGGTCGGTGATGGTTTTTCTGGCCATTCTGGTTGTGGGCTTTGCCTACGAGTGGAAAAAAGGCGCCCTGGATTGGGAGTGATGCAATGATTGAAGGCGTGCTGAACGAAGGATTCGTCACCACGAGCTACGACTCGGTGGTGAACTGGGCCAAAACTGGCTCGATCTGGCCTATGACCTTTGGCTTGGCCTGCTGTGCGGTGGAAATGATGCACGCGGCCGCCGCACGCTATGACCTCAGCCGTTTTGGCTCCGAGGTGTTCCGCGCCAGCCCACGGCAGTCGGATTTGATGATTGTGGCTGGCACCTTGTGCAACAAGATGGCCCCAGCCTTGCGCAAGGTGTACGACCAAATGTCAGAGCCGCGCTGGGTTATCAGCATGGGATCTTGCGCCAACGGCGGCGGCTACTACCACTACAGTTATTCCGTGGTGCGTGGTTGTGACCGCATCGTGCCGGTGGACGTTTATGTGCCAGGTTGCCCGCCCACCGCCGAGGCCTTGGTCTACGGAATTTTGCAACTGCAGCAAAAAATCCGCCGCACTGAAACCATTGCACGGGCTTGAACACCATGACTGAATATTCGGTTCGTCCTGAAGCTACCCGGGACGCAGTGACACAGGCGCTGGGCGACAAAGCGAAGCACATCACCATCGCGCTTGGCGAGGTGACCGTTCAAGTGGCCGCGCGCGACTACCACGCTGCGGCGCTGATATTGCGGGACGCTCCCGGTTGCCAGTTTGAGCAAATGGTCGATCTGTGCGCCGTGGACTACTCCGACTACCAAGGGGCGGCCCAAGAAGCTTCCCGCTACTGCGTGGTCGTGCACCTGCTGTCCGTGAGCTTGAACCAGCGCCTGCGTCTGAAAGTGTTTGCGCTGGACGACGACATGCCTGTCGTGGAGTCGATCAACGACATCTGGAATTCGGCCAATTGGTTCGAGCGCGAGGCCTTTGACCTGTTTGGCGTGGTTTTTGAGGGCCATGAAGACCTGCGCCGCATCCTGACCGACTATGGTTTTATCGGGCACCCGTTTCGCAAAGATTTTCCGACCACTGGCCATGTGGAAATGCGCTACGACGCCGAGCAGGCGCGCGTCATTTACCAGCCGGTCACGATCGAGACGCGTGAAATCACGCCGCGCATCGTTCGCGAAGACAAATACGGAGGCCTGCATTAAGCAGAGACTCGCATGGCTGAAATCAAAAATTACACCCTGAACTTTGGGCCGCAGCATCCTGCGGCCCACGGCGTATTGCGCTTGGTGCTCGAGCTCGACGGCGAGGTCATCCAACGCGCGGATCCGCACATTGGCTTGCTGCACCGCGCCACCGAAAAATTGGCGGAAACCAAGACCTATTTGCAGGCATTGCCGTACATGGACCGGCTCGACTACGTGTCCATGATGTGCAATGAGCACGCCTACTGCCTGGCCATTGAGAAGCTCCTGGGCATCGAGGTGCCCGTGCGTGCGCAGTACATCCGCGTGATGTTTGCCGAGATTACCCGCCTCTTGAACCACCTGATGTGGTTGGGTTCGCACGGCAACGACTGCGGCAGCTCCACGATTTTGATTTACACCTTCCGCGAGCGTGAAGACCTGTTTGACATGTACGAAGCCGCCAGCGGCGCGCGCATGCACGCAGCCTACTTCCGTCCGGGCGGCGTGTACCGCGATTTGCCGGACACCATGCCGCAGTTCAAGGCAAGCCGCGTGCGCAATGCCAAGGGTGTGGCCGATCTGAACAAAAACCGCCAAGGCTCCTTGCTGGACTTTATTGGCGACTTCACCCAACGCTTTCCCGCGTGCCTGGACGAGTACCACACGCTGCTCACAGAAAACCGCATCTGGAAGCAGCGTACCGTCAACATTGGCATCGTCACCCCCGAGCGCGCTCTGAACATGGGCTTCACCGGCCCGATGTTGCGCGGCTCCGGTATCGCCTGGGACCTGCGCAAAAAGCAGCCCTATGACGTGTATTCGCAGCTGGACTTTGACATTCCCGTGGGCAAAACCGGCGACGTCTACGACCGCTACCTGGTGCGTATGGAAGAGATGAAGCAGTCCAACCGCATCATCGCCCAGTGTGTGGAGTGGCTCCAAGCCAATCCCGGCCCCGTGATTACCGACAACCACAAGGTGGCGCCGCCCTCGCGCGAGGAAATGAAGAACAACATGGAAGGCTTGATTCACCACTTCAAGCTGTTCACCGAAGGCTTCCACGTGCCCGAAGGCCAGGCCTATGCAGCGGTTGAGCATCCCAAAGGGGAGTTTGGTATTTACATCGTCAGTGACGGTGCCAACAAGCCCTACCGTCTGAAGATTCGTCCGCCGGGCTTCGCCCATTTGGCGGGTCTCAATGAGATGGCCAAGGGCCACATGATTGCCGATGCGGTGTCCATTATTGGCACCATGGACATTGTTTTTGGAGAGATTGACCGATGATCTCGGATGCCACCAAAGCGCGCTTCGACCGCGAAGTTGCCAAATTTCCCGCAGACCAGAAACAGTCTGCTGTGATGGCATGCCTGTCCATCGTGCAGCAAGAGCTGGGTTGGGTGAGCCCAGAGAGCGAGCGCGTGGTGGCCGATCACCTGGGCATGGCGCTCATGGCGGTGCACGAAGTCACCACCTTCTACAACATGTACAACCAAAAGCCGGTGGGCAAGTACAAACTCAATGTGTGTACCAATTTGCCCTGCCAGTTGCGCGGTGGCGCGCAGGCTTTGGCGCACCTGGAGCACACATTGGGCATCCATGCAGGCCAAACCACGGCCGACGGACTGATCACCCTGCAGCCCAGCGAATGCCAAGGCGCATGCGCGGACGCCCCCGTTTTGCTGGTCAACGACCGCACCATGTGCAGCTTTATGAGCAACGAGAAATTGGACCAATTGATTGAAGGCCTGAAGGCCTCGGAGGGCGGTCTGTGAGCGTGCATCAACTGCTTTCCCAATTCCAGGCTACGGGCTTGGAGTCGTCCTTCCACGGACGCCATATCCAACCGCAAATCATGGCGGACCTGGATGGATCCAATTGGGGCCTGGATGCCTACATTGCGCGTGGCGGCTATGCGGCACTGCGCAAAATATTGGGCAAAGACGGTGGCGAAGGTCTGACCCAGGACCAGGTCATCGCAACGGTGAAAGAGTCCGGCTTGCGTGGCCGCGGCGGTGCGGGTTTTCCCACCGGACTGAAGTGGAGCTTTATGCCCCGCCAGTTCCCCGGTCAAAAGTACCTGGTGTGCAACTCGGACGAAGGTGAGCCCGGAACCTGCAAAGACCGCGACATCATGCAGTTCAATCCCCATGCGGTGATTGAAGGCATGGCCATTGCCGCCTTCGCCATGGGCATCAACGTGGGCTACAACTACATCCACGGCGAGATCTTCCAAACCTACGAGCGTTTTGAAGAAGCTTTGGAACAAGCCCGCGCCGCTGGTTTGTTGGGCCCCAACATCATGGGTAGCAGCTTCAGTTTTGAACTGCACGCCAGCCACGGGTTTGGCGCCTATATTTGCGGCGAAGAAACGGCCTTGCTGGAGTCTTTGGAAGGCAAAAAAGGCCAGCCGCGCTTCAAGCCACCGTTTCCTGCAAGCTTTGGTTTGTACGGCAAGCCCACCACCATCAACAACACCGAAACCTTCGCGGCCGTCCCTTGGATTATTCGCAACGGCGGCGCGGCCTACCTGGCCTGCGGCAAGCCCAACAACGGTGGCACCAAAATCTTCTCGGTCAGCGGCGACGTGGAACGCCCCGGCAACTACGAGATCCCCATGGGCACGCCTTTCTCTACGTTGCTGGAGCTGGCAGGCGGTGTTCGCACCGGGCGTCAACTCAAAGCAGTGATTCCCGGCGGCTCCTCGGCCCCCGTGTTGCCTGCCAGCATCATGATGGACGTCACCATGGACTACGACTCCATCGCCAAGGCGGGTTCCATGCTCGGCTCGGGTGCAGTCATCGTGATGGACGACTCGCGCTGCATGGTCAAGGCACTGCAACGCTTGTCCTACTTCTATTCCCACGAATCCTGTGGCCAATGCACCCCCTGCCGTGAAGGCACGGGCTGGCTGTGGCGCATGGTGGACCGCATTGAAAACGGTCAAGGCCGTGCCAGCGATCTGGACATGCTCGACAGCGTGGCGGGTGACATCATGGGCCGCACTATTTGTGCGCTGGGCGACGCCGCGGCGATGCCGGTGCGCGGCATGCTCAAGCACTTCCGCGATGAATTTGTTTACCACGTAGAGCACAAGACCTGCGTGGTCGGCGCTTACGTTTGATTGGTATCACACCATGGTTGAAATCGAACTCGACGGCAAAAAAGTAGAAATCGTGGAAGGCAGCATGGTCATGCATGCAGCCGAGAAGGCGGGCACCTACATCCCTCACTTCTGTTACCACAAGAAGCTCAGCATTGCCGCCAACTGCCGCATGTGCCTGGTGGATATTGAAAAAGCACCCAAGCCCATGCCCGCCTGCGCCACACCCGTGACCCAAGGCATGGTCGTGCGCACCAAGTCCGACAAGGCGATCAAGGCCCAGCAGTCGGTGATGGAGTTTCTGCTGATCAACCACCCGCTGGATTGCCCGATTTGCGACCAGGGCGGTGAGTGCCAGTTGCAAGATCTGGCTGTGGGCTACGGTGGTTCCGGTTCGCGCTACGCCGAAGAAAAACGGGTCGTGGCCGTGAAAGACGTCGGACCGCTCATCAGCATGCAAGAGATGAGCCGTTGCATCCATTGCACCCGCTGCGTGCGCTTTGGACAGGAAGTCGCCGGTGTCATGGAGTTGGGCATGTCCAACCGGGGTGAACACTCCGAAATCGAAACCTTTCTGGGTCAAACCATTGACTCCGAACTCTCCGGCAACATGATTGACATTTGCCCCGTGGGTGCGCTGACCAGCAAACCCTTTCGCTACAGCGCCCGCACCTGGGAATTGTCCCGCCGCAAATCGGTCAGCCCGCACGACTCGACTGGCGCCAATTTGATTGTTCAGGTCAAAAACAACCAGGTGCTGCGGGTCGTCCCCTTTGAAAACGAAGCGGTGAACGAGTGCTGGATTGCAGACCGGGACCGTTTTTCCTACGAAGCGCTGAACGCGCCCGACCGTTTGACCTCGCCCATGATCAAGCATGGTGGCAAGTGGACCAACGTGGACTGGCAAACCGCCCTGGAATACGTGGCCAATGGCCTCAAAGAAATCAAAGCCAACCATGGCGCAGCCGCCATCGGCGCGCTGGTCAGCCCGCACAGCACGCTGGAAGAACTGCACCTCGCAGGCCAGCTGGTGCGCGGTCTGGGAAGCCAAAACATCGACTACCGCCTGCGCAACGCGGATTTCACCCCCACCAACGGCGTGCGCTATTTGGGCATGCCGATCGCGTCCTTGAGCACCTTGCAACGTGTGCTGGTCGTGGGCTCCAACTTGCGCAAAGACCACCCTCTGTTTGCACAGCGCATTCGTCAAGCGGCCAAGTCGGGCGCTGCCGTGCATGTGCTGGGTTCGGGCCGCAATGACTGGGCCATGGGCCTGAAGCAAGAAATCCAAGCGCCTGCCGCCGATTGGCTGGTGCAATTGCAAGGCATAGCCGCCGCGCTGGCAGACATTGCCCAAGTGCCTTCGCAGTACGCGGTGACTCCCTCAGCGCAGGCACAGGCCATCGCCAAGTCTTTGGCGGGTGGCGAGCGCAAAGCCATTTTGCTGGGCAACGCTGCGGCCCACCATGGCCAGGCCTCGGCACTGTTGGCCGTTGCCAACGTCATTGGACGGCTTTGCGGTGCGACGGTGGGTTACTTGACCGAAGCCGCCAACACCGTGGGCGCGCAGTTTGTCCATGCCACACCCGGCCAAGGCGGCTTGGATGCTGGGCAAATGTTGGGCGGCGCATTGAAAGCGGTTCTGCTGCTCAATACCGAACCTGCATTTGACAGCGCACCCGGCTCCGTGGCCGTGAGCACGCTGGCCCAGGCCGAGATGGTCGTGAGTCTGAGCCCCTTCAAAACCAATTTGGATTGCGCCGACGTGTTGCTGCCGATTGCGCCCTTTAGCGAAACCCCGGGCACGTTTGTCAACGCCGAAGGCCGGGTGCAGAGCTTCCACGCGGTGGTCAAACCGCTGGCCGAGACCCGTCCCGCTTGGAAGGTGTTGCGCGTTTTGGGCAACATGATGAAGCTCGACGGTTTTGACTACGAGTCTGCGCAAGAGGTTCTCCAAGCCGTGTTTGGCGCTGAGGCACCGGCCTTCTTGCCCGTCGGACGCCTGAGCAACGACTGCGACGCGCCGTTCACCGGGGCCTACCAGGGTGCAGAGCCTTGCGTGGCCCGTATTTACCAGCTTGACTCCCTGGTGCGCCGCGCCACCAGCTTGCAGCTGAGTGCCGACGCCCGTGTGGCTGCCAGCGAAGGAGTGTTGGCATGATCGACGCGATCTACAACTTCGGCTTGCAGCTGTCAGCGCAGTCGTGGTGGACGGTGGTCGCCTGGCCTGTGGTCTGGACCCTAATGAAAATTGTGGTGGTGGTGCTGCCCCTCATGGGAGCAGTCGCTTACCTCACGCTGTGGGAGCGCAAGTTCCTGGGCTGGATGCAGGTGCGCTTGGGGCCCAACCGCGTCGGGCCTTGGGGCTTGTTGCAGCCGATTGCCGACGCATTGAAGCTGCTGACCAAAGAGATTTTGGTGCCTGCTGCGGCCAACAAAGGCCTGTTCTTTATCGGCCCCATTCTGACCATCATGCCGGCCTTGGCGGCTTGGGCCGTAGTGCCGTTTGGGCCCGACGTGGCCTTGGCCAATGTCAACGCTGGTTTGTTGTTTGTGATGGCCATCACCTCGATGGAGGTCTATGGCGTGGTGATCGCCGGTTGGGCCTCCAATTCCAAATACGCGTTTCTGGGCGCCTTGCGCGCGTCAGCCCAGATGGTGAGCTACGAAATCGCGATGGGCTTTTGCCTGGTGATTGTGCTCATGATCACCGGCAGCATGAACATGACTGACATCGTGGTCGCGCAGTCCAAGGGCACGTTCGCATCCCAAGGTTTGGGGGTGCTGTCGTGGAACTGGTTGCCTTTGTTGCCCATTTTTGTGGTGTACGTGATTTCTGGTCTCGCTGAGACCAACCGCCATCCTTTCGACGTGGTGGAGGGCGAGGCCGAGATCGTGGCCGGGCACATGGTGGAGTACTCCGGCATGTCCTACGCCATGTTTTATTTGGCCGAGTACGCGAACATGTGGCTGGTGTCCATTCTGGCGGCCATCATGTTCCTGGGCGGTTGGCTGTCGCCCGTGGCATTCTTGGATTGGGTTCCTGGCGGCATTTGGCTGGGTATCAAGACCTGTGCCATCGTGAGTTTGTTCATTTGGGTGCGTGCCACCTTCCCCCGGTTCCGCTACGACCAGATCATGCGTCTGGGTTGGAAAGTATTTATCCCCGTCACCTTGGTGTGGCTGGTGGTTGTTGGGGTCTGGATGCAGACGCCCATGAATATCTGGAAATAAGAGACGCACATGGCTTCACACAATCTGGCCTACAAACCAGCGCCTTTTTCGATGCGCGATTTTCTCCAAAGCTTTTTGCTCTTGGAGTTGCTCAAGGGCATGGCCCTGACGATGCGCTACGCCTTCCGTAAAAAGGTCACGGTTCAGTTTCCTGAAGAGAAAACACCTTTGTCGCCCCGATTCCGGGGTCTGCATGCGCTGCGCCGTTACGACAACGGCGAAGAACGCTGCATTGCCTGTAAGCTGTGCGAAGCCGTTTGCCCGGCCATGGCCATCACCATCGAGTCCGATGTGCGCGACGACGGCTCGCGCCGCACCACGCGCTATGACATTGATTTGACCAAGTGCATCTTCTGCGGTTTTTGCGAAGAGAGCTGTCCGGTGGACTCCATTGTGGAAACACAGATTCTGGAATACCACGGGGAAAAGCGGGGCGACCTTTATTTCACCAAAGAGATGTTGCTGGCCGTGGGCGACCGCTACGAGACCGAAATTGCAGCGGCCAAGCAGGCTGATGCCAAGTACCGCTAAGCGACTGCACGAAAGATTTTGAATATGAGTGTCACCACCGGTCTTTTTTACGCCTTTGCGGCGGTTCTGCTGTTTGCCGCCTTCAGGGTGATCACCGCCCGCAACCCGGTCCATGCGGCCCTGTATTTGGTGCTGACCTTTTTCCAGGCGTCCATGGTCTGGATGCTGCTGAAGGCTGAGTTTTTGTCGATCACATTGGTGTTGGTCTACGTCGGTGCTGTGATGGTCTTGTTCTTGTTCGTCGTGATGATGATGGACATCAATGTGGAAAACCTGCGGGCCGGTTTTTGGAACCACTTCCCGCTGGCTGCTGCCGTGGGCGTGGTCATCGCCCTGGAGATGGCAGCCGTCCTGATGGGCGGATTTCGCGTGGTGGAGGATCCGAATGCGGTGGCAGAGGCCGCAGGCGGGCTCTCCAACACCCAGCAGTTGGGCAAGCTTATTTACACCCAGTACCTTTTCCCCTTAGAGATTGCGGCAGCGATATTGCTGGTCGCCATGATCGCCGCCATCGCCTTGACCCTGCGCGCGCGCAAGGACAGCAAGTATGTGAGCCCGGGTGACCAGGTGCGTGTCAAATCGGCGGACCGTATGACCGTCTTGAAAATGTCGGCCAGCCAAGTGGCTCCCGAGCCCGTGGTGGAAGTGGCCTCGCAGCCGGAGAACAAAGCATGACCCTGACTCTTGGACATTTCCTCTCACTGGGCGCCATGCTGTTTGCGCTGTCGGTCGTGGGTATTTTCTTGAACCGCCGCAACCTGATTGTGTTGCTCATGGCCATTGAGCTGATGCTGCTGGCAGTCAATACCAATTTTGTCGCCTTTTCGCACTACCTGAACGATATGCACGGCCAGGTGTTCGTGTTTTTCATTCTGACCGTGGCCGCTGCGGAGTCCGCCATCGGCTTGGCGATTTTGGTTTTGTTGTTCCGAAGCAAGTCCAGCATCAGCGTGGACGAACTCAATACGCTCAAGGGTTGAAAATAAGATGAGTCAAACCCTCAGTGCAGCCACGCTGCTCGTGGTCCCCATGGCACCCTTGGCCGGTGCGGTGCTGGCCGGTATTTTTGGTACGAAATTCGGTGGCAACTGGTTCGGTCGCAAGGTCGCCCATTCGCTCACCATTGGTGGTGTTCTGCTGGCATTTGTGCTGTCGGCGCTCACGCTGCAAAGCGTGGTTCAAGACGGCGCACGCTTGAACGAGACCCTCTACACCTGGATGGTGGTCGGCGGCTTGAAGATGGAAGTCGGCTTCATGGTCGACGGTCTCACCGCCATGATGATGTGTGTGGTGACCTTTGTGTCCCTCATGGTTCACCTGTACACCATCGGCTACATGGACGAAGACGAGGGCTACAACCGCTTCTTTGCCTACATCTCTTTGTTTACCTTTGCCATGCTGATGCTGGTGATGAGCAACAACCTGCTGCAGCTGTTCTTCGGCTGGGAGGCCGTGGGCCTGGTGTCTTACCTCCTGATTGGTTTCTGGTTCAACAAACCCAGCGCAATTTTCGCGAACATGAAAGCCTTCCTGGTCAACCGCGTGGGGGACTTTGGTTTCATTTTGGGGATCGGACTGATCGCGGCGTACGCCGGCAGCTTGAACTACACAGAAGTCTTCGGCAAAGCCTCGGCCCTGAGCGCCTTGACCCTGCCTGGAACTGATTGGATGCTGGTCACCACCATCTGCATTTGTCTCTTCATCGGTGCCATGGGCAAGTCGGCCCAGTTTCCATTGCACGTCTGGTTGCCCGACTCCATGGAAGGCCCAACCCCGATTTCTGCCCTGATTCATGCCGCCACCATGGTGACGGCTGGTATTTTTATGGTGGCGCGGATGTCACCGCTGTTTGAGCTGTCGGACACGGCACTGAATTTCATCCTGGTGATTGGTGCCATCACGGCCTTGTTCATGGGCTTTTTGGGCATCATCCAAAACGACATCAAACGCGTTGTCGCGTACTCCACTTTGTCCCAGTTGGGCTATATGACTGTGGCCCTCGGTGCCTCGGCGTATTCGGTGGCCGTGTTTCACTTGATGACGCACGCGTTCTTCAAGGCGCTGCTGTTCTTGGGCGCAGGCTCGGTGATCATGGGCATGCACCACAACCAGGACATCCGCTGGATGGGGGGCGTGCGCAAGTACATGCCTATCACCTGGATCACTTCGCTGCTGGGCTCTTTGGCGCTGATCGGAACCCCGTTCTTCTCCGGCTTTTATTCCAAAGACAGCATCATTGAGGCGGTTGCCGAAAGCCACCTGCCCGCCGCTGGCTTTGCCCACTTTGCGGTCTTGGCCGGTGTGTTTGTGACGGCGTTTTATTCGTTCCGCATGTACTTCCTGGTCTTCCACGGCAAAGAGCGCTACGACCAAAACCCGGACGCGCACCATGATGACCACCACGATGCCCATGCCGCAGACGACCATGGCCACGGCCACCACGATGCACACCATGGCCCCCATGAGTCGCCTTGGGTCGTGTGGGTGCCGCTGGTGTTGCTAGCAATCCCCTCGGTGCTGATCGGTTTCCTGACCATTGAGCCCATGCTGTTCGGCGAATTTTTCAAAGACGCCATCCTGGTCAACGCAGACAAGCATCCCGTGATGCAAGAGCTGGGTGAGGCTTTCCATGGCCCGGTCGCGATGGCGATGCATGCCTTTAGCTCCCTGCCTTTCATCCTGGCCCTGGCCGGTGTGGTGACGGCCTGGTACTTCTACCTCGTGAACCCGGCGGTCCCTGCGGCCATCGGCCGTGCCTTGCGCCCGGTGGTTGTGCTCCTGGAGAACAAGTATTTCCTCGACTGGATCAATGAAAACATCCTGGCCCGTGGTGCGCGCATGCTCGGCACGGGTCTCTGGAAGGGCGGCGATCGCGCCCTGATCGACGGCTTGTTGGTCAATGGCTCCTGGAAGCTGGTGGGCTGGATTTCAGGGCGTGTGCGCCAACTGCAATCGGGCTTCCTGTACCACTACGCACTGGCGATGATTTTGGGCATCTTTGTGCTCATGACGTATTTCGTTTGGCTCAATAAGTAAGGAATAAGAAAAATGGGATTGCTGAGCCTTGCTATATGGTTGCCGATCGCCTTTGGCGTCGTTTTGCTCGCCATGGGGCGTGACGACCAAGCGAACGCGGTACGCTGGTTTGCGCTGGTCGGTGCGCTGGCCAGTTTTCTGGTGACTTTGCCGCTGTATGCAGGTTTCCAATTGGGCACCGCGGACATGCAGTTCGTGGAAAACGCCAGCTGGATCCAGCGCTTCAATGTCAATTACCACCTGGGCGTGGATGGCATTTCCCTGTGGTTCGTGCTGCTCACCGCTTTTATCAACCTGGTGGTGGTGATTGCGGGTTGGGACGTGATCACCCGCAAGGTCAACCAGTACATGGCGGCGTTCCTGATTCTGTCGGGCCTCATGATTGGCGTGTTCAGCGCTTTGGATGGCTTGCTGTTTTACGTCTTCTTCGAAGCGACGCTGATCCCGATGTACTTGATCATTGGTATCTGGGGCGGGCCGAACAAGATTTATGCAGCCTTCAAGTTCTTTTTGTACACCTTGCTGGGCTCGCTGCTCACGCTGGTGGCACTGATCTACCTGTACATCCAATCGCACGGCAGCTTTGACATTGCGAGCTGGCATGCGCTGCCTTTGACGCGTGGGGAGCAAACCGCGCTGTTCTTTGCCTTCTTTGCCGCCTTTGCCGTCAAGGTGCCGATGTGGCCAGTGCACACCTGGTTGCCCGATGTGCACGTTGAGGCGCCCACGGGGGGGTCTGCCGTGCTGGCAGCCATCATGCTCAAGCTGGGCGCTTACGGTTTCCTGCGCTTCTCGCTGCCCATCGCACCCGATGCGGCGCATGAATGGGCCTGGCTCATGATTGCCTTGTCGCTGATTGCGGTGGTGTACGTGGGCTTGGTGGCCTTGGTGCAGCAGGACATGAAAAAGCTGGTGGCCTATTCCTCGGTCGCCCACATGGGCTTTGTGACCCTGGGCTTCTTCATCTTCATTGACCTCGGTGTTGCCGGCGGTGTGGTGCAAATGATTGCGCACGGCTTTGTCTCTGCGGCCATGTTCTTGTCCATCGGTGTTCTGTACGACCGCGTGCACTCGCGCGAGATCGCAAGCTACGGCGGCGTGGTCAACACCATGCCTAAGTTTGCGGCTTTCGCTTTGCTGTTTGCCATGGCCAACTGCGGCCTGCCAGGCACTGCCGGTTTTGTCGGCGAGTGGATGGTGATTTTGGCGGCGGTGAAGTTCAACTTCTGGGTCGGTTGTGCCGCTGCGAGTGCCTTGATTTTTGGCGCCGCCTACACCTTGTGGATGTTCAAGCGTGTCTACCTGGGCCCTGTTGCCAATGAGCACGTCAAGGAACTGGAAGACATCAACGCCCGCGAATTCCTGATGCTGGCCCTGCTGGCGGTGGCCGTGTTGTGGATGGGTATCAATCCCAAGCCCGTGACCGATGTGATGGACGCGTCGGTTGCCGAATTGCTGAGACACGTTGCGGTGTCCAAGCTGAACTAATGCCTGCTGACTTGAGAAACGAAACATGATGGACCAGATCAGTTGGATTGCAATATTTCCTGAGGCGTTTTTGCTCGTGATGGCCTGCGTGATCGCCTTGGCCGACTTGCGCCCCCAAAGCCTTTTGCGCGGCCTGACCTTTACCCTCACCATGGTGACCCTGGGTCTGGTGGCGGCGCTCGAGGCGTTCTATGCCACGACCGGTCTCACCCTTTATGGCTTTGGCAATATGGTCGTCGCGGACACCATGGCAGGGTGGTTAAAGTGCTTTGCGACCGTGGCCGTGATGGTGACCTTGATTTATGGCCGCCCGTATTCCGCTTCTCGCGACATGCTGCGGGGTGGTGAGTTGTTTACGCTGGGCATGTTCGCGCTCCTGGGCATGTTCATCATGATCTCGGGCAACAACTTCCTGGTCATCTACATGGGGCTGGAACTGCTCACACTCTCGAGCTACGCCATGGTAGCCCTGCGCCGTGACCACGCCGGTGCGATCGAGGCTGCGATGAAGTACTTTGTGCTTGGCGCCATGGCCTCGGGTTTCTTGCTCTACGGCATGTCCATGCTCTATGGCGCTACCGGTTCGCTGGACATCAATGCCGTATTCAAGGCAATTGCCTCGGGCGCCGTGCGCCATCAGGTTCTGGTGTTTGGTTTGGTCTTTGTGGTCGCGGGCTTGGCATTCAAGCTGGGCGTCGTGCCTTTCCACATGTGGATTCCCGATGTCTACCAAGGTGCGCCCACTGCCATTACCTTGATGATTGGTGGCGCGCCCAAATTGGCGGCGTTTGCCATTGCCATGCGCTTGTTGGTCGAAGGCATGCTGCCTCTCGCCATTGACTGGCAGCAAATGCTGATGGTGCTCTCGATTGCATCGCTGTTCTTGGGGAACCTGGCGGCCATTGCGCAAACCAACCTCAAGCGCATGCTGGCGTTTTCCACCATTTCTCAAATGGGCTTTGTGCTGATTGGCCTGATGTCCGGCGTGGTCAATGGCAGCATTATTTCGGCGGCCAACGCCTACAGCTCGTCGATGTTTTATGTGATCACCTATGTGCTGACCACCTTGGCAGCCTTTGGCGTCATCATGCTTCTGGCGCGCGATGGTTTCGAGAGCGAAGAGATTGCTGATTTTGCCGGTCTGAACCAGCGCAGCCCCTTGTACGCGGGTGTGATGGCCGCTTGCATGTTCTCTTTGGCTGGCATTCCGCCCATGGTGGGCTTCTATGCCAAGCTGTCGGTGTTGCAGGCTTTGATCGTATCGGGAGACCCCCTGCACATCGGCGTGGCCATCTTCGCGGTCATGATGTCGCTGGTCGGTGCCTTTTACTACCTGCGTGTGGTCAAAGTCATGTACTTTGATGAACCCATCACCGCCAGCCATGTGGTGGCCAGCAGCGGTGTGCGCGTCGTGCTGTGCATCAACGGTGCGCTCGTGCTGCTGTTGGGCATCTTCCCGGCGGGACTCATGGCGCTGTCGGCCCAGTCCATTTTGCAGATGCTGGGCACCTAGCCCAGGGGCTTTGCTCTTTCTTCAATCAGCGCTATGCCGGTCAAGGTGAGCGGTACGACAGCGAATGGTGGAGTGGACTCGGATGCGCACTTGCGCGAAAGCCGACTCTCCAGCGAGGCCTTGTTCAAAGGCAATTTCCTGCATGCTTTTCGCGATGACGTAGCGCTGCCAGATGGAAGCGTGGCTCAGCGCGAATACCTGGTTCACCCCGGCGCCGTGATGATTGTTCCGCTGCTCACTGACACAGCGGGCGATATGCGTGTGGTGCTGGAACGCCAGTTCCGCTATCCGGTCAGCCGCGTGATGCTGGAGTTCCCCGCAGGCAAACTTGACCCGGGCGAATCGGTATTGGCTTGTGCACAGCGTGAGCTGCAAGAAGAGACCGGCTACCGGGCCCGTGAATGGGCAAGGGCAGGGGTGATGCACCCGGTTATCTCTTATTCCACTGAATTCATTGAAGTCTGGTTCGCCCGCGGTCTGCTGGCCGGTGAGCGCAGTTTGGATGCAGGCGAATTTTTGGATGTGTTCACCGCCACCCCGCAAGACTTGCTGCAATGGTGCTGTGAGGGCACGGTCACCGACGCCAAAACATTGGCCGGCGCCTTGTGGGTGCAAAACGTGCTTGCTGGTGCTTGGACATTGGACTGGCAGACATTGCCATGAAAGTCCTCGACTTGCAGTGTGCACAAGGCCATGCCTTCGAGGGGTGGTTTGCGTCGGAAGACGATTTTTTAGTCCAGCGGAAAAAGGCGCAGGTTCAGTGCCCGATCTGTGGAGATGCCCAGGTGACCAAGAAGCTCAGTGCACCGCGCCTGAACCTGTCATCTGCGCGGGGTGAGCCGCATGGGCCAGCGCCCGCAGAGCAGTCTGTGGCAGCGCACGCGGCGCAATCCGTCGATCCCATGGCCGCGTGGCTGCAGATGTCGCGCAAGCTGGCCGAGCAAACCACCGATGTGGGGGCGCGTTTTGCCGAAGAGGCGCGCAAGATTCACTATGGCGAGGTGCCGGAGCACGCCATCCGCGGGCAGGCCAGTGCCCAGGAAACCCGCGAATTACTGGAAGAAGGCATCCCCGTGATGCCGCTGTTGTTGCCAGAAGGCGCCAAGGGCAGCTTGCAGTAGAGCGGGGCAGGGCGCTCAGGCAACAAAAACCCGGGCCTTGCGCGGCGTCACCACCACGGTTTCACCTTCCTTCAAACCCAGTTCGTGGAATTGCTGGGCCGTCATTTGCGCTTCAATGATGTCGTCGCTGCCCGCAAGCGCGCGGTCTTCCGGCAAGAGCTCAAGGCGCGCAATTGGCCCCACCACAATGGCACGCACCAGCTTGGCGGCGATGCCCTTGTTGGCTTCTGAGGCCTGGTAGCGACGCACCTCCAAGTCGTGTGGGCGCACGTAGGCAAAGGCTTTCGCGTCTTGCGCCGTGTGGTGTTCGGGGCTGGCAAAACGCACGCCGTCCAAGCCTTCGCCAATGTGCATCTCGCCTTCGTGGGCGCGCCCATGGAAGAGATTCACGTCACCGAGGAATCCGTAGACAAAGGGGCTGGCAGGATGGTCCCACACCTCTTGGGGTGTGCCGACTTGTTCTACTTTGCCGCTGTTCATCAGCACCACGCGGTCAGCCACTTCCAGCGCTTCTTCCTGGTCGTGCGTCACAAAAATACTGGTCACATGCAAGTCGTCGTGCAGACGGCGCAGCCAGCGGCGCAGTTCTTTGCGCACCTTGGCGTCCAGCGCGCCAAAGGGCTCGTCGAGCAACAGAACTTTGGGCTCCACGGCCAAGGCACGGGCCAGCGCAATACGCTGGCGCTGGCCGCCCGAGAGTTGCGCAGGGTAGCGGTCAGAGAGCCAATCGAGTTGCACCAGGCCCAGCAGCGCATGCACTTTTTCCTTGATGACCGACTCGGACGGGCGGGTCGCGCGCGGCTTCATGCGCAGGCCGAAGGCGACGTTGTCGAACACCGACATGTGGCGGAACAGCGCATAGTGCTGGAATACAAAGCCCACATTGCGCTCGCGCACATTGAAATCGGTGGCGTCTTCGCCGCTGAACAAAATATTGCCGTGGTCGGCGGTTTCCAGCCCCGCAATAATGCGCAGCAGCGTAGTTTTTCCGCAGCCCGAGGGGCCCAACAAGGCGACCAGTTCACCGGAGTCAATGTCCAGGTCCACATTGCGCAGGGCTTTGAAGGTACCGAAGTCTTTGCTGACTTGGCGAATTGCAATACTCATGGGATTTTCTTCAAGGTAAATCGGTCAAACAAGGAGTGCGGGCGCGGGTTCGGGCGGCAGGGCCGCAGCGGCTTTTTCCTGGCGCTCAAACTGCCACTCCACAAAGGACTTGATCACCAGCGTGACCAGGGCCAGCAGCGCCAGGAGGGACGCCACCGCAAAGGCCGCGACCGACTGGTACTCGTTGTACAAAATTTCCACGTGCAGCGGCATGGTGTTGGTCTGCCCACGAATGTGGCCCGATACCACCGACACCGCGCCAAACTCACCCATAGCCCGCGCGTTGCACAGAATCACGCCATAAATCAGCCCCCACTTGATGTTGGGCAGGGTGACATACCAAAAGGTCTGCCAACCGCTTGCGCCCAGCACCTGTGCGGCTTGCTCTTCTTCGGTACCCTGCGCTTGCATCAGCGGAATCAGCTCGCGGGCGATAAACGGGAAGGTCACAAAAATCGTGGCCAGCACAATGCCAGGCACCGCAAAAATGACCTTGATGTCATGCGCCTGCAACCAGGGCCCGAACCAGCCCTGCGCGCCAAAGATCAGCACATAAATCAAGCCTGCCACCACGGGTGACACCGAAAAAGGCAAATCCACCAGCGTGGTCAAAAACGCTTTGCCCCGAAATTCATACTTGGCAATCGCCCAGGCTGCCGCGACGCCAAAGACCAGGTTCAAGGGCACCGCGATGGCCGCGGTAATGAGCGTCAGACGGATGGCGCTCCAGGCATCGGGCTCCAGGAAGGCTTCAAAAAACGCGGCAGACCCTTTGCGCAAGGCCTCGGTAAACACGGCGGCCAAGGGCAGGATCAAAAACAAAAAGACGAAGGCCAGCGCAATGCCGATCAGCGTCCACTTCACCCAAGCGGGCTCGGTGGTGCCAGCCTGCGCACGGCGCACAGTAGGGGTATGGTTCATGACGACGCTCCGTTGCGCTTGCGTTGCCAGGCTTGCAGTGCGTTGATCACCATCAGCATCACAAACGAAAAGCCCAGCATGACCACGGCCACGGCGGTGGCGCCTGCGTAGTCGTATTGCTCCAGCTTGCCGATGATGATGAGCGGCGTGATCTCCGACACCATGGGCATATTGCCCGCGATAAAAATCACCGAGCCGTATTCGCCAATGGCACGCGCAAAGGCCATGGCAAAGCCGGTCAGCAGCGCGGGGGCGATGGTCGGAAAAATCACGTGTCTGAAGGTCTGCCAGCGGCTCGCACCCAGGCAGGCGGCGGCTTCTTCCAGTTCTTTCTCTGCGTCTTCCAGCACCGGTTGCACCGTGCGCACCACAAAAGGCAGACCGATAAAGATCAGCGCAATCACCACGCCATTGCGGTTAAACGCCAGCGAAATACCATAGGGCTCCAACAAACTGCCAACCCAGCCATTGCTGGCCAGCAGGGCGGTGAGCGAAATACCGGCCACGGCCGTGGGCAGCGCAAAGGGCAGGTCCACCAAGGTGTCCACCAGTTTCTTGCCCGGAAATTGGTAGCGCACCAAGACCCAGGCCAGCAACAGACCAAACACCGCGTTCACCACCGCCGCCAAAAAAGACGCGCCAAAGGTGAGCTGGTAAGACGCCACCACGCGCGGGCTGCTCACCGCGGCCCAAAACTGCTCCAGTGTCAGGGTGAAGGTCTTGAAAAACAGGGCCGAGAGCGGGATCAGCACGATCAGGCTCAGGTAAAACAGCGTAAAGCCTAGCGTGATGTTGAATCCGGGCAAGACCCGCCGCGGCACGCGCTTGGGCGCGCGCGCGTCTAGAACTGCAGCCGACATTTACTTGACCGTGTAGAGCTTGTCGAACTGGCCGCCATCGTTGAAGTGCACTTTTTGCGCTTCAGCGAAAGAGCCGAAATAGTCTTCCACGCGGAACAGAGTGATCGGCTTGAAGGTGCTGGCGTATTTCTTGAGGATCGCCGAGTTGTAAGGCCGGATCGCGTGCTGGGCGGCGATCTCTTGTCCTTCGTCGGAATAAAGGAAGTTCAAGTAGGCCTTGGCTTGCTCGGCCGTGCCCTTTTTGGCCACGGTGCGTTCCACGACCGCGACCGGGTTTTCTGCCACGATGGACACGCTGGGGTGGATCGCATCGACTTTGCCCGCGCCAAACTCTTTGTCCACCGACACCACTTCGGATTCAAAGGTGATCAGCACATCGCCCAGATTGCGCTGCAAAAAGATGGTAGTGGCGTCACGGCCGCCCTTGGCCAGCACCGGCACATTTTTGTAGAGCTTGCTCACAAAGTCTGCGGCTTGTGCATCGGTGCCGCCTTTTTTGCGCACCTGGCCCCAGGCAGCCAAATAGGCCATGCGGCCGTTACCGCCAGTTTTGGGGTTGACCACGATGACCTGGACGCCGGGCTTGATCAGATCGTCCCAGTCCTTGATGCCCTTGGGGTTCTTGTCACGCACCAAAAACAGCATGGTGGAGCTGGTGGGTGCTGCGTTGTGCGGGAATTTCTGTGTCCAGTCCTTGGCCACCACACCGGTGCTGGCCAGGAAGTCCACGTCGGTGGTGGTGTTCATGGTCACCAC
>CANFLX010000025.1 GCA_947447985.1 Comamonadaceae bacterium
CTGGCGCTGCGCGCTGCCGCCCACCATGGCCTGAGCGAAGGCGTGTGCAACCATTTCAGTGTGGAGTTGCCCGACGACAGTGGGCGCTTTTTGCTCAACCCCCGCGGCCTCTTGTGGAGCGAAATCCAAGCCGATGACATCGTGCTGGTCAATGCCGACGGCGACGTGCTGGCGGGGCGCCATGCGGTGGAATCTACCGCCATGTTCATCCACGCCGCGGTGCACCGCATTGCGGGCAAGGCCTGCGTGCTGCACACCCACATGCCCTACGCCACGGCGCTAACCCTCACCCGTGCCCGTGCCTTGGACACCACGCTGTCGCAAAACGCCATGCGTTTTTATGGGCGCCTGGCGATTGACGCCCATTACAACGGCCTGGCGCTGGACGTGGCGGAGGGCGAGCGCATTGCCACTGCCATGCAAGGCTCCGACGTGGCGTTTTTAGGCAACCATGGCGTGGTGGTGTGCGGGCCCCGCATCGACTACGCCTACGACGATCTCTACTACCTGGAGCGCGCGTGCCAGGCCCAGGTGCTGGCCATGTCTACCGGCCAACCCTTGCTGCCCGTCGGGGCCGAGGTGGCTGCGCTGGTCGCACAGCAAAGCATGGCAGAGCGCCTGCAGTCCGAGCTCTTTTTTGAGGCCTTGCGGCGCACCCTGCGCTAGGACTGGCGCCTCAGCCGCGGTGCGGTCGCACCCAGGCGCGAAATTGGTGGAGGTACTGCGGCATCAGCACAAAGATGCTGCCGGTGACCACCGCGTTCGCCACACCGGTGAACAAGAAAATGTGGGGGATGCTCCACCCGGCCTTCAAAAGCGCCCCAGCCAACAATGCACTGGCGATCATGAACAGGGCGTTGAGGATGTTGTTGGCCGCGATGATGCGGGCGCGGTGGGTGGCATGGCTGCGCTGCTGAATCAAGGCGTACATGGGCACGCTGTACAGGCCGGTAAACAGGCTGAGCAAGGCCAGATCGGCCATCACCCGCCAATGCGCGGACTGGGCCACAAAGGTGGATAAATTCATGAGTTCGGATGCAGGCAGTGCGCGAGACGCGAAATACAAGTCCACCGAAAACACACTCATGCCCAGCGCGCCCAGCGGCACCAGCCCGATTTCTACCTGACCGCGGCTGAGTCGCTCACACAGCAAAGAGCCGATGCCAATGCCGAGCGAAAAAATCACCAGCAAGGCCGACGCCACCTGCGCATCGCCATGCAAAACCTCGCGTGCAAAGCTGGGGAACTGGCTCAAAAACACGGCGCCAAAAAACCACATCCAGCTGATGCCCAGCAGGGAATGAAAAACCGGCAGGTTCCCGCGTGCCAGGCGCAGGTTGCGCCAGGTTTCGGTCACGGGGTTCCAGTTGATGTGCAAGCCCGGGTCGGTGGGCTCCAGGGCGGGGATCTGCCCGGCAACCAGCCGCCCGAGGACGGCCAGCGCCAGACACGCTGCGGCCACGCTTTGGGGTCCGATGTCGGGAATCGCAACCAAAAGCCCGCCCGCCACATTGCCCAACAAGATGGCCACAAAGGTTCCCATTTCGACCACACCGTTGCCGCCCGTCAGTTCATGGTGCGACAGCACCTGCGGCAGATAGGCGTACTTCACCGGGCCAAACAGCGTGGAATGGCAACCCATCAAAAAAACACACAGCAGGAGCAGCGCGGCGTTGCCACTGAAAAATCCCAAGGCCCCCACCAGCATGATGACGATCTCCAGGCTTTTGACAAAGCGCATCACACCGGTCTTGCTGTACTTGTCCGCCAGCTGACCGCAGGTGGCCGAGAACAGCAAAAAGGGCAGGATAAATAGCGCGCCAATCACCAGGCCTGCCAATTCCACGGGCAGCCAGTCCACGCGCATTTGGTAGGTCACCATCACGGTAAAGGCGAACTTGAACACGTTGTCGTTGGCGGCACCCAAGAACTGCGTCCAGAAAAAGGGGGCAAAGCGGCGCTGCCTGAGAAGGGCGAATTGGTTGGGGCGGGCAGGGTGTAAAGCGGGGGTCATGGTCGGCCTATGGAGTGCAGCAATAATTGCACACATTTTTGAACCTTCCAAACTTTTGAAAGACAGCCCATGCTTCAACCCGGCCTGATGATGAACCGCCCTTTGCTGCTCTCCAGCGTGATCGAGCATGCCGCCGCGCAATACGCCGACGTCGAAGTAGTCTCCCGCGAAACGCACGGGCCGCTCTTTCGCTACAACTACGCCGAATGCGCCCAGCGTGCGCGCAAACTGGCCAACGCTTTAGCCGGTTTGGGCCTGGTGGGCGGCGATGCGGTGGGCTCCATTGCCTGGAACAACCACCGGCATTTGGAAGCGTATTACGGCGTCTCGGGCAGCGGCATGGTCATGCACACCTGCAACCCGCGCCTGCAGCCCCAGCAGCTCATCTACATCATCAACCACGCCGAAGACAAAGTGGTGTTGTTTGATGCGACCTTTGCACCGCTGGTCAAAGGCATTGCGGCGCACTGTCCGAACGTGCGCGCCTGGGTCTGCCTGGCCGATGCGGCCAACACCCCGGCCATCGAAGGCGTGGCCCATGTGCTGTCGTATGAAGAACTGATCGCGCCCGCCAGCGATGTGTTTGCGTGGCCGCAGTTTGACGAGAACACCGCCGCAGCGCTGTGCTACACCTCCGGCACCACCGGCAACCCCAAGGGCGTGATGTATTCCAACCGCGCCATCGTGCTCAATTCGATGTCGGCCTGCATGCCATCAGTGCTCTCGCTCTCTCCCCACGACGCCATCCTGCCGGTGGTGCCGATGTTCCACATCAATGCCTGGTGCATTCCCTATGCCGCGCCCATAGGCGGCACCAAGCTGGTCTTGCCCGGGCCCAAGCTTGACGGCCAGTCGCTCTACGAGCTGATGGAATCTGAGGCCGTGACGATCAGCGCCGGTGTGCCCACCATCTGGCAAGGCCTGGTGGCGTATCTGGAGCAAAACAACCTGCGCTTTAGCACCATGCGCCGCACCGGTGTGGGCGGCTCGGCCATGCCGCAGGCGCTGATTGCCAAGTTCATGGACACCTACGGCGTGGACGTGCGCCACGGTTGGGGCATGACCGAGACCACCGCCGTGGGCACCATGGGCGTTCTGCCCCCGCAATCCAAGAGCTGGACTTCCGAGCAAAAGCAGGCGCTGTTGGCCAAGCAAGGCCGCAGCGCCTTTGGCGTAGAAATCAAAGTCGTGAGCGAGTCCGGCGAGACCTTGCCTCGCGACGGCGCGTCGCAAGGCGAACTCATGGTGCGCGGCCAGTGGATCATGGCGTCCTACTACAAGGGCGAAAGCTCCCCCTTGGTCGACGGCTGGTTCCCCACGGGCGACATTGCCACCATTGCCGCCGACGGCACCATGCAAATCCGCGACCGCACCAAGGACGTGATCAAAACCGGCGGCGAGTGGATCAGCTCAATTGACCTGGAAAACGCGGCTGTCGGTCACCCCGCAGTGGCCATGGCTGCGGTGATTGGCGTCAAACACCCCAAGTGGGACGAGCGCCCGTTGCTGTTTGTGGTGCGCAAGCCCGGCGCCACGTTGGAAAAAGAAGAAATCCTCAAGTTCCTCGAAGGCCAGGTCGCCAAGTGGTGGGTGCCTGACGACGTGGTGTTCCTGGAGTCGCTGCCCGTGGGCGGCACCGGCAAGGTGCAAAAGGGCGACCTGCGCAAGCAGTACGGCGGCGTTTTCAGCTGACTGGCCCCGCAGGCGGTGTGCGCCATGCGTGGCAGCGCACCGCCTACTTCACCAGCTGGTTCATCTCAATGATGGGCAGCAGCACCGCCAGCACGATCAGCATCACCACCATGCCCATGGCGACGATGAGCAGGGGCTCCAGCAGCGTGGCCAGGCCCATGGCGCGGCGCTGCACTTCGCTGCTGAGTTGCGTGGCCGCCCGTTGCAGCATGAGTGGCAGTTGCCCGGTCTGCTCCCCCAGGCGCGCGAACATGGACAGCAGGGACGGAAAGCGTTTTTTCTGCGCCAGGGCCGAGGCCAAGGGCGCACCCTCTCGCACCGCCACCAGCGCGTCTTGCGCATCCTGGCGCATGGCGGCATTGCCCAAGGTGTCTGATGCGGCCTGCAAGGCTTTCAAAATCGGTACGCCCGCGCCGCAAAGCATGGCCAGGGTGCTGGCAAAGCGCGCGGCATTGAAGCTGCGCGACAACCTGCCGACCACGGGCAAGCCCAGCCAGGCGGCGTCAAAGCGGTAGCGCAGGGCCGGGGTTCGCAAGGCCAGCCGACTGCCGATGACAGCGCCGGTCAGCACCAGCAGCATCGCCCAGCCGTAGCCCCGCACAAAGTCACTCACCGCCAGCATGATGACGGTGAGCAAGGGCAGGGCGCGCTTGCTGCCCGCAAACACGCTGGCCACTTGCGGCACCACATAGGTCACCAGAAAAATCACGATGGCCAACGCCACCAAACTCACGATGGCTGGATACAGCGCAGCGCCCAGCAGCTTGGCGTTCAGCGCCTGCTGGTCTTCCAGGTCTTTGGCCAGGTGTTCCAACACCTCGCCCAGGCTGCCACTTTGCTCACCCGCACCCACCACCGCCACAAAAATGCCAGAGAACTCCGACGGGTGGCGTGCCAGCGCTTTGGCAAAGGTGCTGCCGCTGTTGACCTCCGCGCGCAAATCGGCCACGAGGTTGCGTTCGGCCTCGCGCTCGGCCTCGGTGCTCAGCGAGGCCAGCGCCCGCTCCAGCGGCAGGCCCGAGGCCACCAGGCTGGCGAGCTGGCGCGTCCACACGCACAGCGCGTTGGCATTGAAGACGCGGCGCTGAAAAAGCCCGCTTCCTGCACGGCCTGCGTCCTGCCCCCCCGCGTTCACTGGCTCCACCACCATGGGCACCAGGGCTTGGGCACGCAGCTGCGTGCGCGCGGCCTTGGCCGAGTCTGCTTCGACCGTGCCCTTGCGCAACTGGCCGTCGGCTGTCAGGGCTTCAAAGGCGTAGGCAGACATGGTGAGTGAGGTGGGCGTGGTGCGTGCCGGCTCAGTCGCGCGTCACGCGCAACAGCTCTTCGCGGGTGGTGATGCCGGCGTCTACCAGGCGTTGGCCGTCGTCGCGCATCAGCACCATGCCGCTGGCCAATGCGGCGTCGCGGATCGCGGCCTCGGACGCTTGGTTGTGAATTTGTGCGCGAATGGCGTCGTCGGTCACCAGCAGCTCAAACACGCCGGTGCGTCCTGCATAGCCGGTCTGGCCGCAGTGCGCACAACCGGCGCCCTGGCATTCGGTGCAGCGCTTGCGCACCAGTCGCTGGGCCAACACGCCCAAAAGCGAAGAGCTCAGCAAAAACGGCTCCACGCCCATGTCGGTCAGGCGTGTCACCGCGCTGGCCGCGTCATTGGTGTGCAAGGTGGCCAGCACCAGATGACCGGTCAACGAGGCTTGAATGGCGATTTGCGCCGTCTCAAAATCGCGGATCTCGCCGATCATGATCACATCGGGGTCCTGGCGCAGGATGGCACGCAGCGCTTTGGCAAAGCTCAGGTCGATCTTGGCGTTGACCTGGGTTTGGCCCACCCCAGGCAATTCGTACTCAATCGGGTCTTCTACCGTCATGATGTTGCTGCCGCTGGTGTCCAGGCGTTGCAGGCCCGCATACAGCGTGGTGGTCTTGCCCGAGCCGGTGGGGCCAGTGACCAAAATAATGCCGTGCGGCTGCACCAGCAGGTGCGCAAAGCGCGCCAGCACATCGCCTTGCATGCCGACAGATTCCAGGCTGAGCTTGCTCTCGCTTTTGTCCAAGAGACGCAGCACGGCGCGCTCGCCATGGGCGCTGGGCAGGGTGCTCACCCGCACGTCAACGGCCCGTGTGCCAATGCGCAGCGAAATGCGCCCATCCTGAGGCAAACGTCGCTCGGCAATGTCGAGCTCGGCCATGATTTTCAAGCGCGAAATCAGCGCCGCGTGCAGAGCGCGGTTGGGCTGTACCACTTCGCGCAAATTGCCATCCACCCGAAAGCGCACCACCGAATGGCGCTCATAGGGCTCAATGTGAATGTCGCTGGCGCCGTCGCGCGCGGCTTGCGTGAGCAGGGCATTGAGCATGCGGATGATGGGCGCGTCGTCCGAGGTCTCCAGCAGGTCTTCAATCGCAGGCAGCTCTTGCATCATGCGGCTGAGGTCGGCGTCGCTCTCCACTTCGCTGACCACCGCTGCCGCACTGGACTCCCCCTGCGCATAGGCCGCACTGATGCGCTGGGCCAGGGCTGCCGCACCATGGTTTTGCACCTGTTGCACGGCGTACTTGCGCAGCGTCTCGCCGATGCCTGCGGGCAAGGACGCACTCTGCACATGCAAGGTCAGGCCGTGGGCGTCCTCTTCGAGCAGCACCTGCTGGCTGCGGGCAAAAGCGTAGGGCAGCGGGTAGCGCATATCAGGGCGTGGTCTTTTTGCCTTGCAGCACGGGTGCGATTTCGGGCAGGGTGGCGGCGCCATTGACGGGCACTTTGGCGTCTGGCACGGGCTGCGAATCTTTCATGCCCGAGCGCATTTGGTCGTAGCGGTCCAGCGAGAGGCGCTCGGTCGCGGCGCTGTCACGCACCACCACCGGTCGCAGAAAGACCATGAGGTTGGTTTTCTTGCGGCCACGGTTCTCGCTCTTAAACAGGTTGCCGAAAAAGGGCACCTCATTCAGGCCAGGCACTTTGCTGCCGTTGTCGGTGAATTCGTCTTGCAGCAAACCACCCAGCACGACGATGGAGCCATCGTCGACCAGCACATTGGATTCAATCGTGCGCTTGTTGGTGGTCGGGCCGTTGGGCGACGCCACCGTGGTGGCCTGGACGCTGGAGACTTCCTGGTAAATCGTCAGCTTGACAGTGCCGTTCTCGCTGATTTGCGGCTTCACTTTGAGGGTCAAGCCCACGTCTTTGCGCTCAATGGTCTGAAAGGGATTGACCGAACCGGTGCCTCCGTTGGTGTTGGTGAATTGGCCCGTGACAAAAGGCACGTTTTGGCCGATCACGATCTTGGCTTCTTCATTGTCCAAGGTCAGCAAATTGGGTGTGGACAAGACGTTGCCCGCCCCGCTGGACTCCAAGAACCGGGCCAGAAAGCCCAGCACATAGACACCATTGGTTTGCTGCGCCAAGCCCACGTTCAAGCCGGTCGAGGGTACAACCGCGCCCGCGCCCGCGGCCAGGCTCAGAATATTGCTGCCGCCTGTGCCGAAGTTGGTGCCCAGCAGTCCAATCGTGCTATCGCCTTTGTTGCCCAAGGCACCTTGCCACTGCACGCCAAACTCGGCAGCGCGGTCGGCACTGACTTCGGCGATCAGGCTCTCCACATAGACCTGCGCGCGGCGCGTGTCCAGGCGTTCAATCACCTCGCGCAACTGCCGGTACTGCGGGTCTGGCGCAGTAATGATGAGCGCATTGGTGGCGGTGTCTGCTTGCACCTGCCCACCCGTGGTGGTGGCCGACGACGCGCCAGCGGCACTGGCGGCGCCCCCTTGCGTTGCACCCGGTGCCAGGCTGGTGGTGGTGCTGGCAGGGCTGCTGGACACGTTGCCGCTCAGGGCTGCGCGCAAGGTGGCGGCCAGCTTGGTGGCGTCCGCGTTTTTCAGGTACACCACATGCAGGTTGCCGAGTTCGCCGTTGCTCTTGCTCGAAGGTTGGTCGAGCTTCTCGACCAGCGACTTCACCAAAGCGACGCGGGCCGGGTTGGCCGCGCGCACGATCAGCGTGTTGCTGCGCGACTCGGCAATGACCGTGGTTTTGAAACCCGTGTCGGCGGTGGCGCCTGGCGCTGCCGCGCCAGTGGCACTGGCGTCCAGCAGCTTCATCACCAGCGGCGCCAAATCCACCGCAATCGCGTTTTTCAGCTCAAGGACCTCTACCTCGGTGGCGTTGGACACATCCATCGCCGCAATGATGCGGGCAATGCGGCGCAGGTTGTCGGCGTAGTCGGTGATCACCAGCGAGTTGTTGCCTGGGTTGGCATTGATGGTGTTGTTGGGGCTGATCAAGGGGCGCAGCACCGCCACCAGGTTGTTGGCCGATTCAAAGTTGAGGCGGAAAATCTGTGTCACCACCTGCGCGCCACTGGCGCCTTTGGGTGCGCTGTCGTTGGTTTCTACCGCGCTGCTTTGCAATTTGGCGTCGCCTTCAGGCACCACCTTGAACAGTCCGGCCGACTCCACCATGGTGAAGCCTTGCAGGCGCAGGCTGGTCAAAAACTGCGCCATCGCCGTGCTGCGGTTGACGGGCTTTTCGGTCACCAGGGTCAGCTTGCCTTTGACTCTGGGGTCCACCACCACGTTCATGCCGTACAGCAGGCCGATGGTGCGGGCCACCGACTCAATTTCGGCGTCGGTGAAGTTCAGGGTGATGGGCTCCCCTGGTTTGCTGGCCAGGCCGGGCGCTGGCGTGGCGCTGGCGTTTTGGGCCATGGCCGCCGGTGCCGTGAGGGCCAGCGCTGCAAGGCACGCAAGGACCAGCAGGGTTCCTCGCGGCGCAGGCGCCTTGGCGGAGAAGGGCGAAATACGAGGTGTTGTCATAGAAAGTTCAACCCACTTTGATGATGGAGCGCGCGCCATTGCGCTGTCCGATGATGTTCAATAGATTCGTCAGGGCATCGAAGGATTCGGGCTCGGCGCTGGCCACGCCCTCAAAGCGCAGACGCCCTTCGGTCCATTGGCCGCTGCCGCTGAGTTGCAAGGGGCCTTGCGTGGTGCTCAGGCTCAGGCGTGGCACTTCACCCCCCTGCACCACACACCGGTAGCTGCCCATGGGCCGCAAGGTCGACAGGCGCGATGCCATGTCCTGCGCTTTCAGCTCCAGTTGGCCTTGCAAGGCAAGTCGCCCAAAAATCCACTGCGCCGTCAGCGCCTGGCTGGACATGGCAATCAGTCCTTCAGCGCGAATCGTGTTCCAGGGCGTTCCCAAGCCTGCCAACAGTTGCGCAGGCCATTGGGATTGCGCGTCGTTCATGCGCAGTTGCAGGCCGCCCCAGCGGGGCTGCAGCTCCAGCGCCCACGGGGTGGACATGCAGCAATCTGCCAGAACCGACAGCTGCAAGCGTCCCCAGCCGGGCTGCACCTGCCACTGCATGCGTCCGGGCACACTGCTTTTGTCCTGGCTGCCCGGGCCGCCGCTCAACGTCAATTGGCCCGAGCCGTTCCATACCGTTCCGCGCGTCGCTTCCAGAAGCACATGCCCACCCGTGGCTGCCTCCAGCGGGCGGGCAAGCCACCGTGCTGGCGCAAACAAGGCGAGCGCCAGCACCGCACCCAGCAAGCCTCCCCAGAGCGCCCAGGCCCAGGGCGTGTGCGCTGAAGGGTGTGATGCAGAGCGGGTCATGGTGGGGCGTACTTCAAGGGGCAGGCGCACTCGCCCATTGCAAGACCAGCCGGCCACTCCACAGCCCCTGGCTCTGGGTCAGATGCAGCTCCACGGGGCGCGCGTGGGCGTTGAGCCGCACCTGCGCCAGCCACTGGGCAAGCGCCTGGGCGGTGCTGCCGTCCAAAGTGACGGTGGCACGGTCGCCACCGACCGTCATGCGTGCCGAGGTGCCCAATGTGGGCAGCGCAGCGTCGAGCAGGGCTTTGCTGTCGGTTGCGGGCAAGGGGGGCTGGGCCTGCAGTGCTTGCGCCCGGGCTTGCAAGGTTTGCATGGCCTGCATTTGCGCTTGCAATGCAGGGCCCTGGGTTTGGGCGTCACGCAAGGTGCGCAATGCGGGACTGATCGCTGCCCACCACAACAGCGCCACCACCACCAGGGCGCCTGCGGCACGCAAGAGAGATTTTTCGCGCGGGTTGCTTTGGGCCCAGCGCTGGCGCAGCGCGGCTTGAAACGATGCGGGCAGCGTGCTCATCACTCGCCTTTCAACACGATGTCAGACCCCGTGGCCTTCAGGCTCACTCCGTGGGTTTTGAGCGCCCCGGTGGCTTGGGCCAGTGGGGCGGCTGGCAGGCTCAGGCCATGCAATTGCAATTCACCGTTGGCAAAGTCAATCGCCGTTGGCGCGGGCGCATCGGGCGCGGCCTGCGCCCAGGCGCCCAGCAGGGTCTCAAAATCCCGCGTGCCCAATGCCCCTGTGCTTTGCTGCAAAGCGGCCACGGCACGCTCCATTTGTACGGGTGCGTCCACCACCATCTGCGTGGTCGGGAAGGTGGTGGTCAGGATGGCCTCGATGGCCTTGCGCTGTGCCCTCAGGTCCGCGCGTTCCACCGCGGCGCGCACATTCAGTCCTACGATGTTGACGGCCAGCAAGGCCACCAGACCCCAGCGCACTGCGCGCCACCGGGGGGCGTGCAACAGGCTTTGCCAGGCACTGCCCAGGCGCTTGAGGCTGCGGCTTCGCTGGTTGCTGGCCAAGTCAAGCTGCGCCAGATCCCAGTCGGTTTGGCACGCCGCCAAGGCCCGTTCTGCCTGGCTCTGCAGGGTCACGCTGCGGCCAAAAAGTTGTTCGGCCAAGGCGGCCACTGCAGGCTCGGCCTTGATGGGGCCGTCTTCGGGCCCATTCAGCAGTGCCACGGTGCTGGGCAACAGGGGCCAGGCCTGCACGCCATGGGCATGGGCATGCAAGAGCAGGGGCTGACCGGCGTTCTCTACCGCGTACAGCGCGCTGGTGGCATCCCCGGTCTGGGGAATGAGTTCGGGCACGATGCGCGAAACCGTCAGGCCGACCGCCTCCAGCGCCTGCACGCCCTCTCTCAACCAGCGCTTGTCACACACAGCCACCCAGGCCGTTGCGGCTTTGGCCGCGCCTGGGGCCAAGGCAAAGTGCAGGGTGGAGGGTTCGTCCAACAGCTGGTCTTCCAGCAAGCCTTCCAGCACCGCGCGCAGCCGAGCGCTGCTCACGCCTTTGGGCAATTGCACCGGGTGCCAGGAAATCTGTGCCGCACCGACCATCAGCACCACGTCGGTGATGCGTCCCAAGGTCGACGAAGCGCCCCCGCTGGCGCCTGGCAGCAAGGCCAGTGCGGCACTCGATGCCGAGCCCACGCGCACGCCGTCCGGGCTCAGGACGTAATCCACCGCCGTGCTGGCTTGCAAGCCCGTGCGGGGAAGGGTGAGAAGGAGCGTGGCCATGGTTCAAAAGTCTGTGGGCATTGTAGAGGGGGGGGTGCCTTGCCGAGTCGTGGCTATCAGGGGCAGCGGACGCTTGCGCCACAGGGCTTGCACCCGAGTTCCGTCGCGTTGTACGACTGAATACTCTTGTACCGTCTTGCCCTCGATTTGCAGGGCGCCTTGCAGCGCAAAAAAGCGTGTGCTCAGACCCATGCGCTGCGCGTCCAGGGCGAGAGACGGTAGTCGGGCCGCGGTCTTGACTTCGTCTAGGCTTCCCCAGGGTTTAAGGCGACGAACCTGCAGCAAGCGCTGTGCGTCTGATGGCGTCAGGCCGTCCAGGCAGGCAGACAGCACGGTGGCGGACGCGGTGTTGAGGTTGACCGGCGTGCGTTCCGGCAGCACCGTGACGTAGGGACTGAGTCGGCTCACGGTGGTGGCGTCGAGTCCCAGCCAGGCCAGCTGCTCCGGGTCTTGGGGCCACAGTGGCCCATCGGCGCTGGCGCTCTGTGCCCGCGTGAGTTGCGTCACCAGCGTGTCTAGTTGGCTGCGTTGCAAGCCCAGCTGCGAAAACAAGCGCTCCCACACCCGCAGCGTGGGTGCGTGCACCTTGCCATCGTCTTGCACCAGATTGCGCACGTTGAGCCGCGCCTGCAAATCAGATATTTGCCCTGACAAAAAAGCGTTGGTGCTCGCGTCTGCCACCAGAGCGTCGCTGCGGTCTGCGGCCAAGAAAGTGGACAAACGGGCCTGCTCCAGCGGAATGGCCCAAGGTTCACCCAAATGGTCGCTGCCGCCTTTGCGGCCGTCTTCGGACAAGATCAGACGGGCCCAGTCCAGCGCGCCGCCGAGCACCCAGCTTGATTGGGCCCGTGCACGCTCAGCAGATTCCACCTCCACCGCGCGCCATTGCTGCCACAGTGCCCCTGAGGCCAGCGTGGCCACCAGCACCACCGTGAGCATGGCCAACAAAATGGCGGCGCCGCGCTGGCGCGCGCGGCCTGAACCCATGGCGAGCTGCCGCCTCATGGCGAACCACCCAGGCTAGGACTGGACCAGTCGCGTGTCAACACACCGCTCACGGCCTGGTCTGCGGGCAAAGTCAGGCGCAACCGAACTCCGTCGGGCGTGGCACCTGCAGGGGCGGCGCTCGCCCCAGGGCTGCTGGAGGCCGCCGCAGGGGCAGGCGCAGGCGCCGCGGCATTGGCGTCTGCCGTGGACAGGGGGTTGGTCCATGCGCCGCCCCGGTAGAAAAAAATTTGCCAGTTCAGCAGGGGTGCAATTCGAACCTCCAGGCGCCGGTCTTCGTCGCTGGGGTTCTGGCCCCAGCGGGCGGCCTGGCTCCAGGCGGCCTGTAGCTCGGTGCGGGTGCGCACGGGCGGCGACTGCCAGCGCAGCCAGTAGCTGCGGCTTCCTATCAGCCGCTGCGACCACGCCACCACATGCAAGCCCTCGGCACCCGACTGGCTGTCGCGGCGCAGCAGGCGAAGGGCGCGGCCGTCCCAATCAATGCTGGGGGTGTTGGGCTGCAGTGCCAGCGCGTCCAAGTCGGCCCCCCATTGCGCCAGACCCGTTTGCAGGGTCAGCACGTCTTCGGCGTGGGCGGTCAGTCGCGCATTGGCACCCACCATGCCGTCCAGTCCACGCCACGAGAGCCCAGCCATCAGCGCCATCAATGCCAGCGCCACCAGCAGCTCGACCAAGGTAAAACCGCGCTGGTTTTTGCGGCGAATGGCAGTGCGCGGCATGGCCATCAGTTGCGCCCCACGATGGTCGAGATGCGCAGCACCGGCTCCGTGGTGTTGCGCACCAGCGCGTCGACCCGCACAAAGTTGGGGTTGGGCGTGGGCTGCACATTGAGCACCAGGGTGAAGGTTTGATCGGCTTGCAGGCATTCCCGGCTGCTCTCGCCCACGCCGGGCATCTGGCGGCTCAGGCGCAGTTGGTGCAGCGCGTTTTCTGCACACAGCTGGCCCAGCAACACATCGCTTTGGCGCTGGGCATGCAGCGTGAGTGCGCCGGTGGCCCGCAGACCCGCCAACAGCGCAAGGCCCACGATGGCCAACGCTACGAGCACCTCAATCAAGGTGAAGCCTTGGCTGCGCTGCGGCCGGAGCGCCTGGCCTGTCATGGCGAGGACGCTCCCGCGGCGGCCTCGGCGGGCACCAGGGCAAAAGGGCGCAGCCCGTCGGTGGCGACTTGCAGTCGCACGGTGGGTTGGCTGCGCGAGGCCAGCACCAGAGCCTGGGGCTGCAACAGGGGTTCGGGGCCCAGCGTCAGCGTGGGCGCATTGCCCATGCCAGGCAGGGCGGGGTGGAGCACCGCAGTGACCGTGGTGTCGGTGCTGAGCCAGCTTTGCTTTGGCAGCGGCGGGCTCATGCCCTCCAACACAAAGCCGCCTGGCACCGCTTGCCAGACGATGGGGACGCCCAGCATGCGGGACTGCGCGCGGCCCGATTCCAGCATCGCAGCCAAGCGCTGTGCATCGCGCTCCAGGTTGGACGCCGTGTTGTCCCGCAGGGTCAAGGCCACACCCGCAGAGGCGATGGCAATGATGGCCACCACCACCAGCAACTCCAGCAGGGTAAAGCCCAGGCTGCGTTGCGCGCCGGGGCAGCGGCTTCGCCCCTCAGGGCTGCCAGCTGCCAATATCGGCATTTTTGCCCTCGCCGCCGGTCTGGCCATCGGCGCCCAGGGACATCACGTCCACCTCGCCTTTGACGCCGGGGTTCAGGTACATATAAGGATTGCCCCAAGGGTCTTTGGGCAGCTGGTCCAGGTTCTTTTTCCAGTTCGGGGGCACGGGCTCCGAGGTCGGCTTGTTCACCAGCGCCGCCAGACCCTGCTCGGTGCTGGGGTAGCGGCTGTTGTCGAGCCGGTAGAGCTTGAGCGCCTGCATCAAATTGCTCACATCGGTTTTAGCGGCGGTGACCTTGGCGTCATCTGCCCGGTCCAGCACATTGGGCACGATGAGCGCGGCCAGCACGCCGATGATGAGCAAGACCACCATCAGCTCGATGAGGGTGAAGCCGCGTTGGAGGGGGGAGGGGCGAAGGTGTTTGGGCGACATACGCTGCGGGGGTGAATACGAGTTTTTCATTCTGCCTGATCGGAGTGGCAGTATCCAGGCAGAAAAAAGGGCACCGAAGTGCCCTTTTTCTTGATTGGCGTGGGACTTTATTGGAAAGTGATTCCGCCTTTGACTGCCAATGTGGTGGGGTAACCACCGTATCCATCAACCACCGTTGAATTGGCACCTGTTGTGAGCCCGCCCTGAGTCAACGCAGCTACACCTCCGTTGGCTTGGAAGTCCACTTGGGAAACGGGTGAAACGGCGAATGCAGCGGCTGCAGTAGAAATACCTGTCCCGCAATCTTGCGTCACGGTAAAGGTGCTCAGCGTAGCTGTGTAAGCCGTGTCTGCCTGAGCCGTCAGTGGCAACACCTTGAGCAACTTTATGTTGCAGGCGGCACTGTTGACTGAATAGTACTTGCCTAAGGTAAGCATGACGCCAACATTGTGGTTTGCATTGCTGAAGAATTCAGGATTGGAACCAAGTGTGAAGGCAATGGTGGTTTGATTGGTGACTGTCACACCAGCGGTGTTTGCGCTCGTGCTGAGGTCCGTTACACCGGGCGCCTGAACAAAGATCCCGGCGTATTGACCTACTGTTGCCGAAGGCACGCTGTAGTAAGAGTAGTACCGGCTGTTTGCAGCGGTGACCGAGGGGCTGATGTCAGCACCACCGCCGCAGGACGCCGGTGCTCCGCAATTCCAACCATCAAGGTCGCTACCGCCGTAACCACCAAATTTGCCTCCCTCGATGGTTCGCGCGTTCGCTGCAAATCCCGTGGAGAAGTTGATGACAGCTGGAGCCGAAGTCACCGTGATTGTCACGGCGTCAGAAGTCTTGGCGGAATAAGTGGAGTCCGCCGCCTTGGTGGCAGTCACGGTACAGGTTCCTGCCGTGGACGTCGCGGTCAATGTGGTTCCGCTTACCGTACAGCTCGCCGATCCAGTTGCTACCTGATAGGTCACCGCGCCAGTGCCACTGCCGCCCGAAGCGCTCAGAGTGGTCGTCGCGCTGGTAGCCAAGATGGTGGATGCTGCCGCTGCTGTCAGCGTCGCTTGCGCAGTCAACTGAGGCGTAGAGGAACTGCCCCCACCGCAAGCTGTCAGCAGCGACGCTGTCGCCAGCGCACAGGCTGACAGGGTGATGAGATTTCGAAGTTGGAACACGGCAAGGCCTCCTAGGGGTTGGATGAAATGGGCAACAAAAGCACTGTCTGAAAGCGCTTTCAAAGAATGGTAAAACCATTTATGTGTTTGCTCAAGGGCGCGGGCTAGGGACTTACCCTAAATTTCGATCGGTGTTTTCCCTAGGCCTACGGCTGCACTCGGCGCTTCAATTGGTGGTGAAGTAAATCTGGTCGATTTGCGCGCTGAAGTTGGGTGTGCCACCGACCGCTTCGATGCTGAAGGGGATAGACACCAAGCCCTGGGCGGCAACACCAAATTCGCTCAAAGGGACCACGATTTCTTGCCAGTCTGTCGATCCACTCAGCTTGCCTGCGAGCGCAATCCACCCGACCGGCCCCGTGCCTGCAAGCCGCACCCGCACCCACTGGGCGCTGCTGCTGGTTTTGATCATGAAGTGCAGATGTTGGTAGGCGCTCAGGTCGCGTTCCGCCCCGACAAACTGCCAGCCACTGCCGTCGGTGCTGAGCGTGCAGCTCAGGCTGTTGGCGCCCTCGAAGGCGCTGGCGCTCGCGGCTTGCACCACGCCGCGGTTGTAGCTTTGTGGCGCGGTCAGGCCTGCCCAGGTGCCTGCATAAGTGTGGTCTGCATAAACACCCAGCGTGGCGGGCGCGGGGTCGGTGGTGCCTGGCGTGGTATTGCCCGAGGACGTGGGAAATGCGGCTGATGCCTCGCTGGGGTATGCACCCACAGTGCCGGCGGCGCTCCAGGGCATGGACAGGTTGGAGTCGAAGTCGTTGCCATTGACGACCAGACTCAGGCTGGGACCGCTGAGCTTGGTGAGTTCCAGCCGAACCGTCTCGTTGGACAGGGTGATTGCCGGCACGCTGACAAAGTTAAAGCGCGTGGCGTGGTTGCCGCTGGCCGATGTGGCGGGATTGGCGGTGGTTTCTCCCAACAGGGTTTCCGCGCCCGCGCTTGTTCTGCGGTAGATGCGGGCCCGCACCGGGGTAGATCCAGCGCTGGACAGCGTCCATATCGACGCAGACCAGGCGCCTGCGTCCAAACTGCCGCTCAACAAGGGCGTGTACCACGACAGCGAACTATCTGCCAGGGTCACCACCGGCTGTGCGCCGGTGCCAGTGCCCGCTGCTGCATTGAGGTGCGGGTTTTGGCTCAGATGCCAGACCGAGGGCAGGCCGGGCGCGGTGCCCTTCGCAGGCCAGTTGCGGGTGTAGTGGCGCACGTAATCGATCACATAGGTTTGGGGGAGCACCGTGGTGCCGTCGGGCCAGCCCCCCCAGTTACCGCCCACGGCCAAATTGAGCAGCAGGAAATAGGGCCGGTGAAACGCCTCCATGTCGGCAGTGATGAGCTTGGTGCCATAGGTCACTCCGTCAATCGACCAACTGAAGCTTTGCGGTGTCCAGTCCACACGGTAGATGTGAAAGTCGTCGGAGAGCTTGGCCGCATTGCGATAGGCAAAGCTGGGCATGGGGTTGATGTTTTGGGCGTTCAGGTAGTGCAAGGTGCCGTGCGTGGTGTAGTCCCCCGAGCCATCTGCTAAGCCACCAATCATTTCCATGGCATCGATCTCGCCGCAGCTGGGCCAGTCGGTGTTGCCACCGTAAAGGTGAAAAGAGTTGCAGCTGTTGCCCAGCAACCAAAACGCGGGCCACAGGCCTTGGCTACCCGGCAGCTTGGCGCGCATTTCAAAGCGGCCATAGGTGAACGACTTTTTGCCCGACGATTGGATGCGCGACGACGTGTAGGGCGCACCCCCTACGTTTTCGCGGCGGGCGGTGATAGTCAGGTATCCACCGCTGACGACGGCGTTATTGGGCTGGTAGTACTCCGATTCATTGTTGCCCCATCCACTGGCGCCCACGTCGTGGGTCCAGACCGCGCTGTTCAGGGCGTTCCCATCGAACTCGTCGCTCCAGTCTAAGACCCAGTCACTGGACGATGGCGTGGTGATAGGCGGTGGGTATTGGTCGGTGCCTGCCCCGCCGCCGCAGGCCGTTACGAACAAGGCGCAGTACACCGCCATGCTCCACACAGTGGATTGCAAAAGACGCATGGATAGCTTTCAAAAGGTGCGATCCACTGCGGCACTTGCGCGCAGGTCGGCCAGGAAAAAAAGAACTCGTTTTCTGGGCTTACTGCGTTTGCCCCAGAGCGCCGGGTGCCACTTGCAGGGTTTTGCCGTCGCTAAAGTGCACTTCCAATGGTGTTTTTCCCGCGTTGTAGGCCAGGTAGGTCTTGCGACCATCGGCGCGCTTGAAGACGCTGTACAAGGTGGTGTCTGCGGTCACGCCAAATTCAGGTGAGCCCATTTTTTGCAAGCTCATCAGCCAGTGCAAGGCGTGGCTGCGGGTGTCGCCAAGCTCAAAAGAGCCCCAACGGTCCCAACTCGCCAGGCCCGCATCGGCGTCGGCCAGACCCAGGTACTTGGCAAATAAGTCTTGCCAAATATCGATGGGCTTGGCGGTCTTGCCGCGCGACGAAAACACCTCGGTCTCGGGCTTGAGGGTGGCTACGCTGCGTTTGACAAAGGCAGGGTCTGTGGCCAGGTAAGTGGACGCGGTGGTGATGGGCAACAGGTTGATGCCTTTGATCTGGCGAGGCTCGTCAATCCACCAGGTGTTGTGCGCGTATTTGCCGCCAAACAACATACTGGTTTCGACGTTTTGGTATTCGGGCGGGAACACCAGGTGGTGAATGTCAAACCAATAGTGGTTGATGGCCTCGATCTCGGTGGTGTAAAGGTACACGCCCAGATCGCGCAGCGCTTTGTCATTGTTAACCTGAGCCCACAAAATTAGCCCCGCCCAAGCGTTGATAGCCTCTGAGGAGGACTCCTGGTTGTTGCCAAATGGCCCCAGGCCAATGCCCGAAGCCCACGAGTGGCCCTCGTAATGGTCAAAGTTGCGCACAAACGGGTAGTCTGCGCCGCCGCGCTTAGACGTGGCAATGTCGGCTACCAGCAAGTCCACCATGCCACCCCATTGTGCCTTGGACGCCCAATGGGGGTCGCGTAGCGCGATCTCGGCCATTGCACGAATCCAATAGCCATAGTGGAAGTGGTGGTCGTTCATCTGCTCGACGCTGAAATACTCCTCGGGGTATCCCGCCACTGTGCCCAGCGCCTTGTCGTAGTGGAAGTAGGTTTTTGCGTTGTCACCGGCAAACCACTGTTCCACCCGGCTTTTGAGCAATTTGAGCAACTGGTCGCGGCCTTCCAGATCGCCTTGCTGCTCTACCACGTCCATCAGCTTGCTAATGCGCTGGAGACCCTTGCCTTGCCAATAGGGACCCGTGCCGATTTCAAGCATCATGCGACGCGCATTGCGCTGGTCGTTTTTGAGCAGCTCGCGCAGCTCGGCAATTCGGGAGCCCTCGGCGATGCCCGGCCAGTACGGCACAAAGCCCTTGTAGGTCTTGGTCGTTTGAAAGTTGTTGCTGGGCAACAGCCGGATTTTGCCGCGCAAGGTATCGTAGTCGGGCCCTAGGCGATCTGCCACCGTGGCGTTGTTGAACCACTGGTGTGGGTACAGACCCAGCAACGGCGTGGATTGCTCGCCTTCCATGACACGGGTGGTGGCGGTATAGGTGTTGGTAAGCAGCGATCGCGCTTCGTCGAACTTCCACTCCACCCGCGTGTCTTGCAAAAAGGCATAGGCGTGGCGGGTGAACAGGCCCAGCGTATCTGCGTTGGAGTCCGGCAGTGCGGCGGCAGACGCATAGCCTTTGCCAGCGGGCAAGTGTCCTATCCACTCGGTGGGAGAGATGGCCTCCCAACGTACGCCCGTCGGGCCGAACAGCGCGTAAGTTTTGCCTTTGACGTTCAGGGCCAGCACGCGAGGGTCTGTCGCAGCAATGCGCGGTGATACGGTGGGAAGCTGGAGCCGCAGATCGCCTTGTGACAGCAGAAAGTGAACATAGGGGCTGCCATGGGCTACGGTCGCTGTCATTTGGCTGGAGCCCTCGCCCCAAGCGATGTCAATGGACCAGTCGCCCGTCTTGGCCAGCTTGGGCTGGCCGGCCGAAAAGGCTGTCGGCGAGACCAGCAGAGGGTCACTGTGGGGGTAGTGGATTTCCACATCGCGCCGCTCGGTCGGCACCACGCTTTTGTTGGGCAGTGCAATTTCCAGCCCCACTTTGTTTGCCTGCACGGTGAGTGGGTGGGCAAACAACACCTCGGGTTTGGCACTGAAAATCAGCGCCGAGTACCATTGGTTGGTGGGTGCTGCCTGTTGCAGCATAGCGGCGGTGCGGTAGGGCGCTGCGGGTACGAGCCGGTCGCCTGCTTTGGGAGTCAGTACGTAAGCACCTGCGCCCAACTGCACCGGCTGTGCCAACAGGCCCGACAAGGCGCCCAAGACGCACAACCCGCCCAAACAAATGCTGCGAAACAAAGACATGGCCATTTCCTAGCGCAAGGTGAAATTCAGACCTTGATTATGAAAGCGCTTTCAAAATAATAGGACTAGGGTATTCCATTACTGGCTTTCAGGATGGTGCGCACCTTAGGTGCTGTTGTATTTACCAAAAAACACGGGTAAACCCGTAAGACGGGTTGATGGAAAAGGAACCATGATCGGGTACCGCGTGAAAGCGCTTTCACGCATCTTCAAGATCGAGTGTCAATATGCGACTTCAAACCCCTTTTCAAATGACAGGTCAATCCATCCGCAAGGCTGGCACCGTGGCCGCATTGCTTATGAGTGCGTCCTTGGCGCACGCCGTTGATTTTGGCCCCGACGGCATGTTCACTCTGACTGGTTTTGCCAAGGTTGAAGCCACCCAAGGCAGCAACCATTGTGACAACTGCGCGCGCTTTCCAAGCGAGGACAAGCAACGCATCTGGGCTGACGAGCTGGTTGCGGGTCGTCCCTACCAAACCACCGGCACGACGCTCACCATGTTCCAGCCCTGGCTGAGTGCTAAGCAAAACTTGGGCGGTGGTTACACCGTGACCGGTTTGCTGAGCCAGCGCTGGCGCGACGGCATGCTGGACATGGCGTTTGATCCCAATATTTGGTATGAAAAAAATGTGGCCATCAGCCACGAAGACTATGGGCGCATTGCCATCGGTAGCATGACCAGCAGAGGCTGGAGCGTGGCCGACTATCCTTACGGTACCAACATCGGTATGTCGCAGGAATGGGGTTCCAGTGGCGCGGGTTATGGCATGTTGGGCAATTCTGTGCGGTTAACGTCCCGACCCTTGGATGCGTTGAACGGCGACTTGGTGCTCGAAGCCACCTACGACCAAGGAAACACCAACTTCAAAATTAACAAACCCTGGCTTGTGGAGTTTTATGCCCAGTACCACCAGGGTGATTTTGTTTTAGACGCGGTGTACCAAGACAGCCGCAATGGCAAGCCAATGGCATGGGCGCATGGGCCCTTCTCGGGTCTCACTGATTCAGCGGAGTATGACGCCAAACTCGGTGGTTCAGGCCAAAGTATCGCCATGGTGATGGCGCGTTACCAGTTGACATCGCAGATTGAGGTTTCCGGCGGTATCCGGGGCAACCGTTGGAGCGGTTCAAACGCGGTGCAACTCACATCTGGCGCCGCAGGTCTTTGGAACAATATGTTCAACGTCAACTGGAACGCCACCGTCGATGGAGTGGCCAACCCCGGCTATGCGGCCACTTCCACAGACTTAATGGCGGGCTTGCGTTACCGAACCGGTCCATGGACGGTTTATTCAGGTCTGGTGTATCTGGGCAAAGCCAGCACTTCTAATCCTCTAGAGCGCGGTCAAAGCAATGACGCCACGGTTGGCAATTTGGGCCTGAACTATGACTATGGCCAAGGTATTCAGTTCTATGGTTGGGCTGGCATGGTGCATTTTGGGCGCCTAGGGTTATCGCCCGTGTCCATGCCCGGAAACAATGCGTTTTGGAATGTGGATTCCCGCGTCACACAAGATGGAAATTGGGTTGGCATCGGTGCCGTCTATACCTTTTAAAGAAGCGAAGCTGCCCCTGCCCAAAACCCCCATTTACGAAAAAAAATTCATCATGCAGAAGAACCTAACTTTATGGATGAGCAGCGTACTGCTCACATGCGCAACGGCCGCCCTGGTGGCATGTGGCGGCGGGGGCGTTGTGCCTTCGACCGGCGTTGCGCCGCGCGCGTTGAGCGCCGACTTCAACACCCGAAAAGCCGCCTCGTACTCGCCTTTCCGCACCGGCAATCGGGATACTGAACCACTCACCGACGCCAACGTTTTGCAAGATTTGCAGCTCCTCTCGGATGGGGGCTTTAAATTGATCCGCCTGTTTGACAGCTCTAACAATGTGGCGGACCGCGTCTTGCGCCAGCTTGCTGCCCATCCGAGCCTAGACATCAAGGTTATGTTGGGAGCCTACATCGTCAGCGAGAGCAGCCCCTACCTGAACGATGCGCAACGCGCCAGTAACCGAGCGTTGAACCAGGCTGAAGTGGCGCGTGCCGTTGCACTTGCAACCAACACCAACTACAGGAGCATTGTTGCCGCAGTCAGTGTGGGCAATGAGACGATGGTGAGCTGGTCCTTTGTTCCGAGCAGCACGGCAATCATGGCTGGCTACATCACCAGCGTGCGCAATCAAATTACCCAACCCGTCACGACCGACGACAACTGGGCATTCTTTGCGGGCATCAACACTGAGCCCAATGACCCAAAACCGATTTTGAATGCCGTTGACTTTGTGTCGGTGCATACTTATCCGCTGGCGGACTCGCTTTACAACACCTGGGACTGGCGGCAGTCTACGGCCGTCGCCATGATGGATGGCGCAATTGCCAAAGCCAAGGCAGATGTAAACGCAGTCCGCGCCAATCTGGAAGCGCGGGGCTTTTCCAACTTGCCCATCGTGGTGGGTGAAACAGGTTGGAAAGCGACTATCACGAACGGAGAAACCTACCGTGCCAGCCCCGCCAACCAACGTATGTACTACGAACGCCTGACCGCATGGGCGGCTAGTCCAGGGGCGCCTAAGTCCATCATTTATTTCGAAGCGTTTGACGAGCCCTGGAAAGGCGCGGATGACGGGTGGGGTCTGTTTAACGTCGCTCGAACTCCGCGCTGCGTGATCAAGGACTTGTACCCCCTAATTACACCTGAGACCAGCAGCTGCACAGACGCTCAAGCGCTGCATTACATCGCACCGACTAGCCGCGGTGCGGTGACTGAGAATCGTTATACCGCCTACGCTGACACTGTCACGCAAGGCGAGGCGCGTCCTTTTGAGACCCCCCGGTTTGACGCATGGAACGGAACGACTGCGAGCTACCCACAAAGTGCGGGTGCGGCAGCGCCTTCGGACCAGGGCAATGGCATCACCATTACGCCATCGCCAGAAGTTTGGGGATGGGGTTTGATCCTCGATATGCCAAACGGTACCGAGGATTTATCTAACTTCAATGTTCCCTCTGGCCGGTTGAATTTCAGCATCAAGACGACCTATGCGGGCAAACTTGAAATTGGTTTTTACACGGGCAGTTCGGTCATGAACACGGGCTACGACGTTTATGTTCCAATTTCATCGGGTCAATATGGCTATGTGAACGACGGAGCTTGGCACGATGTATCGATTCCTATTTCGGTGATCGTGTCGCACGGCGCCCCAGCCTATGGTATGCCCAATACTGCAGCGTTGAACATGCGCCAGATTCCGAGTCTGTTTGTGATCGCTGATCGCTATGGGGTGACTGGCAACACCACACAAGTTACTCCTATAAAACTTGACGCGATTTTTTGGTCGAAATAAGGCTATTACCGGAGCCCTGATGCTTCAGCAATACCTGACCACGCGGGGAGCTAGCCTTTACCTGGCTCACTGCACTTTGAATCCGCTGGCAACAGCCGATCACGCGCCTGGCGCAAGCCTCTACGTCAACCCTTCCAAGACTTTCCAGTCCTTAGAGGGTTTTGGCGGCGCGTTCACCGAAGCGGCTGCCGTGACTTGGCAACAACTCAGCCCCGCGCGCCAAACCGAGCTGCTGCAGGCCTATTTTGACCCTCACTTGGGGCACGGCTACACCTTTTGCCGGGTGCACATGAACAGCTGCGACTTCGCCATGGGCAACTATGCGCATGTTGAACAGGCAGGTGACATCGACCTCAGCAGCTTCACTATCCAACGCGATCAACAGGCCTTGCTGCCCATGATCCAGGCCGCACAAAAAACGGCGGGGCGAACCTTGCAGCTGCTGGTGTCCCCTTGGAGCCCGCCGGCCTGGATGAAGAGCAACGGCACCATGAATGACGGGGGGCATTTGCTGCCGCAGTACTGCGATGCGTGGGCGCGCTGCTATGTGAAGTTCATCCAAGCCTACGAAGCCGAGGGCGTGCCAGTGTGGGGCGTCTCGGTGCAAAACGAGCCCGAAGCGGTGCAGCGCTGGGACAGCTGCATCTACACCGCCGAAGAAGAGCGCGATTTCGTGCGCGACCACTTGGGGCCGGCGCTGCACCAGGCAGGCTTAGGCCACATCAAGATCGTTGTGTGGGACCACAACCGCGATCGCCTGGTCGAGCGTGCCGATCTGGTCTACAGCGACCCGCAAGCCGCGAAATACGTGTGGGGTGCGGGCTTTCATTGGTACTGCGGCGATCATTTTGACCACGTGCAAATGCTGCACGATGCCTGGCCGGACAAGCAACTTCTGTTTACCGAAGGCTGCCAGGAGGGTGGCCCGCACCTGGGGGAGTGGGAACTGGGCGAACGCTATGCGCGCTCCATGCTCCAGGACCTGAACCACTGGACGGTGGGCTGGATCGATTGGAACTTGCTGCTGGACCACACCGGTGGCCCTAACCACGTGGGCAATCTGTGCAGCGCCCCGGTGATGGCTGATGTGCAGCACGACACGCTGCTGTACCAAAATTCCTTCGCCTACTTGGGGCACTTCTCGCGCTTCATACGCCCAGGGGCCCGCCGCGTTTTGTGTGCTGCCACGCTGGAGGTGTTGGAGTGCACCGCGTTTTTGAATACCGATGGTTCTTTGGCTGTGGTGGCACTCAACCGAAGCGAGTCTGCGGTGGATTTCACGCTGCGTGTGGGAAGCCTGCAATATGCAAGCACCCTGCCCGCAAGGGCCATTGCGACCTACCTAAAGAGCGCTTAAAGGCGCTGGCCCGCAGCGTCAAATCCCAGCACCCAAGACCGGTCTGCTTGCAGCAGCACGGTTTGCCCCGCGTGGTAGTGGCTGTGTTCGGCGCTGACTTTGGCTTTGAGCAGCTCTGCCAAGCCTTCCACCCGAAGGTGCAGGATCGAGGCGTCGCCCAAGTGCTCGGCCAGCGCGATGGTGGCTGCAACGCCTGCCCCCGAAGTACCCACTTGCACATGTTCTGGACGCAGGCCCAACTGGCGTGCATTCACCAGCGACTCGCCGCCCAGTGTTTGCCACAGGGCACGATGGGCTGCACTGGCTGCCGCATCGGGGTGGGGAATCAGGTTGATTTTGGGGGCGCCAATAAACGTGGCTACAAAGGTGTTGGCAGGGCGGTTGTAGAGCTCCAGCGGTGCGCCCACTTGTTCAATGCGCCCCTGGTTGAAGACCGCAATGCGGTTGCCCAGCGTCATGGCCTCCACCTGGTCGTGGGTCACGTAGATCATGGTCGTGCCCAGCTCTTTGTGCAGGCGGGCGAGCTCGACGCGCATGTCCACCCGCAAGGCTGCGTCCAGATTGGACAAGGGCTCATCAAACAGAAATACCTTGGGCTTGCGCACAATGGCGCGTCCGATCGCCACCCGCTGGCGCTGGCCGCCGGAAAGCTCTTTGGGAAAGCGCCCCAGCAACTCGCTCATGCGCAAGGTCTGCGCTGCCTGCGCCACCTGCTGTGTCCGCTGCTCTTTGGACACGCCTGCCATCTTCAGTGCAAAGCCCATGTTCTCCTCCACCGTCATGTGGGGATACAGGGCGTAACTTTGAAACACCATGGCCGCGCCCCGGTCTGCCGGACGCACATCATTGGAGCGCACACCGTCGATCAGCAGTTCTCCTGCCGAGATGCTTTCGAGCCCCGCAATCATGCGCAGCGTGGTCGACTTGCCGCAACCCGAAGGGCCGACAAACACCAGAAATTCGCCGTCCTGGGCTTCAATGTCGATTCCGCGGATGACTTCTTGGCTGGCGTAGCTTTTGTGAATGCCGCGCAGTGTTACCGTTCCCATGGGGTGTGTCCTTGATTGAATGCCGGCTCAGGCAACATCGGCCAGGCGGGACGTTGTCTGCCGCGCCAAAAACTCTTGGTACCACAGTGCACTGTCTTTGAACGTGCGCTTTTGGGTCGTGTAATCCACATGCACAATTCCAAAGCGCTTGGCATAGCCTGATGCCCACTCAAAGTTGTCCATCAGGCTCCACACCATGTAGCCGCCCATGTTGACGCCTTGGCGCATCGCATCCGCCACCGCTTGAATGTGCTGTTGCAGGTAGCGCGTGCGATCCGCATCGTGCACCTGCCCTTGGACCACTGGGTCTTTAAACGCGCCACCGTTTTCGGTGATGAACATCGGTGGCACGGGATAGTCTTGGTGCAGACGCAGCAGCAGCGCAGTCAGGCCTTGGGGATAAACCTCCCAGTCCATTTCGGTGATCTCCAGGCCACTTTTATGCACATCCCAGGGCGCACCAGCGCTGGCTACCGAACGGGAGTAGTAGTTGATGCCCAGGAAGTTCATGGGCGTGCGGATGATGTCCATGTCGCCCGGCAACACAGCGGGGGCGTCATGGTCCAGGTGCTCCACCACATCCGAGGGGTAGCTGCCTGTGAAGAGCGGATCCATGTACCAGCGCACCAAGCGCCCGTCTTCCAAGCGGGCTTTGGCGCGGTCAGCATCCGAGTCAGTCGCGGGCTCGATCGGCGACAGATTGAGCACGATGCCCAGGCTGGCTTGGCATCCGGCGTCGCGCAGTGCACGCAGCGCCATGCCATGGCTGAGCATCAGGTGGTGAGCCACTTGCATGGCCGTGGCGCGGCTTTTGATGCCTGGGGCAAATATGCCGGTCTCGTGGCCGAGCATGGACATGACCCAGGGCTCGTTGTGTGTGGCAATGGATGCCACACGGTCGCCCAAGCGGGCATGCATGCCCAGCGCGTAATCCACAAACCGATGCACCGTGTCGCGGTTGGCCCAGCCGCCTTGTTCCTGCAAGGCTTGCGGCAAGTCCCAATGGTTGAGCGTGAGGTAGGGGGCAATGCCACGCGCCAACAAGCCGTCGACCAGTCGCTCGTAAAAATCCAGCCCTTTGTCATTCCATGCGCCCGATCCTGCGGCTTGCACACGCGGCCAACTCGTCGAGAACCGGTAGGCGTTCACACCGAGCTTGGCGATCATGTCCAGGTCTTGCTCGCAGCGCTGGTAGTGTTCACAAGCCACTGTTCCATCACTGCCGTCTGCGATGACGCCAGGCACTTTGCAGAAAGTGTCCCATATGGAAGGCCCTTTGCCGTCGGCGGCGCTGGCGCCTTCGATTTGGAATGCACTGGTGGCAACGCCCCACACGAAGTCATCCGGAAAACTGTCTGGGTGGTGATGGGAAGACATGGGAAAAGTACTGAATAAAAAAAGGGGGAGGGCGCCGACGGGCAACTACTTCACCGCACCTGCGGTGAGTCCGTCAATCAGGCGGCGCGAGGAGATCGCAAACAAAACTAACAGTGGCAGCGTGGCGATGGCGGAGCCGGCCATGACGGCGCCCCACTCCGTGTTGACAGGGCTTTGCATGCTGCGCAGCGCCAAGGGCAGGGTGTACATCTCAGGCGAGCGCATAACAATCAGCGGCCCGATGAAGTTGTTCCACGAGGCAATGAAAGTGATCAGTCCCAGCGTTCCCATGGCGGGTTTGAGCAAGGGCAGCACGATGCGCCAATAAATGCCCATTTCGCCGCAGCCGTCCATACGGGCCGCTTCAATCAGGTCGCGCGGTATGGAACTGGTGATGAACTGGCGCATCATGAAAATGCCGAAAGCGCTGGCGGCACCCGGTATGTAGAGCGCGCGCGGTTGGTCGATCCAGCCGAAGGCGTCCATGATCATGAAGCTGGGAATCATGCCCAGAAACGAGGGCAGCAGCATGGTGCCCATCACCAGCAAGAACAAAGGCTGTTTGAACCGGAACTCGAACATGGCAAACGCGTAGCCGCCCATTGAGCAAAACAACAAGGTCAGGCCTGTGGACGCCAGGGCCACGTACAGGCTCCAACCCAGGCTGCGCCAAAACGGAATCTTGGCCGTCAGGATGTCCAGGTTGCGAAGAAAGTCGGAGCCAAAAAACAAAGGTGGCGGCAGATTGAAGATTTCGGTGCGTGAATGGCTGGCAAACACGAACATGAAATAAAAGGGCAGCAACATGACCACAGCACCCAGTGCCACCATCAGGTAAGCCGCGCGCGGAGCCAGTCGATCGGTTTGGATGGCCATGGCGGTTCAGCGGGTGCCTGCGCGCGGTTTGAAGGCGCGGTTGGTCAGCCAGGTCAGCAAGGCCACAAAAACGAAGAGCAACCAAGACAATGCACTGGCCCCGCCAAAGTCATTGAATTCGAAGGCAGTGCGGTACATGTACATGGCGGTGGTCATGCCAGCTTGGTCACTGCCTCCCTTGCCACCGGTGAGGATGAAAGGTTCTTCAAACAGCTGCAGACCACCGATCACGCTCAGGGTGACGCCGAAATAAATCATGGGTTGCAGGCTGGGCAGCGTGATGAACCAAAACTGCTGCCAACGCCCGGCGCCGTCCATGGTGGCGGCCTCATATATGTCGGCGGGGATCGTTTGCAATGCCGCCAGGTACAGCACCGTGTTGAAACCCACGTAACGCCAAAAGACCACCAGCGCGATGGCCGGTTTCACATTGTCGGCACGACCCAGCCAGTCGATGGAGGTGGCCGGCGCCAACCACCCTAAGCCTGGCACCGCGTGCAATGCGTTCAAGCCGACATTGATCAAGCCAAAGTCGGTAGAAAACAGGGTGCTGAACATCATGGCAATGGCGACGGTGCTCGTGATGTAGGGCAAAAAGTAGGCGCCCACCACACTGTTGCGCGTGCGCTTGAAGGAGCTGTGGATGAAATACGCCAGCGGAATCGCAACCACATGTTGCGGCACGCCCGATGCGATGGCCAGCCACGCGGTGTTTTTAAGAGACTTCCAGAACCACTCGTCGGTAATGGCAAACGCAAAGTTATCCAGACCGACAAACTTCATGGAAGCCAGACCGGAGGTCGGCTCCCAACTCTGAAACGCCAGAAAGAAAGAAAACCCCAGCGGAAACACGCCGAACACCAAAAACAGCACCACAAACGGGCTCAGCAGCACATACGGCACCACGGTGGGTGACAGACGGGGAAGCATGCTGTGAGCGGGCGCAGGCCGTGATTGGAATTGCAAACGTGGCGGGCTTAGCGTTTCACGCGGCGTTCGATCAGTGCTTTGGCGTCAGCCAGGGCCGTGCGAATGTCCTTGCCCTGGTCCAGCACTTTGTCGAGCTCATTGTTCACAATTTCGTCGGCAATCGGATCCAGTTTGTGCACGTCCACCGCAGAGATTTTGCGGGCGGCCTCACGCCACAGGACGCGCGCTTTTTGACCTGCGAGAAAGTCGATCGGCTGGTCAAAGAAGGCATCGCCATGGGTTTCCAGCAGTGCGGGAAACGCGTCCTGCGACTTGAATGCGGCCAATTGCAGCTCGGGCGTGGTGGTCATCATGCTGATGAACTCTGCCGCCAATGCCTTGTTTTGTGCGCCCTTGGGAATGCTGTAAAAACTTCCACCCCAGGAGGCCCATGCTTTTTCAGGCAACTGCGCAGCGCGCCATTGGCCTTTGGTGTCGGGTGCCAGCCAGTTGCTCAAGTGGCCTGCCAGCCACGCGCCAGACATTTGGGTAGAAATGGTTCCACGTTTGAACCCTTCAGACCATTCGTTTGACCAAGCGCCGATTTTGCCGTCAAGCTTTTGATCGCGAACCTTTTTGGCCAACTCAAAGGCCCGGACAAAACGGGGGGAGTCCACCAACACCTTGCCCGATTTGTCGATGTACAGGCCGTCGCCATTCTGCAAATTGGAGCGGATCACGATGTCTTTGATATCGCGTGCATGCGCCACGAGGTAGGCGCCTGTGGCTGCTTTGATCTTTGCGCCAGCGGCGACATAGGAATCCCAGGACTGGGTAAGTTCGGTCTCGGTGACGCCCGCCTTTTTCAACACGTCGGTGCGGTACAGCAGGGTGCCAGGGCCAATGTCGGCGGGAATCGCGACCTGTGCACCCGCGCTGGAGGTTCCCTGGCGCCACGCAAACGGCACAAAGCGGGCCTGTTGGGCTTTCATGTTGTAGGGCGCGCCGCCAAGATCTTCCAAGCCGCCGCCCTCAGCGAATCGGCCGACGTAGCCGTACTCCACCACCATCACGTCGGGCAGATTGGACGAAGTCGACAGTGCCGTGGTCATGGCCGTGTGGTGGTCGGCATAGGCACGGCTTGTGATTTTGATTTCAACGTCCGGATGTTTCTTTTTCCAAGCGGGAATGGCAGCCTTCGCAATCTCGTCCACTGCAGGAAATGCGGCAATGGTCAGCGTTTGCTGTGCCTGCGCGCTGAAAAAAGCGCTACCGGCCAACATCAGAGTCAGGGCCAAGCGAGCTGGAAGTGGAGTGTGTGCCATGTTGAAAGTCCTTTAGGTGAGGGGCCGGCCGCCACCGCGACCACAATTGACAGGAAACGCCTTGAAAGCGCTTTCAACAAATTATAGGAAGCGTTATGTCGCATGCAAGCTAGGGTATTCCCCAGCTTCTACAGTGTGCGTGCGACAGAGCTCGATGCGCGCACCAGCAATTCCGGCCGCGGGAGCTGGGCGGTGGGTTGCGTGCCGGCAATGAGCTGCAATACGGAAGCCGCGGCCAAGCGACCTAGCTCGTAGGCGGGTTGATGAATGGTGCTCAAGGGCGGGCTCGAATAGACCGAGTTGGGAAGGTCGTCAAAGCCCACCAGGGACACGTCGTCTGGCACCCGCAAGCCGTGTTGGTACAAGCCCAGTGCGGCGCCCGCGGCCATTTGGTCATTGGCGGCAAATATCGCGGTAAAGGGCGAGCCGTGCGCAATCAGGCGGTTGACGGCGTCCAGCCCACTGAGCTCGTGGTACATCCCCGGCACCACCAAGCGCGGGTCGTAGGGGACGCCCGCAGCCTGTAGCGCGGCACGGTAGCCCTGGTGGCGTTCTGCCGCGTCCGGGTGCTCCTCGTCACCGGTAATGAAGGCAATGTGCCGGTGGCCCAAAGCCAGTAAGTGTTCCGTGGCGCGAAATGCGCCTGCAAAATTATCAAAATTGAGCGAATACAGTCGATCGCCTCGGAGCTCCCTGCCTGTGACCACCACGGGGAGGGATTGCGCGCAGTGCAGCAGAGCCGAATCCGACAAACGCGGCATCAACACCACAATGCCGTCAACCCGCCGCGCCTGCAGCAATTCAAGGCAGCGGGCCTCGGCCGTGGGATTCCAGTGCGCGCTCATGAACAGCGGGCTGTAACCCATGGGGTCCAATTCGTCCTCGATGCCGCGCAGCGCCGCACCGTAAAAAGGGCTGTCAATGGCTTGGGTGACGACTCCGATACTGAACGTCTTGCCGCCCGCCAAGCCGCGGGCCAGCGGGTTGGGGACAAAACCCAGCGTCTTGGTTGCTTCAAGGACCGCCTGGCGCTTGGCACCACTCACCACCGCGGTGCCATTCAAAATGCGTGACACGGTGCTGGGGGACACGCCGGCAAGTTCCGCAACCATCTGAAGTGTGACCGGCGCCTTGGGAAGGGCCGGAGCGGCTGCTGCATCAGGGGTATTTGGCTTGTTCATACGCGTTCAGTGGATGGAAGGGGCGCGTTAGCTTGGGTTTGAAAGCGCATTCAATCTTAACTGCGCGGCGATAAATGGGGGGGCTTGTTGCGTCCTGTGGGGCTTACAGTATGAGGCTATTGCGCTGCGAGTTCCCGCATAATGAGCCCATGCTCACACCTCACTCCCGCTCTTGGGGTCTTTACGCGCTGACCTTTTCAGTGGCCCTGTTGGCCGCTGCAAGTGCCGTGTATTGGGTTCTGGGCATAACGGGTCTTTCCAATCAGCACGTGCAGGGGGCACCGGTCCATTTCAAGGTCGATGGACCCGATGCCAAAGAGTTGGCGCGCGCTTTGGGCGGCAATCTCGTAGCGCCCGCCAACGCACCGGCGGTGCCCAGCGCCCAATACCAGTTGCTGGGGGTGGTTGCGGGCCCGCTGGGGAAAGGCTATGCCTTGCTGGTGGTTGGCAGCGCCGCACCCAAGGTCTACATGGCGGGGTCGGCACTGGGCGAGGGCTTGGTGTTGCAATCGGTATCGGCCCGTGGCGCCAAAATTGGTGCAACGCCGCAAGGGCCGACCACGCTAGAACTGGCACTGCCCAAAGCTCCGGGGTCCTGAGGGCGGCGCCCTGCCTGAGGTACGGCACGGGTATTCACGCTGCGGTGCGGGTAAAAGATAATGTAAGCTTAGCGCAAGACTTACTTTCTTCTCCTCAGGAGTGATTCCATGCAAATTGGCGTACCGGCCGAGACGGTTGCGGGCGAGACCCGTGTTGCCGTGACCCCCGAAACGGTGAAAAAATTGGTGGCCCAAGGCCACACAGTGCAAATACAGGCAGGTGCCGGTGCACCTGCCAGCGTTACCGATGACGCCTACGTGGCGGCCGGGGCGCACATTTGCGATGCCTCCGCCGCGCTGGGAAGCGATATGGTTCTCAAGGTCGTTGCGCCACGGGCCGACGAGCTCGCGCACATGAAGTCCGGTGCAGCCCTGGTCGGCATGCTCAATCCCTTTGACGCTGAGGGCCTCAAGCGCATGGCGGGCGCAGGACTCACGAGTTTCGCTTTGGAGGCGGCCCCGCGCACCACCCGCGCGCAGAGCATGGACGTGCTCTCCAGCCAGGCCAATATTGCAGGCTACAAGGCCGTGATGATGGCCGCCGACAAATACCAGCGCTTCTTCCCCATGCTGATGACGGCTGCGGGTACGGTCAAAGCGGCGCGCGTCGTCATTTTGGGCGTCGGTGTGGCGGGCTTGCAGGCCATTGCCACCGCAAAACGCCTGGGCGCGGTGATCGAAGCGTCGGACGTGCGCCCCAGTGTGAAAGAGCAAGTGGAGTCCCTGGGCGCCAAGTTCATTGACGTCTCCTACGACACGCCGGAAGAACAAGAAGCGGCTGTGGGCGTGGGCGGCTATGCCCGCCCCATGCCGCAAAGTTGGCTCGATCGCCAAAAAACCGAAGTCGCCAAACGCGTGGCGCTGGCCGATGTGGTTATTTCCACGGCGCTCATTCCCGGGCGCGCTGCGCCGGTGCTGGTCACCGAAGACATGGTCAAGAGCATGAAACCAGGCTCGGTGATTGTGGATATCGCCGCCGGCAAGGCGGCCGACGGCATCGGCGGCAATTGCGTGCTGACCGAAGCTGGCAAAACCGTGGTGAAGCATGGCGTGACGCTGGTGGGTGAAACCAATTTGGCGGCGTTGGTCGCAGCCGACGCTTCGGCCTTGTACGCGCGCAACGTGCTGGACTTCTTGAAGCTGGTGCTGAACAAAGAGGGCCAGTTCCATGTGGACATGGAAGATGACATCGTGGCCGCCTGCTTGATGACGCAGGGCGGTGAGGTCAAGCGCAAATAAGCCCGCAGGCGCCGCCCACAAATTGGAATCTGACCCCCATTCAATAGGAAAAAAAATGGAAGTTGTCTCCCCCACCATTCTCAATCTCATTATTTTTGTGCTCGCCATTTACGTGGGTTACCACGTGGTGTGGACGGTCACACCCGCATTGCACACGCCGCTGATGGCGGTGACCAATGCGATTTCGGCCATTGTGATCGTGGGCGCCATGCTGGCGGCTGCGCTGACCGAGACCCCGCTGGGTAAAACCATGGGCGTGCTGGCGGTAGCGTTGGCGGCGGTCAATGTGTTTGGTGGCTTCATGGTCACGCGGCGCATGCTGGAAATGTTCAAGAAAAAAGAGAAAAAAGTCGCCGCTAAGGAGGGTGCGCAATGAGCCTGAACCTCGTCACTCTTCTGTATTTGTTTGCCAGCGTCTGTTTTATTCAGGCGCTCAAAGGCCTGTCGCACCCCACCACGTCCATCCGTGGCAATGTGTTCGGCATGATCGGTATGACGGTGGCTGCGGTCACGACGGCCGCATTGATTTACAAACTGGCCACCCACATGGGGCAGGACGGCTTTACGGGTCTGGGTTGGGTCTTGGCTGCATTGGTCGTCGGTGGCACGGTGGGAACCGTCATGGCCCAGCGCGTGGAGATGACCAAAATGCCCGAGCTGGTGGCCTTTATGCACAGCATGATCGGTCTGGCAGCGGTGTTTATTGCGGTGGCTGCAGTGGCGGAACCCAACGCACTCTTGCACGGGCTGGAAAAAGGTGCGGAAATTCCCATGGGCAACCGTTTGGAATTGTTCCTGGGCGCAGCCATTGGCGCCATCACCTTCAGCGGTTCAGTCATTGCCTTTGGCAAGCTGTCGGGCAAATACAAATTCCGCCTGTTCCAAGGCGCGCCGGTGCAGTTTGCAGGCCAGCACAAGCTTAATTTGGTGCTGGGCCTGACCACATTGGGTTTGGGCCTGTGCTTTATGGCCAATGGTGCCTGGTGGGCGTTTTTTGCCATGCTGGCCTTGGCCTTTGTGATGGGCGTGCTCATCATCATCCCGATTGGCGGAGCTGACATGCCGGTGGTGGTGTCCATGCTCAACAGCTATTCGGGCTGGGCGGCTGCGGGCATCGGCTTTAGCCTGAACAACAGCATGCTGATCATTGCCGGCTCTTTGGTGGGCTCCAGCGGCGCGATTCTGAGCTACATCATGTGCAAGGCCATGAACCGCTCTTTCTTCAATGTGATTCTGGGCGGCTTTGGTGGTGATACCGCGGTCGCATCCGGCGCGGCGGCCCAACAACGCCCCGTCAAGAGCGGTAGCGCGGACGATGCCGCCTTTGTGCTGGGCAATGCAGAAACCGTGATCATCGTGCCGGGCTACGGCTTGGCCGTGGCACGCGCGCAGCATGCGGTGAAAGAACTGGCGGCCAAGCTGACCGCCAAAGGGATCACGGTGAAATACGCCATCCATCCGGTCGCCGGTCGCATGCCCGGCCACATGAACGTCTTGCTCGCCGAGGCCGAAGTGCCTTACGACCAGGTGTTCGAAATGGAAGACATCAACGGCGAGTTTGGCCAGGCCGACGTGGCCATCATTCTGGGCGCCAACGACGTGGTGAACCCCGCTGCGCACACCAAAGGCAGCGCCATCTACGGCATGCCGATCTTGGAGGCCTACAAGGCGAAAACCATCATCGTCAACAAGCGCTCTATGGCGGCAGGCTATGCCGGTTTGGACAACGAGCTGTTCTACCTGGACAAGACCATGATGGTGTTTGGCGATGCCAAAAAAGTCGTTGAAGACATGGTCAAGGCGATTGAATAACGTCCCCCAGCGCGATACACCGTGCGAATAACACCACGCCAATTCGAGGAGGCCACGCCATGACCACGCGTGCTTGGCTTGGCGCCTATCCGCCTGGCATGGCCCAGGAGGTGGATCCGAGCGCCTACCGCTCGCTGGTGGTGTTGATGGAAGAAGCGTTTGCGAATTACGCGGATCGCACGGCTTACAGCTTCATGGGTGTGGACATCAGCTTTGCGCAGACCGATCGCCTGAGCCTCAGTGTTGCAGCGTATTTGCAAAGCCTGGGACTGAACAAGGGCGACCGTGTCGCCATCATGATGCCCAATGTGCCCCAGTACCCGGTGGCGGTCGCAGCGATTTTGCGCGCCGGCTATGTGGTGGTGAACGTCAACCCGCTCTACACCGCCCGTGAGCTGGAGCACCAGCTCAAAGACGCAGGTGCCAAGGCGATTTTTATTCTTGAAAACTTCGCAGCCACTTTGCAAAAGTGCCTGCCTGCAACGCCGATCAAGCACATTGTGCTGTGCGCCATGGGCGATCAATTGGGTTTGATCAAAGGCGCCTTGGTCAATTACGTGGTGCGGTCCCGCAAAAAACTGGTGCCGGCGTATGACCTGCCAGACGCTGTGCGCTTCAATTCGGCGGTGGCCAAGGGCAGCAAATCCGCATTTACGAGACCGCAGCTTCACGCCGATGACTTGGCCGTGCTGCAGTACACCGGCGGCACCACGGGTGTCTCCAAAGGCGCGGTACTGCTGCACCGCAATTTGATCGCCAATGTCCTGCAGTCGGAGGCCTGGAACCAGCCCGCCATGCAAGGCTTGCCCGCGGCAGAACAGCCCACGAGCGTTTGTGCTTTGCCGCTGTACCACATCTTTGCCTTCACCATCGGCATGATGCTCAATATGCGCATGGGGGGGAAATTGATTCTCATCCCCAACCCGCGCGATATTCCCGCCGTGCTGCAGGAGCTGCGCAAGCACACCATCCACAGCTTTCCAGCGGTCAACACTTTGTTCAACGGTCTGGCCAATCACCCCGACTTCAACACGGTGGACTGGAGCCACCTGCGCATCTCATTGGGCGGCGGCACCGCGGTGCAAAGCAGCGTGGCCAAGCTGTGGTTTGAAAAGACCGGCTGCCCCATCTGCGAGGGCTACGGTCTGAGCGAGACCTCGCCTTCTGTCAGCTGCAACCCGGTCACTGCCAAAGAATTCACGGGCACCATTGGCGTGCCGATTCCTGGCACCGCCATGAAGCTGCTCGATGACGAGGGGCAAGAGTGTGCGCCGGGACAGGCTGGCGAAATCGCGATCAAAGGCCCGCAGGTGATGGCCGGCTACTGGCAGCGTCCGGATGAGACCGCCAAGGTCATGACCGCTGACGGCTTTTTCAAGTCCGGCGATATTGGCACCATGGACGAGCGCGGCTATTTCAAAATCGTGGACCGCAAAAAAGACATGATTTTGGTCAGCGGCTTCAATGTGTTTCCGACCGAGCTCGAAGACGTGGTGGCACAGCTCGAGGGCGTGATGGAGTGCGCCTGCATCGGCATTCCTGACGCCAAAACGGGCGAAGCGGTCAAACTCGTGATTGTGAAAAAAGACCCGAATTTGGACGAGGTGTCCGTGCGCGCCCATTGCCGAGAGAACCTCACGGGTTACAAGCAGCCCAAAGAAATTGAGTTTCGCGAGGACTTGCCGAAGACACCCGTCGGCAAAATTTTGCGCCGCGAACTGCGTACGCCTTAACGTACCCACCAAGGCAACGCTCGCTGCGCTGGTCGCCTTACTTCAGCCAGCCCCGTTTGCCGAAGTACCACATTGGCACCCAGGCGCTGGCCACCATCAAACCCACGGTGTAGGGGTAACTCCAACCGCCCAGAAACTCCAGCTCCGGAAACTTGAGGTTCATGCCGTACACACTGGCAATCAGGGTAGGGGGCAGCAGCGCGACGCTGGCCACCGAGAAGATCTTGATGATCTTGTTCTGGTTGATGTTGATAAAACCGACTGTGGCATCCATCAAGAAGTTGATCTTGTCGAACAAAAACGCGGTATGGGAATCGAGCGAATCGATATCGCGCAAAATTTGCCGGGCTTCTTCGAACTGCTCGGCGTTGAGCATTTTGGAGCGCATCATGAAGCTCACCGCGCGCCGCGTGTCCATCACATTGCGCCGGATGCGGCCACTCAAGTCCTCGTGGCGCGCAATCGCGCCCAAGGCCTCACCCGCAATCGCATCGGTCACATTGCCGGCCAGCACTTTTTTGCTGACTTTTTCCAACTCGTCGTAAATGCCTTCGAGCGTGTCGGCGGAGTACTCGGCGTCGGCGTCAAACAGTTTGAGCAGAACCTCTTTGGCGTCTTCGATCAGACCAGGTGCCCGGCGGGCGCGCATGCGCAGCAGCCGGAACACCGGCACATCTTCGTCATGGATGGAAAACAAAACGCCTTTGCTTTTGAGGCTGTCGTTGACCAAATTCAAAATAAACGCGGCGCGAACCGTGCGCGGTTCGTTTTCGTCGGCGATCAAAAAGTCGCTGCGAATGTGCAGCTCGCCGTTGTCTTCGGTATAGAAGCGGGCCGACTCCTCAATGTCCTCGTCCATCGCGTCTTCGGGGATAGACAGCCCGTAGTACTGCTTGATCCAGCGCTTTTCTTCTACCGTGGGCGACTCCAGGTCCACCCAGATCGGTTGGAACTGGGCGAGTTCTTCCAAGGATTCGATTTCTTCCTGGAACAGGCGGCCGTTGGCCAGGGTAAAAATATTCAGCATGGGCGCAATTCTGAGGGGTTTGCCCTATTTTGCCTTGTTGCGATGCAACATAGAAAGTCTTTGCGTTTGCCGCAAAAGCGGCGCATAGTGCAGTCGAGGGTCTCAAAAACCCTCTGGTTTTTCGTGGAAGTGGACCGGCGGCCTGCGGGTCACCGGGTTTTAAATTCTGAGAGCAACTGGAGCCCATCTATGAATCTGACAATCAGCGGTCACCACCTAGAAGTAACCCCTGCCCTGCGCAGCTATGTC
>CANFLX010000026.1 GCA_947447985.1 Comamonadaceae bacterium
AGGCCTCTAGACGATGGGGTCAAAACCTTGGACTAATCCGTTTTCTCAAAAGTATGTGGTGGAGGTAAGCGGGATCGAACCGCTGACCTCTTGCATGCCATGCAAGCGCTCTCCCAGCTGAGCTATACCCCCTAAACCTACGAACACCGCAAGCGATGTACGTTACTTCCGAGCCCTCAATTATAGCCAGAAAATTCAGGCTCTGGCAAGCCTGCCCATAACTTTTTCTTTATCGCACAGCGCCAGCACCGCATCGAGCGACGGCGTTTGGGCTGTGCCCATCACCAACACACGCACAGGCATGGCCAACTGCGGCATTTTCAGGCCCGTTTGGCTGAGCACTTCTTTGAGCACTGCGGCAATGCTGGCCTTGTCCCATGCGCAATGCGTGAGCTGCTCGCGCAGCAGCTCTAACGCCGGACGCACGGCGGGCGTGACGTGTTGGGCCAGATCGGCCGCGTCGGCTTGCACGTCGGCATAAAAGCGTGCCACCCAATCGGCCAAGACCACCGTGGTGTCGCAGCGGTCTTTGAGCAAATCGCACAGGGCGGGCAACTTATCGTCTGCGGTGATCGACATGCGCTCCAGGTGCGCCTGCACCAAAGGTGCCAGTGCGTCGCCAGGCATGGCCTTGAGATGTTGTGCATTAACCCAGCGCAGTTTGGCTTCGTCGAACTGCGCTGCGCTGCGCCCGAGGTGGTCCAGGTTGAACCACTCTAAAAATTGCGCGCGGCTGAAGATTTCGGCGTCACCATGGCTCCAGCCCAGACGGGCCAGGTAGTTGACCATCGCGTCGGGAAGATACCCTTCCAAGGCGTATTGCGTCACCGCCTTGGCGCCATTGCGCTTGCTCATTTTTTCGCCCTGCTCGTTGAGCACCGTGGGTAAATGGGCATACACAGGAGGTGTCTTTCCCAGCGCGTGAAAGATGTTGATCTGACGCGGGGTGTTGTTCACATGGTCGTCGCCACGAATGACGTGGGTGATGTCCATGTCCACATCGTCCACCACCACACAGAAGTTGTAGGTAGGCGTCCCCACCGCCTCGCCCGGCTGTGCAGGACGGGCGATGACCAGATCGTCCAACTCGTCGTTGCTGATCTCAATGCGGCCCTTGACCTTGTCGTCCCACACCACGCTGCCGCCTTGCGGATTTTTGAAGCGCAGCACCGGTTGCACGCCTTCAGGCACCGGCGGTAAGACCTTGCCAGGCGCGGGGCGCCAGGTACCGTCGTAACGCGGTTTTTCTTTGGCCTGCATTTGCCGCTCGCGCAAAGCGTCGAGCTCTTCCATCGACATGTAGCAGGGGTACACCCAACCGTCGGCCTGGAGCTGCAGCAGCACTTCTTTGTAGCGGTCCATGCGCTGCATTTGGTAGAACGGACCTTCGTCGTAATCCAGGCCCAGCCAGCGCATGCCCTCAATGATCACATCCACCGCCGCCTGGGTAGAACGATCCTGGTCGGTGTCTTCGATGCGCAAAATAAAGTCGCCGCCGGTCGCACGGGCAAAGGCCCAAGGGTAGAGCGCAGAGCGGATGTTGCCCAGGTGGATAAAGCCAGTGGGCGAAGGCGCAAAGCGCGTGCGGGTTTTGCTCATAGTCAGAAAGTGTCCAGTCCACGGGCCAGATCGGCCGTGATGTCGTCAATATGTTCCAGGCCTACGGCCACGCGGATCAGGCCTTGGGTTACACCCGCCGCGCTACGCTGCTCCTCGGTCAATCGACCGTGCGAGGTGCTGGCAGGGTGGGCGACCAGGGTTTTGGTGTCGCCAAGATTGGTGCTGAGCGACAGGGTTTGCATGCCGTCCAGCACATGGAAAGCACGCGTGCGGGCTTGCTCCGGGCCGTCTGCGTTCACTTCAAACGACAGCACGGCACCGCCGCAATCGGACTGCTGTGCCATCGCCAAAGGATGCTGCGGATGGCTGGCCAAGCCCGGATAGAAAACGCGCTTGACCGCTGCGGATTGTTCGAGCCACTGCGCGAGTTTCAGCGCGTTGGCGCTTTGCGCGCGCATGCGAATGTCCAAAGTCTCCAGACCCTTGAGCACCACCCAGGCATTGAACGGCGCCAGCGTCATGCCCGCGCTCTTGAGCACGGGCAAAAACTTCTCGGTCACCAGTTGTTGGCTGGCACACAGTGCACCCGCCATCACCCTGCCCTGGCCGTCCAGGTATTTGGTGCCCGAGTGCATGATGATGTCCGCACCCCATTGCACCGGGCGCTGCAAGGCAGGTGTGGCAAAGCAATTGTCCACCGCCAGCAAAGCGCCTGCGGCATGGGCAATGTCTGCCAGTGCGCGGATGTCGCACACCTCGGTCAAGGGGTTGGTCGGGGTTTCGGCAAAGAGCAGCTTGGTCGTGGGCCGCACCGCAGCGGCCCAGGCCGCCACATCGGTCTGCGGTACAAAGCTGGACTCCACGCCAAACTTGGCCAGGTCGGAGCCGATCAGTTTGATGGTCGAGCCAAACATGGACTGCGAGCACACCACGTGGTCTCCGGCCTTGAGCAAGCCCATGCACATCATGAGGATGGCGGACATGCCCGAGGCGGTGGAGAGACAAGCTTCGGTACCCTCCATGGCGGCCAAACGTTTCTCAAAACTGGCGACCGTCGGGTTGCCATAGCGACCGTAGGTAAAACCTTCTTCTTCACCGGCAAAGCGGGCGGCGGCGGCGGCGGCAGAGGGTTGCACGTAGCCGCTGGTCAGGTACAGCGCCTCCGAGTTCTCTCCATACTGGCTGCGGGCTACGGCCTCACGCACAGCCAGCGTATCGGGGTGCAAGGGATGGGGCGGTTGGGCTTCTGTCATGGGGTTCGAGGTTCAAGAATCTTGGTGGTTGGGCAAGGCCAGGCGCGAGGCATCCTCTTGCTCTTCTTCACTTCCGCTGCGGGTGGCGCTGAGACGAGTGATGTCGTCACTGGTGATGTCACCCGTCACGTAGACGCCATCAAAACACGAAGCGTCAAAGTCGGCAATCGCGGGGTTGAGCGAACCCACGGCTTTTTTCATGCCGGCGACGTCCTGGTAAATGAGCGCGTCGCAGCCGATGATGTCGCGGATTTCTTCCACGCTGCGGTTGTGGGCCACGAGTTCGTTGCTGGTGGGCATGTCGATGCCATACACATTGGGGTAGCGCACCGGCGGCGCGGCGCTGGCCAGGTACACGCGGCGGGCTCCGGCGTCGCGCGCCATTTGCACAATCTCTTTGCTGGTCGTTCCGCGCACGATGGAGTCATCCACCAGAAGCACATTGCGACCCTTGAATTCGCTGGCGATCACATTGAGCTTCTGGCGCACCGACTTTTTGCGCACCGCCTGCCCCGGCATGATGAAGGTGCGGCCGACATAGCGGTTTTTGACAAAGCCTTCGCGGTAGGGCAAACCCAGCAACTGAGCCAGTTGCGCAGCGCTGGGGCGGCTGGACTCAGGGATGGGAATGACGACGTCGATCTCATTGGGCGGCACGGTGGAGATGACGCGCTTGGCCAGGGTCTCGCCCAAATTCAAACGGGCTTGGTAGACCGAGATGCCATCCATCACCGAGTCGGGGCGGGCCAAATACACGTACTCAAAAATGCAAGGGTTCAACCGTGGCGCGTCAGCGCACTGCTGGGCCAGCACCTCGCCCTGCAAATTCACAAACACCGCCTCACCGGGATCGATATTGCGCTCAAAGGTATGCAAGGTGCCTTCGAGTGCCACCGACTCGCTGGCCAGCACCACGTCGGTCGCGTTGCGGCCAATGCACAAGGGGCGGATGCCATGCGGGTCTCTGAACGCCAGCACGCCGTGGCCTGCAATCAGCGCGATCACCGCGTAGGAGCCCTTGACCCGCGTATGCACATTGCGAACCGCCGCAAACAGGTGCTCGGGCAACAGGGCCTGGCCGCGACTGGTGCGCTCGAGCTCGTGCGCAAGCACATTGAGCAGCACCTCCGAATCACTGTCTGTGTTGATATGGCGGTGGTCGTCGTTGAACAGCTCACGCTTGAGTGCGTGGGCGTTCGTCAGGTTGCCGTTGTGCACCAGCACGATGCCAAACGGCGCGTTGACGTAGAACGGCTGGGCCTCTTCCTCGCTGTAGGCATTGCCCGCTGTGGGGTACCGCACCTGGCCCAGACCGCAGTTGCCAGGCAGCGAACGCATGTTGCGGGTGCGAAACACGTCTTTCACCATGCCCTTGGCCTTGTGCATAAAGAACTTGCGCTCTTGCTGCGTGACGATGCCCGCTGCGTCCTGGCCCCGGTGTTGCAACAGCAACAAGGCGTCATAAATGAGCTGATTGACAGGTGCGTTGCTGACAACGCCGACGATTCCACACATGGTTTGTTTACTCGTTCAGGGCAAAAATTTTGCGAATTCGGGAGGCAACTGCGGCTTCAGGCCGTTGAGCGCCCATTGGCTGATCTGCGGGCCCTGCGCTTCAATCCAGGCAGGCTGCAAATGCAGCGGCGTCATGTCTACCACCACCGTGGCGGCCAATAAAAGCACCACCCCGCGGGCTGCGCCAAACGCCCCCCCGAGCAAGCGGTCCATAGGACTCAATCCTGCAATCGAGAGCAAACGCTGAACCGCCATGGTCACCAAACCTGCGGCCATCAAGGTGGCAATAAATGCCAATACAAAACCAGCTGCAAAGCGCAATGTCTCACTGGCACCCGCAAGCGAAATCCACGATGCCACCTCGGGTGCCAACCGCTGGGCCAACAAAAAAGCGGCGACCCAGCTCAGCCAAGACAGTACCTCTTTGACCAGGCCCCGCACCATGCCCAACACGGTGGACGCCACCATCACGGCACCGAATATCCAGTCCAGATCAGCCATGGGGCGCGGGGCTTAGAGTTCCAACACCGATGTGGACAGATTGAGCTTTTTGATTTTTTCTGCCGCTTTGTCGGCTTCCGCCTTGTTTTCCCACGGTCCCACGCGCACCCGGGTGCGCTTGCCGTCGGCGGTATTGAGCACCTGGGTGTAGGTTTTGAGACCCGCTTTTTCTAAGGTCGCGCGCACCTCATGGACCTTTTTGTCGTCTGCAAAAGCACCGACTTGCACGGCATAGCGCTTGCCCGCTGGCGCAGACTTGGCGCCGTCTTTGCCATCGAGCAAGGCTTGCGCCTTGCTTGCCGACTGTGCTTTGTCCTCGGGCTTGGCGGTCGGCTTGGCGTCGGATTTTGACGATGCCTTTGGCTCTGCCTTAGGCTCGGACTTGGCAGACGCTTTGGCTTGCGGCGCCGCAACCGCGTCCGCAGCACTTGACGGTAGGGCAACGGCGGGTGCGGCTTTGGCCGCCAAGGCACTCGCGGCGGGCGTGACTGCGGCAGCGGTGGCCGCCGTTGGGCTGGCCACTGCGGTTGATGCGGACCGCGTGACCGCCGGCAAATCGGACGCTGTCAGAGCGGGCGTGGGCGCGGGTGCAGGTGCAGGTGCGGAAGGCTCCGTGAGCGCTGGCGCTTTGGCTTTGTCAGGGATATCAATCGCAATGTCCACCGCCATCGGGCGCGGCTGGCTATCAAACAAGAGCGGAAATCCGACGACGCCCAGCAACACCAAAGCACTGGCGCCGATCAGGCGATGGCGGGCGCGCTTGCGCAGAACGTCGAGGCTTTCAGGCGCAGGGGCGGGACCGGACTGCTCGGCGCCATTTTTGCGAAATTTAAAAAAGGCCATAGCGGGGTAGATTCTTAAGGGCTCAGGTGCTCGCCGTGCAGCCGCGGCAGGCCTTGCTGCATCACGCCGCCTACCGTGTAGAACGATCCAAAGACCACAATTCTATCAGCGGGGTCTGCTGCGGCCACTGCCGCTGCCAGTGCGGCAGCGGGGTCGGAAAAGGTGGCGCTGCGGGCACTGGCAGGCGGATTTTGCGCCAGCCAACGGGTCTGCAATTGCGCGGCACTTGCCGCACGCGCAGTGGGCAAATCGGTGAAATACCAGCGGTCGATCACGGGGTTGATGCGCGCCAGCATGGGCGCCAGGTCTTTGTCGGCCATGGCGCCGAACACGGCATGGGTACACGGAAAGTAGCCCATGGCGTCCAAATTGGCCGCCAGTGCCGCCACCGAGTGCGGGTTGTGGGCCACGTCCAGTACCAAAGTGGGCTTGCCGGGGATGATTTGAAAGCGGCCGGCGAACTCCACAAAGGCCAGCCCATTGCGAATCGCCTGCGCGGTAACGGGCAGCACCTCGCGCAAAGCGGTGAGCGCAGCCAGCACGCCCGCTGCGTTCACCAGCTGGTTGGCGCCGCGCAGCGCGGGATAGGCCAGACCGCTGTAGCGACGTCCGCGCCCCGCCCAGTTCCACTGCTGCGGGTCACCCGCCACGTTGAAGTCCTGCCCCACCTGCCACAGGTCGGCGCCCAGGCGCCTGGCATGGTCGAGCACGCTTTGCGGCGGCACCGGGTCGCTCACCACCACGGGGCGGCCCGCGCGCATGATGCCGGCCTTCTCCAAGCCGATGGCTTCACGGTCAGTGCCCAAAAACTCCATGTGGTCCAGGTCAATGCTGGTAATCACCGCGCAATCGGGGTCCACGATGTTGACCGCGTCCAGGCGGCCGCCCAGGCCGACCTCTAGGATCACAACATCCAGCGGCGTGTGGCGGATGACGTCCAGAATCGCCAGCGTCGAAAACTCAAAATAGGTGAGCGACACCCCAGTGCCTTGGGTGCGCGCGGCTTCGACGGCGGCAAATCCACCGACCAGGGCGTCTGCCTGCACCGGCTGACCTTGCAGGCGCAGCCGTTCTTCAAAGTGCACCAGGTGCGGAGACGAGTACACCGCCGTGCGGTAGCCCGCTTGCATCAGGATGGATTCCAGCATGGCACAGGTTGAACCCTTGCCATTGGTGCCTGCCACGGTGATCACCGGACACGTGAGCGCCAAGTTCATGCGGGAGGCGACTTCGCGCACCCGCTCCAGCCCCATGTCAATATGGACCGGGTGAATCTGCTCGCAATACGCCAGCCAGTCAGAAAGGTTTTTCATAAGCCCTGCATTGTCACCCAGCGCGCAGGCCTGACTCGGCCTGCCGGTGGCATGATGGCGACCTCCAACCCGCCACGAACGCCCACACTTTTTCGCTATGCACCCCTCTGCCAACACCATCGTCTACGGCATCCCCAACTGCGACACGGTCAAAAAAGCCCGCGACTGGCTCAGTGCAGCGGGAATTGCGTACCACTTTCACGATTTCAAAAAGGCTGGCGTACCCGAAGACGCCCTGCAAACCTGGCTGGCCGCGCTGGATTGGGCAACGCTGGTGAATCGAAAGGGCACGACCTGGCGCAAGCTCGACCCCGCACTGCAGGACGCCACCATGGACGCCACCAGCGCCGCTGCGCTGATGCGTGCACACCCCAGCGTGATCAAACGCCCCGTGGTGCGTTGGAGCGACGGCCGTTGGAGCGTGGGCTTCAGCCCTGCACAATTTGAGGCTTTGCAAGCGGCGCAGTAAGTGCTTGCGCTGACCTAAAATAGGTCTAGCCACGATTGCTTACACGTGTCGGCAATCCGTTCACTTTTTATCCAAGCTTTTCCCAAATGACCACATCCCACATTTCTGGCGTCACTGTCGCCACCCAGGCCAGCGTTTACTTTGACGGCAAATGCGTCAGCCACAGCCTGACCTTGGCCGATGGCAGCAAAAAATCCGTAGGCGTGGTGTTGCCCGCCGAATTGACCTTCGGCACAGCCGCAGCAGAAATCATGGAATGCGTGGCGGGCAGCTGCGAATACCAACTCGCCGGCGAAACACAGTGGCACAGCGTCAGCGCGGGGCAAAGCTTCAGCGTTCCTGAAAACAGCAAATTCCAGATTCGGGTGACCGAAGCTTTTCATTACATCTGCCATTACGCCTAAAGCCTGGCCTGCACGATTCACCACGATAGCCCTCCATGTCTACTATTCTTCAAAACATTCCTGTCGGCCAAAAAGTGGGCATTGCCTTCTCAGGAGGCCTGGACACCAGCGCTGCTTTGCATTGGATGCGCAACAAGGGTGCCATTCCCTATGCCTACACCGCCAACCTGGGCCAGCCCGACGAAGCCGATTACGACGAAATTCCGCGCAAGGCCATGGAGTACGGCGCCGAAAACGCACGCCTGATTGACTGCCGCAGCCAGCTCGCAGCCGAAGGTATTGCGGCGCTCCAAAGCGGCGCGTTTCATATCTCCACCGCAGGTGTGACCTACTTCAACACCACACCGATCGGCCGTGCCGTAACCGGCACCATGCTGGTGGCGGCCATGAAAGAAGACAACGTCCACATCTGGGGCGACGGCAGTACTTTCAAGGGCAACGACATTGAGCGTTTTTACCGCTATGGTTTGCTGACCAACCCAGCCCTCAAAATCTACAAGCCCTGGCTGGACCAGGCCTTTATTGACGAACTCGGCGGTCGCGCAGAAATGTCCGCCTTCATGACGGCTGCAGGTTTTGGCTACAAGATGTCGGCAGAAAAAGCCTATTCCACCGACTCCAACATGCTGGGCGCCACCCACGAGGCCAAAGACCTGGAGCACCTGAGCAGCGGCATGATGATCGTCAACCCCATCATGGGCGTGGCGTTTTGGAAAGACGAGGTCCAAGTCGAGCGTGAGAACGTGACCGTGCGTTTTGAAGAAGGCCGCCCCGTCGCGCTCAACGGCGTGGAATACCCCGACCTGGTCGAACTGGTGTTGGAGGCCAACCGCATTGGCGGGCGCCACGGTCTGGGCATGAGCGACCAAATTGAGAACCGCATCATTGAAGCCAAGAGCCGCGGCATTTATGAAGCCCCCGGCTTGGCGCTGCTGTTCGCAGCCTACGAACGCCTGGTCACCGGCATCCACAACGAAGACACGATTGAGCAATACCGCGACAACGGCCGCAAGCTGGGTCGCCTGCTCTACCAAGGGCGCTGGTTTGACCCGCAAGCCATCATGTTGCGCGAAGCGGCGCAGCGCTGGATCGCACGTGCCGTCACGGGTGAAGTGACGCTGCAACTGCGCCGAGGCAACGACTACTCCATCCTGGACACCACCTCGCCCAACCTGACCTACCACCCCGAGCGCCTGACCATGGAAAAAGGCGAGTCCATGTTCTCTCCCGCAGACCGGATTGGTCAGCTGACCATGCGCAACCTGGACATTGTGGACACGCGCGCCAAGCTCGGTATTTATGCCCAAACCGGTTTGCTCAGCAACGATGCCGGTACCGACATGCTGGGCTTGACCCACACGCCTGGCGCCTGACGCGTACCACGCAGGGGCTGAAGGCAATGACGAAGCTCCTCTCCCGCGTTTCCATGGCGATTTGGCTGCGCGGACTGGCTGTGGCCATGGCGTTGGCAGGTGTTGCGCAGCTGGGCCTGCTTTGGCAGCACCAACAGGCGATCAAGGCGGAAGTGGCTGGCAGCAGCAACGCGGCCTGCGAGCCCGCCTACGCCTTGGCCCGCGAGTTTTCGCGTTTCCACCATGCCCTCTTGCATCAGCTGATTGAGCGTGAGGGCGCGGACCCCCAGGCCTTGATCGAGCACGCCACACTGCTGCGAACCCGGGTCTTGATTACCCGACAGTCCCCCGTCATGGCCGGTTTGCTCAGTGACCCCGCAAACGCCAACCTGCTCAGGCAGCTTCAAGGTATGGGTGAAGCGTTGGAGGCCACCGGGCTCGCTTCACCTGTTTCCTTGGATCAGCTGCGGGCCATGCTGCTCCAGTCCGAGGCCTTGGGGCCCCAAGTGGAGCACCTGGTGAAAGCCGCTGAAGACCAGACCCTGCTGCACATGGAGCAACTCAGCGACCAGTTGCAGTCGCAAGGTCGGTCACTGGCAGGCTTGACTGCCCTGTTGCTCATTTTGTTGCTGGGTGCCGCCGCGGCAGCCTTGCGCCAGAGCAGCAAACAAGCCAGCGCGGTGCGTAAATCCAAGGAACTGAATGCGCGATTTCAAGAATCGCAAATGCAAGCCGAGCAAGCGAATCGCAGCAAAAGCAAGTTTTTGGCAAACATGAGCCATGAATTGCGCACACCGTTCAACGGCATTTTGGGAATGCTGGGGCTGCTCAGTACCACGCCGCTTACCGCCCAGCAGGCGGATTACGTGCACACGGCCAACGATTCGGCCAACCACTTGCTCAATGTGCTGAACGATATTTTGGACATTTCGGCGCTCGAGGAAGGAAAGATCTCCATCCATCCCGAACCTGTCAATCTGCCGGAACTGCTTCAGCAGATTGAGAATGTGATGCGCCCGCAAGCCACCGCCAAGGGGCTGGACTTTGTGTTTGATGTCAGCCAGGAGCTGCCGGTGTGGGGCTTGATCGACGCGACGCGGTTCAAGCAAATCATGTTCAACCTCATCAACAACGCACTCAAGTTCACCCCTCAAGGGGCCGTAACCGTGTCGGTGGGCCAATCCCGTGGCGGACTCAAGGGCGCAACGCTGCCCTTGGGGCCCGTATTGCTGATTGAGGTGCAGGACACCGGAATCGGGATGAGTGAGAAAGCCCTTGAACGCTTGTTCCAGCGCTTCTACCAGGTCGACAACACCGTGGCGCGGCAGTTTGGCGGCTCTGGATTGGGACTGGAGATCTCTCGGTCGCTGGCGCAAATGATGGGCGGCGATATCGAGGTGCGCAGTACGCTGGGTGCCGGTTCCTGCTTCACCTTGGACTTGCCGCTGAGACTGTGTGAAGCCCCCTCCGCCGTCCCTTCGGTGGTTTCCTCTCCTGCGCCTTCAGAACGCCACGCCGGTGCAAGGCGCTACCGGGTGCTGGTTGCGGAGGACAACCCGGTGAACCGCAAGCTGGTCGGCATCTTGCTTGACCGCATGCACTGCCATGCGACGTTTTGCGAGAACGGCCAACTCGCGCTGGAGATGGTTCAAAGCGAGGCGTTTGACTTGGTGCTGATGGACCTGCACATGCCAGTGATTGACGGCCTGGCAGCCACACGGGCTATTCGTGCACTGCACAGTTCGGTGAAAAACATCCCCATCATCGCGCTGACGGCCGATGCCCTGAACAATGCACAAGAAGACGCGCTTGCGGCTGGTGTCAGTTTGTTCGTCACCAAGCCGGTGCACATGGCCCGCCTGCAAGAGGCGATCGAGCGCTGCATGGCGCTGCAGCGCAAGCCACAACCAGGCGTCACACCCGATTAATGGGCGTGGCGGCGCACGCCTAGCAAGCCATCACCGGAGCGGTCCGCCAAGAGATAAGTGGGCGCAATCGCCGCCAGGGTACTGGGGCTCAGGCCCAAAGCCTCCAAGCCCGGCAGCTGTCCACTGGCCACGTTGTCGACGCGCATGGAGTCCAGATTGTCCAAACTCATCACTGGCTCGCCCGGCATCAGACCCAGGATTAGGGCTTGCACTTGGCCCATCCAGCGTGGCAAGCCAATCACCGGACGCCCCCTGCCGTGACCAATGCCGCTGAGCATCGCCGCCAGCTCCACCAACTCCCGAAGCGAATAGACCTTGGGGCCGACCAATTCATAGACATCCCAGGCGGGCGGGCCCGAAAGCCCGCGTTCCAAACTGCGCACCACGGCGCTTGCAACATCTTCGACCCACACCGGTTGAAACTTGGCCTGCGCTCCGGCCAGCGGCATCACGGGAAACACTTTTTGCAAAGCGGCAAAGACATTCAAAAATTTGTCGAGGGCACCAAAAATAACGCTCGGACGCAGCACCGTCAGACCGGTACGGTCCGTTGCACGCGCACTGCCGTTCCTGGCAAGTGGCCAGCCCAGTTGCTGCATGAGTGTCGCCTCGCCCTGCCCCTTGCTGCGCAGGTAGTTCGACGGGCAGTTTTGGGGTGCACGCCAGTCGGTGCCCAGCGCGCTAACGTGCACCACGTGGCGCACGCCTTGGGCTTTGCACGCATTGGCTATCTTCTCGGGTAGCAGGCGGTGCACCCGGTCAAAAGACGCAGGCCTGCCATGCAGGATCGCGACCAAGTTCACCACGCCATCCACGCCCGCCATGGCCTGCGTCAATGCCAACTCGTCGTGAACATTGCATTCCAAGACAGTGAGCCCAGGCAAATGTTGAATGTTGCGGGCATTCACTGCCCGGCGCGTGGGAACACTCACGCGAAAGCCCGCACGCACCAGCTTTTCACACACATGGGCGCCGACAAATCCGGTGCCCCCCAATACCAAAATATGTTTCATAGCGATTACTTTAGCGGCATGGCGCAGGGCCACGCTTGCGCAGGGTCAATGCGGTTTACAAGACCACGGGTTCCGTCTCGAGTCGCAGGCCAAAGCGCTCATAGACGCTGGTCTGGATCGCACCCGCCAGGGTCATCACTTCGCCACCCGTGGCGCCTTGAGAACCACTGTTGCTCCCGCGATTGACCAGCACCAAGGCTTGTTTCTCATAGACACCGGCTTGCCCGATCGATTTGCCACGCCAGCCGCAGGCGTCAATCAACCAACCCGCCGCCAGCTTGAAACTTCCGTCAGCCAGCTTGTAATGCACCACCTTGGGGTCGCGGGCAATGATGTCGGCGCACTGCTCCGCGCTGACCGTGGGGTTCTTGAAAAAGCTCCCCGCGTTGCCGATCACCGCCGGGTCGGGCAGCTTGGCGCGACGGATTTGGCAGACCCAGTCAAAGAGCTGCTGCGCTGTGGGCTGCGCCCCGCCATGTTCGGCCTGTTTTTTGTCCAGATCCGCATAGCCCAGCACCGGCTTCCAGGCCTTGGGCAAGGCAAAGCGCACGCGCAAAATCAAGGCACGGTCTTTCAGGCCCAAGCCCTTGTCGCCCGCCGCATGTTTGAACACCGAGTCGCGGTAGCCAAAACCGCACTGCGCCGCGTCCAGGGTAAAGACCTGGCCGGTCTGTAAATCGATGGCGTCCAGCGACTCAAACCGGTCTTGCAACTCCACACCATAGGCACCGATGTTTTGCACTGGCGAGGCGCCTACCGTGCCCGGAATCATGGCGAGGTTTTCCAGACCCGGCAGGCCCTGCTCCAGCGTCCAGGCGACAAAGTCATGCCAGTTTTCGCCCGCACCAGCCTCGATCACAAAGTGTTTGGGTGTCTCGCACAACAGGCGCCGACCCATGACCTCCACCTTGAGCACCAGCGGTTTGACATCGCCCGTGATCACCAAATTGCTACCGCCACCCAACACAAACTTGGGCACATCCCGCCATTGCGGATCAGTGCACAGCGCCGAGGCGTCCGCTTCGCTGTGGATGCGCACCAACCGGTGCGCCTTTGCCACGATGTGAAAGGTGTTGAGCGCCTGCAGGGCCACATTGTTCTCGACTAACATCCCGGGATTGTCGCATCCGGGCCGGATGCCGACCTTCCCCTTCAGCACACCGAGAATTACGCCATGCCCTCATTTGATACTGTCTGCGAAGCCAACCTGGTCGATGTCAAAAACGCGGTCGAAAACACCGTTAAGGAAATCACCACCCGCTTTGACTTCAAAGGCACCTCTGCCAGCATTGAGATCAAAGACAAAGAGATCACCATGGTCGGTGACGCCGAGTTTCAATTGGCGCAAATTGAAGACGTGTTGCGCAACAAAATGACCAAACGCAACGTTGATGTGCGCTTTTTGGATTTGGGTGACGTGCAGAAAATGGGCGGTGACAAGGTCAAACAAGTCATCACCGTGCGCAACGGCATTGAGACCGAGCTGGGCAAAAAAATCCAGCGCATTCTCAAAGACAGCAAGCTCAAGGTGCAGGCGGCGATTCAGGGCGACTCGGTGCGGGTCACAGGTGCCAAGCGTGACGACTTGCAAACCGCCATGGCACTGCTGAAAAAAGACATTACCGACGTGCCGCTGAGTTTCAACAACTTCCGCGACTAAGCCCCTGCGGCCACGGGGCTGCGCCTATTTTTTGCCGATCCTGGATTCCGTGCCTTTGACCAGGCGCGACAGGTTTTCTGCATGGCGCCAGACCAGCAAGCCGCTGATGATCACCAAAGACAAAGCAATGCCGTTGTCCGCGCGCCAGAACACGCCGTCCGCCATCAGGTAATACACCGGCACAAACACCGCCGACACCAAGGCGGCCAGCGAGGAATAGCGGAAGAAATACGCAATCAAAAGCCATGTGAGGCCCGTCGCCAGGCCCAGCACGGGGTTCACGGCCAGCACCACCCCCAGCGCGGTGGCCACGCCCTTGCCACCGACAAAGCGGAAAAACACAGGGTACAAATGCCCTAAAAACGCGGCCAGGCCGACCAGCGCCACGCTGCCCGCCTCCAGCCCCAAGGAGCCGCCCCAGGTTTGCACCAGCGCAACTGCCAGCCAGCCTTTGAAGGCGTCCAACACCAGGGTCAAGACCGCTGCCAGCTTGTTGCCCGAGCGCAATACATTGGTGGCGCCCGGGTTTTTGCTACCGTAGCTGCGCGGGTCATTCAGGCCCATGGCGCTGCTGACAATCACGGCGAAAGACAGAGACCCGAGCAGGTAAGCGGCCACCGTGGCCAGCGCGGGGTAAAACGGGATGAGAGCGTCCAAAAAATGTCTCCAGAGTGGGTGCCGTGTGCCGTGCCGCCAGTCGCCGCCGCAGCACCTTATTCTTCAAGGGCGCACTGTACCGCCTTTGCGCCCAACAAGGCCACAAGCAGCTCTGGCGCAATGCCGACGAGGTAACCGCGCCGTCCGCCGTTGATCAGGATTTTCGGTATCTCGAGAATGCTGGATTCCACATAAATCGGCATCGTTTTGCGCGTGGCAAAGGGCGAGGTTCCGCCCACCAGATAGCCGCTGTGCCGGTTGGCCGTCTCAGGCGCACACGGTGCCACGGATTTGGCGCCGATCTGGCGTGCCAGATTTTTGGTCGACACCTTGCGGTTGCCGTGCATCAGCACCACCAAGGGCTTGGCGTCCTGGTCTTCCATGATGAGCGTCTTGACCACCTGAAACGAATCCCAGCCCAGCACCTGAGCACTGTGCTGTGCCCCGCCGTGTTCCAGGTATTCATAAGGGTGCTCGGTGAAATCGGCCTGGTGCGCTTTGAGGAACTGGGTGGCCGGGGTTTCGCTGACGCGGTCGCTGCGGAGGTCTTTTTTCGCCATAAGCGCCTATTGTGCACAGGCGCCAGACCTGTGGCGAGCGCCTTACTTTCGCAGTGCGACGGTATCGGCCGCGAGCTGGGTAATGCGCGCCCAATCCCCAGCGGCCATGGCGTCGGCGGGGACCAGCCAGGAGCCGCCCACGCACACAACGTTGGGCAAGGCCAGAAACTCGGCCGCGTTTTGCAGGCTCACGCCGCCCGTGGGGCAAAAACGCACGTCGAAGAAGGGACCACTCCAGGCCTTCAGCATGGCAGGCCCTCCGGCTTGCATCGCCGGAAAGAACTTGAGTTCGGTGAAGCCGTCCTCCTGCGCCATCATGATTTCGCTACCGGTGGCCACGCCAGGCAACAGCGCCAGCCCCACATCGCGGCAGGCCTGGCCCACGGCACTGGTGTAGCCGGGGCTCACCGCAAAGCGGGCACCCGCGCGTGCCGCCGACTGCGCGTCGGCGCGGGAGCGCACGGTCCCCGCGCCCACTACCGCTTCGGGCACTTCGCGCGCGATGGCTTCAATGCAAGCCAATGCCTGGGGCGTACGCAGCGTCACTTCCAGCATGCGCACCCCTCCGGCCACCAGGGCGCGGGCCATGGGCACGGCGTGGGCCACGTCGTTGAGCACGATCACCGGAATGACCGGCGCGTCTTGCATGACCTGGAGGGCGGTCAAACCGGCGCTGGTGGAAGTCGTGGAGCTCATGGTGTCGTCCTGTTGTTTGATTTTGATAAAACGGCGAGCGATTACAGCCAGCTGCAAGCGCCCTGCTCGGCCGCCAGTGCGTTGCGACGCATGCCCGCAAACAGCTCGCGGCCCATGCCAATGCCATTGGCGGCCCGCAATTCAGTCGGCATCGTGGCGACTTCGCGCGCGTCCCATTGCGCCGCTGGCACCAGCACCTGCAAGGTGCCCGCAGTGGCGTCCATGCGCACGAGGTCGCCATCGCGAACTTTGGCCAGGGGGCCCCCTGCGGCGGCCTCGGGCGAGACATGGATGGCCGCAGGCACTTTGCCCGACGCCCCACTCATGCGGCCATCAGTCACCAAAGCAACTTTGAAGCCTTTGCCCTGCAGCACCGCCAGCGGGGGTGTGAGTTTGTGCAACTCGGGCATGCCGTTGGCTTGCGGGCCTTGCCAGCGCACCACACACACCACGTCGCGGTTCAACTCGCCCGCACTGAAGGCCTCGTGCAAGGCGTCTTGCGAATCAAATACGCGGCAGGGTGCCTCCACCACGTGCCGGTCATCCGGCACCGAAGACACCTTGATCACGCTGCGCCCCAGGTTGCCCGCGAGCAGGCGCAAGCCGCCACTCGTGCTGAACGGCTGGGTCGCTGGGCGAACCACTGTCTCGTCTTTGCTAGCGCCTGCGTCCTGCCAGGCCAGCACACCAGCTGCGGCATGGGGGATCTGGGTGAATTCGCGCAAGCCACCTGGCCGCACGGTCATCACATCGGCGTGCATGAACCCAGCGTCCAGCAGCTCACGGATGACAAAACCCGGCCCGCCTGCGGCTTGAAATTGGTTCACGTCCGCGCTGCCGTTGGGGTAGACGCGGGTGAGCAATGGCACCACATCGGACAGGTCTGAAAAATCGTTCCAGTCAATCGTGATGCCAGCCGCGCGGGCCACGGCGACCCAGTGAATCAAATGGTTGGTGGAACCGCCCGTCGCCAGCAAAGCCACCATCGCGTTGACGATGCAGCGCTCGTCCACCAGTTCGCCAATCGGGGTGCAGGCGGCGGCACCGCTGGTGCTGTGCCCCAGCACCGTGCGCGCTGCTTCGCGCGTGAGCTCGGCGCGAATATCGGCGCCGGGGTTGACGAATGCCGTGCCCGGCACGTGCAGGCCCATGGCTTCGAGCAACATTTGGTTGCTGTTGGCTGTGCCATAAAAGGTGCATGTGCCTTCGCCGTGGTAGGCCGCAGACTCGGCCTGTAGCAATTCGGCGCGGCCCACCAGACCCTGCGCTGCCTGCTCACGGACTTTGGCTTTTTCGTTGTTGGGCAGGCCCGAGGTCATGGGGCCTGCGGGCACAAACACGGTGGGCAGGTGACCGAAGTGCAAGGCGCCGATCAGCAAGCCAGGAACGATCTTGTCGCACACGCCCAGCATCAAGGCACAGTCAAACACATCGTGGCTGAGTGACACCGCGGTGGCCATGGCAATCGCATCGCGGGAGAACAGACTCAGCTCCATACCGGGATTGCCCTGCGTCACGCCGTCGCACATCGCAGGCACGCCGCCGGCGACCTGGGCCGTGGCGCCCCATTTGCGGGCCTCGTCTTTGACCAGGTCCGGGTAATGCTGCAGCGGCGCGTGGGCCGACAACAGATCGTTGTAGGCATTGACGATGCCGATGTTGGGCGCACGCTGGGTGACAGGTTGAAATTTGTCCAGCGCACTGGCGCGGCGCTTGTCGCCAGGCTCCATGGCCGCAAAGGCGTGGGCCACATTGGCGCAACCCATGCGCTGGGCGCCCGGCGGGCGACGGGCCATGGCCTGCACTTGGGCCAGGTAGGCCGAACGTGTGTCCGCACTGCGCTCTTGGATGCGGCGTGTAATCTCTTCAACGACGGCGTGGAGTTTCATATGACTTGGTAACAAAATTACAGACTCCATGGTAAACGGCACTGGCCTTGCGTGCACGGGAGGCGGTTACAGACCGGTAACCAAATCAATAGTCTGCAATGAAAAACGCCCCGTACCTTGCGGCACAGGGCGCTGGTCAGCGATTGACCTGGCTTAGGCTTGCGCGATGGCCTGGGCCGTCAGCGGCAACTTGCGCACACGCTTACCAGTCAGTGCAGCCACCGCGTTGGCGATGGCGGGCACCACCAAGGCCGTTGCAGGCTCGCCGATACCACCAGGCTTCTCGGTGCTAGGCACCAAGATCACGGTGACTTGCGGATAGTCGCTCATGCGAACGACGGGAAAGTTGTGGAAGTTGGTTTGCTCCACACGGCCTTTGGACAAGGTGATTTCCTGCATCAAGCCCGCGCTCATGCCAAAAGCCACGCTGGACTTGATTTGCGCTTCCACGGTCTCGGGGTTCACGATATGGCCCACGTCGGCAGCGACAGTCACTTTGTGCACCTTGACGTGGCCATCCACCAAGGAGATTTCCGCGACCTGCGCCATCATGCCGTCGTAACCTTCCATGAGTGCAATGCCACGCGAACGGCCTGCAGGCAGGGGCTTGCCCCAGCCTGCTTTTTCAGCGGCAAGCTTCAATACGTTGGCAAAGCGTGGCTGGTCCTTCAACATCGCCATGCGGTACTCGTAGGGGTCTTTGCCCGCAGCTTTGGCCATCTCGTCCACAAAGCTTTCGTTGGCGAAAGCGTTCATGTTGTGGCTCACCGCACGCCAGTAACCGACACGGAAACCCGTGTCATGGATCACCAAATCGTGCTGGGTGTTGGCAATGCCGTAAGGCGCTACCGCCGCTTCACCCATGAAGGGGTCAAAGGTGTCCACAGGCAGGCCAAAGGCACGCTGGGTCACCGACTGCGAGGTCACCTTGAAATGCATCGCCACCGGCTTGCCCGACGCGTCCAAACCTGCCTTGAGGTTGTTGACACCCATAGGACGGTAGAAGTCGTGGGTCATGTCCTCTTCGCGCGACCAGATCAGCTTGACGGGCTTGCCCACCGCTTTGGAGGTCAAAGCAGCCTGCGTAATGAAGTCCAGCTCCAAGCGGCGACCGAAACCGCCACCGAGGTAGGTGGTCTTGACGGTCACATCCTCAGGCTTGATGCCCAACACAGCGGCAGTCGCACCTTGCGCACCCTGCTGGAATTGGGTGGAGCCAATGACCTCGCACTTACCGTCTTTGTAGTGGGCCGTGAAATTCATGGGTTCCAGCGGAGCATGCGCTTGCATGGGGCTGATGTACTCGGCTTCCACCACTTTGGCAGCGGTTTTCATGGCTGCAGCGACATTGCCTTTGGGCTCGCCAATCGGCAAGACCTTGCCGTTTTTCGCAGCATTGCGGTTGCCCGCGAGCATGCTGGCGTTGTCGATCGACGCACCGGCGCCTTCGTCCCATACGACGCTGACGGTCTCCAGCGCTTTTTTGGCATGCCAGTAGGTATCAGCCACCACCACCACGCTGCCGTCAATGTCCAACACATTTTGAACGCCGGGCATCGATTTGGCCTTGGCGGCGTCAAAGGACTTGGCTTTGCCGCCAATGACGGGGCACTGGGTGATCGCCGCGTAGACCATGCCAGGCAGGGTCACGTCGATACCGAATTGGGCGGAACCGTTGACCTTGGCGGGTGTGTCCAGGCGCTTGGTCGCCTTGCCGATGATCTTGAAATCTTTCGGGTCTTTGAGCGCCACTTTCGCCGGCACAGGCAGTTTGGCGGCATCCGCAGCCAAAGAGCCATAGCTTGCGGTCTTGCCACCGGGGCCATGGACCACGCCTTTATGGGCGCGCAAGGTGCTGCGGTCCACGTTCCAGCGGGCGGCGGCGGCGCTGATGAGCATTTCGCGCACCTGGGCACCAGCGGTGCGCAGTTTTTCCCAACCGTCGCGCACCGAAGTCGATCCCCCGGTAATTTGAGCACCCAACAGGTCATTGGTGTACGCAGCCGCATCGGCGGGCGCGTTTTGCACCGAGATTTGGGACAGGTCCACGTTCAACTCTTCAGCGATCAACATCGGCATGGAAGTGAATACGCCTTGGCCCATTTCAGAGCGGGCGGTCAACAAGGTGATGGCGTTGTTGTCGGCAATGTGGACCCAGGCGTTGGGGGTGTAGACCGTACCAGCAGCCTGCACGGCGGTGCTGGCGGGCAGAGCCAAGCCCATGAACAAGCCACCACTGGTCAGCGTGGTAGTTTTCAGAAAGTCGCGGCGTGAAGTCGTCATGATGATGCTCCTTATGCTTTGTTCATGGTGGAGGCTGCATCTTTGATGGCTGCCTTGATGCGCGAATAAGTGCCACAACGGCAAATGTTGCCGCTCATGGCTGCATCAATGTCTGCGTCGCTGGGGTTTTTGTTGCTGGCCAGGAGCGCCGCGGCACTCATCAACTGGCCTGATTGGCAGTAGCCGCATTGGGGCACATCGTGCTTGACCCAGGCAGCCTGCAGGGGGTGGGTGTTGTTTTTGGAGAGGCTTTCGACCGTGGCAACATTTTTACCAGCCACATTGGAGGTCTGGGTCTGGCAAGAGCGCACCGGTTTGCCGTCCACATGTATGGTGCAAGCGCCGCACAGGCCTGCGCCGCAACCAAATTTGGTGCCGGTCATGCCCAACTCGTCGCGGATCACCCACAACAGCGGCGTATCACCCTCGGCCTTGGCAGTAACGGCCTTGCCGTTAATTTGGAAACTAACACTCATCGAAGTTCTCCAGGTTTTGCTTATAACTTGCACTAATAAATAATGACTTTTTCATTAAATTACAAAAAGCACCGAAATCCCGGCGGGGTATTCCCTAGTTGAGGCACATTAGCAGTAAAACGACCTTGCCTTTAGTGTGCTGAAACGCTGACGCCCCCCTCAGGAACCCGACATGACATCGATCGCAGACATTCGCAAAAGCTACGAGCGCGCCGAGCTCAATGAAGACGCCTCGCAAGCCGACCCTTTGAACCAGTTTGACCAATGGCTCACCGAGGCCATTGCCAGTCAGGTGCCTGAGCCCAATGCCATGACCTTGGCCACCGTGGGCAGCAACTTGCGCCCCTCCACCCGGGTGGTTCTGATCAAAGGCTACGACGCCCAAGGCATTGTTTGGTACACCAATTTCGCCGGCCGCAAGGGCCAGGAGTTGGCAGGCAACCCCTATGCGGCCCTGCAGTTTCACTGGGTAGAGCTGGAGCGCGTGGTGCGCATTGAAGGCGTGGTGGAAAAGGTGGCCGATGCAGAAGCGGACGCCTATTTCCACAGCCGCCCCTTGGATTCGCGCATCGGCGCCTGGGCCTCGCCGCAAAGCGAAGTCATCAGCGGTCGCGGGGTGCTGGTGGCCAATGCCGCCAAATATGCAGCGCAATTTATGCTCAATCCACCGCGCCCGCCCCATTGGGGGGGGTACCGGCTCAAACCCGACACGTGGGAGTTTTGGCAGGGACGCAAAAGCCGCCTGCACGACCGGCTGCGCTATCGCCTGAGCGCCGAGCAGCAATGGGTGCGGGAACGCTTAGCGCCCTGAGCGCCGAGGCGGATTACTTGACGGCCGTTGCGTCCGTCATCCGGTAGTACAGCCCATAGGGGTCGTCCGCAAGCACCGCGAACTTGCCTTCAATGACCACGGGCTCCAAGGTGTAGCGCACCGGCGTTTTGGTGCGCACCTCCACCATGCTTTCCGGACCGCCCGGCAGGCAAAACGCGCAAGTCAAAGGTACGGAACTGACAATAAAGTGCTTTTGCTTCTCACCGGGGTCCAAGGGCATCATGAATCCCTGCACCCGTTGATTTTTTTGATTCAGTACTTGCACGTTGGCGCTGAACACCGGCAGCACGCGGTTTTTATCCGTCTTGGTTTTGACCGCCGTCAGCAGCGACCATGGCAGAACGTCGCTGCGTTCGGCCAAGGGCGCAAAGGGGCTGTTGGGGCTGTGATAACCCGCGCCGCTGCCCTGGGGAATGACGCCCTCTCCCACCGGTGAACTCAATTGAGCCTGCGCCGGACGGGGCACTGACAAGGCCACCGCTGCGCCAAGGCACACAGCGAGTGCATGAGCGGACAGGTTGAGATGTGGATTTGAAGAGATCGTTGCAGGCATGGATGCCTCCTGTCAAAAAATACCTAGGCCTTGGCCAAACGGGCAAAGGTCTTGCGGAATTTCGCCACCTTGGGCGCTGCCACCGCCACGCAATAGCCCTGGGTCGGGTTGCGGGCAAAGAAGTTTTGGTGGTACTCCTCGGCGCGGGCATAGTTCTTCAGCATCTGCACTTCAGTGACGATGGGATCGGCATAGACGCCGCTGGCCTTCACTTCCGCGACCAGTGTTTGGGCGACTTCCAGTTGTTCGGGCGTGGTGCAGTAAATGCCGCTGCGGTACTGGGTGCCCACGTCGTGTCCCTGGCGATTCAGGGTGGTGGGGTCGTGGATCAGGAAAAAAATCTCCAGCACTTCGCGCACGCTGATCACCGAGGTGTCAAATTCGAGTTTGACCACCTCGTTGTGGCCGCTGGTTCCTGTGCACACATCGTCGTAGGTGGGATTGGGCAACTGCCCGTTACAGTAGCCGGATTCCACCAATTGCATGCCGCGCACTTGCAGATAGACCGATTCGCTGCACCAGAAGCAGCCTGCGCCCAGGGCGAGGGTTTGGGTGGAATGTTGCATGGTGATGGTGCTTAGGTTGACCTGTAGAGAAGGCGAGCATAAGCCGCCCGGGTTTCCCCTGCATAAAGTGCGCAAATCCACGCAAACTTTACCTCAGGGACAAGGGGGCCACGTTGACTCAGCGGAGGCGCAGACCTACACTACTAACCTGCCAGTCAGTAAAACATGAACCTCCGCACCCGCCTTCGCGACCTCGCCTGCCCGTCCGCACCCAAACGCGAGCGGCGCAAAGACGCGCGCCCCCGAGAGCTGCTCGATGCGGCCCTTGCGCTGTTCGTCGAGCAAGGCTTCGCCGCCACCAAGGCCGAGGACGTGGCCAAGCGCGCAGGGGTGTCCAAGGGCACCTTGTTTTTGTATTTCGGCTCCAAAGAAGAACTCTTCAAAGCGGTGGTGCGCGAAAACATCGCTGGCCAGTTCTCCGAGTTCAACGTGGCACTGGACAACTCCACCGGCAGCACCGAGGCCTTGATGCGGAGCTTTATGGCGGCATGGTGGGCCCGCGTGGGCGCCACACACAGCGCCGGCATATGCAAATTGATGGTGAGCGAGGGGCGGCAATTTCCAGAGCTGGCCGAGTTTTACCGCGCCGAGGTCATTGAACCCGCCTGCCAGGTGATCTCGCGGGTGCTGGAGCGCGGCGTGCAACGCGGCGAATTGCATGGCCCCGTCTCCACCCACAGCGTCTACACCCTGCTGGCGCCGATTTTGTTTTTGATGCTGTGGAACAGCGCGCCTGGTTTGTCTGGCGCCATGGCCTTGGATGGACCTGCGTTTTTAGACAAACAAATCGACGTACTTTTGTATGGCATCGGTGTGCGCACCGCCAATACCCCTCCTGACTCCGCAACAGCGCCTTAAGGCGCCATTTCAATGAAACTCCCACTCAAATGGATCTTGCTGACGGCGACCGTCGTCGCCCTTGGCGCCGGCGGATGGCACACCTACCAATCCCGCAAACAGCAGAAGCAGCTGATTGACGCACAGCAGGAAGATCAGAAAAACAGGCTCGCGATGCAATTGGCGCCCACCGATGTGGTGACGGTGCAAACCCTGCAGTTGTCCCAAGGACTGCCCATCTCCGGCCAGACCAAAGCGGTGGATTCGGCATTTGTCAAAGCCCGTGTCGCCGGTGAGTTGCAGGACTTGCAGGTGCGCGAGGGTGATTTCGTCAAAGCCGGACAAATCCTGGCCCGGGTGGACAGCACTGAATTTATCGCCCGCTTGCGCCAAGCCCAACAACAAGCGCAGGCCGCCAAAGCGCAAGTCGACATTGCCCAGCGCAGCTATGACAACAACCGCTCGCTGGTAGACCAGGGCTTTATTTCCAAGACCAGTCTGGAAGCATCGGCCTCCACCTTGGCTGCCGCCCAAGCCAGTTATCTGGCGGCGCAGGCGGGTGCCGAGGTGCTGCAAAAATCCCTGGACGACACGGTGCTGCGCGCACCGATTGCCGGGCAGGTCTCGCAGCGCTTGGCACAAAGCGGCGAACGGGTGGCGGTGGACGGCCGCATTTTGGAAATCGTGGATGTGCGTCGACTGGAACTCGAAGCCAGCATCGCCGTGGCAGACGCCATGCAAGTGCGCGTGGGGCAAAGCGCACAACTGCGTTTTGATGGCGCTTCAAGCCCTGTCGCAGCCAAAGTGGTTCGCATCAACCCCACGGCCACAGCGGGCAGCCGTGCGGTGCTGGTCTACCTCTCGATTACAAGCACCGATGCCTTGCGGCAAGGCTTGTATGCCGAAGGCTTGCTGGCGACGGGCAGCGTGAGTGCCCCAGCCCTGCCGCTGAGTGCCGTGCGCACGGACAAACCGCAAGCCTATGTGCAAGCCGTGGTGAACGGCCGCGTACAGCATGTGCCGGTCACCTTGGGCACACGGGGTGCGCAGGGTGAGCAAACCATGGTGGCGGTGAGCGGCGTGCCGCAAGGCACTGTGGTGCTCATTGGTGGCGTGGGCCCGGTGCAGGCAGACACCGAAGTCGCCTTGGCTGCGGGTGCGAAGTAAATTATGTGGTTCACGCGCGTCAGCATCCACAACCCGGTGTTCGCCACCATGATGATGGTCGCACTGATGGTGCTGGGCGTTTTTTCGCTGCAGCGCCTGCAGGTTGACCAGTTTCCCAATATCGACTTTCCCGTCGTGGTGGTCATCACCGAATACCCCGGCGCATCGCCTGAAATTGTGGAGAGTGAAGTCTCCAAAAAAATGGAAGAGGGCGTCAATTCCATTGCAGGCATCAACGCCCTGACCTCCCGCAGCTACGAGGGGCAATCGGTGGTGGTGATCGAATTTGGTCTGCACATCGACGGCCGCAAAGCGGCAGACGATGTGCGCGAAAAAGTCGCCTCGGTCAAGCCCCTGCTTCGCACCGAGGTCAAAGAGCCCCGCGTCTTGCGCTTTGACCCGTCTGCCAAGGCCGTCTGGTCGGTCGCGGTATTGCCTGACACCAGTCCTGGCGCACCCCGCCTCAGCGCCGTCGAACTGACCAACTGGGCCGACCAGGTGTTCAAAAAGCGGCTGGAGAACGTGCGTGGCGTGGGGTCTGCGACGGTCGTGGGCGGCACCAAGCGCGAAATCAATCTCTACCTCGACCCCAAGGCCTTGGAGTCGTTTGGCATCACGCCAGACCAGGTAGCCAACGCGGTGCGCAACGAGAACCAGGACCTGCCGGTCGGCAGCATCCGCTCCTTGCAGCAAGAACGCACCATCCAAATCGCAGCGCGCGTGCAACGCCCGGAAGACTTTGCCAACATCATCGTGGCCCGAAAAAACGGTGCCGCGGTGCGCGTGGGCCAACTCGCCGAGGTGCGCGACGGTGCACAGGAAATTGACAGCCTGGCGCTGTACAACGGCGAGCGCACACTCATGCTCTCGGTGCAAAAAATGCAAGACGAGAACACCATCGCGGTGGTCGATGGCCTGCAAAAAACCCTGTCCGAGGTGCAAAAGCAACTGCCGCCCGGCATCAAACTGGCACCGATTACCGATGGGTCGCGGCAGATTCGCGTCTCGGTGGACAACGTGCGCCGCACCTTGGTCGAAGGGGCGCTGCTCACCGTCTTGATCGTGTTCTTGTTCCTGAACTCCTGGCGCTCTACGGTGATTACCGGGCTGACCTTGCCCATCGCCTTGATCGGCACTTTTTTCTTCATGTACGTGTTTGGCTTCACCATCAACATGATCACCATGATGGCGCTGAGCCTGTGCGTGGGTCTGCTGATCGATGACGCCATCGTGGTGCGGGAGAACATCGTGCGCCATGTGCAATTGGGCAAAACGCCCTTCCAAGCGGCGCTCGATGGCACCCAGGAAATCGGTCTGGCCGTGCTGGCCACCACCCTGTCCATCGTCGCGGTGTTTTTGCCCATTGGTTTCATGGGCGGCATCATCGGCAAGTTCTTCCACGAGTTTGGGTTGACCATCGTGGCCGCTGTGCTGATTTCCATGTTTGTCAGCTTTACCCTGGACCCGATGCTGTCGAGCATCTGGCACGACCCGGCAGTGGAACACCACAGCCGGCGCGGCCCGCCCATCACCCTCTACGACCGCACCTTGGGCCGCATCACGGGCTGGTTTGAGCGCACGACCGAATCTTTGGCCGATGGCTACCAAGGCATCCTGGCCTGGGCCTTGGTGCACAAGGTGAAGACGGTGTTGTTGGCGGTGGGCGTCTTCGTGCTCAGCGTGGCGCTGGTGCCTTTGCTGGGCACGGAGTTCGTGCCCAAGTCAGACTTTTCGGAGACCACGCTGAACTTCAACACCCCCACCGGCACTTCGCTGGAGGTGACCGAGGCCAAAGCGCGGCAGGTCGAAGCCATTGTTCGCTCCTTTCCCGAAGTGAAGTACACGCTGGCCACCATCAACACCGGCAATGCGCAGGGCAAGATGTACGCCAGCATTTACATCCGCATGGTGGACCGCAAGGAGCGCAATCTCAGCATTGATCAAATGTCCATCAAGCTGCGCAAGCGCCTGCAAGAAGTGCCTGGCATCACCGTTACCCACATCGGCCTAATGGACTCGGTCGGCGGTAGCAAGCAAATTTTGTTCTCGATCCAAGGGGCCGACACTCCCACGCTGGAGCGCTTGACCCAAACGGCCCTGGTTCAGCTGAAAAATGTGCCTGGTTTGGTGGATTTGGATTCCAGCTTCAAACCCAACAAACCAACACTCCAGGTGGCAGTGCGCCGCGACGCGGCATCGGACCTGGGTTTGAGCGTGGCACAAATCGGCACGGGTCTGCGCACCTTGGTGGCAGGCCAAACCGTGGGCAACTGGCGCGCGGCAGACGACCAAACCTATGACGTCAACGTCCGTCTCAAACCGCAAGCCCGCGACACGCCGCAAGACCTGGAGCGGATCCCCTTCGCCCTTGCGAGTGCGGCCGATGGCAGCGCCCGCATTGTTCGCCTGAACCAGGTCGCCACGGTGGTCGAGAGCACAGGCTCCAACCAGATCAACCGCCGCGACATGACGCGCGAAGTGGCCATCAGCGCCAATGTGTCCGGCCGCTCTGCGGGCGAGGTATCGGCCGACATTAAGAAAATCATGGACCAGATCGCCTTGCCCCAAGGCTACAGTTACAAGTTCAGCGGTTCGACCAAAGACATGGCAGAAGCCTTTGGCTACGCCATATCCGCATTGGCATTGGCCATCGTGTTCATTTACATGATTCTGGCCAGCCAGTTCAAGAGCTTCTTGCAGCCCATGGCACTGATGACCGCCCTGCCGCTGACGCTGATTGGCGTGGTGCTGGCGCTGATGATGTTCAATTCGACCCTGTCGATGTTTTCGGTGATTGGCGTCATCATGCTGATGGGGCTGGTCACCAAAAATGCGATTTTGCTGGTGGACTTTGCCATCCGCGCCCGCGAACCCGGTGTCGCGCCTGACGGCAGCGTGGTGCCCGGATTGGACCGCAATGCCGCCCTGCTGCTGGCCGCCAAGGTGCGACTGCGCCCGATTCTGATGACCACCCTGGCCATGGTCTTCGGCATGATTCCGCTGGCATTTGCCTTGACCGAGGGCTCAGAAATGCGTGCTCCCATGGGTCAGGCGGTGATTGGCGGCGTCATCACCTCCTCTCTCTTGACGCTGGTCGTCGTGCCCGTCGTCTACTGCTACATGGATGATCTGGCGCAGTGGGGCCGCAAAATTTTCGGCCTTGGCGCAGCGCAAGGCTCGGCTGACACACCTCGCCAGTAAAATTGGCGCTATTTCCTCTACCTGATGACCCAGCGAGCCGCCGTATGAACCTTAGCAATGTCGCCCAAGCCCGATTCAACATGATCGAGCAACAGATCCGCCCGTGGAACGTGTTGGACACCGAAATTTTGGGCCTGCTGGCCGATGTCGCCCGTGAGGAGTTCGTGCCTGAGGCGCAGCGCGCGCTGGCCTTTGCCGATATGGAAGTGAGCATCGGACTCGGTGAATCCATGCTCGCCCCGCGTCTGCAAGCGCGTCTGCTGCAAGACCTGCAAGTGCAGTCGCACGAGCGCGTGCTCGAAATCGGCACCGGTTCGGGTTACCTGACAGCCCTGCTGGCACGCCGCGCAGCGAGTGTGTTGTCGCTTGAAATTCAGCCCGAATTGGCTGCCACGGCGCGCACCAACCTGCAGCGGGCTGGCGTGCACAACGCCGAGGTCCGCGTGGCCGACGGTTCCAAACCCCTGCGCGGCGAAGGCCCGTTTGATGCCATTTTGTTGGGTGGTTCGGTGGCCGAAGTCCCCACACACCTGCTCGACCAGCTGGCCGTGGGCGGACGCCTGATTTCCATCGTCGGCGACGAACCCATCATGAGCGCGACCCTGGTCACCCGCGTGGGCCCCACAGATGTGCGCACCACCAAGCTGTGGGACGCCAATGCCGATCGCCTGCACGGCTTTGCAGAACACTCGCAATTTCACTTCTAACAGCCCCCCGTTGCGAGCCGTGCCAGCGATGATCGACCAAATTGCGCCGTCCGACTTTGCGCGCTGGATCGCCAGCGTGTCCCAGTCGCATCCGCTGGACCGCCCGGTCGTCTTGGACGTGCGCGAACCGCACGAGCTGCAATGGGCCAGCATCGCGCATACGTCGGCGCACCATGGATTTCAATGGATCGCGATTCCCATGGGCCAATTGCCCGCCCGATTGAGCGAGCTGGACCCGGACCAGCCCATTGCCTGTCTGTGCCACCACGGTGCCCGCAGCATGCAGGTTGCGCGTTTTCTGGTGAGCAACGGCTTTGCCGAGGTCAGCAACATTGCGGGAGGCATTGATGCCTGGTCCCTGCAAGTGGATCCGGCTGTGGCCCGCTATTGAAGTCGAACCGATCTCGCTGCGATCCACCAAGCTGATTCCTGCACCGACGCTGCCCTCATCTACCGCGCCGCAAACCCATTTACCCTACGAGACTGCACCATGCCCCGTTCCAATGTTTCCAAGCCCCTGACCCTTTTACCTCTCGTGCTGGCCATGGGTTTTAGCGCTTCGAGCCCTGCGCAAAGCTTGATGGAGCTGTATCGCTCATCGCAAAGCTACGACTCGGCCTACCAGGCGGCGCAAGCGCAATTGGCAGCGACCTCGGCGAAGGTGGACCAAGCATCGGCCTTGTACGCACCGGCCGTCAACCTTCAGGCAGGGCTTAAGCGGGGGTGGGCTCAGGGCACTAGTTCAGCTAATTCCAGCAGTTCTGGCTCGTCCAACACAACAGTTACCCCAAATGCTTCAAACTCGAATATCGCCACAAGCAACGGAACCTCCCTATCTGACTCAAATTCCGACACTGCACAAACTGACGGCTCAATAGGTGTTCAATTAACCCAAACACTCTACAACCGCGTGAACATGGTAATTCTTACCCAAGCCCAACGCAGTCTAGCAATGGCAGAAATGAGTTTACGGGGAATTGAACAAGACCTTATGGTGCGCGTAAGCGCTGCATATTTCGATGTTCTGGCTGCCACTGACAGCCTAGCTTTTGTTCAATCGCAGAAAAGCGCGGTGGCTGAACAGTTAGCCTCAGCTAAACGTAATTTTGAGGTCGGTACTGCAACAATTACTGACACACGCGAAGCCCAGGCACGCTTTGACCTAGTACTGGCGCAGGAAATTGTGTTGCAGAACGATCTAAGCATCAAGAAGAGTCTTTTAAACCAACAAGTAGGCATGAAGAATTCTGAACCCAAAGGAGTTCAACTTCCCCTACAACTGCCCACCTTAGGAGAAACTGAATCTCAGTGGCTCGCTGAGACTGAGGAACATCAGTTACAAATTCAATCGAAACGGGTAGAGGTTGAGTTGGCCCAACTAGAGTCAGAGAAGTCTCGCGCAAGCACTGCCCCGTCCTTAGTTCTTAACGCCGCATTGGGGAAATCTACTGCATGGGGCGGTAACAGCACGAACACATCGAGCCAAAGCTCGTCCAGTTCGGTGGCGACATATTTAGGTGGACCAATCGTGTCGCAGTCACAGACAAGTTTGGGCTCAACAGGTAGTAACACCCACCCCGGTGACGGCCAAAATGCCTCGGTCGGTGTAGTCCTGACCATTCCGCTGTTCACAGGCCGTACGCTGACCGCCAAGCTGAAAGAGACCCTGGCCTTGGAAGAAAAAACGCGCAACGATTTGGAGACGATACGGCGCAACGCACTGCAAACCACACGCACCGCGTTTTACGGCGTGCAGTCGGGTGTCGGCCAGGTCAAGGCCTTTGAAGCCGCCGAAGCTTCAAGCCAAAGCGCATTGGATGCCAACAAACTGGGGTACCAAGTGGGTGTGCGCATCAATATCGATGTACTGAACGCGCAAAGCCAGCTTTTTGACACCAAGGCCAAGCTGGCCAAAGCACGCTACGACGTATTGGTGGGTGGACTCAAATTGCGCCAGGCGGCAGGGGTTCTCACCGAAAACCATCTGCAGGAAATCAACGCCCTGCTCGCGAAATAAGCGCCAGGAGAGCGCTCGCGCTAGTCGCGTTGGGCGGCCAGCAAGGCCACCACCCGCGCGCAGGTGCGCAGCGCTGCACCGCGGTGGCGCAAAGCAAAGGCCAGCGCGGCGCTGCTCGCGGCCTCTAAAGCCTCGGCATCGCTCACCAGATGCAGCGCCATTGCCAGCGCGTGGCCCATGTCCGGCACGGCAGTGGCCGCGCCCTCGTCGATGGCCAAAGCGGCTGCCTGTGAAAAATTGAAGGTGTGGGGTCCCATCACCACTGGGCAGCCACAAGCGGCTGCCTCGATCAGGTTTTGCCCTCCCAGCGGCGCAAAACTGCCGCCCAGAAGCGCAAGATCCGACAGGCTGTAATACATCGCCATCTCTCCCATGCTATCCCCCAACCAGACGTCGGCCGAGGCAAAGCTCCAGCCGTCCTGGCTGCGGCGCGACACGGAGAAGCCTGCGTTGTGGAACAAGGCGGCCACCTCATCAAAGCGCTGGGGATGGCGTGGCACCAGCAGCCATTGCAGCTGCCGCAGACCCTGCTCTGGCGAGGCGCGCAGCGCGTCCAGCAGCATTTGCTCTTCGCCTTCGCGCGAACTGGCAAACAGCACCACGGGTTTGCCCACGCCCTGGCGCAACGCCAGGCCTTGGGCGCATTGTTCGGCGTTGGGTGCCGTGTCAAATTTCAAGTTACCCGAGGGGGACTGCACGGTCGCACCCAACAGGCGCAGACGGCGTGCGTCGTCTTCGGTTTGCGGCCAGATCGCCGACAAGCCACGAAACGCGGGCACGGCCAACCAAGCAAGGCGTTGCGATTGGCGCAGCGACTTGACACTCAAACGCGCGTTGACCAGGCACAGAGGCACGCCTGCTTGATGGCAGGCACGCACCAGGTTGGGCCAGACTTCGGTTTCCATCAGCAGCCCGATGCGGGGTTGAAAGTGCTGCACAAAGCGGTGTGCGGCCTGCGGCGTGTCCCAGGGCTGCCACGCCTGCACATCACCGTCTTGCAGCAAGCTGCGGCCCGCCTCACGCCCGGTGGCGGTACCGTGGGTGAGCAAGAGCCGCATACCCGGCAGCGCCTGGCGCAAATGTCCAAGCAGCGAGGCTACCGCCCGGGTTTCACCGAGCGAGACCGCATGGATCCAAACCAGTTCACCGGGCGCAGGGGGCGCATCGGCATAGACGCCAAAGCGTTGTTCGACGTGCAGCGCATACAAGGGCTCTCGCCGCGCGCGTTGCAGAAGCTTGCGCCGCAGCAAGGGCTGGGCCAAGCGCATCAGGGCACTGTACCCAGCCAATGTCACCCGTTCGAACCAAGCGCCCTGCGAATTCCGGGTAGGTGTTGCGGGATAGAGCATGGTCAGGCAGCCGTCCCTGGCGTTGGCGACGGATGCTTGGCGGCATACACCGCTTGCACTTTTTGCCAGGCATTCCAAACCACATCGACGCCCGGTGCGGTGGCACCGCCCACAGCCACTTGGTAGTCACAGCCCACCGGCCCCGCCCGCCAGGCACGCGCCTGGCTGAAAATTTGCACATGGGGCACATCCAGGGCCACCGCCATATGGCTCAAGCCCGAGTCCACACCCACCACACCGCTGCACAGCGCCATGCGCTCAGCAATCTCAGCCAGCGTCAGGGCGGGCCAGACGCGCGCTCGTGGGCCGAGCGCCTCGGCGATGCGCTGGACCCGTGCCAGCTCCAGTGCCCCCGCTTGGGGCAGTTCCACGGTGTGTCCCTCGGCGATGAGTTGTTGGCCCAGCGCGATCCACTGGCTTTCCGGCCACTCGTTGTCGGTGCGGGTCGTGCCGTGCGCCAGCACCACGCCCCAACGCGCTTGGGCGGCAGCTGCGGCCGACCAGGCCATTAGTGGATAGACGTTGGCGCCCTGCGCGCTGGTGCCCAGCGCTTTGGCAGCCAAGAGACGATAGCGTGCCACCGCATGAATCCGCCGGGGCATGGGCACCGCGCGGTCCAGCAGCCAACGCACCGGCCACTCGTAAGAACACAGTTCGCTGGCGTTGGCGTAGGTGGCGCTAAAGCCACCCTGGGCCAGGCGCGCACTGCGGGCGACCAGAGCCGACTTGATGAGGCCTTGGAAATCAAGGACGGCGTCATATTCCTGCGCCCGCAGCAGTTGGGTAAAGGCTGCGCGTTCGGCTTGGGTGGGCGCAGAAAACCAGGACTTGCGCCAACGCCGCTGCGCAATCGGCAGCACGCGCCGCACACCACTCACCTCTTGCACCAGGGGCGCAAAGGCTTCTTCCACCACCCAGTCAATCTGGGCGCGCGGAAAGGCCACCAGGAGGTCGTGCACCACGGGCATCGTCTGCACCACGTCGCCCAGAGACGACAGCTTGACGATCAATATGCGCATCAAGTTTCAGTGTGCCGCCAGCGCAAATTGCGCGTCGGGTTTGACAGAGCGCAGCAGCGCCAGCATGGCGGCCTCGATGCGTTGCAGCGCCTCGGGCGTGTGGCCCTCAAAACGCAGCACCAGCACCGGCGTGGTGTTGGACGCGCGCACCAGGCCAAAACCATCGGGCCAGTCCACGCGCAAACCGTCGATGGTGTTGAGCACCGCGGGTGCGGCAAAGTCCGCCTTGGCCACCAATTGCGCGACCAAGCTATGCGGCTCGCCTTCTGCGCAGCTCACATTGAGTTCGGGGGTGGAAAAACTGCTGGGCAAGCTGTGCAACAGCAGGTTGGAGTCGGCCACCTTGCTCACGATTTCCAGCAGTCGGCAGCCCGCATACGTGCCATCGTCAAACCCAAACCAGCGTTCTTTGAAAAAGATGTGGCCGCTCATCTCGCCGCCCAGGGGCGAGTCCAGCTCGCGCATCTTGGCTTTGATCAGCGAATGGCCGGTTTTGAACATCAGCGGCACGCCCCCTGCCTGGGCGATGGCCGGGGCCAGACGCTGCGAGCACTTCACGTCAAACACAATCGTGCCGCCTGGTACGCGTGACAGCACATCTTGGGCGAACAACATCATTTGCCGGTCAGGGTAGATATTGCTGCCGTCGCGGGTGACGATGCCCAAGCGGTCGCCGTCGCCGTCAAAGGCCAAGCCCAGTTCCGCATCGCTGCTTTGCAGAGCGGCAATCAGGTCGCGCAGGTTTTCGGGCTTACTGGGGTCAGGATGGTGGTTGGGAAAGTTGCCGTCCACCTCGCTAAACAGCTCAGTCACCTCGCAGCCAATGGCACGCAAAATCGCCGGGGCCGAGGCACCGGCAATGCCATTGCCACAGTCCACCACGATTTTGAGCGGCCGCGCCAGGCGAATGTCGTCCACGATGCGGGCCTGGTAGGCGGGCAACACGTCCACGCTGCGCGAACTACCACCGTTTTGCAGCGTCCAGCTCTCGGCCTCCATCATGCTGCGCAGGGCCTGAATCTCTTCGCCGTAAATGGCTTTGCCGGCCATCACCATCTTGAAGCCGTTGTAATCGCGCGGGTTATGGCTGCCCGTCACTTGAATGCCGCTGCGGCACAGGGTGCATGCGGCAAAGTAGAGCATGGGGGTCGTCACCATGCCCACGTCAATGACCTGGACGCCTGCTTCTTGCAAGCCCTGCATCAGCGCACCGGCCATCTCCGGGCCGCTCAGCCGCCCGTCCCGCCCGACCGCCACGGTGCGCTCGCCTTGGCGCAACGCAATCGTGCCAAAAGCGCGGCCCAAGCCACGCGCCACCTCGGCAGTCAATGTGGACGGCACCACGCCGCGAATGTCGTAGGCTTTGAAAATGCTGGGAGAGAGTTGCATGGGTTCCTTAGTGAATGAATCAACCACCGCTGCTGCGACCAAGTTTCAACACAGATTGTAGGTGTGGCCTATGACCATGGGCCACAGTCACATGTCCGAAAACGGCCAACCAACGCCCTGCACGGTGCGTATGATTTGGCCATGCCCGCCCATTTACCAACGCTTCACGACGATGCCCATTCCCTGGCGCAGTGATGCGGTGGTGCGCGTCTGGCACACACTGGCCCATCCTGGAGAATCCCAACCATGAAACCTTTCGCCCCGGACATGGTGCGCAGCCACTTTGACAGCCCTTTAGGGCCTATGACGCTGGCTGCCAGCGCTACAGGCCTTTGCGGTGCGTGGTTTGACGGTCAAAAGCACCAGCCGGACCTGCAACACCTGCGCCGCGAACCCTCGCACACGCTTTTGCGAAAGGCCCACACCCAGCTCGCCGAATACTTTGCAGGACAACGCGCGCAGTTTGATGTGGCGCTGGACTTGCAATACGGCACCGCGTTCCAGCAAGCGGTGTGGAAGCAACTGTTGCGCATTGCGCCCGGAAGCACCGTGAGCTATGGCGCCATGGCGCTGGCCATCGGTCGCCCGATGGCATCGCGCGCTGTGGGCGCAGCGGTGGGGCACAACCCCGTTTCCATCATCGTGCCCTGCCACCGCGTGGTGGGCAGCAGCGGCGCACTCACCGGCTATGCTGGCGGGCTTGACCGCAAGACTGCCTTGCTGCACCTCGAAAGTTCTTTGTGACCCCTGCCTCTTTGCGCCCTGCCTCTTGGATTGTTGAGTTTGTGCTTCTTGCTGCGATTTGGGGCGCGTCTTTTTTGTTTATGCGCATCGGCACGGTGGCTTTTGGTCCGGTCGCCACGGCAGGCCTGCGGGTCAGCATTGCCGCTCTGTTTCTGGTGCCTATCTTGCTGGCGCGCGGCCATGCGGCCAGTTTGCGCGAGCACTGGAAGTTGGTGCTGGTGGTGGGCGTGACCAACTCGGCCATACCGTTTGTCTGCTTTACTTATGCGCTGCAGTCCATCACCGTGGGCCTGTCTTCACTGATCAACGCCACCGTGCCCTTGTTTGGCGCGGCCATTGCCTGGGCCTGGCTGAAAGACCGACCCAGCAACTCACGCATCGTCGGCCTGGTGATTGGTTTTGTGGGCGTGGGCATGTTGGCTTGGGACAAGGCCAGTTTTCGGCCCGATGCCTCGGGCTTGTCCAGCGGCTGGGGCGTGATGGCCTGCCTGTTTGCCTGCCTGTGCTACGGCATTTCAGCCAGCTTCACCAAGCGCTACATGGCCGGTTTGCCCTCTTTGGTATCCGCGACGGGCAGCCAATTGGGTGCCGCCTTGGCACTGCTGCCCCTGACCGTGGCTTTCTGGCCCGCGCAGGCGGCGCCGCTGCATGCCTGGGCCGCGGTAGTCGCCCTGGGGGTGGTTTGCACCGGCTTGGCCTACATCCTGTTTTTCCGTTTGATCGAGCGCGCCGGTCCGGCCAAGGCGCTGTCGGTGACCTTTGCGATTCCGGTGTTCGCCATCGTCTACGGAGTGGTCTTACTCGGCGAAGCCGTGACGCCTTGGATGCTGGTCTGCGGGCTGGTGATTGTACTGGGCACCACGTTGTCCACAGGCATGTGGTCGCTGCCACGCGTGGGGCGCCCGCCCGCCTGAGTCGCAGGCATCAACCCCGCGGATGGTGGGCTGCGTGCAGCTGCGCCAGCCGTTCCCGGGCCACGTGGGTGTAAATCGTGGTGGTGGAAATATCGGCGTGACCCAGCAGCAATTGCACCGCGCGCAAATCTGCACCATGGTTGAGCAGGTGCGTGGCAAAGGCGTGGCGCAAGGTGTGGGGCGAGAGCGCGGAGCGAATACCCGCCGCCACCGCATATTTTTTGACCACCACCCAAAACATCACCCGCGACATGGCGCTGCCCGCCTGCGCGCCGCGGGTGGTGACAAACAGGTCTTCGCTTTGTTTGCCCGCTAACAATTCTGGGCGCGCGCTGGCCAGGTACTGTCGCAACCACTGGCTGGCCACTTCACCAAAGGGCACCAGGCGTTCTTTAGAGCCTTTGCCCAGCACACGCAACACGTTGTCGTTCAGACCCAGGTTCAGGGTGCGCAAGTCCACCAGCTCGCTCACCCGCAGGCCGCTGGCATACATAAGCTCCAGCATGGTGCGGTCGCGCACGCCAATCGCTGTGGACACATCGGGCGCTGCCAGCAGGGCTTCGACCTGCGCCTCGGTCAGACTTTTGGGCACCCGCAGCGCTTGTTTGGCCGCCTGCAGTTTGAGGGTCGGGTCCACCTGAATACGCCCCTCGCGCAGCGCCCAGCGAAAGTAGCGCTTGAACACCGTGAGGCGGCGGTTGGCGGTGGTGGCTTTGGTGCCCGCGTGCTGGGCCGAAAAATAGGCCAGCAAATCAGTCTCAACGCAGGCCAGCAGCGAGGCGCCCTTGCGAAAGGCGAGCAGCTGGTTCAGGTCGCGGCGGTAGGCCTCCAACGTGTTGCGGGACAGGCCTTCTTCCAGCCACAGGGTGTCGATGAAGGCATCCACCGACTCGTCGCCGGGCGCAGGCACTGCACGACCCACCACAGGCGATCTCAGTCGAGCTGCAGTTTGGCGGACTCAACCACTTTTTTGTAAATGTTGTATTCCGCCTTGATTTGCTCAGCAAATTGCTCTGGCGTGTTGCCAATCACGATGGAGCCCGTGTCTTCAATGCGCTTTTTCACCGACGGCTCTTCCAAGGCTTTGCGCACTGCCAGGTTGATCTTGTCGACCACATCCTTGGGCAAGCCTTTGGGGCCGTAAATACCGTAAAACGCCATGCGGTTGACCGGCTCCAGGCCCAGCTCTTTGAACGTAGGCACATTGGGCAACTGGCTCAGGCGCTGCGGTGCGGCCACCACAATGGGCACCAGGCGGTTGCCCTGGATAAAGGGCAAGGCCGAGGGCAGGTTGTCGAAAGTCATGGGTACTTGGCCCGAAATGGTGTCGTTCAGCGCCGGGCCCGCACCGCGGTAGGGAATGTGGGTCACAAACACGCCCACCAGGTTTTTGTAGAGTTCCATTTGCATGTGGCCAATGCCCCCCGTGCCCGATGAGGAATAGGAATACTGTCCTGGGTGCTTTTTGAGCTCAGCCACAAAGCCTTTGTAGTCTTTGGCAGGAAACCCGGGATGCACCGCAATCACATTGGGCGTGGCCGCAATATTGATGATGGGCGTGAAATCGGTGAGCGGGTTATAGGGCGTCTTGGGGTTGATGGCGGGGTTGGAGGCCACCGTGGATACCGTGGCAATACCCAGCGAATAGCCATCGGGTGCCGCACGCGCCGTGTCGTGGGGGCGACCGAAACCCCCGCCACACGCAATGATCACAACCGCAC
>CANFLX010000027.1 GCA_947447985.1 Comamonadaceae bacterium
CACCGTGTGGGCGGCGTGGTGCCACAGCAAATGGTCGGTCCAGCTGCGCGGCTGGCCCAGGGCGTTCATATTCGTGCGACGGAAAAAGTAGGTTTGCACATCCATTTGCTGAATATGAAATTCACCCGAACTCACACGCTGGTGCACCCACTGGTGGCTGGGGTTGAAGCGCCGGGTGTGGCCGCACATGGCCACCAGGCCTTTTTCCTGGGCCAGTTGCACCACTGCTTGCGCATCAGTCCAACGATCGGCCAGCGGAATCTCCACCTGCACATGCTTGCCTGCGCGCAGGCAGGCCAGGGTTTGCGAGGCATGCATTTGCGTGGGCGTGCACAAGATCACGGCATCGACCTCGGGCAAGGCCAGGCTGTCTTCAAGCCGGGTGCTGACGTGGCCAATGCCGTACTGGCGCGCCACTGCTTGCGTTTTTTCCAACTCCCGGCCTACCAGGGAGACCACTTCGACGCCATCGATGTTTTTGATGCCATCCAGGTGTTTGATGCCAAAGGCACCCGCGCCTGCCAAGGCGACTTTGATCGTTTTCGTCATTCAGGTGTTTTCCAAAATCAAATGGCCCACCGCCGTATTGCTGGCAGGCACATGGTAGAAGCGGTGCGCCACGCGCGGTGCGGCGCCACCGGCCACATCGGCCATGGCACCGCGGGCAATCAGCCACATCACCAGCTCAATGCCTTCGCTACCCGCTTCGCGCACGTAGTCGATGTGCGGGATGCGGGCCGCTGCGGCGGGGTCGGCAATCAGCTGGTCCAAAAACGCATTGTCAAAGGCCTTGTTGATCAGGCCCGCGCGCGGCCCCTGGAGCTGGTGGCTCATGCCACCGGTGCCCCAGATGTGCACGTTGAGGTCTTCGTCAAAACTCTCGATGGCGCGGCGAATTGCCTGCCCCAGCGCAAAGCAGCGCTGGCCGCTGGGCACCGGGTACTGCACCACGTTCACAGCAAACGGAATCACCGGGCAGGGCCAATGAAAACTTGAGGTAGGCGGCTGGCCACACATCAGCGACAGTGGAACCGTGAGGCCATGGTCCACCGGCATCTTGTTCACAATGGTCAGGTCAAAGTCTTGCTGGATCACCGAGTGCGCAATGTGCGCAGCGAGCACCGGATGCCCCTGCACCACCGGCACCGGACGCGGGCCCCAGCCTTCATCGGCGGGCGCATAGGCGTCGGCCGTGCCGATGGCAAAGGTGGGAATAAAGTCCAAGTCAAATGCGGTGGCATGGTCGTTGTAGACCAGAAAAATCACATCGGGCTTGTTGTCTTTCATCCAGGCTTTGGAGTACTCGTAGCCCTTGAACACCGGCTGCCAATAAGCCTCCTGGGTCTTGCCCAAATCAAGTGCCGCGCCAATCGCGGGGATGTGCGAGGTGTAAACCGAAGCAGTAATACGGGCCATGCTTACTGCCCTCCCGCCACGGGCGCCTGCCCGGCCGAGCCCTGGGGCTGGCGGTGGGCCTGTGCCGTGCCGTCTTCACCCACAAAGCGGTTGCCCTCAATGGAGCGTCCACCGGAAATCATCATGTTGCGGTATTCCTCTTCGGTCATGCCGGTCATGGACCCCGCCATTTGTTGAAAGCTCTTGCCGTCGGTGGCGCCAATCTTGGCCAGGAAATAAATATTGCCGCCGTGGGCCATGCAGCGGTTCAGGTCGCGCGACAACACCGCCCGCTTTTGTTCCTCGGTCATGGGCCATTCGTCCAGGTAAGCGCGCTCATCCGCCTTGAAGCGCTCGCGGTTGGCCGCCTTCATGAGTGACATGCAAAACTGGTTGAGGTGGTAGCCCTTGCGGCTTTGCTCGGCGTCAAAAATGATGGTGCCGGGCACATCGAGATAGGGTTTGTCCAGGGCCATGCTTATTCCTCGCTCCAGTACAAGCGCATCGGGTTGTCCACCAGCAGACGGCGCTGCAAATCCGCCGTGGTGGCGATGTGCGGAATAAAGTCCACCAGCAGCCCATCGTCGGGCATGTGGTCTTTGAGGTTGGGGTGCGGCCAGTCGGTGCCCCACAGCACGCGGTCGGGGAACTCTTCCACGATGGCACGCGCAAAAGGGACCACATCGCGGTAGGCCCGTTGTTCGCCTTGCAGGGCTGCCGGCCCCCCCACGCTCAAGCGCTCGGGGCAGCTGACCTTGCTCCAGACATTGCTGTGCTCGCGCATGAACTTTTGGAACAGCGCAAACTGCGGGCCCTCCACCGGCAGGCGCACATCGGGGCGGCCCATGTGGTCGACCACCACCGTGGTGGGCAGTGCGGTAAAAAAGTCCCACAGCTCGGGCAAGTCCACGGCCTCGAAATAAATCACCACATGCCAGCCCCACTGCTGGATGCGGTGTGCGATTTCCAGCAATTCGTCTTTGGGCGTGAAATCCACCAAACGCTTCACAAAATTAAAGCGCACGCCGCGCACTCCGGCGTCGTGCATGGCCTGCAGCTCGGTATCCGTCACGCTGCGTTTGACGGTGGCCACACCCCGCGCCATGCCCTGGGCGTGCGCCAGCGCGTCCAGCAGCGCCCGGTTGTCGGCGCCGTGGCAGGTGGCTTGCACGATGACATTGCGCGCAAACCCGAGGTGGTCACGCAGTGTAAACAACTGGTCTTTGGATGCGTCGCAGGGCGTGTACTTGCGCTCAGGCGCGTAAGGAAACTGGGCGCCCGGCCCGAAGACATGGCAGTGTGCGTCCACGCTGCCTGCGGGCAACTGAAAGCGCGGCGTGCTCGGCCCGCTGTACCAGTCCAGCCAGCCAGGGGTTTTGGTGAAGTCGCCGGAAGTAGGTTTGGTCATCAGCGGCGCATCAATCGATGTATTTCAAACCGGCGGCGGCCAGGGGCTCGCGCATTTTGTACATGTCCAGGCCCAGCACGCCTGCCGCCAGCTTGGCGCGTTTTTCGCCTTCAAAGCTCTCGCGCTTTTCCGCAGCATCGGCCACCGTCTGGGCCAGGGCGGCAGGTACCACCACCACACCGTCCACATCGGCCACCACCACATCACCAGGGTTGACCAAGGCGCCCGCACACACCACCGGCACGTTGACCGAGCCCAGCGTGGCTTTGATCGTTCCTTTGGCGTGAATGGCTTTGCTGAACACCGGGAAACCCATGCGCTCCAGCTCGTCCACATCGCGCACGCCGCCATCGATGATCAGTCCCCGCGCACCGCGCGCCTGAAAACTGGTGGCCAGCAAATCACCAAAAAAGCCGTCCTCGTTCTCGGTCGTGCAGGCTGCCACGGCCACGTCACCCGGCTGCAACTGCTCGGCGGCCACATGCATCATCCAGTTGTCGCCGGGTTGCAGCAGCACGGTCACAGCCGTGCCGCAGATACGCGCACCCTTGTAGACCGGGCGCATATAGGGCTTCATGAGCCCCACGCGGCCCAGGGCTTCGTGGATGGTGGCCACGCCAAAGCGGCCCAGTTTTTCAACCGCAGCCGCATCGGCGCGAATGATGTTGCGTTTCACAATTCCCAGCGTGCTCATGCTCAGCGTCCTTTGGCTTGGAGTGCAGCATCGAGCCGAGGAAATACACGGCGGGCGTTGCCTTCGTAGATCTGGTGGCGCTGCGCGTCGGTGAGCTGTGTAGACGCTTCGATGTAGCGCTTGGTGTCGTCGAAGTAGTGGCCGGTTTCGGGGTCAATGCCGCGCACCGCACCAATCATTTCGCTGGCAAACAAGATGTTGTCCACCGGGATTACCTTGGTGAGCAAGTCAATGCCGGGCTGGTGGTAGACACAGGTGTCAAAAAAGATGTTCTTGAGCAAATGGTCTTGCAGCAATGGTTTTTTGAGCTCTTGCGCCAGCCCGCGAAAGCGGCCCCAGTGGTAGGGCACCGCGCCGCCGCCGTGGGGAATCAAGAACTTCAGGGTCGGAAAGTCTTTGAACAAATCGCTGGTCAGGCACTGCATGAAGGCGGTGGTGTCCGCATTGAGGTAGTGCGCGCCGGTGGTGTGAAAACAGCTGTTGCAGCTGGTGCTCACGTGGATCATGGCGGGAATGTCGTACTCCACCATTTTTTCAAAGATGGGGTACCAATGCCGGTCGCTCAAGGGCGGCGAGGTCCAGTGTCCGCCCGAGGGGTCGGGGTTGAGGTTGATGGCCACATTGCCGTACTGCTCGACACACTTCACCAGTTCAGGAATGGACGTTGCCGGATCCACGCCGGGCGACTGCGGCAGCATGGCCGCAGGAATAAAAGAGTCTGGAAACAGCTGCGACACGCGGTAGCAGAGCTCATTGCAAATAGCCGCCCAGGTCGACGAGACCTGGAAGTCGCCAATGTGGTGCGCCATGAAACTGGCGCGCGGGCTGAACACGGTCAGGTCGCTTCCGCGCTCGCGCATTTTGGCCAGCTGGTTGGTCTCAATCGACTCACGCAATTCGTCGTCGCTGATTTTCAGGTCCGACACTTTGGGCATCAAGGCCGCGTCTTGGATGCCTGCGATTTGCTGGTTGCGCCAGAGCTCTAAGGCCTTGGGTGCGGTGGTGTAGTGACCGTGCACATCGATGATCATGGGCAAAAACCTTTCGAAAGGACTGGGTGTCAGCGACCGCTGCTGCCGAAGTTCAGGGGCAGGCCGACATAGTTCTCGGCAATGGAGCGCAGGCCCGCTTGGGAATGCATAAGGTAGTCCAGCTCGGCCTCTTTGAGCCGCGCATCAATGGCGCCGTCGTGTGGAAACTGGTGCATGAGCGTGGTGAACCACCAGGAGAACCGCTCTGCCCTCCAAATACGGCGCAGGCAGCGGGCCGAGTAGGCGTCTATACCTGCCTCGGAGCGCTCGAGGTAATAGTCTTGAAATGCCTGGGACAAATACTTCACATCGCTGGCCGCCAGGTTCAGGCCCTTAGCGCCCGTGGGCGGCACGATGTGGGCGGCGTCCCCCGCCAAAAACATGCGCCCGAAGCGCATCGGCTCGGTCACAAAGCTGCGCAAGGGTGCAATGCTTTTTTCGATGCTGGGGCCGGTCACGAGTGCCGCGCGGGCCTCGTCGTCCAGGCGCAAACGCAGCTCAGCCCAAAAGGCATCGTCCGACCACTGGTCCAGCGAATCGCTCAAAGGCACCTGCAGGTAGTAGCGGCTGCGGCTGGTGCTGCGCTGCGAACACAGCGCGAAGCCGCGTGGGCTGTTCACATAAATCAGCTCGTGGTGCACCGGCGGCGTGTCCGACAACAGGCCCAGCCAGCCGAAGGGGTAAACCTTCTCGAACTCCTGGATGGCACCGCGCGGCACGCTGGCGCGGCACACACCATGAAAGCCGTCGCACCCGGCAATGAAATCACAGGCAATCTCATAGGACTCGCCGTCTTTTTGAAACCAGACACGGGGGTGGGCGGTGTCAAAGTCCAGCACCTGCACTTCGCTGGCCTCGTAGTAGCACGGCAATCCGGCCTGCGTACGGGCATCCATCAGGTCGCGGGTGACTTCGGTCTGGCCGTACACCATCACCTTTTGGCCGTCCGTGAGCGCGTTCAAATCGACCCGGTGGCGCTGACCGGCAAACAGCATGTCAAAGCCGCTGTGCACCAGACCATCGCGGTGCATGCGCGCCCCCACGCCCGCCTCGTCCAGCAGGTCCATGGTGGTCTGTTCCAACACACCGGCCCGAATGCGGCCCAGCACGTAGTCGGGCGTTTGGCGTTCTACGATTACCGCGTCAATGCCGGCCTTGTGCAAGAGCTGCCCCAGCAGCAAACCCGCGGGGCCCGCACCAATGATGGCGACCTGGGTACGAAGGGAGTGGGTCATGGTTTAGGCGTGAAAGGTGTGCACCAGGTACAAAGAGATGGTGGGAAAGGCCAGCAGCAACGCGATGCGCAGAAAGTCGGACAACAAGAACGGCACCACGCCCTTGAAGGTTTCCACCAAGGGCACATCTTTGGCCAGGCGGTTGATGATGAACACATTCATGCCCACCGGCGGATGCACCAGACCGATCTCCACCACCATCAGCGCCAGAATGCCGAACCACACGCTCTTGTCGGTCGCGGTCATGCCATAAAAGTCCAGCCCCATGACCACGGGGTAAAAGATCGGAATCGTCAGCAGAATCATGGCCAGGCTGTCCATTACACAGCCCAGGAAGATGTAGATCAGCAGAATCGCCACCATCACCACCATGGGGCTGAAGGCGCTGGCTTGCACCCAGGCCGCCAATTCCACTGGCATTTGCGACAGGGCCAAGGCGGTGTTGAGCATGTCAGCGCCCAAGAGCACCAGATAAATCATGGCCGTGGCCTGCGCGGTGCCCAAAATGCTGTCCACCAGACCCCGGGTGCGCATGCCGCCACTGATGACCGCGAGCACACCACAGGCCGCAGCGCCAATGGCCGCGGCTTCGGTCGGGTTGGCCCAGCCGTCGTAAATACCCACGATGACGACCAGGAACACCGCCAAGACCGGTGCCACATGCAGCGTGGCGCTCAGACGCTCGCTCCACGGCACCCGCGGACCTGCGGGGCCGGACTCGGGCCGCAGCGTGACGATGATTTTGACCACCAGCATGTAGCCGGCCGTCGCAATCAGACCCGGCAACACGGCGGCCATAAAGAGCTTGCCGATCGACTCCTGGGTCAGGATGGCATAAATCACCAACGGCACCGAGGGCGGAATCATGATGCCCAGCGTGCCGCCCGCAGCCAAAGCACCCGTGGACAAGGCGCCCGAATAACCGAAGCGCCGCAACTGGGGCAAGGCCACCTGGCCCATGGTGGCCGCAGTGGCCAAGGAAGAGCCGCAGATCGCACCAAAGCCTGCGCAGGCACCGATGGCCGCCATCGCAATACCGCCTTTGAAGTGGCCCATAAAAGCCTCCACAAAGCGAAACAACGCCGCACTCAAACCACCATGCGTGGCAAATTGGCCCATCAGCAAAAACAGAGGAATCACCACAATGTCGTAGTTCGACAAGCGGGCATAGGCGATGTTTTTCAGGAAATTGAGCAGGGGCAAGGGCTGTCCATCGGTCAGGTAAAAGTAGCCTGAAGCCCCCGCCGCGAACATGGCAATGCCAATCGGCACCCGCAGCACCAAGAGCAGCATCAGGCCGCCAAAAATCAGCCCGCCAATCGCGATACCACTCATGCCGACGCTCCCCGGGTTGGCGTAACCAGGCGCTGCGCATGCAGCGCCATCAGATAAAAGCCAGCCAAGGCCAGCAAGGCAAAACCCGGCACCATCAATATCTGTGCGAGCCACAAGGGCCAGCCCAAAATCATGCTGGTCTCTCCCGCGGCGCGAATCGCCAAAGCACCCTCGAGTGCACGCCAGGTAATCAAGCTGCCCACCACGCCCACCAGGCCGGAGCCCATGGCGTCCAGCAGGTGGGTAGTCGCGGCGCTAGCGCGGGAGGTGAAGAAATCGACCTTCACATCACCGCCATTCAAATGGCAATAGGCAAAGAAGGTGGCCGACGCAAACGCTGCGGCCATTTGCAAGATCTCCACGTCGCCGGGCACAGGCGCTGAAAACAGCTTGCGCCCGACGATGCTCACAATGCTCATGACCACCAGCGCCACGAACACCACGCCGCCCACCAGCGCCAGCCCCTTGGAGACAGAAAAAAGCCCCCGCCCATAGGGACCGAAGTCCTGGGGCGAAACGCCAGCGGCAGACGTGCTTGGTTCTTGCATACAGCTTCCTTGCGAACGGCTCGACTTATTTGTCGGAGTTCTTGGCGATCAATGCGCGGGCACTGTCCAACAGTTGCTTGCCGTTCGCGCCCTTGGCCGTCACGTCAGCCACCCAGGCATCGGTCACCGTTTGGCCGACTTTCTTCCATCCAGCCAACTCCGACTTGGGAATCACATTGGTGGTGTTCTTGGTCGTGAGCTTTTTGCCTTCAACGTCAGCCGCCAGGAATGCTTTGCCCGCCATGCCCGAGAGCGCTTTTCCGCTGTTGGCGTCCAGCACTTTTTTCAGGTCGGCGGGCAGACTGTCGTACTTGGCCTTGTTCATGGCCAGCACAAACACCGAGGTGTAAATCGCAGGCTCGGAGGGGTCGGTCTCGGAGTGGAACTTCACCAGTTCCTGGATCTTGACCGAGGGCACCACTTCGTAGGGCACCAAGGCACCGTCAATCACCGACTTGGCCAACGCGTCGCTCACCTGCGGCACGGGCATAGCCACCGGGGTGGCGCCCAGGGCGGCCAGCATTTTGTTGGTTTGGCGGGTGGGTGCGCGGACTTTTTGGTCTTTCAGATCAGCCATGACCTTGATCGGCTTGTTGACCATGTGGAACACGCCGTCGCCATGCACATGGAAGGCCAAGGGGTGGATGTCTTTGAACTCCGCCTGGTCATTGAGCTGCACGTAATCCCACACCGCTTTGCTAGTGCCTTCGGGGTTTTCCATCATGAAGGGCAACTCAAACACCTCGATCAAGGGAAAGCGCCCGGCCGAGTAGCCCAACAGTGTCCAGGTGACATCGACCACGCCATCTTTCACCTGGTCGAACAACTGCGGAGGCGTGCCACCCAATTGCATGGAGGGATAAATCTGGCATTTGAGTTTGTCAGCCGATTCCTGGGCAATGCGGTCGCACCAGGGCTTGAGAAACATGGTTTGCGCGGCAGAACCCGCCGGCAAAAAGTGGTGCAGTTTGAGCGTCACGGTTTGGGCCGAAGCCGCCACCGCGCAGGCCAGCAAAGGCAGCGCGAACAAAGATTTCAAGCTTTTCATCATTGGGTCTCCTGTTGTAAAAATTCAAGTGGGGTTACCGTGGCCCGCCCACACTGACGTGGGGACCATGACTTCGCCGCGCATCAGCAATCGCGCGGTGCGCAGCAGTGCCGCGCGGGTCACATTTTGAGGGTTGGCGGGGTCCAGGCCGAGCGCGACGCTGAATTCACCCGTCGGATGCTCAACCGACACCACGGGTTCCAAGGTGCCCGCGGGCATCACAGCCACGCCCTCGCAGACCGAGCCCGACATCACACAGGCCGTGCCCACCGTGACGGCGGCCATCACACCAATGGCGTCGTGGCACACATGGGGAATAAAACTGCGGGTGCTGATGCTGCCGCCATCGCGTGGCGGCGCAATCAAGGTCATCTTGGGGTAGTTCTTTTTGCTGACGTCGCCCAAACCCATGCGCAGCGAGACCTGCAAGCGCAAGGCCTCGATGCGGGCCTTGAGCGCGGTGTCGGCATTGAGTTCTGCCACAGTCTCGTAGCCGGTGGCACCCAGATCCGTGGCCTTGAAAATCACCAAGGGCATGCCGTTGTCAATGCAGGTCACGTCCAGTGTGAAATCGTCAAAGCCTGCGCCGCGCACAGTAATACGGTCTTTGACCTGGCCTGTGGGCAGCAAGCCCGCGCAGACCGAACCAGCGGTATCTAAAAAATTAATCGTGACTGGCGCGGAGCTGCCAGGCACCCCGTCAATGCGCGCGCTGCCTGCGTATTGCACCACCCCACCCCGGGTGTCCACGGTGATGTCGCACTGCATATCGGTATTGCGGGTTAGCACCCGCAAGGTGGTGCTGTCGCCTTGGGCTTGCACCATGCCGGTTTCCAGCGCAAAGGGAACCACGGCGGCCAGCATATTGCCGCAGTTGGGCGTGGTGTCTACCGTGTCTTTGTCAGGTTGGAGCTGCGCAAACAGAAAGTCCAGGTCCACGCCCGGTACGGCGCTGGGGCTGACGATGGCGACCTTGCTGGTCAGCGGGTGGGCGCCGCCCACGCCGTCGATCTGGCGCGCATCCGGGCTGCCCAGCGCAGCCAGCAGCACCTGGTCACGCGTGGCGACGTCCGCGGGCAAATCCGCTGCATTGAAAAATGCGCCTTTGGAGGTTCCGCCACGCATGAGCAGGCAGGCAATGGCTGTTTGGGACGCAGTGGGCATGGGCACAAAGCAAGGCAAATGGAGGTGGGCGCATTGTGAGGGGCAAGCGTCCGCGCGATAAGCCTCAGCTGCATCTATCAGTTAGATCAAAATCGCATAACAGATGCTCTGTCATGTAAAAATGTAAATAAAAATGGACGCCCCATGGACCTCAAACAACTCGAATACTTTGTTCGTGTCGCAGAGCTCGGCAGCTTTACCCGGGCTGCGGCCGCGCTGAACACCAGCCAGCCCATGCTGAGCCGCCAGGTGCGCTTGCTCGAGGTGGAATTGCACCAGACCCTGCTCACGCGCAACGGCCGCGGTGCGGCCCCGACCGAGGCTGGACAACTGCTCTTGGAGCACGGCCGGGGCATCTTGCACCAGGTGGCCCGCGCGCGCGACGATCTCGCCCGCGTGCGGGGCGGCTTGGCGGGTCGGGTGGCCCTGGGCTTGCCGCCCAGCTTGGCGCGGGTGATCACGGTGCCGCTCACACGCGCGTTTCGCCAGCACTTGCCCCAAGCCCAGTTGTCAATCAGCGAGGGGCTGTCCACCGCCATGCAGGACGGCCTGACCACCGGGCGCCTGGACATTGCCGTGCTGTACAACACACCCTCCGCACAGGGCCTGGAGGTCACGCCGCTCCTGCACGAGGCCTTGCTGCTGGTGCAAGCCCGCCCGCCAGGACTTCAAGAAGACCCGCCGCCGGGCCCGATTGCGTTGCAAGACATTGCCGCCCTGCCCTTGGTCATTCCCAGCCGACCCAACGCGATCCGCATGTTTGTCGAGTCCGAGATGGCGGCGCTGGGCTGCCGCCCCACCATTGGCTTGGAAATTGACGGTATCTCTGCGATCTTGGACTTGGTGGACGATGGCGCGGGCTATGCGGTGCTGTCGCGCAACGCGGTAGCGCGTTCGACGCGGCCCAGTGCTTTTGCGGTCCGGCCGATCACCGTGGCCGATCACGCACTGCGCATTGCGCTGAGCGTCGCCCTCAGCGCTTCCCGACCGAGCACGCTGACCCAACAAGCAACGATTCAACTGCTGCGGGATACCGCGCTGGCCTTGTTGTAAGGCCGTCCTCCCCTAGCAGGCGCCCACCTGGAGGCTTATTCCTTGTGAATCGCCGCTGGGTTCAACGGCGTGACGGCGGTGCCATTGCGCAAAAAACCAATCAGGTTGTCCACGGCCAGGCTGGCCATGGCGCGGCGCGTGCCTTCGGTCGCGCTGGCGATGTGCGGTGTGAGTACCACATTGGGCACGTGGAGCAACTCGGGGTGCACGCTGGGCTCTCCCTCAAACACATCGAGCCCGGCCGCAGCAATGACCCGGTCTTTGAGTGCCTGTGCCAAGGCCGCGTCGTCCACAATGCCGCCCCGCGCAATGTTGATCAGTGTGGCGGTCGGCTTCATCTGTGCGAGCTCTGCCGCTCCAATGCTGTGGTGGGACGCCGCGCTGTAAGGCACCACCAGCACCAGGTGGTCGGCACTCGCGAGCAACTCCTGTTTGCTCACATAGCGCGCCATGCAATCCTGCTCCAATGCGGTGCTCAGGGGCGTGCGGTTGTGATAAACCACCTTCATCCCAAAGCCATGGGCACCCCGGCGCGCAATGGCCTGGCCGATGCGGCCCATGCCCAAAATGCCCAGGGTGCTGCCATGCACCTCCGCGCCCGAGAACATGTCATAGCTCCAGCGCGTCCAGTGGCCTGCGCGCAGGAAATGCTCGCTCTCCGACACGCGCCGGGCCGTGGCCATGAGCAGCGCAAAGCCAAAGTCCGCCGTGGTTTCGGTGAGCACGTCGGGCGCATTGGTGCCCAGCACACCGGCCGCCGTCATGGCATCCAGATCAAAGTTGTTGTAGCCCACGGTCATGTTGGCACACACCTTCAGGTCAGGGCACTGCGCCAGCAACTCGGCATCGATGCGCTCCACACCCGTCGTAAAGGCGCCCACCTTGCCCTGCAAGCGGCGCACCAGCTCCGCGCGGTCCCACAGCGTGTCCTCTGGGTTGGCTTCGACCGTAAAGTGGGCCGACAGGCGCTCGATCACCTCGGGAAAAATGGCCCGGGTCACCAATAAAGAAGGTTTGGAAGTGGCAGTCATGAGGCGATTGCAATAGGAAGGTTTAGTCGAGCCACGTGGTGAAGTCTTGCACCGGCACGCGCGGGGTGTGGAAACCGTTCACGGCTGCGGCCTCGTCGGCATAGCCCAAGGCCAAGCCACAGACCAGCATTTCGTCCGGGCCCGCGCCTATGTGGGGCAGGATGATGTTGGCAAAGCCATTCCACGCCGCTTGCGGGCAGGTGGCCAGCCCATGGCCGCGCGCAGCGACCATGATGCTTTGGATGAACATGCCGTAGTCGAGCATGGAGCCGCGCCCCAGAACCCGGTCTATGGTGAACATCAGGCCGACGGGCGCATCAAAAAACCGGTAATTGCGCTGGTGCTGCGCATGCATCTGGTCTTTGTCACCTTTGCCAATGCCCAGCAAACCATAGAGGCCCCAGCCATTCTCACGGCGGCGGTCAATATAGGGGCTCACCCATTTCTCGGGGTAATAGTCATAGGCCTCGACATACTGGGCGGCCAAAGACGGGTCGGCCCGCACGGCGTCGTGGGCGGCGCAAACCTTGTCCACCAGCGTGTCACGGCTGGCGCCTTGCAGCACATAGACCTTCCAGGGCTGGGTGTTGGTGCCCGAGGGTGCGCGGCTGGCCACCTCCAGGAGGTGGGTCACCAAGGTTTTTTCTACGGGCCGGGAGGTAAAAGCCCGCACCGACATGCGCGAGCTGATCGCCTGGTCCACGGGGCTCGAAGAGGAAACGACAGAAGTCATAGCAAAGCGTCCAATACAGAAACAAGAGACTCAGGAAGCGCTGTGGGCTTGCGGCTCTGCGAATCCACATACACATGAACAAAGTGACCCTGGGCGGCGGCCGTATCACCACCCTGTCCAAAAATGCCCAGCTCGTAACGCACGCTGGAGCTTCCACGATGTGCCACCCGCAGACCCACGTCGACCGTCTGCGGAAACGACAAGGGCGCGAAATAGTTGCAGTGCGTCTCCACCACCAAGCCAATGGTTGCGCCGTGGGCCACGTCCAGTGCGCCGTTCTCTATCAGGTAGGCGTTCACGGCGGTATCGAACCAGCTGTAATAGACGACGTTGTTCACGTGCCCGTAGGCATCGTTGTCCATCCAGCGGGTGGGGATGGAGCGCCAGACACGGAAGGCGCTGCGGGCAAGGGGCTGGGGTTTGGTCATGGAAGGTGGGTTGCGGTCAGGGGCCGGTGCGCCCTGCTTGCACAGGCCGGGAGCGCGGATTCTGCCATTGCCATGCGCAATACCGGCCTTCCCCTGGGAAAAACAGGCCAAGCCACCCATTTTTCGAAAAATTTTGCAAAAAAGTGAAAATAAATGTTGCACTGCAACAAAAAAGACTTGAAATCCTGCTTTTGCTACCTATAATTCAAACCATGCTGCACTGCAACATCAACAAGCAAGGGCTTGGGTTACGGAGCAGATGGTGTTTTTTCATTTAACTTTTGGAGTATTCACATGATGACCGTAGAACAAGTAGTCGCTTCCCACAAATCCAACATCGAAACCCTGTTTGGCTTGACCAGCAAGGCTTTCGAAGGCGTGGAAAAGCTCGTCGAACTCAACCTGACTGCCTCGAAAGCAGCCCTGTCGGAAGCTTCGAGCCACACCCAAACGCTCCTGAGCGTGAAAGACGCCCAAGAATTGTTGGCTCTGCAATCCGGCCTGCTGCAACCTTTGGCTGAAAAGACAGCTGCTTACAGCCGTCACCTGTACGACATCGCGACGGGCGCCAGCGCCGAGTTCACCAAATCGGTGGAAGCCCAGGCTGCTGACGCACAGCAAAAAATTGCGGCTCTGGTCGAAAGCGCTGCTAAAAACGCACCCGCTGGTTCGGAGTCCGCTGTTGCCGTACTCAAAGGTGCCGTATCGGCTGCCCACACCGCTTTGGAATCTGTGCAAAAAGCTGTGAAGCAGGCAACCGACGTTGCTGAAGCCAACTTCAACGCTGTGGCCGCTACTGCGACCAATGCAACGAAGCAAGCTACCGCTGCTAAAAAGCGTTAATTCGCTGCGCTAACGCAAGAACTTCACCTTGCGTTAACAAACCACGGGAAAACCCTGAGATAATCAAGTTATCGCGAATCCTAACGGGTTCGCACCCCTTGTCTCCTCGGGTCCTTTCGTAACCATTAGGTTCAAGGATCCCTTCAAGGCCTCGTTGCAAAACGAGGCCTTTTTTTTGTCTGCTCAGTGCGTCTTCGCCTCAATCGCCGCGCGCAATTGCGGCAAGGCCGCCAGCATCGCCTGGCGCCCTGCTTCGATGGAGCGACGACGGGCGCCAAAGTCGGCGCTGGAGATACCCGTCAGGTTCGGGCGAATCACCAGGTCTGCATCTTTGAGCTCAAAGGTGTTGATGCTCTTGCCCATGATGGTGAAGGTTTGCAACAAGATCTCCAACGTACCGCTGGCTGCGCTGGCTTCGGGTGGGCTGGAGATGTCGACGGCAATCACCAGCTCAGCGCCCATTTTTCGGGCGGCGCGCACTGGCACGGGTGAGACAAGTCCGCCGTCCACATATTCGCGCGTGCCCACCTTGACCGGTTGGAACACGGCAGGCACTGCACTGGAGGCACGCACTGCCGTGCCCGTGTCGCCGCGTTGAAACACCACTTCGTTGCCGCTGTTGAGGTCGGTGGCCACAATACCCAAAGGTATGGCCATGGCCTCAATCGGCTTTTGGCCCACTTGGGTGTTCACATACTTGGCCAGCGCCTCGCCGCGCAAAGCGCCGCGGGTAAAGATTTGCAGCGTCCAGTCGGCAATCGTGGCCTCTTCCATGGTCTCGGCGATCTGCTGCAGCTGCGGGCCCGTTTTGCCACTGGCATACAGCGCTGCCACCACGCTTCCTGCGGAGGTACCGGCCACCAGGTTGGCGCGAATGCCTGCTTCTTCGAGCACCTGAATCACACCCACATGGGCGAAGCCGCGTGCCGCACCGCCACCCAACGCCAGGCCGATGCGTGGCGGAACTTTGGCCGCCGGGGCCACCTCGGTCGGCAAGGCCGTCGCCCCTGACACCGGTGCCTGGGGCGAAGTTGCGCACCCGGCCAGCACCAAAGTCAAGCCCAGCAAGACCCACTGCTTGCATCTATTTTTCATCATCAAAACGCTCCTGCCCTGTGCCACAATGAATTGATTAGTCCATCAACAAGAAAGTAAACATGTCCCGTCCCAGCGTCTGGGCACCCAAGGTCGCTGCCTTGGTGCAATCCGGAAACAGCCAAGCGGCCTTGGCGCAAATCAAGGTCGCGCCCACGGTGCGAGACCTGCAGCAGCTGCGGGATTTGCTGGTCAAGCAAAAACTACTCGCCAGCCACCCCAACGTGGACCACGCCACCGCCGACCAAATTGTCGCTCTTTCCGCGCCCCGCTTGCATCGCTCGCCTTGATGGATGCCGATGGCTTCGAGCCGAAAACGCATAAAAAAAGGCCCCGACAGGGCCTTTTTTTATGAAGCGCACACGATTACATGGCTGCTTTTTTCTTGTGCTTGCCAGCCTTGTGCTTCTTGGCACTGACGGTGTGCGCTTTTTTCTTGCCATGCTTCTTGAGCGTCGTCTCGGCTTTGGGTGTGTTGTCCACCGCAGGCGCGGGTGCTACCGGCGCAGGGGTAATGGGCGCCACCGCGGGTGCGGTTTGCGCGCCAGCCAAAGAAGCAGTCAAAGCAACTGCCAAAGCAGCGATCAGAGAATTGAATTTCATGTTGGGGAAAGGGGTATCAAGGGTGGACGAAAGTAACACGCGGAATGGTAGCACGCCGCCATTCCAATTGAGCCTAGGGCAGCATCGCCAGAGAGCGCTGGTAGATTGAAGAGGACAGGAGCTGACCCCAGTCAGGTGCCTCAAACCGTGGCAACAACGCCTGTCGGCGGGCTTCGCTGCGGGCATCCAAGTGGCAAACGCCTTGCGAGATCGCCTGGGTCAGACCGGCAAGAAGTTCTTCAATGGGCGCAGATCCGTCGGCTTGCGCCAGTGACTGGTTGCACAAAAGCACCATGTCGCAGCCCGCGTTGAGCGCCGCCAAGGCCGCGTCGGTGTAGCTCAAGGCCCTGCCCTCCAGCACCCTTGCGCCGGCCATGGACAGGTCGTCGCTGAATACCAGGCCGTCAAAGCCGAGCCGACCCCGCAAAATATCTTGCAGCCAAACCTTGGAAAATCCTGCCGGGCGACTGTCCACCTTGGGGTAAATGACATGGGCGGGCATGACGCTTGCGAGGGTCGCGCCCAGCCAATGGTAGGGGGCGGCATCGTCCGCCAGGATGGTTTTGAGACCCCGCTTGTCCACGGGCACTGCCAGGTGGGAATCGGCTTTGACAAAGCCGTGACCGGGAAAATGTTTGCCGCAACTGGCCATACCGCTTTGCAGCAAGCCGTGCACCAGACTTTGGGCCAACAGACTCGCCACACGCGGATCGCGGGCGAAGGCACGGTCGCCAATCACGCCACTGGCACCGTGGTCCAGGTCCAGCACCGGCGTAAAGCTGAAGTCCACGCCGCAGGCACGCAACTCAGCGCCCAGCACGTAGCCACAGGCCCGGGCCGCGCGAACAGCCTCCATCGGCCCCGCCTGACGCGCCACACTGGGGCCCTCCAGCCACATGGCACCCAAGGTGCGCATGGCGGGCAGATGGGTGAATCCATCGGTTTTGAAACGCTGCACCCGTCCACCCTCGTGGTCCACGCAAATCAGCATATCCGGGCGCAACTTTTTGATACTTTTGCACAAGGCGGTGAGTTGGGCGCGGCTTTCCCAGTTTCGCCCAAACAAAATCAATCCGCCCACCAAGGGGTGGCGCAAGCGTTTGCGGTCAAGCGCCGTGAGCGCGGTGCCTGCGATGTCAATGACCAATGGTGCGTGGGTCGTCATGGAGCAGCCGTTTCAACGATACAAAAACTCACGGCGTAATCGGTTTCGTCACTCAGGCTCAGTTGTGCGCGCAGCCCTTTGGCTTCGAACCAGGTTTTCAGCGCACCATGCAAAACCACCACGGGTGCGCCGCTGGCCTGGTTGGCAATTTCGCACAAACGCCAGGTCATGGGCATGCGCATGCCCAGGCCCACGGCCTTGCTGAACGCCTCTTTGGCGCTGAAACGCGTCGCCAGGTAGCGCACGCCACGCTCGGGCCAACGTGCACCCCGCGCTTTCCAAGTCGCCAATTCATTGGCAGACAACACCTTGGCCGCAAAGCGCTCGCCGTGGCGCTCCAGGCTGGCGCGGATGCGCCGGATGTCGCACACATCGGTGCCCACGCCGTAGATCATGGCTGCAAGCAAGCCAAATACGCCTTTACGGCCGCGGCGTAGCCCTGCTCCAGCGCGTCGCCCATCAAGGCGTGGCCGATGGAGACTTCGCTCAGGCCCGGCACCTGCTGTGCAAAGGCGCGCAGGTTGTGCAAATTGAGGTCATGCCCCGCGTTCACGCCCAAGCCAGCGTCCAGCGCAGCCTGCGCGGCTGCGGCAAAGCGCGCCAACTGGGCGGATTGCTCAACCTGCCCCCACGCGGCCGCGTAAGGCTCGGTGTACAACTCCACCCGGTCGGCCCCCACCTGGCAGGCGGCGGCCATGGCGCTGGGGTCTGCATCCATGAACAAGCTCACGCGCAAGCCCCAGGCGTGGCATTGGTCGATCGCGGGACGCAAACGCTCTGCATCCTGCGGAAAGGTCCAGCCATGGTCGCTGGTGAACTGCCCTTCGCCGTCGGGCACAAAAGTGACCTGGTGGACCGGCAGCTTGCGCGCAATGAGGTCGCCCACGCAGTCCATTAAATTGTGAAATGGATTGCCTTCGATGTTGAATTCGCGCTCTGGCCAGTCCTGCATGAGCTGCGCCAGCTCTACGACATCGCTGGCGCGGATATGGCGCGCGTCGGGGCGGGGGTGCACGGTGATGCCTGATGCGCCCGCCTGCAAACAAAGGGTCGCCGCGCGGGTCACGCTGGGAATGTTCAGATGGCGGGTATTGCGCACCAGCGCGACCTTGTTGAGGTTGACGGACAGTGCAGTAGAGGGTGTCTTCATGGCGGCAAGGGGGGCCTGTTAGAGGGACTGGATGTCGATCATCATCTGCCGGGTGCGCAGAGTTTGGGTGCCGCAATGGTAGTGCAGCAAAGCACGCAACTGGGGCTTGAGCTCGGTACTGAGTTCCGCACAGGCGCGCAAGGTCGTGGTAAACGGCGCATCCGCGGCCAGTGCGCCTTGTAATTGCGTCCATTGCTCACCGCTCAGACTGGCCCGATCGTCACTGTGCGCCTGGCGCAAACCGCCTTCCGGCACCAAGATGTAAGGCGCGCGGGGGTCCAGCGGCGTGAGGGTCATGGTCTGCAGGTCAAGCTGCGGCAGCAAGCCCACCTCGCGCAAAAGCAGCAATTCGTAGCTGCGCAAGGCGGCCTGCAGCACCTCCCCATGCTGGCTGGCGATCACTTCCACCACCCGGGCGTAGACGTCAAACAGCGCCGGATGCGGATCGTCCCGCGCCAGCAGCGTGAGTAGCAGCTCGTTGAGGTAATAGCCGGAGAGCAAGGCATCGCCGGTGGGCATCACATGGCCGCCCTGCCACTCTGCGCTTTTAAGGCTACGGATTTCGGCGTCGCCGCCAAAAGCCAGGTGCAGGCGCTGCATGGGCAGCAGGATGGGCCGGAAACTGGAACTCGGTCGTTTGGCGCCTTTGGCCACCAGCGCGATACGACCGTGGTGGCGGGTAAACACCTCGACGATCAGGCTGGACTCGCTCCAGTCGTAGCGATGCAGCACATACGCCGGCTCGTCTGCGATGCGCCGGGTGGCCATTTACTCGTAACCAAAGGACCGCACGCGGGCTTCGTCGTCGGCCCAACCGGAACGCACCTTGACCCACATTTCAATAAAGACCTTGGCGTCCAGCAGTTTCTCGAGCTCCACGCGGGTTTCCATGCCGATGCGCTTGATGCGCTCCCCTTTGTCGCCGATCACCATGGCTTTGTGGCCGTCGCGCTCCACCACGATGGTGGCCGCGATGCGCAAGAGGCGCTTTTGCTTGCCCCGCCCGGGTTCTTCCTCAAATTTGTCGATCACGACGGTGGAGGTGTAGGGCAACTCGTCACCAGTCAAGCGAAACAATTTTTCACGCACCGTCTCGCTGGCCAGAAACTTTTCGCTGCGGTCCGTGAGCTCGTCCTCGGCGTACCACCAGGCTTGCTCGGGCAGGTATTTTTCGCAGATGCCCAGCATGCGCTCAATGTCTTTGGCGTTTTTGGCCGACATGGGCACGAATTCGGCGAAGGCGTGGCGCTGCTGCATTTCTTGCAGCCAGGGAGCGATGTCGGCGCGGCGGTTGACCTGATCGAGCTTGTTGGCGACCAAGAGCGTGGGCACGTTTTTGCTCAGCAAAGCCAGCACTTTGGCATCGGCCTGGTTGAACATGCCTGCTTCCACCACGAACAAAATCAGGTCCACGTCACCCACCGCACCCATGACGGTTTTGTTGAGCGAGCGATTGAGTGCGTTGTTATGCCGGGTTTGAAAACCGGGCGTGTCCACAAACACAAACTGGGTTGCACCCCGCGTGTGAATACCGGTGATGCGGTGGCGCGTGGTTTGGGCCTTGCGCGAGGTGATGCTGATTTTTTGCCCGACCAGGGCATTCATCAGCGTCGACTTGCCCACGTTGGGCTTGCCGACGATGGCCACCAGACCGCAACGCTCACCGGCCTGCGCGGCCACACCCGTTGCCGCGCGCGGCGTGGTTTTCAGCAAGCCTTCGAGCATGCTGTCCAGGTCAGCACCATCGTCGATACGGGGAACTACTGCGGTGGCAGGCAGAACGGAGGGCGGATTCTTCGGCGTTGTTTTTTTATTTGGCATGGTCAACCTTGGTGTGAATGGTTTGCAGCATGGCCGCAGCGGCAGCTTGTTCTGCGGCGCGGCGCGAACCGCCCATGCCGCGCTCGGACAAACGCAGCTCCGCGATGTCGCAGGCCACGTCAAAACTTTGCTGGTGTGCCGCGCCCATCACAGCAACGACCCGGTATTCCGGCAGTTTGTATTTGCGCCCTTGCAGCCACTCTTGCAGTTCGGTCTTGGCGTCTTTGCCGATGGCGTCCATCTGCGGATTGACGTCCACCGCTTCAAACAAGCGCTGCACGAGTGCCTGCGCCGTGGCATAACCCGCGTCCAGGTAGACGGCGCCGATGATGGCCTCTAAAGCATCGGCCAGTATTGAAGGGCGCTTGGGGCCACCCGAGCGCATTTCACCCTCGCCCAATTTCAGCAAGCGGGGCAGGCCCAATTCGACCGCCAGTTTGTGCAGCGTGTCCTGGCGCACCAGGTTGGCACGCACGCGCGACAAATCGCCTTCGGGCAATGCGCTCAATCGCAGGTAAAGCAGGTCGGACACGGCCAGATTCAGCACCGAGTCGCCGAGAAACTCCAGCCGCTCGTAGTGGTCCACCGAGAAGCTGCGGTGCGTCAACGCCCGCGTCAGCAATGCGGGGTCTTTGAATTCGTGCTGCAGCTTGAGCTGCAACTGTTGCATGTCGTGGTTCAAACCAATTTAGTGGAAGGACCCTATGCGCTTGAGGCTGCCAAAGTTCATCCACACAAAAAATGCTTTGCCCACAATGTTTTTCTCAGGCACAAAACCCCAATACCGCGAATCCAGAGAGTTGTCTCGGTTGTCACCCATCATGAAGTAGCTGCCTTCGGGCACCTTGCAGGTCACGCCTTCAACGGTGTAGTTGCAGGCCTCCGATCCCGGAAAACGGTCAATACCGGGCACAAATGCGGGTCTATCGTCATCATTGAGCAATCGGTGGGGCTGGTCACCCAGCTTTTCCTCGTACTGCTTGAAGTAACGCATCGCATCTTCGTCAAAAAACTCGGGCACGGCATGGGTTTCAATCACCTGCCCGTTGATGGTCAAGCGCTTGTTCAAATACGCCACCGTATCGCCCGGCAACCCCACGACACGCTTGATGTAGTCCAGGCTGGGTTTGGGCGGGTAGCGAAACACCATCACGTCGCCGCGCTGGGGCTTATTGCCTTCCGTGATTTTTGCATTCACGACCGGCAGGCGCAGTCCGTAATGGAACTTGTTGACCAAAATGAGGTCACCCACCAGCAAGGTTGGAATCATGGAGCCCGATGGAATTTTGAAGGGCTCGACGATAAAAGAGCGCAAGAAAAACACGGAGATGATCACCGGGAAAAGTCCTGCGGTCCAATCCAACCACCACGGCTGCGCCAGGATCTTTTGGCGCGCGACATCTTCAAAGCTTAGGTCTACCTTTTCCAATCCCTGACGGGACAGTTCCTCTCGACGTTTTTGCACCTCTAGCGCAGCACGCTCCGCGGCAGCCACGCGAGCAGGCAAAAAGTAGTACCGCTCGGCCAGCCAGTACAGGCCGGTCACCACGCTGGCGACAAACAAGAGCAAAGCAAAATTGCCGTCAAGGTAGCCGGTGTACCAGGCGCCCGCATAAGCCACAAAGGCGGCCAAGACCAAAGAGGTAAGCGCTTGCATCAATCTTCCACCTGCAAAATCGCCAAAAATGCCTCTTGCGGCACTTCAACGGAGCCAATTTGTTTCATGCGTTTTTTACCTGCTTTTTGCTTCTCAAGGAGCTTCTTCTTGCGCGAAATATCACCGCCGTAGCACTTGGCCAGCACGTTCTTTCGCAAGGCCTTGATTGTCTCACGCGCAATGATGTTGGCGCCGATCGCCGCCTGAATGGCCACGTCGTACATCTGCCGCGAAATGATCTCGCGCATCTTGGCTACCACCGCCCGACCGCGGTATTGCGATTGCGATCGGTGCAACATGATGGACAGCGCGTCCACCTTCTCCGAATTCAGCAAGATATCGACCTTGACAACGTCGGCTGCCCGGTACTCTTTGAACTCGTAGTCCATCGAGGCATAGCCCCGACTCACGCTTTTGAGCTTGTCGAAGAAGTCCAGCACAATTTCAGCCAGCGGCATTTCATAGGTCAGCACCACCTGGCGACCCTTGTAGGCCATGTTCATTTGAATGCCGCGCTTCTGATTCGCCAGCGTCATCACCACACCCACATACTCCTGCGGCATGTACAGGTGCATGGTCACAATCGGCTCGCGGATTTCGGCGGTCTTGCCGATCTCGGGCATCTTGGATGGGTTTTCCACCATCACCACCGTGCCGTCGTTTTTCATGACCTCGTAGATCACGCTGGGCGCTGTGGTGATCAGATCCTGGTCAAACTCGCGCTCCAAGCGCTCTTGCACAATTTCCATGTGCAGCAGGCCCAAAAATCCGCACCGGAACCCGAAGCCCAGCGCCTGCGAGACTTCGGGCTCATAGTGCAGCGATGCATCATTGAGCTTGAGCTTTTCCAAGGCGTCGCGCAGGGAGTCGTACTCGCTGGCTTCGGTGGGATACAGACCGGCAAACACCTGAGGTTGAATTTCTTTGAAGCCAGGCAACGCTTCGGTGGCGGTGGCGGCCGCACCCGCGGTACCGGGCTTGATCAAGGTGACGGTGTCGCCCACTTTGGCAGCCTGCAGCTCTTTGATCCCCGCAATGATGTAGCCCACCTCACCCGCCTGCAAAAATGGGCGCGGCTCGTTGGCGGGCGTAAACACGCCCAGGTTATCGGCGTTGTAGGTAGCGCCAGAGGCCATCATCTTGATGCGCTCTCCTTTGGCCAAACGCCCGTCCACCACACGCACCAGCATCACAACGCCCACGTAGGCATCGAACCAGCTGTCAATGATCATGGCGCGCAAGGGGCCATCAGGATTGCCTTTGGGTGCGGGCACCTTGGCGACAATCGCTTCCAAAATTTCGTCAATGCCCACGCCCGTCTTGGCGGAGCAAGGAATCGCGTCGGTGGCGTCGATGCCGATGACGTCTTCAATCTCGCTGCGCGCGTTGTCCAGGTCGGCGTTGGGCAAATCGATTTTGTTCAAAACCGGCAGTACCTCCACACCCAGATCCAGCGCGGTGTAGCAATTCGCCACGGTTTGCGCCTCGACGCCCTGGCTGGCATCCACCACCAGCAACGCGCCTTCGCAGGCCGACAGAGAACGACTGACCTCGTACGAGAAGTCCACGTGCCCCGGGGTATCAATCAGGTTCAGGTTGTAGGTCTGACCGTCCAGCGCCTTGTAGTGCAGAGCGGCCGTCTGCGCTTTGATCGTGATGCCGCGCTCTTTCTCGATGTCCATGGAGTCCAGTACCTGGGCCTCCATGTCCCGCGCCTCGAGGCCGCCGCAGCGCTGGATCAGCCGGTCTGCGAGCGTGGATTTGCCGTGGTCAATGTGCGCAATGATGGAAAAATTTCTGATGTGTTGCATCAAGCGAAAGCTTCAAAGAAAAAATGGAAAAAGGAACGGGCAAAAAAAAGGGCGCGTTGTTCAATGAACGCGCCCCGAACCAACCTCATTGGCAACTGCGAAAGCTGGAAGTTCATTGTAGGCAAAAAGCGGTTTAAGCGAGGGTTGGGTATCAAGCTGCCCGCTCCGCTGATCGGTTCAAAAAAGAACTTATTCACAAACAATCCACATCAAACCCACAGCCTAAAGCCGTATCGAAAGGTGATTTGGCACAGGGGAGCACTCCCATCCCGTATCGTGAGACGGAATTCGGCGCTTATTACCAATCAACGCGATATTCACCCCGCATTCTAACGAAAACATGGAAAGAAATGAGGGCGCCCCTCCACGATTGCGCCCTGAATAACCCCGCATTCAGCGGGGCTTTGGGCTGAATCGTGTTCAGTGCACCTTAGTTTGCGGGACGGATGACGGCAAACTGGGTCCACTCGCCACGTCGGAAGAGCACGTTGAGTGATTTCTTCTTGTCGTGTTTGGCCAACGCCGCCTCCAGTTCGCGTGGTGAGGTCACCTCGGTATTGCCCACCGCAATGATCACATCACCTTCACGCAAACCTGCCCGCGCCGAGCCCTCGGAGGCTGCTTCAATGCGCACGCCTGACTTGATTTTGAGTTCTTTTTTCTGCGCCTCGGTCAATTCGCTCACCACCAAACCATAGACCTGGCCGGTCACGCCTTTGGATTTCGTCTCAGGCGTCTCTCCCGCCTTGGCGGGCGCCGCATCGGGTTCTATCTCGGCAACGGTCACGGCCAGGTCTTTGGTGGTACCGCGGCGAAACACGGTGACCGTCGATTTCGTACCCGGCTTGATGCCCCCCACAACGCGGGGCAAGTCACTGGATTTTTCGATGGGCTTGCCGTCGAATTTCACAATGATGTCGCCTGCTTCAACGCCCGCTTTGTCCGCTGGCGCACCCGCCTCGACGCCCGTGACCAAAGCGCCCTGTGCTTTGGGCAAGCCCAGTGATTCGGCGACTTCTTTGCTGACCGACCCAATCTGAACGCCAATACGCCCCCGGCTCACGCGGCCTTGCGTGCGCAATTGCTCGACCACCCGCACTGCCTCGTCCATGGGGATCGCAAACGAAATGCCCATGAACCCACCCGAGCGGGAATAGATTTGGCTGTTGATACCCACCACCTCGCCGCGCATATTGATGAGCGGACCGCCGGAATTACCCGGGTTGATGGCAACGTCGGTCTGAATAAAGGGCAAAAAGTCACCCGTGTCACGCTGCTTGGCACTCACGATGCCCGCGGTTACGGTGTTTTCCAGGCCAAAGGGCGAGCCGATCGCCATGACCCATTCGCCCACGCGCAAGCGCCCCACATCGCCCACCTTGATGGCAGGCAAACCGGTCGCTTCAATCTTCACCAAGGCCACATCGCTGCGCTTATCGGCGCCCAAAATTTTGGCTTTGAACTCGCGCTTGTCGGTCAATGTGACCAAAACTTCGTCCGCACCGTCCACGACATGGGCGTTGGTCATGATCAGGCCGTCCGAAGAAAAGATGAATCCCGATCCCACTCCTTTGGGCTGCTCTTCCTCGGACCCCTGGCGGTTGGGCCGCGGCGCTTGGCGCGGAATGTTCGGCATGGGCAGGCCAAAGCGGCGGAAAAACTCCAACATTTCATCATCCGGCGAGGCGCCACCCGCACCACGGGGCGCCACTTTCTCGAGAGTGCGGATATTCACCACCGATGGACCGACCTGGTCCACCAGGTCCGTGAAATCCGGCAGAGCACGCGCTTGTGCCCATGCGCTGTGTGCCGGGATGAACACCGCTGCGGCGGTGGCACTGGCCAGCACCAACGACATGGCGACGTGGCGCAGCGACGGAAACTTCAAGGAAGACAGCATAAAAATCACCTCTCGATCGAATTTTGCAAACCATGGTCCGCTGAAATGCAGCTTGCCGGATAAACCCTCTTATATATGGGGTGGCCGGGGTGGACTTAAAGAGTGGGCCGCAGAAAAATCAGTGCCATCGTCACCCTCGGCGGTCAATGGATTGCTGGCACCCACCAGAGCGCGCCGCAACGCCTTCCAGGAAGCAGCACCCTGGGCACCGCGTTCGACCCACAAGCACCGACTTTCGCGCCCCTGCGTTTGCAGCTCCAGCAAAACCACAGATTGAAGGTCAATGCGCCAGCGAATGCTGCAGCATCGTTTGTCCTGCGCTTGTTGCCAGACCCATTCCCGGCCGGTCCAAGCCAGAAGTCCTACGGGACTGTTCCACCAACGCCACACCGCGTGGACCCAGACCAGCGCGCAGGCCAGCGCCAATCCTGCCAAGGACGGGCGCGCGAACGATGTAAAACCGGTCCCCAGAAATGCGGCATAAACCGCCGCCCACACCAGCAGGAAACAGAAATGCGACCTGCTACGACCGACACGGACTTGGGCAGCGGGAGGCAGGTGCATGGAAACTGCCTGATTCAGCGAAAGGTGCGCGTCTCGCGCGGTGCTTAGGCCCGTTTGAAAACCAGGGCGCCGTTGGTTCCGCCGAATCCGAAGTTGTTCTTCAGGGCGTATTCGATCGTCAGGTCACGCGCAACATTGGCACAGTAGTCCAAATCGCAGTCGGGGTCCTGGTTGAAGATGTTGATGGTCGGCGGGCTCTTTTGGTGGTGGAGGGCCAGCACCGTAAACACCGACTCGATGCCACCTGCGCCACCGAGCAAGTGTCCGGTCATGGACTTGGTCGAGTTGACCACCACATTTTTGGCGTGATCGCCCAATGCGGCCTTGATGGCGTTGCTCTCGTTGGTATCGCCCAGGGGTGTCGAAGTGCCGTGTGCGTTCAGGTAATTGATCTGGTCGGCGTTGATGCCGGCATTGCGCATGGCCGAGACCATTGCGCGGCGCGGGCCATCCAGGTTGGGGGCTGTCATATGACCGGCATCAGCGCTCATGCCAAAACCGGCGAGTTCGGCATAAATGCGGGCACCGCGCGCTTTGGCGTGCTCATACTCTTCCAGCACCATGACGCCGCCGCCTTCGCCCAAAACGAAACCATCACGGTCTTTGTCCCAGGGGCGCGAAGCGGTTGCCGGATCGTCGTTGCGGGTGCTCAAAGCGCGCATCGCAGCAAAGCCGCCAACACCCAGCGGGGAAACCGTGGCTTCCGATCCACCGGCCACTACCACGTCGGCGTCGCCGTACTCAATGAGGCGCCCCGCCTGGCCGATGCAATGCAATCCGGTCGTGCAAGCGGTGGCAATCGCCAGGTTCGGGCCCTTGAACCCGTAGCGAATGGACACGTGTCCTGCCACCATGTTGATGATGGACGCTGGGACGAAAAATGGAGAAATCCGGCGCGGGCCGCGCGCGGCATATTCGGTGTGCGTGTTCTCGATCATTGGCAGCCCACCAATGCCGGAGCCGATGATGCAGGCAATGCGGGTGGCCTCTTCCTCGCCCAGCGCATCCCCAGTGGGCAAGCCCGAGTCTTCCACGGCCTGGATGGCGGCCGCCACTCCAAAGTGAATGAATCGGTCCATAGACCGCGCTTCCTTGGCGCTGATGTAGCGCTCAAGATCAAAATCGCGCACTTCACCCGCAATCTTGCAGGCAAAGGCCGACGTGTCAAAAGCCGTGATCAGACCAATACCAGACTGGCCTGCAATCAGGTTGTTCCACGCCTGGTCAACCGTATTGCCGACCGGACTGACACAACCCAAACCTGTAACGACGACGCGACGACGGGACATATTCACCTGTATGGAACTTTGCTGCAACGAAACGCTGCATCGCTGCAGCTTTTACTCAAGCCCCGGCGGGCGGCTTTGCATCCGGCAACCAGGGCCCCGTTCGACCGCCCATCTGGCGGCCAGGCCTTAGGCCTTTTTGTGGCTTGTCGCGTAATCCACGGCGTTTTGCACCGTGGTGATTTTTTCCGCGTCTTCGTCAGGAATTTCGATACCGAATTCGTCTTCGAGTGCCATGACCAGCTCCACGGTGTCCAGGGAGTCGGCGCCCAAATCGGCTACGAAAGCCTTTTCATTGGTGACTTGGGATTCTTCAACACCGAGTTGCTCGGCAATGATCTTTTTGACACGTACTTCGATATCGCTCATGGATTCCCTCTGAGGGTTGTAAAACAGTCCGTCATTTTACCAGCGCAAAATGTAAAAAATTGCGCCAGCGGTCGAACGGACACATCGACCGAAGCTAAATGTGTACTTTACATGTACATGCCGCCATTGACATGCAACTCCTGTCCAGTGACATAGGCCGCCTGGGGTGAGGCCAGATACACCACTGCGTGGGCAATATCGGCGGGTTTTCCCAGGTGCCCCAACGGAATTTGGCCTTGCAAAGCGGCTTTTTGTTCGGGGGCCAATTCGGCCGTCATGTCGGTTTCAATAAAGCCGGGCGCCACACAGTTCACCGTGATGTTGCGTGAACCCAGCTCACGGGCCAAAGCGCGCGTCATACCCGCCACACCCGCCTTGGCTGCGGCATAGTTGGCCTGGCCTGGGTTGCCCGAGGCGCCAACCACGGACGTGATGTTGATGATGCGGCCATAGCGCTGTTTCATCATGGTGCGCATGACCGCGCGGCTCATGCGAAAAACGCCTTTGAGGTTGGCATCCATCACCGCGTCCCAGTCCTCGTCTTTCATGCGCATGGCCAGGTTGTCACGGGTAATACCGGCGTTGTTGACCAGCACCTGGAGTCCACCCCACTCTTTGACAACGCTGTCTACCAAAGCATCAGCGGCTGCGCCATCGGTCACATTGAGAACGCGCCCGGCGCAGCCAGGAAATTCGGCGAGCGCCTGCGCCACAGACAACGCACCCGTCTCGGACGTTGCAGTTCCGATGACGCGCAATCCCTTGCGCGCCAATTCAAGCGCAATCGCTGCGCCAATGCCACGGGACGCGCCGGTGACCAAAGCCACCTGGCCTTCAAAAACAGCTTCTGTCATGCCAGTGCTCCTTGGACTTCAGCCAAAGTGGCCGGGTCGAAAACTGCGAGCCCTGTCAACTCCGGGTCAATGCGCTTAACCATACCCGCCAGTACTTTGCCCGGTCCGCACTCCACCAGATGAGAGATGCCGAGCGCCTTGATAGCTTGCACCGTTTCCACCCAACGCACCGGACCGAAGGCCTGGCGGTACAAGGCGTCGCGCACCTTTGCTAGATCTGACGCGACGGCCACGTCGATGTTGTTGATGAGCGCAATTTGCAGATTGGAAAACTCGACCTCGGCTAAGCGCTGCTGCAATTTTTGCGCGGCCGGCAGCATCAAAGAGGAGTGAAACGGAGCTGACACCGGCAGCAGCAGCGCGCGCTTGGCGCCGTTGGCCTTGAGCACTTCACACGCGCGGTCCACTGCCGCCTTGCTACCGGAAATCACGGTCTGTGATGGGTCGTTAAAGTTTGCGGCTTCGACCACCTCCTGCGATCCAGCCCCGAATTCTTTGGTCACGTCCTGGCACAGTGCAGCGATGCGGGCCGCGTCCATGCCCAAAATGGCGGCCATGGCGCCCACGCCCACGGGTACGGCTTCCTGCATGGCTTGGGCACGCAGCCGCACCAGCGGCGTCGCCTGGGCCAAGGTCAAGGCGCCTGCGGCGACCAGCGCGGCATACTCTCCCAGCGAATGGCCTGCAAGCACTGCGGGCGCAACGCCCACTTCCGACATCCAGACCCGGTAGGCTGCCACGCCCGCGACCAGCATCACCGGTTGGGTGTTGGTGGTGAGGGACAGGGTTTCTTTGGGACCTTCGTGGATCAACTTGGCCAGGTCTTCGCCTAAGGCGTCAGAGGCCTCCGTCAATGCGGCACGTACGACCGGGTGATCACCCCAGGCATCGAGCATGCCGACCGACTGAGAACCCTGTCCGGGAAAAATAAAAGCGAATGGTTTCATAGCGTGTTGCGTAAAAGTGCAATCGTGTTGATGGGCCACGTTGGCTAGAAATTCAGCAGCACCGCGCCCCAGGTAAAGCCACCGCCCACGCCTTCAAGCAGCAAGGTTTGGCCGCGCTGCACTTTGCCGCTGCGCACACCAAAGTCCAAGGCCAGCGGGATCGAAGCCGCAGAGGTATTGCCGTGCTCGCCTACGGTCACGATCACTTTGTCCATGGACAGCTTGAGCTTTTTGGCCGTGCTTTGCATGATGCGGATGTTGGCTTGGTGCGGAATAAGCCAATCGATATCGGTCTCGGTCTTGCCCGCTTTTTCGAGCACGGCATGGGCTGCGCTTTCCAGCACACCCACTGCCAGCTTGAAGACGGCCTGCCCTTCCATTTTCAAAAGGGGCACTCCCGCAATCGCGCCACCACTGACATGGCCAGGTACGCACAATAAATCCACATGTTTGCCGTCGGCGTGCAGGTCGCTCGACAAGATGCCAGGAGTGTCAGACGCTTCGAGCACCACGGCCCCCGCACCATCGCCGAACAGCACACAGGTCCCGCGATCATTGAAATCCAGAATACGGGAAAAAATTTCTGCGCCAATCACCAGCGCGCAACGCGCGCTGCCGGCCTTGATCAAGGCATCGGCCACCGTGAGCGCATAGACAAAACCGCTGCACACCGCTTGCACATCAAACGCGGCGCCGCCTGCGCACCCCAGTTTGCCCTGCAAGATACAGGCGGTAGAGGGGAACACCATGTCGGGTGTCGAGGTCGCGACGATGATCAAATCCACGTCTTGCGCAATACGACCTGCCGCTTGCAAGGCGTTTTTCGCCGCCTCGAGCCCGAGGTCGCTGCTGAAAACGCCCTCGGCTGCAAAGTGTCGCGCGCCTATGCCGCTGCGCTCAACAATCCACTCGTCGGAGGTCTCTATGCCCTTGGCTGCGAGTCGGCTGACCAGCTCCGCATTGGTGACTTTATGGGGGGGAAGGTAACTTCCGGTGCCGGTAATGCGCGAATATCTGCTCATGAGAGGGAGGGTGCGGCTTGGTCTGTGTCGTTGTGCACGCCCGCAAGAAGCGGGGCTGCGTGCGCGAGTCGCGTTTGTAAGCGCTCCAGCAAATTGTTTTCCACGGCATCATACGCGCGCAGCAATGCGTTGGCGAAAGCCGCGGTATCGGCAGACCCGTGGCTTTTGATCACCACGCCGCGCAAACCGAGCAGCGCGGCCCCATTGTGGCGTCCGGGGTCAATGCGGCGTTTCAAAGACGAAAGCACCGGATAAGCGACAAGGGCCGCCAATTTGGTGAAGATGTTTTTGGAAAAGTCGGCTTTCAAGAAGCCCACAATCATGCTGGCCAAGCCCTCGCCCGACTTGAGCATCACATTGCCCACAAAACCATCGCAAACCACCAAATCCACGGTGCCTTTGAAGATATCGTTGCCTTCCACATTACCGAAAAAGTGCAAATCGCCCGCATTGGCGGCGGCACGCATCAGGTCGCCCGCCTCTTTGATGGTTTCGTTGCCCTTGATGATTTCGGAGCCAATATTGAGCAATCCCACGCTGGGCTGCGTCTTGTTGCTGGTGACCGACACCAGCGCAGAGCCCATCACGGCAAATTGAAGCAGTTGCACCGCAGAGCAATCGACGTTGGCCCCGAGGTCCAAGACGGTCGTGGCGCCACCCAAAGCATTGGGAATCTGCCCCGACAACGCGGGACGCTCGATGCCGTCCAGGGTTTTGAGCACATAACGGGCGATCGCCATCAAGGCGCCGGTGTTTCCCGCCGACACGGCGGCCTGCGCCGCGCCCTCTTTGACCTGCTGCACGGCAACGCGCATGGACGAGTCTTTTTTCTTGCGCAGCGCGACTTCGAGCGGGTCGTCCATGGTGACGACTTCGCTGGCGGCCAACAGCGTGGCTCTGGGGTGGGAAAAACCGCGCAAGGCTTCGGGCAGGCCGACCAAAATCAATGCAGCGTCGGGGCGTGCGTCCAAAAATTGACGGCAGGCCGGCAAGGTGACCGAAACGCCATGGTCGCCGCCCATGCAATCGACCGCGATGGTGATCATGCGAGAGTGGCTTGCGCCGGAGTATTCAGGGGAAAAAGCACGCTCAGAAAAGAAAAAAGCCCGACGCTACACGGGATGCAGCTTCGGGCTTTTCGCCTGTAAGCGAATTAAGCTTCAGACTTGGTCTTGAGCACCTTGCGGCCACGGTAGAAACCGGTGGGGCTGATGTGGTGGCGCAGGTGGATTTCACCGGTGGTGGGTTCCACAGCGATGCCGGGAACGACCAAAGCATTGTGCGAACGGTGCATACCGCGCTTGGAAGGAGATTTCTTGTTTTGCTGAACTGCCATGGTTGGCTCCTGGTCAAAATGTACCGCGCAAAGCGCGCCACAGTCGGTTGGTGAGAACGCACTGGCATTCGGGGCCGCGCGGTAAGCCTCTAATTATAGCCCAAGCGAGCGCTAAATAGCCAGCCTGCGTTTGTTAGCCTTTGGGGAGCTTTAAGCCCACCAACGCGGCGAAGGGGTTGGGCTTGTCTTGGGTGTCCTGAAAATCAACATCGGCCACTTGCAATTTCACTGCCTGGGGGCACAACGCGTGCTTGGGCGATGCGGGCAGTGCCATCAAAAGCTCATCTTCCACCAATTCCAGCAGGTCAAACTCAGCACTCAGCGCCAGCACGTCTTCCTCAGACTCCTCGTCCTCAAGCTCGGCTTGGGCCTCCGAGGCCACAAAGCGGAACTCCCGCGCAAAGGTCACCTCCTGCTCCACCGGCGCCAAACACCGCTGACACACCAGCGTGAGCCGGGTGTCGGCAGACAGTTGCAACCAAGGTGCCGACCCGCCCTCGGCCGCCGCACGCATTTCGCCATGGGCATGAAATTGCACCTGTGCGTCAAGAATCTCGCCTTGCTGAAAGTCCTGCAAGCGGTCAAAGTGCGAGAGCGGCTCGGCGCCATCCAAGCGGGATTCGGACTTGGCGAATTTCAAAATGGGGAGTTTGCGCAGGTTCAGGGTCGGCTTCATCGCTCCAGTGTAAGAGAATCACCGCATGCAAACCCAACTTTCGCGCCCTCTGGTACTGGGCTCCAGTTCTGCCTACCGCCGCCAATTGCTGGAGCGCCTCGGGCTGCCCTTTACCGTGCAATCTCCCGGCATCGATGAGACCCCCCACCCCAGCGAGGCACCCGCTGCACTCGCCAGCCGCCTGGCATTGGCCAAAGCGCATGCGGTTGCGGAACAGTTCCCGGACAGTGTGGTCATTGGCTGCGACCAGGTGGCCGACCTCCACGGCGCAAGCCTGGGCAAGCCCGGCGACCATGCGCGCGCCACCGCGCAGCTGCAAAGCATGCGGGGCCACACCGTGGTTTTTCAAACTGCCATGGCCGTGGTGTGCCGCGCCACTGGCTTTGAAAGCCAAACCCTGGTGCCGGTGGTCGTGAAGTACCGCCAGCTGTCGGACGACGAGATTGACTACTACCTGCGCACCGAGCAGCCCTATGACTGTGCAGGCAGCGCCAAAAGTGAAGGCCTGGGCATCGCCTTGCTGGAAAGCATTGCCAACGACGACCCCACCACCCTGGTCGGATTGCCATTGATCCGACTGAGCGCCATGCTGCGCGCGGCGGGCGTGCCAGTTTTGGGCGGCTTGTGAACGCCGCCCCGGGTCGCCTTTACTTGGTCCCAGCGCCGCTGGATTTCGGCTGCGCGCTGCAGAGCCATCTGCAAGAGTCCATGCCACTGGAGACGCTTCGCATCACTGCCACGCTGCAGCACTGGGTGTGCGAAAACGCGAAATCTACCCGGGCTTACCTCAAACGCGTAGGCGAAGTCCTGCCCCTGGCAGCGCCCATTCAGACCCAAACCTTGACCGAACTCCCCCGCGAGATCCACAAAAAGGGCGATCACCAAGGCGGCTTTGATGCCCGCCCCCTATTGGCCGCTGCCCTCCAAGGACACGACGTGGGTCTGGTGAGTGAAGCGGGCATGCCCGCCGTGGCCGACCCCGGTTCCTCGGTGGTGCGCGCAGCCCACCTGCTGGGAATCCCGGTGGTGCCGCTGGTGGGGCCTGTGTCCTTGTTGCTGGCTTTGGCCGCCAGCGGCTTGAACGGCCAGAACTTTGCATTTGTCGGGTACGTGCCCAGCCAGCCGGCAGAACGGGCGCAACGCCTGAAAGCCCTGGAGAAACTGGCCCAGCAAACCCAGCAAACCCAGCTTTTTATTGAGACGCCCTACCGCAACCAGGCCTTGCTGGCAACTTTGCTGCAGACACTGCAAGCCAGCACGCGCCTTGCGACCTCCAGTGGCCTGACGCTGCCCGGCGCCACAAACCACAGCGGCGACATCAAGACATGGAAGGCCAAGGGCTGGGCGCTGGACAACGCCACGCCCACGGTGTTTGCGATTGGGGCTTAACGCAGCACAGGCGCGGTGTGCATGGCGCGCGCCATGGACTCGCCCATCGATGCGCCAAAGCGCTTGACCAGCCGCTCCGCCACATTCTCGCGGCGGGTGTAGTCCACGATGTCAGGCGCTTTGACGATTTCGCGTGCCACATAGTCCAGATTGCCCAGGTGGTCGGCCAAGCCCATTTGTACTGCCTGGTCGCCCGTCCAAAACAGTCCGCTGAAGGTCTCCGGCTTCTCTTTGAGGCGATCGCCCCTTCCCGCTTTGACGGCTGCAATGAACTGCTGGTGAATCTGGTTCAGCATGGCCTGGGCAAATTCACGCTGCTTTTCGGTTTGGGGACTGAAGGGGTCCAGAAAACCTTTGTTGGGCCCCGCCGTCATAAGGCGCCGTTCTACGCCGAGTTTTTCCATGAGCCCCGTGAAGCCGAATCCGTCCATCAACACGCCAATGCTCCCCACCACACTGGCCTTGTCAACAAAAATTTGATCGGCGGCCACCGCAATGTAATAAGCGGCAGACGCGCAGGTTTCCTCCACCACCACGTACACGGGCTTTTTGTGCAAAAGCTTCATGCGGTGAATTTCATCGTTGATGATGCCTGCCTGCACCGGGCTGCCCCCGGGTGAGTTGACCAGCAATACCACGGCCTGAGCGCCGTCGTCTTCAAATGCGCTGCGCATGGAAGAAACGATCAACTCTGCGCTGGCTTCGCCACCCGAGGCAATTTCCCCTTTAATTTCCACCACGGCGGTATGCGGGTGACTGGTGCCGGTGTTTTGCACACCGCCCTTGTCCACACCCAACCACACCAGTGCCGCAAGGAACACCAGCCACGCCAGTCGCAAGCCATATTTCCATCGCCTGGCGATCCGCTGCTCCTTCAAAGTTGCTTGCACCCATTGCTCTATGGCGGATCGCTCCCACTGGACGTTGTGGGCTTCGCCACCAGCGGGGGGCGTCGAGCCAGAGGCTCCCTGCTTGGGCGCAGCACCGTGAGATTCAAGAGAAGGCTCTGTGGAGTTCATGTGATTACGCTAGTGGCTGAAGATGGGGAGAAGTATGCCATCGCACCACGCCACCGTCTTCACTCAGGTCAATTTTTACCAAGGCGCGGCGACAAGGGCCCGCTACACAGCGTCCTGTCGTGGGATCGTAGAGCGCGCCATGGGTGGCACAAATGATCCATTGCCCACTGTCATCAAAAAACCGGTTGGGTTGGTAATCCATCTCCATCGCCACGTGGGCGCAGCGGTTCAGATAGGCCTGCACCTGCCCTTCAAAGCGAACGGCAAAGGCCCAGCAGCTCTGTCCCTGGTAGACCACGTCAAAGGGCACAGCCAGGCCACCATCGACCAAATCACCGGAGTTGCACAAGGCAATGCGTTGAAATTCAGTGTTCACCGTCAGACCTTAGGCGTTCTCTTGCATCCATTGGTGCAGCTGCGTCGCCGAATGCGCCACAAACAGGGGATTCAAGGCCTGCAGGGCGCCCACATCGTGTGCACCATAGCTCACACCCACCGACGCGCAACCGGCGTTGAGCGCCATTTGCAAGTCGTGGGTGGTGTCTCCCACCATGAGCGTGCGCTCGGGCGGCACATCCAGCTCGGCCATCAGCTCCAAGAGCATGCGGGCGTCGGGTTTTCCTGCGGTCTCGTCGGCGGTGCGCGAGGCATGGAAGACGTTTTTGAGCTTCACGTCGCCCAAGGCCTGGTTCAAGCCCCAGCGGCTTTTGCCGGTGGCCACGGTCAAGAAATGCTGGCGTGCACGCAATTCGTCCAGCATCGCCAGCACCCCGGGGAACAGGGTGATGTCGTTTTGGTGCAGTGAATAGTGGTGCTTGTAGCGCTCTCCAAGCAGCGGGTATTTTTCTTTGGGCACATCTGGCGCAGCGTGGGCCAGGGCCTGCATCAAGCCCAGTCCGATCACATAGGAGGCATCCTCGTCACTGGGCACGGTACCGCCCGCGTCGCCCACCGCCAACTGAATACAGCGGGTAATGATGGCGGTGGAGTCGAACAAGGTGCCGTCCCAGTCAAAGGCAATCAGATCAAAACGGCGTGGGCGGGGGGAGGCAGACATCAGATTCATGGAAAGGCGGTCGGAGGAAGGATATCGGAAGCAAAGGCCGCGAGTTCTGGCGCCAACGGGGCGATGAGCGTGATGCGCTCACCAGTGGCCGGATGGTCGCATTGCAAACGCCAGGCATGCAGAAACATGCGCTTCAAGGCCTGGCCGCCTGGCGCGCGGGCGAGCGCCTTGTTGTGCTCAAAGTCGCCGTACTTGTCGTCGCCCGCGATGGGCAGACCTTCGGACGCCAAATGCACCCGGATTTGGTGGGTGCGCCCGGTTTTGATGGTGACTTCGAGCAGGGAATACGCCTGCACGGCGTCTTTGGGCGTCACCGCCTTGACTTTCACCAGCGTCAGGGAGGGCATGCCGTCGGGGTCGTCTTTGGAGACCACCTTGACCCGGCGCTCCCCTTCCCCTTTGCCGCCGTCGACATCCAACAAGTATTTGTGCAGCGGCTTGTCGAGCACTTTCTTGTTCTGGGGCCAGTGGCCCCGTACCAGCGCCAGGTAGGTCTTGCCGGTGCCCCGGTCGCGGAACTGGGCTTGCAGGTGCTTGAGGGCGCTGCGTTTTTTGGCAATCAGCAAAATGCCGCTGGTTTCCCGGTCAAGGCGGTGTACCAACTCCAAAAAAGGGGCCTGCGGGCGCGCCATGCGCAGCTGCTCAATCACGCCAAAGCTCACCCCCGAGCCGCCATGCACCGCCACGCCAGCGGGTTTGTCAATGGCCAAAAAATGGGCGTCTTCAAACAAAACGGCGAAATTCTTGGCCGGAACGTGCTTGGAGACCCCATCGGCCATCGCTTGGGCTTTGTCGGCGGCGCGCTCAGACACCCGCACCGGCGGCAGGCGCAGCACATCGCCCTCTTGCAGTCGGGTGTCGGCGCTGGCCCTGCCCTTGTTGACCCGCACCTCGCCACTGCGGATGATGCGGTAAATGTGGGTTTTGGGTACACCTTTGAGGTGGCGCATCAGGAAATTGTCCAGACGCTGGTCGCTGCCGCCTTCGTCCACCGTGAGCCACTGAACGGCCACTGCTGCCGCACCCGGAGAATCGGCGGCGGGGGCAGTTACTTTGGCCTCTATAATGTGTTTCACTAGCGATTTGCTGTAAGTGGTTGATTTGGTTGGAGTTTAGTCCACCCCCTGCCCAAAGCCTCGCTAGCCGGTCGATGCCGCCTTGCTGCATTGCTTGCAAATC
>CANFLX010000028.1 GCA_947447985.1 Comamonadaceae bacterium
GCGTCGTCCAGCGCATTGGTCTCGATCAGCAGCTTGACGTAGTCAAAGCGCGCATCGTCGTTGCCGGGGTCGATGGTCAGCGTCTCGTGCAGCTTGTTGAGCGCAGCTTGCGGGTCGCCTGCAGCCAGCAGGGCTTGCGCATCCTCGGCGCTGTCTTGGGCCGCCAAGTCGTCCTCGCTGGGCAGGTGTTTGTTCAAAAAACTTTTGAGCTGGCCTTCGGGCACCGCACCCATAAAGCCATCGACCGGCTTGCCGCCAATCATCAGCACGCAGGTCGGAATGCTGCGAATGCCAAAGGCCTTGGAGAGCTGCTGCTCTTGGTCGGAATCGATTTTGACGAGCTTGAAGCGGCCCTCGTATTCCAGCTCTACCTTTTCCAGCAGCGGGCCAATCACCTTGCAGGGGCCGCACCAGGGGGCCCAAAAGTCCAGCAGCACCGGCACCTGGTGCGAGGCGGCAATGACTTCGGTTTCAAAGTTTTCAAGGGTGACGTCGATCATCTGCGGGTACTCAGGGTGTAAAAAGTAAAATTGCGGGTCTAGCTTCGCGGCCTGCAAGCCGCTTTATCCAAGGCGGCGGCGCAGGCCGGCGCATTCAACACTATGACCACCATCCAAATCGGCGTTGTGATGGGCTCCAGTTCCGACTGGGAGACCCTGCAACACGCGGTACAGATTCTCCAACAGTTTGGCATCGGTTTCGAAGCGCAGGTGCTTTCGGCCCATCGCATGCCCGACGATATGTACACCTATGCCGAAGCGGCCGCTCAACGCGGCTTGCGCGCCATCATTGCCGGCGCCGGTGGGGCGGCGCATTTGCCAGGCATGTTGGCTGCCAAGACCACGGTGCCCGTGCTGGGTGTGCCAGTGGCCAGCAAGCATTTGCAGGGCGTGGATTCGCTCTACAGCATCGTGCAAATGCCTAAGGGTGTTCCCGTGGCCACCTTTGCCATTGGCGCGGCTGGCGCGGCCAACGCCGCGCTGTTTGCGGTGGCCATGCTGGCCAGCGGTGACGCGGCATTGCGTGCCCAACTCGACGCCTTTCGCACCGAACAAACCGCCGCTGCCCGCGCCATGGAGCTGCCCATCACCCGCTTGGGCGTAGGTGCGGCGGGTCTATGAATCCAATCCTGAAACCCGTGTTGCCTGGCACCCTGATGGAGGGCCGTGCAGCCACGCTGGGTGTGATGGGCGGTGGCCAGTTGGGCCGTATGTTTGTGCACGCGGCGCAGGCCATGGGTTATGCCACTGCGGTGCTGGACCCCGATGCGGCCAGCCCCGCTGGTTTGGTCAGCCACCACCACATTCAAACCGCCTACACCGATGCGGCAGGACTCGCCCAATTGGCCGCGTGCTGCGACGCCATCACCACCGAGTTTGAAAACGTGCCCGCAGAGGCCCTGCGCACTTTGGCTGGGCTGCGGCGTGTGGCACCGGCGGCGTCTGCCGTCGCCATTGCCCAAGACCGCGCCGCCGAAAAAGCGCACTTCGGCCGCTGCGGCGTGGCCTGCGCGCCCTATGCCGAAATCCACACGGCGGCCGATGTGGCGAGTGTTTCTGACAACGTGCTGCCCGGTATTTTGAAGACCGCCCGCATGGGCTACGACGGCAAAGGGCAGGTGCGGGTGCAAGACCGCGCGGCACTCGCCTCTGCGTGGAATGCGCTCGGCCGGGTGCCTTGCGTGCTGGAAAAAATGCTGCCGCTGGCGCTAGAGTGCTCGGTCATCGTGGCGCGTGGCAGCGATGGTGCGATGGTGAATTTTCCGGTGCAGCGCAATCTGCACCGCGAGGGCATCTTGGCGGTGACCGAAGTGTTTGAGGGCAATGTGCCCGCCGCCGTGGCCGCGCAAGCGGTGGCGGGTGCCCGCGCCGTGGCGCAGGGCCTGGACTATGTGGGCGTGCTGTGCGTCGAGTTTTTTGTATTGGAAGATGGCAGCCTGGTGGTCAACGAAATTGCGCCCCGTCCGCACAACAGTGGCCACTACACGCAAAACGCCTGCGATCAATCGCAGTTTGATGTGCAGGTGCGCACCTTGGCGGGTCTGCCGTTGACGCAGCCCCGCCAGCACAGCCCCGCCACCATGCTCAACCTGCTGGGCGACCTGTGGGGACAGCGCGGCGCAGACAGCGTGCCCGATTGGGCAGCGGTGTTGGCACTGCCCGGCGTGCATTTGCACCTGTACGGCAAAACGCAAGCGCGCCCCGGTCGCAAGATGGGCCACCTCAACGTGACGGGTGCCACCGCAGAGCAAGTGCGCGCAACCGCCTTGCAAGCAGCGCAAATTTTGGGCATCGCGGCGTTTTAACGACGGCCGCCACCGCATGATTCTTTCTCCGGCAGACCCTCGCGCACTAGCGCAAGCGGTGCAAACCATCGCCAACGGCGGCTTGGTGGGCATGCCCACCGAAACGGTGTACGGCCTAGGCGCCGACGCCAGCAACGACGCGGCGGTGGCCGCCATCTTTGCGGCCAAGGGGCGCCCTGCGGACCACCCGCTCATCGTGCATGTGGCCGATATGGATGCCGGTCTGTCGGGCGTGCAGCACTTTGCGCAAGACGTGCCCGACTTTGCCCAGGCCCTGATGGCTGCGTTGTGGCCCGGTGCACTCACGCTCATCCTGCCCCGCCGCGCCGGGGTGGCCGCTGCCGCTGCAGGGGGCCAAGACTCGATTGGCTTGCGCTGCCCCTCGCACCCTGTGGCCCAGGCTTTGCTGCATGCGCTGCGACAGCGGGCGGAGAGCCCGGTGTGGGGCATTGCAGCGCCGAGTGCAAATCGTTTTGGCCGCGTCAGCCCCACCACCGCGGCCCATGTGCAAAGCGAGTTGGGCGAGGCGCTGCTGGTGTTAGACGGCGGCCCGTGCAGCCTGGGCATTGAATCCACCATCGTGGACTGCACGCGCGGTGTACCCGTGCTGCTGCGTCCAGGCTCGATTGACATTAACGCCCTGTCGCAAGTCTGCGGCCAGCCGGTGCACCTGGCCTATGACCAGGCACAGGCGCCCCGTGCTTCAGGCACCCTGGAGTCGCACTACGCGCCACGCGCCAAAGTGCGCTTGCTATCCGCTGCAGACCTGCGCACCGCACTTCAGTCGTGGCAAGCCACGCCACGGCGCACGCCCGCATTGCTGGGCGTGTACGCGCAAGGTGTGACGCCCCCCAAGGACGCGGCACTGCGGTTCCAAGCGATGCCCGGCACGGCCGCGCAAACTGCGCATGAGCTGTTTGCCGTGCTGCGCGCCATGGACGACGCTGGTGTGCAAGAAATTTGGGTGCAAGCCGTGCCCTCAGGCGCCGACTGGGCCGGCGTGGCAGACCGCTTGCAACGCGCCAGCGCCTAAGCGCTTTTCAGGTCTCGGCGGTAAACACCGTGAGCACGCCGGTGTAGGCGTACAGGTGGTGGTGCGCCACCTCTCCGGCGGCAAAAAACCCCACCAGCGGCACATCGCCCAGCGCACGGCGCACGATCTGCATCTCGGCACTGCTGCCACCAAAGTGCGGACCGCCCCGGCCGGTGCAGCTCACATAAATGGCGCCCGTGATGTGGCGCGCTGGCCGCGCTGCGGCGCTTTGCTCGTCGGGCGTACCACCAGCCAGCAGCGGCTCCAGCATTTCTTCGGGCTCCAGCTCTTCGCGGATTTCAGCGCAAATGCGGGTCAGGTCCATGCGTGCGGCTTGCACATTGCGCTGGCAAAAGGTCAGCTGCGCACCCAGGTGCACATGGTCGCCAATGGCAATAGCCTGACGTCCCGGGTCCAGGCCGATGATGTGGCGCACCAGCACATCGCTGCCAAAGTTGCCGGTCTTGCGCACCGCAGCACTGTCACCCCCCGTGGGCGGCTGGGCCATGCCCGCCAATGTGGCGCGCACGGCTTGCAGCGCCTCTTGTGGTTCGTTCAAAGACACCGCCAAATCGCTCAGCAGCACGTTCAGTGCAGGTTCGCCGTTAAGGGTGAGCACCACGTTGTCCTGGCAGTCGGTCACCACCCGGGTTTGTGACAGGGGTTTGCAGCCTTGCGTGACGCGCGAGACCAAGCCCACGTCGGGCCCGAACGCAACGCCGCTCAAGCCCCCGCTGAACACGCCAGTGGCATGGCCCTGACCGCGTACATTGCCGTCGGCGGCCAGCGCAAATTGCACGCTGGTGCTGCGGCTGCTGGCCAGACCGCCAAACAAATAGCCGCTCTCGGTGCGCGCGGACATTTCGGTCAGCAATTCGCCCAACTCGGCGGTGGAAGGGTCGGCGTGCACCAGCGCGCTGTGCGCCTCAAAAGCCATTCCCAGGGGGGACACACCCGAGAACACGCGGTACTGGTCGCTGGGCAGGTCCAGCAGCATCACAGCCAGCGCGGGCTCGTCAAAGTATTCGGCGTTGTTGGTCGCAATGCCAATGCCCACGGTGCCAGACCAGTCGGTCACCATGGGCAACTCGCCGCTCAGGTAGTCCAGCAGTTCTTTGGCGTCTTGCGCAAAGTGGTCGGTGATGTAGAGCAAGGCCAGCGTGGGTGCCGCCGCATGCTGCGGGTTGGCCATTTGGGCGCGCAACTGCGCCAAGACCAAGCTGGCCGCCATCTGCCACTGCGGGTGCGTGGCATGGGCATAGGAAAACACCTTCATGGGCTTTTCGGTACCGGGCGCTTAGCTAGCGCGTCGACGGGTCGGTGCCGCGGTAGCGCGGGTCGCCGATTTTTTGGCGGGCGCTTTGCGGGAAACGGCCTTTTTTGTGGCGGTTTTTTTGGCAGCAGGTTTGGCGCGGGCTGGGGCTTTGGGGGCGGCTTTTTCGCTCACCTCCTTGAAGGCGTTGGCGGCAATGGTCTGGAACTGCTGGGTCAACGCGCCCCAGAGTTGCAGCGGATCGACCACGCCCGCGGCGGGCTTTTCTTCTGTGGCTTTGGGGGCTTCGGGTTCGGGTGCCGGTTTTGCGCTGGCGGCAGGCTCAGGCTTTGGGGCTGCAGCCGGTGGCATCGGCCAACCGGTGGACGCAGGCGCGGCCGCCGGGGGGGCGGACTCCGGCGCACCCATGGTGAAGTTCATGCCCTTGAGGGTCTGCATGGTCATTTTTTGCACTTCCAGTGCCTGGATGGTGGCGCTCAGCGCGCGGGAGTTTTGGTCCAGCCAGAACTGCACATGCTTGAGTTCTTCGATGCGCTTCTCAATGTCTTCAACGCTCAGGCTGGGAACCAGCCATTGAGAGAGGTTGGGCACTGCCGAACTGCTGCCGGTGCTGCCCAAGCCGCTGCTGGCGCTTTTGGCCAGGTTTTGCAGAAAGTCAAAGCCCGGTACGAACTTGCCAAAGCCGGAGGTGTCGGTGTTGCTCATTTCAGTCTCCTGTGGTGGGTGCTGCGCTGAGCAGTGAGCTTAACGGATCGCGGGCCCGCAGGCTGGCCCGGCTTGCGTATCCGATTTACCAGTTGTCGTCGTCGCCACTGCCGTCGGCGGCATCCCAGCCCTTGCCCGCACCGGGGTCGAAGCTGCCGAGGTCGGGCGCGGCGGGGGCGTCAAACGGCACATAGCCAGCGTTGTTGCTGCCTGCTACCGTGCCGTCGTGGTTCACGCCAGTGTGGTGATCACCTTCGAGGGCCTTGCTCAGGGCATAGCCTGCGGCCAAACCGGCGACCCCGCCCAGCACTGCACCACCCACGCCCGAACCAACTCCGCCCTGCATGGGCGCACCATATCCTGGGGCATAGGTCGGGCCGTAGGCTGGAGCATTGGGCGTGTACTGGGCACCAAAACCAGCCGGCGCGGGTGCGGAATACACCATGGCGTTTTGATTCGCCTGCGCACTGCGGCGAATCAAATACGCCACCAGGACCAGCACACCAATGCCCAAGAACACGTAGTTGAAGTTCAGCCCGGGAGCCGCGGGAGCGGGGGGCGGTGCCACCGTTACCGCCGGGTGCGCCGCGGCCGTTGCGCCGGGCAGCTTGGCCGCGCTGGCGGCGGCGTTCACCTTGTCCAGCGTTTGCTGGAATTTTTCAGGGGTGGACGCAAACTTCAAGCTGCTGTCGATGGCCTTGGCGCGTTGCAGTTCGGCCAGCGCGTCGTCGTATTTGGCCTGGCGGCCCAAAACCTCGCCGAGCTCGTAGTGGGCGCGCGCACTGTTGGGCTTGTCTTGCAGCACTTCGCGCAGCAGGGTCACCGCTTGCGACAAGTGGCCCGCGTTGACAGCAGCCTCAATGTCCTTCGGTGTGGGCAGCGCCAGCGCCAGCGCGCAAGCCCCAAGCAGCACAGCGGCGCCCAGCCAGCGTGAGGCCTTGCCAATCAAGGCGGTGGTAGTAACTTGCATGTGCATTTCTCCAGTGAAGCAATTTCGTCGTGTCGACTGTAGTGCCGATAGGCGGTAGATGTGTGCAGTTCAGGTAAACACAAGTTTTGCAATGCGGCACAGGCTTCAGAAAACCGCATCGGGGACATAATCGCAGCCCACTTATGTTGTCCCGATGACCCTTTCTGCCACCCCCCGTTTTGTCACCGGTTCGCCTATGCGCCATGTGATGGTGATGGCCACGACCGGCGCAATTGGGCTGGTGGCGGTGTTTTTGGTGGACCTGATCAACCTTTTCTACATATCGCGGCTGGGCCAGCAAGCGGTCGCTGCTGCCGTGGGCTTTGCGGGCGTGGTGGGTTTTTTTCACACCTCGATATGCATCGGGTTGATGATTGGCATCACCGCCACCGTGTCGCGCAAGATTGGCGCCGGCCACACGGCACAGGCCCGTCGTATGGCCAGCCACAGCCTGTTGCTGATGGCAGCGATTGCCATCGTCATGGCCGCGCTTACGGTGGTTTTTCTGGAGCCTTTGCTCTGGGTGCTGGGCGCGCGGGGCGAAGTAGCAGTGCTGGCAAAGCGCTACCTGACAGTGAGCATGCCCTCGGTGCCGCTGCTGGCCATCGGCATGGCCACCTCAGCGCTCTTGCGCTCCTTGGGTGCAGCGCAGCGTGCCATGGTGGTGACGCTGGCCGCCGCTGCGACCACGGCCGTGCTGGACCCTTTGTTTATTTTTTACTTCAACCTGGGGCTGGATGGTGCAGCCGTCGTGTCGGTTATTTCGCGCACCGTGTTGATGGCCATTGGCCTGCATGGCGTGTGGCGGGTGCACCACTTGCTCGCGCGACCGGAGCGCGTCCATTTTTGGGCGGATGCGCGTGCTCTGTCGGTGGTGGCGGGCCCTGCGGTTCTTACCAACCTGGCGACACCGGTGGGAACGGCATTTGTGACCCACAGCGTGGCGCAATTTGGAGCGTCGGCGGTGGCAGGCCAGGCCACGGTCGACCGGCTCGCACCCGTGGCCTTTGGTTTGATTTACGCGCTCAGTGGTGCGGTGGGCCCGATCTTTGCGCAAAACCTGGGTGCCCAGCGTTTTGACCGCGTGCAAGAGACCTTGCGTGCCAGCCTGGTGTTTATGTTGGCGGCCGTGGCGCTGGCCTGGCTGGTGTTGGCGGTGCTGCAAGGGCCGCTGACGCGCGCGTTTTCGCTTGATGGCGATGGCGCTTTGTTGCTGGGAGCGTTTTGCAGCTGGCTGGCGGCGAGCTTCTTTTTTGCCGGAGCCTTGTTCGTTGCCAACGCAGCGTTCAACAACCTGGGCCGCCCTTTGTGGTCCACCGGCTTCAACTGGGCGCGCTCTACGTTGGGCACGATTCCGCTGGCCTGGTGGGGCGCCCACTACGGACCGGTGGGCGTGCTGGCGGGTCAGGCCTTGGGCACCGCCGTGTTCGGCGCGCTGGCCATGTGGTTCGCGGTACGGTTAACCCGTGCCCGCAGAACCTAGTTGCTGATCAGCCGCGCGCTTCGGCGGCGCGCAGTTCGTCCATGACGCGGGCGTCTTGGCGGGCATAGTCCCACAGGCGGGCTTCTTCACGCGCTTGGGCCGAGCGTTGGGCCCAGGCGTCGACCGCATTGGCGACGCTGGTGCTGGCGCGGCGCAGGGGGCGCACGCAAAAAGCCAAACCAGCAAACACCAGGCTCCACAGCGCAACCCAGCCCAGCAGCAAGTGGCCGTCGGCCCAGTTTTCAATCACTTGATCGGCCACCACCATCAGGGAAGCCAATACGGCGGACAACAAAATGCCAGCCAGCGTCTTGGACGATTCGCTGCGAACGGCGGGGGCGGCTTTGGCAGCGCGGGAAAAATCAAAACCTGCAAAACGGCGCATGGTGAACTCCTGAAAAACACAACAAAAAGAAAGGTTTCCCTTTCACAATGCCGCGATACTAGGGTTAATACTAGTATCGGTCTACTTTTGATTTGTGATGATTGGTATTCACCAAATTTATATATGCCCGCTTCTGCCCTGAACTTGCGGACGTTTGACCTCAACCTGCTCAAAGTGTTTGACGTGGTGATGGCCGAGCGCAACCTGACGCGTGCCGCCCAGGAGCTGGCCTTGACCCAGCCCGCGGTCAGCAACGCCTTGCGCCGCCTGCGCCAGGCGCTGGGCGACGAGGTGCTGGTGCGCCAGGGCCGCAGCCTGCAGCCCACGCCCAAGGCGTTGGAGCTCTGGCCCGAGATACGGGCGACGCTACAGCACTTGCAAGCCACGCTGGCACCCCGCTTGTTTGTGCCCGCAACGGCCCAAAACAGCTTTGTGCTGACCATGGCGGACGCCACCGCCGCCGAGCTGATGGTGGGCCTGGTCACCACCCTGAGCCAACAAGCGCCCGGCGTGTCTTTGCGCACCGCCCCTTTGACCACCCGCGACCCGCGGCGCTTGCTGGAAGACGGTTTGGCGGACCTGGCCATCGGGCACTTTCCGGCTGTGATTGCGGAGTTGGACACGCAAGCCCAGGCGGGTGTGAGCCCTGCCTTCTTTCACCAAGGCCTGTTTGCCAGTGACTATGTGTGCGTCATGCGCCACGGCCATCCATTGGCCGCCGGGCCCCTTACTCTGGATGGCTATTGCCATGCGCAGCACATGCTGGTCAGCTTTTCGGGCCGCGCCTTTGGTTTGATTGACGAGGCGCTGGCCCGCCTGAACCGAACCCGGCGGGTGATGCTCACGGTGAACCAGTTTTTCACCACGGTGAAGGTGGTGGCGCAGTCCGACTTGCTGACGGTCTTGCCGCGCCATTTTTTGAACGTCACGGGCTTTGAGGCGCAGTTGGTGGTGCGGGAGTTGCCCTTTGAGGTACCGCCGATTCAGGTGGACGCACTCTGGAGCCGCCGCCACGCGCAAGACGACGCGCATGTCTGGCTGCGTTCGCAGGTGCAGGCGGCGGCGGTGCAGGCCTTTGCACCGCGCCCAGCGCAGGAGCACTTGTGAAAATTCAACTCCTGTCGGACCTGCACCTGGAGAGCCAGCCGGATTTGCAGCCCCCGCACGCGCCTTACCCGGCCCCCGGCGCCGACCTGCTGGTGCTGGCTGGCGACATAGGTTCGTACCAGACCGGCTCGCAGCTCAGCGACAGCGACTTTGGTCTGGCCCGTTTTTCACCCTTGCTGGCTTGGCCCACACCGGTGGTGTTTGTGCCGGGCAACCACGAGTACGACGGTTTGGACTTCGACGCCACACACGAGCGGCTCCGCGCCACGTGCGAACGCTTAGGCATCACATGGTTGGAGCGCGAAGTGCTGCAAGGCCCTTGGCAGGACCAACAAGGCCGACTGGTACGGCTGGTCGGCACCACGTTGTGGACCGATTTTGATGCGCTCAAAAACCGCGACAAGGCCTTTCGCGCCGCCAACTTCTATTTGAAAAAAGCCCTGGCCACCCGCCACGGTGGGCCCTTTCTGGCGCCCGAGTTGCGCGCGCAGGCCCTGCTGTGCCAAGACTGGTTGCGCCAAGCGCTGGCTACGCCGTTTGAGGGCAGCACGGTGGTGGTCACCCATTTCGCACCGAGCTTGCGCAGTGCTGATCCACGCTACGGCCTGGTGCCGGGAACGGCCGGCTTTTGCAATAATTTAGACGACTTGCTCGCCCATGCACAGCTGTGGTTGCACGGCCACTTGCATACGCCGCTGGACTATGTGCACCAGGCGTGCCGCGTGGTGGCCAATCCCCTGGGCTATGCGCGCAAAAATGAACAAGCGGCTTTTCGGCCGGCCGAATGCATCGAGATCTAAACCGGGTGCGCGCCGCTCAGCGCGCTGCCAGGCCTTCAAAGCAGCTGCTGATCACCATGTCGATGATTTGTGCATCGTCGTGCTGTCCGCCCATGCGCAGGAACTCCAGCACAGGGTCGCAGGCGCGGGCATAGAGGGTGTAGAGCACCGCAATCGCAGGCAGCGAGCGGTTGATCAGGCCGTGGGCCTGCGCCGCCTCAATCCACGCGCCCAGGCGGTCGCTGACTTCAATCAGGCCGTCCATGTAGGCCATGTCCGCCATGAGCTTAGCGCGCAGAGTGGAGTTTTGGCTGGGCAGCGAGGGCATCTCGCCCCGCAGGTTGAGTTCCATGGTCCAGCGCGCCACCGTGCGCAGCTGCTCCATGGGCGGCGCGGGCGGCAAATTCTTCAGGTAGTTTTGCGCGCGTTGCATCACACGCACCATGGCAGCGGCGGCCAGGTCTTCTTTGCTGGAGAAATGCTTGTACAGGCTGGCTTTGGCAATGCCCACGCTGGCCGCGACTTCGTCCACCGTCATGGCCTCAAAGCCCTTGTCAGCCAGCAAGCGGCTGGCCGTGCGGATGATGGCGTCTTCGCGCGCCTGCAACATTTGGGTCTTGAACGAAACTTTGGCGGTGGCGGTGGAGCTCATGGCTAAATTCTAGCCGCCAGGGTCTCGCTGTAAAGCGTGTGGCCAATTTATGACTCCACGGTATTTTTGTGAGCCTGGTTGCGGCGCTTGGCAGAACAGGCACACTTGGAACCATGAACACCATCGTATTGGGCGCCGGCATCATCGGCATCAGCACCGCCTGGCATTTGGCTGAGCGCGGACACCAGGTCACGGTGATTGAGCGCCAAAGCGGCGCCGCGCTGGAGACCAGTTTTGCGAACGCAGGGCAAATCTCGGTCAGCTTTTGCGAGCCATGGGCCAACGCCCAGGCACCGCTCAAGGCCTTGAAATGGATGCTGAGCAAAGAGGCGCCCTTGCTGTTTCGCCCGCAAAACCCGTTTGGCGAGGGTTGGCGCCAGTACGCATGGGGTTTGCAGTTTCTGGCCAATTGCAACGACGCCGCGTTTGAACGCAATGTGCAGCAGCTCGTGGCCTTAGGCGCCTACAGCCACAGCGCGCTCAAAGAAGTGATTGCGGCCACCGGCATCGAATTCCAACGTCTGGAAAACGGCATTGCCCACTATTACAGCGACCAAGCCTCGTTTGACACCGCGGCGCAGGCGTCTGCCTTGATGCGCAAGTACGGCGTGGACCGCAAAGTCGTCAGCCGCGAGGAGCTGCTGCGCATCGAGCCGTCCCTGAAAAGCTACGGCTCTCGCATCGTGGGCGGCACCTATACCGCTACCGACGAGTCGGGCGACGCCTGCGCTTTCACCCAGGCCTTGGCCGAACAGTGCGCGCAGCGGGGCGTGCAATTTCTCTATGGCCACCAAGTTGAGCGCATCAAGGTCTCGGGCGGCAAAGTTCAATCAGTCAGCGCGCGCCCGCTGCCAATGTCCGCGCAGGCATCGGCATCGGCGGCTGCATCAGTGTCGGCGACGGCTGTTTTGCGCGCTGACCAGGTGGTGGTGGCCTGCGGCTCCTACACCCCCGCTCTCCTGCGAACCGTGGGTGTGAACTTGCCGATTTACCCGGGCAAGGGCTACAGCGCGACCTTCGACATCCTGCGGCCCGAAGACGCGCCCCAGGTGTCCACGATTGATGATGCAAAAAAGATCGCCATCACGCGACTGGGCAACAAAATCCGCGTGGCCGGCACGATCGAGGTGGGCGGCTATGACCTGACGCTGGACAGCCCGTTGGCGCGTGCACGCTGCCACATGCTGGCGCGCCGGGTGGAGGAAGTCTGGCCCGGCATGTGCGATACCCGCACCGAAGAACAGGGCGGAAATCCCCATTTCTGGACCGGGCTGCGTCCCGCCACGCCCACCAACATTCCCTACATCGGCCAAACCAAAGTGGGCGGCCTGTGGGTGAATGCAGGCCATGGCACCCTGGGCTGGACGCACGGTGCGGGCTCGGGTAAAGCATTGGCCGAAGCCATGGTCGGGCGCACGCCCGAGATGGCTTTTGCCATGTACCGGGGCTAGGTCAGGCCGCAGTGCTTGGCGCGTGCGCTTCCTCCAGGCAAGCCAAAAACGAGCGGGTGGCGCGCGAAGCCTGCGGCGAGCGACGCGTAATCGCAAAAAATCCGCAGTCGTACTGAAACAAGTCGGGTTTGACGGCTTGCATTTGGCCGCCTGCCACAAAGCTCTTGGCGTAGTGGTCGGGCAAAAAGCCTAAAAAACGGCCCGACAAAATCAACGTGGCAATGGACTCCTGGTCAAAGCCCGTGGCCCTGCGGGCGAGTTGCAAGCGCTGGCTCATTTGCAAATTGGGCGAGTGGTAGCCCAGCCCCGCAAACGGCAGTGAGCGCACCGCCTCCCAGTCCAGCGTGCGGTGGTCCGCGCCAAACAGTGCGTGGCCTGCGCCGCAATACAAGTGCATGTTTTCCGTGAACAGCGCTGCGTACTGCAGTGCATCAGAGGTGCGGTGGCCGGGGATGATGCCGATGTGGAACTGCCCGTCGAGCACCCCGCGCTCAATGCCGTTGAGGGTGGAGACATGCAGGTTGAGTCCGACATCGGGGGCGCGGTCGGTGAACAAGGCGATCGCCGATGCAATATGGGCCTGCGGGTTGCTGGCGGTCTTGTCAAAGATCGCTACTTGCAATTGTCCGCCCATGCGCTGGTGGATTTCATCGACGCTGCTGCGAAAGGCGTCCGTGGCGGCAAGCAACTGGCTGGTTTGGGCATAAATCTGCTGCCCCTCGGGCGTGAGCGCAAAACCCGCACGCCCCCGGCGGCACAGCACCAAGCCAAGGCGGGTTTCCAGGTCTTTGATGTGGCGGCTCACGGTGGAGGTGCCAATATTGAGCTCCAGCTCCGCCGCCGCCATGCCACCGCAGTCGGCCACTGCGCGAAACACCCGCAGCAAGCGCAAGTCCATGTCGCTGAACTGGCCCAGGGCAGATCGGCTAGGCGACGGGGGGGCAGCATGGGACAGGCTTGGGGGCTTTAGTTTCATAATCGAGCAAATAAATAGTGATAACTCTCACTTTATGAGAGTAACAGAAGGTCGCAGAATGCGCAGCTTCCCCCGTCGCATCCCGCGACGGTGCCCTCTTTTTGAAGGAGACCGCCATGAAACCCCATGAAACCGCCGCCCACCAAACCCAAGGCGCCGTGACCACCACCTCCACTTTTCCCATGGATGCGGCCTGGATGGAGGCGCACTGGATGCCTTACACCGGCAACCGCAATTTCAAAGCCAATCCGCGCATGATGGTCAGTGCCGAGGGCGCGTATTACACCGACAGCAATGGCCGCAAAATTTTGGATGGCCTGTCGGGACTGTGGTGTTGTGGACTGGGCCATGCACGTCCTGAGATCACCGAAGCCGTCAGCCGCCAGATCGGCACGCTGGAATATTCCCCCGCCTTCCAGTTCGGCCACCCGCTGTCGTTTGAACTGGCCAACAAAATAACGGCGCTCACGCCGGATGGCTTGGACCACGTCTTTTTTACAGGGTCAGGCTCAGAGTGTGCAGACACAGCGCTCAAGATGGCGCGCGCCTACTGGCGCTCCAAAGGCCAAGGCACCAAAACCCGCCTGATCGGCCGCGAAAAGGGCTACCACGGCGTGAACTTTGCCGGTATCTCGGTCGGCGGCATTGGCGCCAACCGCAAAATGTTTGGCCAGGGCATCGAGGCCGACCACCTGCCGCACACCCAGTTGCCCAGCAACTTCTACTCGCGCGGCATGCCCGCCAACGGTGTGGAGTTGGCCGACGAACTGCTGCGCCTGATCACCCTGCACGACGCGTCCAATATCGCGGCCGTCATCGTCGAGCCCATGTCGGGCTCCGGCGGTGTGGTGGTGCCGCCGGTGGGCTATTTGCAACGCTTGCGTGAGATTTGCACCGCCAACAATATTTTGTTGATTTTTGACGAGGTCATCACTGGCTTTGGTCGCATGGGCGCCTACACCGGTGCCGCCGCCTTTGGCGTGACCCCGGACATCATGAACATCGCCAAGCAAGTCACCAACGGGGCACAGCCCCTGGGTGCAGTGGTAGCCAAAAAGGAAATTTACGACACCTTCCTGGCGGCAGGCGGCCCGGACTACATGCTCGAATTTGCCCATGGCTACACCTACTCGGCCCACCCCGTGGCGTGCGCGGCTGGCATCGCAGCGTTGGACGTGCTGGTCAACGAAAACATGGTTGAGCGCTCTGCCAGCATGGCCGCCTACTTTGAGAACGCGGTGCACAGCCTCAAGGGCTCTAAACACATTACCGATATCCGCAACTATGGCCTGGCCGCAGGCATCACGCTCAATCCTGTGCCCGGCGAGCCTGCCAAGCGTCCGTTCCAGGTGGCCATGCGTTGCCTGGAAAAAGGCTTTTACGTGCGCTACGGCGGCGACACCATCCAGTTGGCGCCGCCCTTCATCATCGAAAAGGCAGAAATCGACCGCCTGATCAATGCCTTGGGCGACGCACTGGCTGAGACCGACTAAGCTCGGCGCCCAGCACCTTTCCCGTTTTCGAATTTCGCAAATTTAACGTTTTCATCACAAGTTCTCCATGACCACTCTTCCACGCATCGGCCACCTCATCGGCGGCAAATTGACCCAGGGCGGAACCCGCCAAGCCGACGTTTTCAATCCCGCCACGGGACAGGTCGAAAAAACCCTGCAACTGGCCGACAAACTGACGGTGGAGCAAGCCATTGCCAACGCGCAAGCGGCCTACCCCGCCTGGCGCAACACGCCACCCCTGAAGCGTGCGCGCATCATGAGCAACCTCAAGGTGCTGCTCGAAGCCCATGCCGATGAGCTGTGTGCCCTGGTGACAGCCGAACACGGCAAGGTGCTGGGCGACGCCATGGGTGAGTTGCAGCGCGGCATTGAAAACGTCGAGTACGCAAGCTACGCGCCTGAGCTGCTCAAGGGCGAGCACAGCAAAAACGTGGGCCCGGCCATCGACTCCTGGAGCGAGTTCCAGGCGCTGGGCGTCACTGCGGGCATTACCCCCTTCAACTTCCCGATCATGGTGCCTCTGTGGATGTGGCCCATGGCCGTGGTATGTGGCAACACCTTCATTCTCAAGCCCTCGGAGCGCGACCCCAGCAGCACCTTGCGGGTGGCCGAGCTGGCGCTGGAGGCGGGCCTGCCACCGGGCGTGCTCAATGTGGTCAATGGCGACAAAGAGGCGGTTGACACCTTGCTCACCGACCCCCGCGTGAAGGCCATTAGCTTTGTCGGCTCCACGCCGATTGCCGAATACATCTACTCGGTTGGCTGCGCGCACGGCAAGCGGGTGCAAGCCCTGGGCGGTGCCAAAAACCATGCCGTGGTGATGCCCGACGCCGACGTGGCCAATGCGGTCAACGCGCTCATGGGCGCGGCCTACGGCTCCTGCGGCGAGCGCTGCATGGCCATTCCGTTGGTGGTGGCCGTGGGTGACGCCACCGCCGATGCCGTGATCGAAGGCCTGAAGACCGAAATTGCCAAGATGAAGGTCGGCCCGGGCACGGCAGCCGGCATGGACATGGGGCCGTTGGTCACCAAGCCGCACTTCGAAAAGGTCAAAGCCTACGTGGACCAAGGCGTGGCCGAGGGCGCAACGCTGGTGGTCGACGGCCGTGGCGTGGTGGTGCCAGGCCACGAAGCGGGTTATTTCCTGGGCGCCTGCCTGTTTGACAACGTCAAACCCGGCATGACGATTTACCAGGAAGAAATTTTTGGACCTGTTCTGGGGGTGGTGCGCGTCAAGACGCTGCAGGAAGCCATGGACCTGATCGACGCCCATGAGTACGGCAACGGCACCTGCATCTTTACCCGCGACGGCGAAGCGGCCCGCTACTTCACCGACAACATTCTGGTCGGCATGGTCGGCGTGAATGTGCCCCTGCCCGTGCCAGTGGCCTACCACTCCTTTGGCGGCTGGAAGCGTTCGCTGTTTGGCGATCTGCACGCTTATGGCCCGGACGCGGCGCGCTTCTATACCAAGCGCAAAACCATCACGCAGCGCTGGCCGTCTGCCGGGGTGCGCGAAGGCACCATGTTCAGCTTTCCCAGCAGCAAGTAAAAGCGGCATTTGTCGGTGGTCTGGCACTCACAAAAATGACAGAAACATCATTTAATTGAAACAAATCACAAAAATTAAAAAAAAAGTGGACTAGCGAAAAAAAAAGGCGGAAAATCCGCCCGCATCTGGCAATAGACCAGGATTCGCTAACCATCACCTTTTTATTTTTGGGAAAAATGATGACCAAGACCAAGAGTGCCAATTTCTCGCAGATGTACACCAAGTACCTGAACCTGGTGCAGGCGGTTCGCAGCCTGCCCACCTTCCCTTCCTTGGACGCGGTGGAGTCCCGCATGCTGAACACCTTTGCGGCCGCATGGCATGACGAAAAGCAGATCACCGTGCTCGAAGCCATGGTGATGCTGCCCGAAATTTCTACTACCACGGCGCACCGCCGCCTGAAGATGCTGCGCCAAAAAGGCATGATCGACCTCAGCTTGGACGCCCACGACAACCGCGTGAAGTACGTGGTGCCCACCAAGGCAACCCAGCAGTACTTTGCCCAGTTGGGCCAGTGCATGGAAAAGGCCCAACTCGCGGCCTGATCGTTTTCCCTCGTGCCGCTGAGGTGCCTGTCCTCTAAGATGGGCGCCTCAACTACGAAAGCGGTACGTTTATGCCCCTGCAGAGTGTCACCCTGATCGTTGGTCTGACGGCGCTTGTGTACGCCGGCTTTTATTTTTTGAATGGTCTGCTTTTCTCGGTGTTCGACCATGCACCGGGTGTCATGTGGATTTTCATTCCCAGCAGCGTTCGACTCACCAACACCTTGGTCTTTGGCGCTTGGGGTGCGTTTGGCATCGTTCTGGGTTCGCTGATGGTGGCTTTTCAGGATACGCGTCTGATCGACCCGGTCACCGTCTCGGTCGCCGCCCTTATCTCAGGTCTCGCCCCGCTCCTTGCGCGCCAAATGTGCCTGAGCCTCACCGATTTGAAGGTCGACTTGGACCAGTTGACCGCAAATGCCTTGTTGCGTGTCGTGCTGATGTTTTCCGCGGTGAATGCGGCCTCGCAGCAAGTATGGTTTGCATGGCGCGGGAACTCGGAAAACGCCTTAAGCAACTTCCTCGTCATGTGTTTTGGCGACATCGCGGGCACCTTGTTGGTGCTCTATCTGGGCAGAAGTCTCCTCGCCTTGGCCACCCGCCTGCGCAGGGGATAATCTCCCCCACATGGCACTGATTACTCTCCTGGACGCCCAACTCGCATTTGGACACGTACCCCTGCTCGACCACGCAGGCTTCTCACTCGAAACCGCAGAACGCGTTGGCTTGATCGGACGCAATGGCGCCGGCAAATCGTCCATGCTCAAAATTCTGGCGGGCATGGAAAAACCCGACGACGGCGTCGTGCAGGTGCAAAGCAACACCCGCATTGCCTATGTGGCGCAAGAACCCAATCTTGACGGTGAGACCACCGTGTTCGAGTCGGTCAGCCTGGGACTGCAGCGCATCCGCCACCTGATCGAGGAATACTCCCAAGGCCATGGCGACCTCGACGCCATGCAAAGCGAGATTGAAGCGCTGGACGGTTGGAACTGGGAGCAGCGGGTGGGCGAGACCTTGCACCGCCTGCACTTGAACCCCGAGGCCATCATCAGCACGCTCTCTGGCGGTACCAAAAAGCGCGTGGCCTTGGCACAAGCGCTGGTGGCGCAGCCCGAAGTACTGCTTCTCGACGAGCCTACCAACCATCTGGACCTGGACTCGATCGAATGGCTCGAAGGTCTGTTGATCGACTTCAAGGGCAGCATCATCACCATCACCCACGACCGCTCCTTTTTGGACAACGTGGCCACCCGCATCGTGGAACTCGACCGTGGGAAGTTGCTGTCTTATCCCGGCAACTTCGCCGCCTACCTGGTGCAAAAAGAAGAGCAGCTGGCCCAAGAAGCGGTCATCAACGCCCGTGCCGACAAATTGCTGGCCCAGGAAGAGGTGTGGATCCGCAAGGGCGTCGAAGCCCGCCGCACCCGCGCCACCGCCCGCATCGTGCGCTTGGAGAACCTGCGCGCCACGCGTGAGGCCCGGCGAGAAGTGGTGGGAAGCGTCAACATGGATGTCAACAGTGGTGCGTCCAGCGGCAAACTGGTGGCCGAGCTCACCCATGTGTCCAAGACCTTTGGCGACAAGCCAATCGTGCGCGACTTCTCGGCCACCATTCTGCGGGGCGACAAGATTGGCTTGCTCGGCCCCAATGGCGCGGGAAAAACCACCCTGCTCAAGCTCATTTTGGGCGAATACCAACCCGACCCTGCGCCTGCCAATGCTCCCGCCCCCGAGCCTGGCCACAGCCCCTGGGGCACGGTGCGCCAAGGGGCCAATATTTCGGTGGCCTACTTCGATCAAATGCGCAATGCGCTGAACATGGACGCCACGCTGGAAGACTTCATCAGCCCCGGCAGCGAGTGGATCGAGATTGGCAACCGCCGCCAGCACGTCAAAAGCTACCTGGGCGACTTTTTGTTCTCGCCAGCGCGTGCCAATTCCCCGGTGCGCAGCCTGAGCGGCGGCGAGCGCAACCGCCTGCTGCTGGCGCGTTTGTTCGCACGCCCTGCCAACGTGCTGGTGCTCGACGAGCCCACCAACGACCTCGACATCGACACCCTGGAGTTGCTCGAAGACCTTTTGCAAAACTACGACGGCACGGTGTTTTTGGTGAGCCATGACCGCACCTTTCTGGACAACGTGGTGACGAGCACCATCGCTTACGAGGGCGATGCCCGATGGCGCGAATACGAAGGCGGCGTGAGCGACTGGCTCACCCAAAGCAAGCGTGCCAGCGACATCGCGCAGGCCAAAGGCCAAAAGGGCGCGAGCCCGTTCAATTACGGGCGCGACCAAACGGCCAAAGCGCCTGCCGTATCCACACCGCTGGCACCTGTGGCAACCGCTCCCGTTAAAACCCGCAAGCTGAGCTTCAAAGAACAGCGCGAACTCGACAGCCTGCCTGAAAAGATCGCAGCACTCGAAGCGGAGCAGAGTGCCATCAACGCCGAATTGGCCGACGGCACCCTCTACGCCCGCGACAACGCACGCGCGCTGCAACTCGCCAGCCGCAACAGCGCGATTGAAGAAGAATTGCTGGCGGCGCTGGAGCGGTGGGAGCAGTTGGGGGTGTGAAATCGCCCCTAGGAGAAACCCGTAATTGCCGTTTAAAATGAATTTCCCATTTTTGGGACGCCCATAGTCATTTTGGAGGAGTTTTATGCGTAATTTGCGATTGGCCGCGCTGGCCTTGACCTGCTTGACCGTTCCCCTGGCCTTTGCGCAAAAAGCGCCTGGTGGGTTGTATGGAGAGTTGGGCTACACGATGGTTACTGTGTCTCCAACGACTTTGCCGGACTTTAAGCCATCGGCATTGCGCGGCATCGTTGGGTACCAAGTCAACTCTAACCTTTCTGTGGAAGGTATGCTTGGAATGGGTATGTCTGACGGCACCGCAACGATTACTGCGAATAACGCGTCTGCTACTGCCAATGTAAAGGTGGACTCCATGTATGGTGTCTACGGGAAAGTGAAGGCAGAACTGGCGCCTGGGTTTGAGGCATTTGGTCGGGCAGGATATTCAAAGTCCAATGCGGTGTTGTCGGTCAGCTCTTTTGGATATTCCCAGAGCAACAGCACCGATGGTTTCTCTTGGGGCGTGGGAGCAGCCTTTGCTGTTTCCCCCAGCGTTTCAGTAACTGTTGACTACATGTCGTACGCCAGCAAAGACGATGTCAAAGTGACTGGACCCACTTTCGGCGTGGCGTTCAAGTTCTGATCGAACCCATCTGCGTTCCCGCAAAGAAATAGCCCGCTGCATGCGGGCTTTTTCTTGTCTGTCAAGCCGGCTCGCCGCGCGATACTTGAAGAGCATTAGCGCCGTCAGAGTCGCCTAGTGTGTTCGTCTAGCATGCGTCGTGTGCCTTTGCCGCGGCGTCGTCAAAAGCCGGGGCGATTGTTCAGGCGGGTGCTACCAGCGAGAGCGCAGGAAAGTAGCTACGGTAACGCGCAACATCGCGGGTGAGCAGCTGCAACTGCGCCACCAACGCATGTGCGCCAATGTAGAAATCTGGCATGGGCGACGACTTCAGACCCGAAGACAGACGGTAAACCTTGAAAGCCTGACCGGCCAAAAACGCCGCGTCCCAGGGCAGGGCGGCCTTGACCAGCGGCAGGCCTGCAAGCGCCACTTCCAAGTCGCTGGCCCGCTCAAAATGCGGGCTGATCTCTGCCAAGATCAATGGGTTGATGAGCAAGGGCCCCAATGCAGCGCAACGGTCCAGTTGATCCAGCGACCAATCGGCCCAGGTCGGGTCGTCGGCCAGCACGTCGATCAATACGCAGCTGTCCACCAAGGTGCCGCGTGGCAAAGTGTCGACCAGGTAGCGCGCATCTGGCTCGCTTACCGAAGGCGCAATGGCCGCGCTCGATGCGGAGGGCTGCACCATTTAGCTGCGCAAAAATGCCATGAACTCGTCGGTGCCCATGCCTTTGAATTGGGTGGCATTGGCGCTGCCGCGTACGCGCTCAAAGGCGCTGCGCGCGGTGGTAGCGGGTGCTTTGACGGCGCGAATCACCACATCGCCGTTCTCGCGCACCTCAAACTCTACCTCGCTGTGGGGATGCAAACCCGCTTGTTCTCGCACCGACTGTGGAATGGTGACCTGGCCCTTGCTGGTGATTTTCATAGAAATCCTTACTTGGAAAGTAAGAATCTTACTCAACAATACCCCTGCTTCGCAAGTCGGTCAAAGCCCTTGCGTCTAAGCCCAGCTCAGCCAGCACCTCCTGCGTGTGTTCCCCCAACGCAGGCGGTGCGCGGTGCAGTACCGGTGGCGTGTCCTGCAGGCGCAGCGGACTGGCTACGGACGCAATGGAGCTCAGGCCGGTCTGGGCCATTGCTTGCGGTGCCACAGCTTGGTGCACCACCAATTGGCGTGCTTGTACCTGCGGGTCGTCAAAGGCCTGTGCCACGGTGTTGATGGGCCCGCAGGGCACCGCGCGGTGCTCCAGCAGTGCCACCCATTGCGCAGTGCTGCGTTTGCGGGTCTCCAATTCGATCAATGGAATCAAATCCTCGCGGTGGCGCACCCGGTCGGTGTTGGTGCAGAAGCGCGGGTCGCTGGCCCACTGCGGCTGCTCGGCGGCCTGGGCAAAGCGCGCAAACTGGCCGTCGTTGCCCACGGCCAGCAGCATGGCGCCGTCGGCCGTGGCGAATTCCTGGTAGGGCACCAAGCTGGGGTGGCTGTTGCCCTGGCGCACCGGGTTGACGCCCGCATTCAAAAAACCAGCGGCCTGGTTGGCCAGAATGGCCATGCCGACATCGAGCAGGCTCATGTCGATGTGCTGGCCGACTCCGGTGCGATGGCGCACTTCTACCGCGGCCAGGATGGCGCTGCAGGCGTACACACCGGTGAACAAATCGGTCAGCGCCACGCCCACCCGCTGGGGTGAGCCGCCAGGTGTGCCTTCGGCTTTGCCGGTGATGCTCATCATGCCGCTCATGGCCTGCACCATCAGGTCATAGCCCGCGCGTTCGGCATACGGCCCGTCCTGGCCAAAGCCGGTGACCGAGCAGTAAATGAGGCGGGGATTCAGCGCGTGCAGATTGGCGTAGTCCAGCCCATAGTGCGCCAGTCCGCCGACCTTGAAGTTCTCCACCAGAATGTCGCTGCTCAAAGCCATCTGGCGAATCAGCGCCTGGCCCTCGGGCCGTGCGATGTCAATGGCGATGGATCGCTTGTTGCGGTTGCAGGAGGCGTAGTAGCTGGCATGCGCCGTGTCCTGGCCCTGTGCATCCTTCATGAACGGAGGGCCCCAGTGGCGGGTGTCGTCCCCTGCGCCCGGGCGCTCCACCTTGACCACATCGGCACCCAGGTCTGCCAGCATCTGGGTGCACCACGGGCCCGCCAGCACGCGGGAGAGGTCGAGCACCTTCAGGTGCGCCAGCGCGGCGGGTTTCTCAGACATCGCTCAATTGGCAAAGGCGGCAATGCCGGTCATGGCGCGACCCAAAATCAGGGCGTGGATATCGTGCGTGCCTTCGTAGGTGTTGACCACTTCGAGGTTCACCAGGTGGCGTGCCACGCCGAACTCGTCGCTGATGCCGTTGCCACCCATCATGTCGCGCGCCATGCGGGCAATGTCCAAGGACTTGCCGCAGGAGTTGCGCTTGAGGATGGAGGTGATTTCTACCGAGGCCGTGCCTTCGTCTTTCATGCGGCCCAGGCGCAGGCAACCTTGCAGACCGAGTGCGATTTCGGTTTGCATGTCGGCCAGCTTTTTCTGAACCAACTGGTTGGCTGCCAGCGGACGGCCAAATTGCTGGCGGTCCAAGGTGTACTGGCGGGCCCGCGTCCAGCAGTCTTCGGCGGCGCCCAGCGCGCCCCAGGCAATGCCGTAACGCGCACTGTTGAGGCAGGTGAACGGACCTTTGAGGCCTTGCACCTCGGGGAAGGCGTTTTCTTCGGGGCAAAACACGCCGTCCATCACGATTTCACCGGTGATGCTGGCGCGCAGTCCGACTTTGCTGTGAATGGCGGGGGCGCTCAGGCCCGCCATGCCTTTTTCAAGAATGAAGCCCCGAATCGGGCCTACGGCTCCGCTCTCTGACACTTCTTTGGCCCAGACCACAAACACGTCGGCAATCGGGCTGTTGCTGATCCACATCTTGGAGCCGCTGAGCTTGTAGCCGCCAGCGACCTTTTGGGCGCGGGTGGCCATGGATGCGGGGTCGGAGCCGTGGTCGGGCTCGGTCAGGCCAAAGCACCCGATCCATTCACCGGTGGCCAGCTTGGGCAGGAATTTTTGGCGTTGTCCTTCGGTGCCGAATTCGAAAATCGGCACCATCACCAGCGAGCTTTGCACGCTCATCATCGATCGGTAGCCGCTGTCGACCCGTTCGACTTCGCGCGCAATCAGCCCGTAGCAGACGTAATTGAGTGCCGGGCCGCCATAGGCCTCGGGGATGGTTGGCCCCAGCAGCCCGAGTTCACCCATTTCCCGAAAAACTGCTGGGTCGGTCGCGCCGTTGCGAAAGGCCAGCGTCACGCGCGGCAACAACTTGTCCTGACAATAGGCGGCGGCGGCGTCACGCACCATGCGCTCGTCGTCACTGAGTTGGCTGTCGAGCAAAAAAGGGTCTTGCCAGTTGAATGCGGCGTGGGCCATGGGGCGTTTCTCCAAAGATTGGCGGTAAGTTCCCGATGTTAGCCCGTGTACAGGGCGCGCCGCTGTCAGCGCAGGGCAATCGGCCCGTACCAAGCGACGGTGTTGCTATGGGTGTTGTCACTGTCAGTCATCAGCCCGATGCCCACGAGTGCGCCCGGAGCCTCGCCAAAGGCCTGCACAAAATCCGCGCGGATGTCGCGCTCATAGCTGCGCCACTGTTCCAAACCCTGGGCGCCAGACTCGACCACGATCTTGCGAATGCGGTCAGTGCGCGGGTTGTGAATCACGCTGCCCACGGGGCGCTGGTTGCACCACACATACATCAAGGTGGCGTAGGGCATTTCCTCGCCCGTGACCAAACGCGCCAATTCATTGAGCATGGCGTTCTTGGGAGAAAAGGTGCTGCGGTCGCCCTCAAAGGCCAGCACCACGCGCACTGGCGAATCATCTAAATCGCGGTGTGCCATATCGGCCTTGTCAATCAGGGCCGGAACCAGCCAGGAAAAGGAGACGTGTGCCAAATTGCCCGGCTCGATGCGCACCGCCGTACGCAGCATGCTCGCCGATTCGTGGGCGTCGGCTTTGAGCGCGGTGCGTTGGCCCTGGCTGTTTGGAGGTGCTTGGGTGTCCAGCGAGTACAAGGTGGGCGACTTTGCCGGAAATTGCACTTCGTGCCATGCGATCTGGTCTTGGGCCGTCCAATGCGTGAGGGCCCATGGCGGTGCACCAGGTACTGGCGGCTTGGGTGCTGCGCAGCCCACAAGCAGCGCCACCGACAGGGCTGCCATCCATCGAAACTGGGCGTACAGGCGGGGCGCGAACGCCAAGCTCAGATTTTTCATCGCCGACAGGATAGCGACGCTGTGTGACGGCAGTATTCACTTAAACCCTCACTGTGTCGCCCAAATATCTGTAATTACATACAGTATTATTGCGCATGGCCAAAGAAAAATCAGTGTTTGTTTGTTCGGAGTGCGGCGGCAACAGCCCGAAGTGGCTGGGTAAATGCCCGCATTGCAGTGCCTGGAACACGCTGCTGGAGACATCTGCCGCAGCCTCGGAAGGCCCAGTCAAAAACCGCTTTGCGTCACTCGCAAAAACCGCGGAGGTGGCGGCGCTGTGCGATATCGAAGCCAGCGACTTTGAGCGTACCCCCACCGGACACGATGAACTGGACCGGGTTCTGGGCGGCGGCATGGTGGAGGGCGGCGTGGTGCTGATCGGGGGTGACCCGGGCATTGGCAAGTCCACGTTGCTGCTGCAGGCGCTGGACTCGCTGCAACGTGCCGGCAAAAAAACCTTGTACGTCACCGGCGAAGAGAGCGGTGCCCAAGTGGCCCTGCGGGCGCGGCGTTTGGGGCTGGATGGTTCGCAGGTGCGCGTGTTGGCCGAAATTGGACTGGAAAAAATTCTCGCCACCCTGGCCGACCAACAACCCGATGTCGCGGTGATCGACTCCATACAGACCGTGTATTCGGAACAACTCAGCTCCGCACCGGGTTCAGTGGCGCAGGTGCGCGAATGCGCCGCGCACCTGACGCGCGCCGCCAAAGCCAGCGGCGTGTGCATCGTCTTGGTGGGTCACGTGACCAAAGAGGGCGCGCTGGCCGGTCCCCGTGTGCTGGAGCACATGGTGGACACAGTTTTGTACTTTGAGGGCGACACCCACAGCCAGTTCCGCCTGGTACGCGCCATCAAAAACCGCTTTGGCGCGGTCAATGAAATGGGCGTGTTTGCCATGACCGAGCGCGGCTTGAAGGGTGTATCCAACCCCAGCGCCATCTTTTTGAGCCAGCATGCGCAACCCGTACCGGGCAGCTGCGTGATGGTCACGCTGGAAGGCACCCGCCCCCTGCTGGTCGAAATTCAGGCCCTGGTCGACAGCGGCGGCCCCAGTCCGCGGCGCTTGAGCGTGGGCCTGGACAAAGACCGCCTGGCCATGTTGCTGGCCGTGCTGCACCGCCACGCGGGGGTGGCGTGCATGGACCAGGATGTGTTCATTAACGCGGTGGGCGGCGTGCGCATTGGCGAGCCTGCTGCCGATTTGGCGGTCATGCTAGCTATCACCTCGTCCTTGCGTGGCAAACCCTTGCCCAAAGGCTTTTTGGCCTTTGGCGAGGTGGGTTTGGCCGGAGAAGTCCGCCCCGCGCCGCGTGGGCAGGAGCGGCTGAAAGAAGCGGCCAAACTGGGCTTCACTGTGGCCGTGGTGCCCAAGGCCAATGCGCCCAAAAAACCCATCGACGGCCTGGTCATCCACGCCGTGGAGCGTGTCGAAGAAGCGATGGAAGTGGTTCGCGGGCTGGCCTGACTTTGACCAGATTTCCTAGGGTTAACCCTAGGAAATGGAGCAAAATGATGGCCGTTGAAAATAATTAGCCCTCACAATGAAATTTCATCAGGGCTGCCGTCTCATAATAGGCCACCCTAGGGCTTGTCCGTAAGCCTTTGTAAGGAACCGTCGATTAGATTAGGCGACCGTTGGGACTACTCGAAGTTGTTTGCCCGATTGCAAGCCCGAATCGTCATCAAAGCATTTATTTTTTTACTGGAGACACCATGAATATCCGTTTTGCAAAACTGGCCTCACAGGTGGCGATTGCCGCTGCGATCACTGCTTATGCAGGCTTGGCGAGCGCTGCCGACACCATCAAAATTGGTGTGTCAGGCCCCTTCACTGGCGGTTCCTCGTCGATGGGCGTCAGCATGCGCGACGGCGTCAAACTGGCTGTGGACGAAATCAACAAAGCCGGTGGCGTGATCGGCCGTCAGTTGCAAATCATCGAGCGCGATGACGAAGCCAAAAACGAGCGCGGCGTGCAAATCGCCCAAGAGCTGATCAACAAAGAAAAAGTCACGGCCACTGTGGGCTTTATCAACACCGGTGTGGCACTGGCATCTCAGCGCTTCTACCAAGAAGCCAAGATCCCCGTCATGAACAACGTGGCTACCGGTTCCATCATCACGCACCAGTTTGATGACCAGCCCGAGAACTACATTTTCCGCAACGCGGCGCATGACAGCATTCAAGCGCCCATGATTGTGGAAGAGGCCATTACCCGCCGCAAGTTCAAGAAAGTAGCCATCTTGGCCGACTCCACCAATTACGGTCAACTCGGTCGCTCTGACCTGGAAAAAGCCCTGGAACTCAAAGGCATCAAACCCGTTGCCGTTGAAAAATTCAACATCAAAGACGTTGACATGACCCCTCAGCTGCTCAAGGCCAAAGAAGCTGGCGCCGAAGTGGTGTTGACCTACGGCATTGGCCCAGAACTGGCGCAAATCGCCAACGGTATGACCAAACTGGGCTGGAAAGTCCCCATGATCGGAAGCTGGACCTTGTCGATGGCCAACTTCATTGACAACGCAGGCCCTGGCGGTGAAGGCGCGCGCATGCCGCAAACCTTTATCCAACAGCCTACGACACCCAAGCGCCAGTCCTTCATCATCAACTACCTGCGCACTTTCAATCCGAAGAACGCGCGTATTGATTCGCCTGTGTCTGCCGCCCAAGGCTACGACTCCATTTACTTGCTGGCAGCCGCCATCAAGCAAGCCAACTCCACTGACGGCCCCAAGATCAAAGCGGCATTGGAAGATCTGAAGACGCCGGTGGACGGTGTGGTGACCAGCTATAACAAGCCTTTCACCGCCAAAGACCATGACGCGATCACTGCCAACATTCCCGTGTTCGGCGAAGTGAAGGGCGAAAAAGTGGTGTACGCCTACGAAGAAGACCAGAAAAAGGCTTCGGAAGTGCGCGTCAAAGACGTGAATGCCAAAGGCGCTTTGACCGTCAAAAAATAATCAGGGCGCGAAGCCCCTGCGAGTGCACTGAAACTCGCCAGTCCTCTTGGGGCTGGCGAGTTTCTTTCATAGGCGACACACGTTGCCAAGTTCCCCGGGTGCAAGGGGTGGTCAGTAAGATTTTTGGGTGGAAAAGAATTTATGGATATCCTGCTTCAACTTGTCTACAGCGGAATCGCGCTGGGCATGATTTACGCGGTCATCGCGTTTGGCTACCAGCTCACGTTTCAAACGTCGGACACATTGAACTTCGGCCAAGGCGACGCTTTGATGCTGGGCGCCATGGTGGGCCTGACTTTGGTAAACAAGGGTGTGAATTACTGGGCCATGCTGCCCCTGGTCATCGTGTTTGGCATGGTCCAGGGCTCCATCGTGGAGCGCATTGGTGTGCAGCCTGCTATCAAGATCAAAAGCGAATTCGGCTGGATCATGTCCACCATTGCGCTGGGCATTATTTTCAAAAACGTGGCTGAAAACATTTGGGGCCGCGACGACCTGAAGTTTCCATCGCCCCTGCCGGAAGCACCCATGAAAGTGCTCGGCGCCAACGTGCTGCCGATGGAAGTTTTGGTGGTGTTTGGCGCTATCGCCATGATGGTCGCAGTGGAGTTGTTCAATCGCAAAAGCATTTACGGCAAAGCGGTGGTGGCCACGTTCAATGACCGCGATGCAGCCAAGTTGATGGGCATTAACACCGGCTTGGTGATCACGTTTTCGTACGCCTTGTCGTCCGCCACAGCGGCATTCGCCGGTGCTTTGATTGCCCCGTTGACATTGACAGGCGCGACCATGGGCGCCGTACTGGGCCTGAAGGCCTTCGCGGTGGCGATTATTGGCGGCCTGACCAGTGGACTGGGCATCATCGTGGGCGGCATTATTTTGGGTGTGGCTGAAACAACCACCGGTTTCTATCTGTCAACCGGCTACAAAGATGTGCCCGGTTTGGTGTTGCTTTTGCTCGTGCTGGCGCTCAAGCCCGCAGGTCTGTTTGGCAAAACTGCCATTAAGAAAGTTTGAAGATGAATCGCAAGTCTTTTAGCATCGCTGTCGCCACTTTGGCGCTCTTGGGTGCGGCACCGCTGTACCTGGACAACCCGTACTACATCCACATGATCGGCACGATCATGATTTACGCCATTCTGTTGTTCGGTCTGGACATCGTGGTGGGCTACACCGGTCAGGTGTCTCTGGGCCACGCCGGTTTGTTTGGTGTGGGCTCGTACACCGCAGGTGTGCTGTTCTTTAAATTGGGCGCCCCCCTGTGGGTGATCGTTCCCGCCAGTATTGGCTTGACTGCGGGCTTTGGCGCTTTGCTGGCGCTTCCCGCCTTGCGCGTCACGGGCCCTTATCTGGCCATGGTGACCTTGGCGTTTGGAACCATTATTCAGATTCTGATCAATGAGATGGATTTCCTGACCGAGGGTCCCTTGGGCATCAAAATTCCCAAACCCGATCTCTTTGGTGCCAAGCTGGATGAGCACGGCTTTTATTGGATGGTGTTTGCGCTGATGGTGCTGTCCCTGGTCGTGGTGGATCGCATTTTGAAATCGCAGCTGGGTCGCGCTTTTGAAGCCTTGCGCGGAAGCCCGGTCGCCTCTGACTGTATGGGCGTGTCGGTGTACCGCTACAAGGTCTACGCCTTCGTGGTCAGCGCCGGCTTTGCCGGTCTGGCTGGTTGCCTCTACGCGTATTCCGAGCAATACATTTCGCCCAATACCTACAACAATGAACTGACGGTTTTGTTCCTGTTGGCGGTCATCATGGGTGGCCGCAAGAGCCGCACAGGCGCCTTGCTGGGCGCAGCCATCATCGTGATCCTGCCCAAGCTGCTCGACGATCTGGGCATGTTCCGCCAAGTGTCATCGGTGCTGGCGGCACTGATGCTGGTCGGTGCCATCATTGGTGTGGCCAAGAAGACCACCACGCCCCGCGCCATGGCCATTCCGGTGGTCGGAACGATTGCACTGGCGGCCTTCTCTTTCTGGCTGCAGTCCATTACCGATTGGCGCTTGTCCATCTTTGGCTTGATGATTTTGTTCGTGGTGTATTACCTGCAGGACGGCATCGTCGGCTTTTTCCGCAAGCTGTTCTCCCGCAAGGGCAATTTGGCTGGCGATTACCAAGGTGTGGACCTCGGCAAAGACGCGATCACCCAGGCGTCCAACGCCAAACACAGTGCCGCGGGCAGCGACCTGTTGGTGGCCCAAGGCGTGCTCATGCAATTCGGCGGCCTGAAGGCCCTGAACAACGTGGACCTGCGCATTCAGCGTGGCACCATCCACGGCCTGATCGGCCCCAATGGCTCGGGCAAGAGCACCATGATGAATGTGCTCACGGGCATTTACGTGCCAACAGCGGGCGACATCCAGTTTGCAGGTGATGCTGTGGTGGGTCGCACATCCTCAGACATCGCTTTGTCCGGCATTGCCCGCACCTTCCAAAACGTGCAGCTGTTTGGCGAAATGACCGCGCTGCAAAACGTGCAGGTGGGCTTGCACCACACCTTCGACAGCAACTTGATCGACGTGGCCTTGCACACGCCGCGTTATGTGCGCGAAGACAAAGCGGCCATCGAGCGGGGCTTGGGCCTCTTGCACTTCGTGGGCTTGGGCGACCTGGCTGGCGAAGAAGCGCGCAATCTGCCTTATGGCAAACAGCGTTTGCTCGAAATCGCCCGCGCCTTGGCGCTGGATCCGCAATTGCTGTTGCTCGACGAGCCCGCTGCAGGCCTGACCGCACCGGACATCAAAGAGCTGATCACCATCATTCGCAAGATCCGTGACCACGGCATCACCGTGATCCTGATTGAGCACCACATGGACGTGGTGATGAGTATTTGCGACAACGTCTCGGTGCTCGACTTCGGTCAGAAAATCGCCGAAGGCAAGCCCGCCGAAGTACAGGCCGATGAAAAAGTGATCGAGGCCTATCTGGGCGCTCCGGCCGCTTGAACGTACAGGACACCCGCATATGTTGAGTATTAAAAATCTAGAAGCCGGTTACGGCAAAGTGCAAGTCTTGCATGGCATTTCCATGGAAGTGCCCAAAGGCAAAGTGGTGACCCTGATCGGCTCCAACGGCGCCGGCAAGACCACCACCATGCGTGCCATCTCGGGCATGATCACGCCCACCGCTGGCGAAATCAGCCTGAACGGCAAGCGCACCGATGGCATGGAATCTTTCACCATCGCCAAGCTGGGCCTGGCCCATTCGCCCGAAGGCCGCCGCGTGTTTGCCACCATGTCGGTGACAGACAACCTGATTCTGGGCGCTTTCCCCCGCCTGACTGGCAGCCGCCCCAAGGGCGATGTGCAGGGCGACTTGGAACGCGCCATGGATCTGTTCCCCCGCCTCAAAGAGCGTCGCAACCAGCTCGCAGGCACCTTGTCCGGTGGCGAGCAGCAAATGCTGGCGATGGCCCGCGCCGTGATGCTCAACCCCGAGATCGTGTTGCTCGACGAGCCCTCCATGGGTCTGGCGCCTATCCTGGTGGAAGAAGTTTTCCGCATCATCAGCGACCTCAAGTCGCGCGGTGTGACCATGCTGCTGGTGGAGCAATTCGCTGCTGCAGCACTCAAAGTGGCGGACTACGGATATGTGCTGGAAAACGGCCGAATCTCGGTGCACGGTGAGGCGTCCAAGTTGCAAGACGACCCCGCGGTCAAGGCCGCTTACCTGGGCGGCGGACACTAGACCTCTACCAGCGCCCTGGGGCGCAGGCCGGACCTTGAAAAGGGCGCGAGACGCATGCATGCGGCTCGCGCCCTATTTGATTATTGGGCTGGAAATGCGCTTTACAAAGCCTTAGCTTGCGTATGCGACCATTCAGGTCTAGGAGGCCTCATGCCACGTCCGCACTTTCCTTTGTTTTCTAAGTCTCTTCTCTGGGCCATTGCGTTGGCCGCGTCCATCGCGGCATTGCCCGCGCAGGCCACAAGTCCCAAAGAGCAACTGGATGCCTACGCTGCGCAAAGTGGCCAAGCACCGCAAGCGGCGCGCGGTCAGGAGTTTTTCACGTCGAAACACGGGCATGATTGGGCCTGTGCGTCCTGCCACACCGACAAACCCACGGTAGAAGGCAAACATGCCAGCACCGGCAAAACCATCAAGCCCATGGCGCCTGCGGCCAACCCTGACCGTTTTAGTGACGCCGCCAAGACCGAAAAATGGTTTCGCCGCAATTGCAACGACGTCGTCGGCCGCGAATGCACCCCCGCTGAAAAAGCCGACGTGATTGCCTGGCTGCTGACGCTCAAGCCCTGAGCACAACAAGGTAAACAATGACCCACTTCTCCTTCACCGCTTCTCTGCGAACCGGTTTGCCTCTGGTGCTAAGCGCATGGGCCTTCGCCAACATGGCCCACGCAGAAGACGGGCGATCCAGCGCGCCCCCGCTGCCCTTGTACAAAACGGAGTGCGCTGCCTGCCACATCGCCTACCCCGCTGGCATGCTCCCCGCAGCGTCTTGGCAGGCCATCATGACGGGCTTGTCCAAGCACTATGGCGTGGATGCGTCTTTGGATCCAACGGCGACCCAGCACATCAGCACCTGGCTGGTCGCCCATGCAGGGACGGGTCGGCGTTTCAGCGATGCCCCGCCGGACAACCGCATCAGCAAGTCGCGTTGGTTTGTCCGCCAGCACGATGAAGTGAACGCCAGTGTGTTCAAACGTGCGTCGGTGGGCAGTGCGTCCAACTGCGGTGCCTGCCACGGCCATGCCGCGGACGGCGATTTCAATGAGCACCAGGTGCGCATTCCCAAATAGATTTGCGTTCACCAACCACCGTTGCACATGACAAGCCCCACCACCCCCATCCGCGTCTGGGACGTGCCCGTTCGCGTCTTCCATTGGCTGCTGGCCGCGTGCTTTACTGGCGCCTACCTTACGGCAGAGAGCGAAAGCTGGCGTTTGCTGCACGTCACCCTGGGCTACACCCTGGGCGGCTTGATCACGTTTCGCCTCGTGTGGGGCGTGCTGGGTACGCGGTATGCGCGCTTTGGCAGTTTCGTGCGCCCTCCATCGGAATTGGCGCATTACGTGAAGAACATGGTGGCTGGGCGCCCGGCGCATTTCATAGGCCACAACCCCTTGGGTGGCGTGGCCATTGTGCTCATGCTGCTGGCAGGCGCGGCCATCACCGCCACAGGCTACGCGGTCTACAACGACATCGGTGGCGAGTGGCTGGGCGAGCTCCACGAGGCGGCCGCCAACGGCATGCTGGTTTTGGTGGGTGTGCACCTCTGCGGGGTGGCGCTGGCGAGCTGGATGCACCGCGAAAACCTGCCCCGCGCCATGGTGACCGGACTCAAACAGGGCCAGCCCTCGGACGGCATCACCCGCCTGTGGTGGTCGGTGGCGATCGCGATGGTGATCGCTGTAGGGTATTTTTGGTACCTGCAGTGGCGCCTTGCGCCTTAACCGCACCTTAGCTGCGCCTTGACTGCACCTTAGCTGCGGCTGAGCAGGTGCTTGACCGCAAAGTCAGTGTCCGCCGCCTGCTCGGTGAGTTCATGGCGCTTGACCATCGCATACAGATTCACAAAGCCTGCGCCCAAGACCTCGCCCGCCAGCGGGCAAGCCTCCAGGGCGCTCAGCGCCTGCTCCAGGTCGCGCGGCAGGGGCGGTGTAACGGCGCCGCCGCCTAAGACCCGCTCTGCGCTGGGCGAAAGTTGCTCCCGCATACCCATCAGCCCCGTACCCAGCATCAGCGCCAGCGTCAAGTAGGGGTTGGCGTCGCCACCAGGCAAACGGTGTTCCACCCGCCGGTTGCCGGCGTTAGACGCAGGAATACGAAACGCCACGCTGCGGTCGTCGTGGCCCCAATCGGCATTGGCAGGTGAGGCATCGGGCCGCGCGATGCGCAGGTAGGAATGCGCATACGGCGCCAGCACCGCCATGGCACCCTGGGCCGAGGCCTGCCAGCCGCCAATAAAGTGCGCCAGCCGCGGGTGGGCCTGGCCGTCGGCATCGCTAAAGGCATTGCGGCCCTCACTGTCGCTCAGGCTCACATGCCAGTGCATGCCGGTTCCGGGCTCGTGCAAATAGGGCTTGGCCATGAAAGTGGCCAGGCAGCCATGGCGGCGTGCTATTTCGCGCACCAGACGCTTGAAGCGAAACACCGCGTCCGCCTGCGCCAGCGGCTCTCCAGGTTGGAAGTTCACTTCGTACTGGCCGATGGATGCCTCATGGCCGTAGCCGCTGATGGGTATTCCTTGCATCGCACACGCGGCCCACAGCTCGTCAAACAAGGGCGCAAAGGATTGCGCCGTCTCGGCCGAGAACAGGTCGTGCGAGCTCTCGATATGCGGCACCGCACCCGACATGCCGTGCGCGACTTGCAAACCGCCCTGTGCATCCCGCTGTGGATGCACCAGAAAAAACTCCAACTCCGGTGCGACCAAAGCCTGGTAGCCCCCTGCCTGCAAACGCGTCAAAGTGCGCTGCAGCAACTGCCGTGGCGACAGGTCGGCCACCTCGTACTCGGCATGGCCATCGGCGGCCACAAAGCGTGCCTGTGCGTTGCAGATGACGGTGGCGGTGGGTACGCGCGAAAGCGGGCAGCGCACCAGCGTGCGCCAATCCGGCTGCAGGGCCATGTCAGGAAAGCTGGGCGGAAAGAGGCGCTTGAACACATCCGGCGGCTCACCGCCGGTCACCGTCAGGCCCAAGAGCAGCGTCGGCAGCCTGGCGCCCAGCGCCTGGATAAAACTGGCCACGTCCATGGTCTTGCCGCGCGCCACACTGGTCAGGTCGGCAAACACCACTTCAACGCGGCGTATGCCTTGGGCCTGCAGCCACCCAATGGCCTCTGCGGCGCTGCTCACTGGCACTTTCAATCCCATGCGTAATCGATGGTGATGGGCGCGTGGTCGGAGAACTTCACGTCTTTGTAAATCGCGTGGGTCTTGGCGCCTGCGGCCAGGGCCGGCGTGGCCAGGTGGTAGTCCAGGCGCCAGCCTACGTTTTTGGCGTAGGCCTGGCCCCGGTTGCTCCACCAGGTGTAGGCCTCGTCGGTCGCAGTGGGCTCCAGGTGGCGGTAGACGTCCACCAAACCGGCCTGCGTGAGCAGCTGCGTCATCCAGGCGCGCTCTTCGGGCAAAAAGCCGGAGTTCTTTTTGTTGCCTTTGAAGTTCTTCAGGTCAATTTCCTGGTGGGCGATGTTGATGTCGCCACACAGCACAAACTCGCGTTCGGCCTTCAGGGCGGTCAGGTGCGGATAAAACTCGGCCAGGAAGCGGAACTTGGCCTGCTGGCGCTCTTCGCCGGACGAACCACTGGGGAAGTAGGCGCTGATGATGGAGCGTTTGCGCTTGGGTGTGTCAAAGCGCAGTTCCACGTAGCGGCCCTCCATGTCAAATTCACCGGATCCATAGCCCACCACCACATCACTGGGTGTGTGGCGGGTGTAAACCGCCACGCCGGAGTAGCCTTTTTTCTCGGCGAAATGAAAGTAGCCTTTGAGGTCCGCCAGCGTTTCAAACTTGCCTGCCACGTCGTCGGCCTGGGCCTTGACCTCTTGCACGCAAATACAATCCGGCTGCAGTTGCGCAAGCCAAGGCTCCAGCCCTTTGCTGGTGGCCGAGCGGATGCCGTTGAGGTTCAGGCTGCTTAATTTGAACAAGGAAATTCCCCATGGTTGACGCCACCCTCACCCCATCCCCTACGTCCGGTTCCGTGCCCGGTGCAGACGCCGGTCTGGCGCAGGAATTCGTGGCGTTTGCGGTGGCGTGCGGTGTGTTGCGCTTTGGCGAATTCACCACCAAAGCCGGTCGACAAAGCCCGTATTTTTTCAACGCCGGCTTGTTTGACGACGGAGCCAAACTCGGGCGGCTGGCGCAA
>CANFLX010000029.1 GCA_947447985.1 Comamonadaceae bacterium
GATGCCGGGGCGCAGCTTGCCGTTCTCGCGCAAGGGCACCATCACCAGGCTCTTGTTTTTGTGGGCGGGGCCGTCACCGGTGTTGACCAGCATGCACATCCAGTCGGCTTGCAGGCTGTTGGTGATCCACATTTTTTGGCCGGTGATGACATAGTCGTCGCCGTCTTTGCGGGCGGTGGTGCGAATCGCCGACACATCGCTGCCCGCACCCGGCTCACTCACGCCGATACAACCCACCCTATCGCCCGCAATGGCCGGTGCCAGGAACTCGGCCTGCAGCTCTTCGCTGCCAAAGCGCGCCAAGGCCGGGGTGCACATATCGGTTTGCACACCAATCGCCATAGGGATGCCGCCACAGTGGATATGGCCCAAGGCCTCGGCCATGGCCAGGCCGTAGCTGTAGTCCAGACCCGCGCCGCCATGGGCCGTGGGCTTGGTCAAGCCCAGCAAACCCAGATTGCCCAACTTTTTAAACACCTCGTGCGCGGGGAATATCTCGGCCGCTTCCCACTCTTCCACATGGGGATTGATTTCCGCATCAATAAAACGCTTGAGGGTCTTTTGAATCTCTTGGTGTTCGTGGGTCCATTGCATGGTCGGTCTCCTGGTGGTTTAGGTGGGGGTGTCTTTGGTGCTGTCTTGGGCAGTGTCTTTTGCATCGATGGCAAACACCTGGGGCGTGGTCGCCCGGTGAAAGCCGTTGAACGCGGCGATCGACGGCCGCGTCTGCGCCTTGGCGCTGGCCACCGTCATCGGCCAGCCCATGCGCACTTGCGGACGCGCGCCGTCAATGCGCAGCGTGGTGCCACTGATAAAGGCCGCTGCGGGGCTGAGCAAAAACACAATGCCCGCGGCGGTTTCGGCCTCGGTGCCAAAGCGGCCCAAAGGCACGGTTTTGGCCATGGCGCGCAACATGGGACCCGCCTCTGCGGGGTAATGGTCCATACCACTGGAGGCGATGTAGCCTGGCGCCACGGCGTTGACGCGCACACCGGCACCGGCCCATTCGGCGGCGGCGGTCTCGGTCAGGCTGACCATGCCCGCACGTGCTGCACCGCTGTGGCCCATGCCCGGCATGGAGCCCCACATATCGGCCACGATGTTCACGATCGCGCCGCCATGCTTGGACATGGTTTGGGTGTAGCACTCGCGCGCCATCAAAAAACCACCGGTCAGGTTGGTGTTGACCACCGCTTCCCAGCCCTTGGCGCTGATGGCCTCTAAAGGCGTCATGTACTGCCCGCCTGCGTTGTTCACCAGGCCGTCGATCCGCCCGTGCTGCGCAAGAATCGCCGCCACCGTGCTGCGCACTGCATCTTCCTGGCGGATGTCGCAGGCGTGGCCACTGGCAGCACCACCCGATGCAGCACAGTCCTGGGTAATTTCGTCCACCACTTTTTGCAGCTTTTCTTCTTTGCGTCCAATCAGCGCCACACGCGCGCCCAAGGATGCGAGTTCATGCGCAACGCAGCGGCCAATGCCAGACCCGCCCCCCGTAACGACCACCACTTTGCCGGCAAACAAGCCGGGCGCAAACACCGATGCATACGACATAAATCGACTTTCTCTTTTGAAAAATTGTTAAGTGCTGACCGTGCTTTCACCCACAAAAAGGGCCATAGCGGCGTCAGTCAGGTCGGCCACAGTTGCGCGCTTGGTGGCGTCAAACCACTGCACCGACCAATTCAAGGCACCCAGCAGCAACAGGCGCGCCAGACCCACGGGCGCGCGCAAGGCACCCGTGGCGTGGAGCTGGTTGAGCACCGGAATCCACAGGGCTTCGTATTCGGCCTGCAGCGCGGAGAGTTCGCTGTGCTGGGCGGCATTCAAGGAGCGCGCCTCGTACAGCATCACCGGCACAAAGTCGCTGTCGGACCCCAAGAGCACCTGGAAATGGGTGTGCACCAAGGCGCGCAACTGGCGCAAAGCGGTTTGGCCGTGTTGCGCCTGCAAGCTGTCGCGCTGGCGTGCCAGGGCCGAGTGCATGCCTTCCTGCATCACCGCGAACAAGAGCGCGTCTTTGCTTTTGAAATGGTAGAAGGGCGAGCCGCTTTGCATGCCAGAGGCTGCGGCAATATCGCGCGTGGTGGTGGCGGCAAAGCCTTGGCTGCGGAACAGGGCCGCCGCCGCACGCAGCAAGTCAGCGCGGCGGTTGCCGTCATCACGCTCGAGCAAGGTCTTGCGGGGGCGCCCGCGCGGGCGCTGGGGCGTTAAGCGCGCGCTGGCCCCGTTTGGCGAAAGGGCGGGGGTGGCAGCGTGCGCAGGCATGCGCCGACCATACCAAACACCGGTATTTTTAGCAAGCGCTTGCTTGGCATAAATACCGACGGCGGAGTGGCCCGCTCAGAGCTTGGCGAAGTCGGGCTTGCGCTTTTCCAAAAAGGCAGTAAACGCCTCTTTCGCATGGGGCGACTGCGTCAATTGGCCGAACGCCTTGGATTCCTCGGTAATCTGCGCCAGCACCTCGTCGGTTTGGCCCTGCTTCATCAGGCGCTTGGTCGCCATCAGGGCGGGCAGTGGCTTGGCAGCGAGTTTGCGCGCCTGGCTTTGGGCCAGGTGGTTGGCCTCGCTGGGGGGCACGATGCGATTGACCAGACCCACTTCCAAGGCGGCTTCGGCCATGAAGGGATCGCCCATCAGCAAGGCCTCCGCCGCGCGGTGGTAGCCCATCATGCGCGGAGCCAGCAGGCTCGAACCCGCCTCGGCGCAGAGCCCCAGGTTCACAAAGGGCATGGAGAACGCGGCGTTGTCGCCGGCGTACACCAGATCGCAATGGAAGAGCAGGGTGGTACCAATGCCCACTGCGGGGCCACAGACCGAGGCGATTAAGGGCTTGGGAAACACGGTCAATCCCCGCAAAAAACGGGCCACAGGCGGATTGGGGTCGCTGATGTCGCGGTTCAAAAAGTCGCTGATGTCGTTGCCCGCGCTGAAGATGGTTTCATGCCCCTGGATGACCACCACGTGCACGTTCGGGTCATCGGTGGCTTGCAGCAAGGCGTCAGCCGCTGCGCCATACATGGCCTGGGTGAAGGAGTTCTTTTTGTCAGGACGGTTCAGGGTCAGGGTCATCACGCCATCGGCGTTGTGAATCAACAGGTCTTGCATAGCCATGGTCTCGTTCTAAGGAGGGTCGTTAATCTTTGAAATACACCAGCTGGTGCGTGGTGGCCAGTGGCACACCGGCCTCGCTCCACAGGCAGGCGCTTTGGTCAAAAAAGCCATTGCGAAACACCTGACCGCGTGCCTGCGCCAGCACATAGCCACCGCCCACAGCGGCCAACTGCGCCGGGTCGGCATGGAAATACACCGTCATGGACACCGTGCCTGCAGGCGTCCATTTGGAGCGGCGCGTCCAAACACGGGGCGCAAAAATATCGGCCGTCGCCGTCAACGCGGCAAAGTCCAAGGCGCGCCCTGCTCTGTCACGCACCCACAGCTGGGTGAGGCTGGCTTGATCGGGTGGCGCTGAACTTTCGGTACCGTCCCACTCGGTGGGCACCGCACCGGTGATCACGCGCATGTCGTAAATACCAAACCACGTCATCCCCACTTTGGCCAGATTGTCAGGATAGGTCTGCGCCGCAGGCACCGATGGCATGGGCATGTCATTCACGCCCCAGGTTTCGCGCCGCTGCGCCGTCATGGCGGTGCCCGTGAGCACGCAGTCCATGCTGCCGTCGGCTGCGGTTTGCACGATCTCGAACATCCAATGCTGGGTGGAGCGGTTGGTGCGCGCAATACGCAGACGCACACTGAAGGCGCCATCCGCAATACCCGCGACGTAATTTAGCGTGAGCGCCACCGGGCTACCCAGGCACTGCGGGTGGTCCACGATCGCTTGCACCACGGTGGCCGCGGTGATACCCCCGAAAGGCCCCACCATATTGGCCCAGGAGGGGTGGGTGTGACCGAGAAAGCTGCCATCCGCCTGCAGTTGCAGGCGAACGGCTTCATCGAAGGGGTGGCGGCTCATCCCCAATGTCACTCGACACGCACCCAGGTTTGGGTACGCCCGATCAAGGGTGTGCCGATGTAACCACGCACTTCGAGTTTCTTGCCGCCTTCGATCGGCGTGAGACGCAGGCGATAGTCGGTGCCGTTTTCCGGATCCAAAATCTTGCCCTCTTCCCAGACGTCTTTGCCGTCTACCTTCTTACCACCGCGGATGATTTCCATGCCGATCTTCGGCTTGCCCTTGCGGTCGTCGGTGCATTTTTCGCAGTTGGGTTCGGCACTCGGGTTGACCTCGAGCGACTTTTCAACCACACCAGACAAGCCACCGCTGGCGTTGGTGGTGATGCGGATCAAGGCTTTGGGCTTGTTGGTTTTGTCATCGATGGTGTTCCACGCACCCAGGGGCGTCATTTGTGCGTGGGCCAGGAAAGTCAGGCCCGCCAGGCCCAGTGCGACATACAGCTTCTTCATACAAACTCCATTGGTGGGAAAGGGTTGAGGTGAACGGAAAAACAATCAGGCGAACACCGCTTCGGTGTCCATCAGGGGGGCGCTGCCAGCGCGGGCGGTTTGCATCAATGTCGCCGTCTCGGGCATGAGCTTGGCAAAGTAAAAACGCGCGGTTTGCAGCTTGGCCTGGTAGAAGGGGTCGGGGTTGCCTGCGGCAATCTCACGCAATGCGACTTGGGCCATGCGCGCCCAGAAGTAACCAAACACCATATGGCCTGCCACGCGCAGGTAGTCCACAGCGGCAGCACCCACTTCGTCGGGGTTTTGCATGCCTTTCATGCCGATTTCCATGGTGAACTGGGTCATTTGCTCTCCCAGGGTCACCACCGGTGTGATGAATTCCTTCATGCTGGCGTTATCGGCTTCTTCTTTGGCCAGTTTGCCAATCAGTTTGCCGAACTTGCGCAATGTCGCGCCCTGGTTGCCCAGAATTTTGCGACCCAACAGGTCCAGCGATTGAATGGTGTTGGTGCCTTCGTAAATCATGTTGATGCGGGCATCACGCACAAACTGCTCCATGCCCCACTCTTTGATAAATCCGTGGCCACCGAACACCTGAAGGCAGCCCGAAGTGGCGGTCCAGCCGTTGTCGGTGATGAAGGCCTTGACGATGGGCGTGAGCATGGCCAGCATTTCTCCGGCCTCTTTGCGCACCTCTTCATCGGGATGGCTGTGCTCTTGCTCCAGCAGCATGGCGCCATAGCCTTGCAGGGCACGGCCGCCTTCGGCGTAGGCCTTGGCGGTCAGCAGCATCTTGCGCACGTCGGGGTGCACGATGATGGGGTCGGCCGCTTTGTCCTTGGCTTTGGTGCCCGAGAGCGAACGCATTTGAATACGGTCTTTGGCATAGGCCAGCGCATTTTGGTAAGCCACTTCGGTCAGGCCCAAGGACTGGTTGCCCACGCCCAGGCGGGCGGCGTTCATCATCACGAACATGCCGTTCATGCCCTTGTTGGGCGCACCAACCATGGTGCCCACCGCGCCGTCGAGCACCATCTGGCAGGTGGCGTTGGCCTTGATGCCCATCTTGTGTTCGATGCCACCGCAGTAAATGCCGTTGCGCTCGCCCAGTGTGCCGTCCGCATTCACCAGGAATTTGGGCACCACAAACAGGCTCACGCCTTTGATACCAGGGGGCGCGTCGCTCAGGCGCGCCAACACCAGGTGAACGATGTTCTCGCTCATGTCGTGCTCACCCGCGCTGATGAAAATTTTGTTGCCGGTGATGCGGTAAGTGCCATCGGCTTGCAATTCGGCCTTGGTGCGCATCAGGCCCAGGTCGGTGCCGCAATGGGGCTCGGTCAAGCACATGGTGCCGGTCCATTGGCCGCTGGTCATTTTGCTCAGGTAGGTCGCTTTTTGCGCGTCCGTGCCGTGGGTGGACAGCGATGCATAAGCGCCATGCGTCAGGCCGGGGTACATGGTCCAGGCCTGGTTGGCGCTGTTGAGCATTTCGTAAAACATCTGGTTCACGATGAGGGGCAAGCCTTGGCCGCCGTAGGCGGGGTCGCAGGCCAACGCCGCCCAGCCGCCTTCGACGTACTGTGCATAGGCCTCTTTAAAACCTTTGGGCGTGGTCACGCTGTGCGACTTGGGGTCGAGCACACAGCCCTCGGCGTCGCCGCTGATATTGAGCGGGAACAAGACCTCGGAGGCGAACTTGCCGCCCTCTTCGAGCACGGCGTTGATGGTGTCAGCATCCATGTCCGCGTGGCGGGGCATTTGCTTCAAGTCATCGACCACGTGAAGCAGTTCGTGCATCACAAACTGCATGTCACGCAAGGGCGGGGTATAGCTGGGCATAGAAAAAGCTCCAAAAAAGGAAAGACAGAAAAACTAGGCAGAGAAATCGATAGCGCCTGGCACACCGTAGCGGGCCAGAATGTCGTCAAAGCCGCGGTTGGCACGCGCCAGGGAGCCGGGGTTTTTCAGGAAACGGGCCTCGTAGTGCAGGGCCAAAATCAGGGCATGGATCTCGAAGGCGACTTGCTGCTCGTCCGCATCGGGCATCAGATGGCCGCATTGCTTGGCCAGTACCACCGCGCGGTTGAGCGCTTGCAACCAGGTTTGGACCGAATACGCCAGCGCGTCGCGCACCGGGCCGCTTCGGTCATCAAACTCCACCGCACCGCTGATGAAGATACAGCCTGACTGAATTTCCACGGCCACGCGCTTCATCCAGTTGTCAAACAGAGCACGCAGGCGGGGCAGGCCTTGGGGCGCTTGCAGAGCGGGATAGAAAACTTCTTGCTCAAATGTGGCGAAATACTCGCGAATCACCGAAATTTGCAATTCCTCGCGCGAGCCGAAGTGGGCAAACACGCCCGATTTGCTCATGTGCATGCAGTCCGCCAAGGTGCCGATGCTCAAGCCTTCCAGCCCAAACTGGGTGCTCAGGCCCACGGCCGCCTGCACGATGGCATGTTTGGTTTGCTGGCCTTTGAGCAGGCTCCGCCCGCCAGGACGCTCGGAGTCGGCCAGCGTAAAAACGGAATCAGAAAAACCAGGCGAGGACATGAAGTCGGTGTGCAAAATAGTACGGTCGTGCTATTTTGCACCATTTATGCAGCGGATGGGCCTGCCGTGCCACCCGCGCGACCCCCGCCACCCGCTGGCTACGACGAGCGGATCATGGTGCCGAAGGCCTGTGCGGTCAGGATTTCGAGCAGCAAGACATGCGGCACCCGCCCGTCCACGATGTGCACGGCCTTGACGCCGCTCTTGGCGGCGTCCAAAGCACCGCTGATTTTGGGCAGCATGCCGCCTGAGATCGTGCCGTCGGCAAACAGCGCGTCGATCTGGCGGGCGCTGAGCTCGGTCAGCAATTCGCCCGACTTGTCGAGTACGCCGCTGATGTTGGTCAGCATGAGGAGTTTTTCTGCATGCAGCACTGTGGCGAGTTTGGCCGCCACCACGTCGGCGTTGATGTTGTAGCTCTCGTTGTTTTCGCCAAAGCCAATCGGGCTGATGACGGGAATGAAGGCATCGTCCTGCAGTGCCTTGACCACGCTGGGGTCCACGCTCACGATGTCGCCCACCTGCCCCACGTCGAGTTCGACCGTGGGGTCTTCGCTGTCATGCATGGTGAGCTTTTTGGCGCGGATCATGGCGCCGTCGCGTCCGGTCAGGCCCACGGCTTTGCCACCAGCCTGGTTGATCAGGCCCACGATGTCTTGTTGCACTTCGCCGCCGAGCACCCACTCGACGACTTCCATGGTCTCGGCGTCGGTGACGCGCATGCCCTGCACAAACTCACCGGTTTTGCCCAGGCGCTTGAGCGCGTTTTCGATTTGCGGTCCGCCGCCGTGCACCACCACCGGGTTGATGCCCACCAGCTTGAGCAGCACCACGTCTTGCGCAAATGCGGCTTGCAAGGCCGGGTCGGTCATGGCGTTGCCGCCGTATTTGATGACCATGGTCTTGCCATGGAACTTGCGGATGTAAGGCAGGGCCTGGGCCAGGATGTCGGCTTTGTCGTGGGGGCTGAGCTGTGTCATGGTGGGTAGAGCTTGGGTAACGGGTTCAATGGTCCTGATTATTCACATTCGGCGCAGGAAAGCCCTGCACACACTGCGCCAGGATGGTGCGCATGGCCGTCTCGTCATTGGCCAGTGCCGCGGTTCGCAGGTCTTGCAAATGCCTCTCCAACACCGGCCACGGCAGATAGGCCTCCTGGGCTTTCATGATGCGCGGGTGCTGGGTGGGCTGGGGGTTGTCACCAATCAGCAATTCTTCAAAGAGCTTTTCGCCAGGGCGCAACCCGGTGATGGATATGTCGATCTCGCCTTGGGGGTTCGCCGCGTCCCGCACCGACAGCCCCGAGAGCTGCACCATGCGATGCGCAAGATCGATGATTTTGACCGGCTCACCCATGTCGAGCACAAACACATCGCCACCCTGCCCCATGGCACCTGCCTGCAACACCAGTTGCGCGGCTTCGGGGATGGTCATGAAGTAGCGGGTGACATCCGGGTGCGTCACGGTCAGGGGGCCGCCGCTGGCCAATTGCTGGCGGAACAAGGGCACCACGCTGCCGCTGGAGCCCAAGACGTTGCCAAAACGAACCATGGAGAACAAGGTCGCCTGCGGCTGCGCTGCCATGGCTTGAAGTGCCAACTCGGCCATGCGCTTGGTCGCACCCATGATGTTGGTGGGGCGCACGGCCTTGTCGGTGCTGACCAGCACGAAGCGCTGCACACCGCAGGCGCGCGCCGCCATGGCCATGGTGAGCGTGCCAAACACATTGTTGAGCACCCCTTCCCCGGGATTGCTCTCCACCATCGGCACATGCTTGTAGGCTGCTGCGTGGTAGACCGTGCCAGGGCGGTGCATAGCGCAAAGCGCCTGCATGCGCTCGCTCTGGGTCACGCTGCCCAGCAGCGGTGTGAGCACCACCTCCAAGGCGTGAATCCGGCACAAGGCCTCTAATTCCTGGTGGATGCGGTACAGCCCATATTCGTTGTGGTCCAACAGCAACAAGGTTTGCGGACGCTGCAGGGCGATACAGCGACACAGCTCCGAGCCTATGCTCCCCCCTGCGCCGGTCACCATCACGACCTTGCCTGTCACGTCGCGCGCCATCAGCTCCGCTTGCGGGGGAACCGGGTCGCGCCCCAGCAAATCTTCAATGTCGAGTTCGCGGAAGTCCTGGACCGTCACACGGCCCGTCGCCAAATCGGCCAGGCTGGGCAAGGTGCGGACATGCACCGGCAGCGCATTGAGCGACTGGACGATGGACAAACGCCGCTGCCGCGTGGCATTGGGCATGGCCAGTAATACATCGGTAATGTCGTCTTCCTGAACCAGGCGCTTCATATCGCGGGCAGAACTGACCATGACGCCATTGATACTGCGCCCCACCTTGGCCGGATCGTCGTCGACAAAACCCACCAGTTTGAATTGACGGGATACTGCCATTGCGACCGCCGTCTGCACGCCTGCCGTCCCGGCTCCGAATATCAGCAGGCGCTTCATGGCTTCACCGCCCTGCTGTCTTTCCAAACCCGCCAGCCAGAATCTGGCAAACGCCCGACTCGCGCCAATCAATATCAAAAATACCAGCGGTTGTAGTATGCCCAAACTGCGGGGAACCATTTCCCATTGGGTCGAAAACAGTACGACAGACAAAACCAGGGTATACAGGGCAATGGCTTTTGCGGTTGCCACCAGCGCGGCCTGGCCCGAATAGCGAAAAATCGCGCGGTACAAACCCAGTCGTACGAATATAGGAATAGCAATCAGTGGCGCAATCAGGTAAATACGCGCCTGAATCGGCGTGGGCACATTCAGAGTATCTAGCCGCAATGAAAAAGCAATCCAGGTCGCCGCCAGTGACAGCACAACGTCACTGAGGATGACCGTCAGCCGCTTGCGGCCGCGGGACCACGCCAGCACTTCAATTCTCATAAATACCAAGATCCAACAAAAAAACCGCCTGAGCGCAGACAATTGCGCAGCCAGGCGGCTTGGAATAGGGCAAAAAGACCGAGAGTTACTCGGGTTTTACCGCAAAGGTTTCTTTGCTTTGGCCTTGGGCCACCAGTGCCGAGAGCCATTTGGGCATCAGTCCACGACCCGACCAGGTTTCGCCATTGGGGCCACGGAACTTGGCAGCCACGGGCGTACCAGCCTTGCGAGCCGCCTTGGGAGCCTTGGTTGCGCCAGTTTTGACCTTGGCAGGACGCCCTGCTTTACCAACTTTGCCCGCCTTGGGCGATTGCAGGTCTTTGACCGTGATACCGAAGGCTTGCATTTTGCCCACGATTTCTTTGACCGTTGCATGAAAGTCTTTGGCCTTGATTTCGTTGGCCTGCTTTTGCAGCTTTTCGATTTGGGATTGGATATCTAACAGGTTGGTCATAGGGTAACTCCAAAAAATAAAACGGAACCCGCTTATTGTAATACTGATTCGCGCTAATGCGACACATTGTCCTGGCCCAAGACCCTTAGAAATGTGAGCCAAAGTATGTAAAGATCGAATCCGATGGACTGCCGGCGCAAATACTCGCAGTCCAAAGCAACTTTATCGGGGATAGAAATGGTATCGCGGCCATTGACCTGTGCCCAACCGGTAAGGCCAGGCGTTAACCCGTCGACCCCATAACTGGTTCGCAGCTCAATCAGGTCCTCTTGGTTGAACAAGGCGGGTCGGGGGCCCACAAAACTCATATCCCCCTTCAAAATATTCCATAACTGTGGAATTTCATCCAAGCTGGTCTTTCTGATAAACGAACCAATCGGTGTAAGTGCCGCATCGGGATTCGCCAACAAATGGGTGGCGACCGTCGGTGTGCCAACGCGCATACTGCGAAATTTGGGCATTTTGAAGGTCTTATTCTTCTTTCCAACCCGGTCGGACCAATACAAAGCCGGGCCCTTGGACGTTATCCGAACCATGATGGCCACGATAAGCAGTGGCAAGAGAAGTATCAGTCCGGCAAATAAGGCCAAAACAAGGTCGAATCCGCGCTTTAGCATTCAACTGCTCCTGTCAACATACTTTGAAGACCCGCTTCTAATGGTTGGGGCGGCACCCATTGCAAGAGCCCATGCGCCTTGGAGATATCCAATTGCAAATTGCCGCACAAGCGATCCACGGCGGCACGCTGACCGACGAGCGACGCAAGCGAGGCCAGCAGCCCCACGGGCACGGGAAACAAACGCGCCGGTCGACCCGCGGCATGAGCCATCGCACGAATCAGCCCAGGGGTAGAAACATCCGCGCCGTCACTGACCAAAAAGGTCTGATTGGCCGCAGCAGCATGGCGCGTGCAGGTGATGATGAAATCGACCAGGTTGTCCAGCCCAACCAGGCTGCGCAAGTTGTTGACCGCGCCCAGCGGCAAGGGCAGACCGCGCTGCACTGCCCGCATCAGCGCTGCGAAATTGGCTTTGACCCCAGGGCCATAGACCAAGGGCGGGCGAACGATGACGACCTGCATGCCCTGCGCTTTCGAGAACGCCCTTAAGGCCTCTTCTGCTTCAAATTTGCTCAGTGAATAGGCGTCGCCGGGTGCTGGCGCATCGGTCTCGGTGAAAGGTTTGCCCGTCGCCGAGGCCTCGCCGTGAACTTTGGCGGTGCTGACGAAGACGAACCGCCGCACGCCTGCGTGCGCGGCATCCTGCGCCAACTTCAGGGTGCCGATCGTGTTGGTCTCGCGATACAGGGCTGCCGGGTCCGTCTGCGTTTCATGCATCACGTGAACCCGCGCGGCCAAGTGCACCACAACCTCGACCTCGTGCAGAGCCGCCGACCAATCGGTGGCAGCACCGATGGGTCCGACGACAAACGACCTATCGGCGGCAACGGATGCGCCATGCGATCGAAGCGCCGCATGCACCGCATCGCCGCGAGACAGGAGCTGCGCGCCCAAGGCCTTGCCCACAAATCCATTCGCACCCGTCACCAACACTTTCATGAAAGCGCCTTGCGGGCCTTGCGCCACATTACTTGCACAAACACCGGTGAGAGGAAAAACCGCAGCATGCTTTGCACATGCCAGGCAAGGTACCTGAGCTTTCGCCGGCTGCTGCGCTGCGCATGGTGCACCACCTGGGCTGCGGGCGTTAAAACAACTTTCAATCCGCTCAAGCCAGTGCGGGCGCACAGGTCAACGTCTTCGTAGTAGAGAAAGTAGCGTTGATCAAACCCGCCCAATTGCTGGTACACGGCACGCCGAAACAACAAAAACATGCCGCCTAACCAGTCTGGCAGCAGCGCCTGGTTTGAGAGCGGATAGTCAATCCCTTTGCAGCCGCCCAGGGCTTTGCAAATAATTTTGAACGGCGTCGGAAACTTGCGGGCACTGTCTTCGACCGCCCCCTGCGCGTTCAACACCAGGGGCGCTGCGACTCCTACCGTGAGGTCAGCCAGACAGGCGATCAGTGCAGGGAACGGGTCGGCAGAAATCCGGATGTCGGGGTTCAAGACACAAAAGAAGTCACCGCTTGCCAAACTGAAGGACTGGTTGTGGTTGGCACCAAAGCCCTTGGGCGAGGGGTTGCGTTGCAGCACCACGGCAAAGCGAAACCCCGACACATCGAAGTCCAGTGGCTCTGGCAGGTTTAGCGTGAGGATGACCTCCAAGGGGTAGGTCTGGCAATACCGGTCCAGGTCCCCCAATAAGTCCCGCACCATCGCCGCTTGCAAATGGCTGACGATGGAGACTGACAGTTTGGGAGAAGAAACCTGCATGGGGGCGCTGCGCGTTCAGCCGACTTTTCGGTAGGTGGCCACCAAGCAGTACTGCCGCACCGAGTTTGACAACGCTTCACTGGCAAACCCCAAAGGGGCCGCAAAAAGGCTTTGGAGTTGCCAGCGTGCGTCTAACTGGCGCAGGTCGGCTTGCGCGTAAAACCGTTTGTGGTCGGGGTCTGAGTCGTAGCCGCGTTTGCCAGGCACCGCAATCACGAGCCCGCCGTGTGCAGAAGTAATGCGGTGGCACTCATCGAGTGTCGTTTGGGGCTCTTCAATATGCTCCATCACGTTGTCCAAAACGCAGACGTCAAACGCTTGGTCCTGCACGGGAAACATGCCGTCATCCGCAATCACGTGCGCATTCAGGCCGATCGCCTGGCAGTACTCCACCGAGCGCGGATTGATGTCCAATCCAGCCACTCGCTTCGGGTAGGCCCCCAAAATGCCGCTGCCCGTGCCACAGCCCACTTCCACAATGCGCGCCCCTAGTTTGCGGGCGTTCCAGTAAAGAATCCGCGACATCCAGTATTTTTTATAGACGCGACCCAGCGTACTAATTTGCGCCAGATGAGAGTAGTACTCATCGAAATTTTTTTGAGAAGCAGGCATCGATGTTTTTTTATTGCAGACGCTCACTCAAGCGTCTTGGTCAGCGGGCATCGTATGGCGTGCCAACACCGTTTTAACGGCGTCGAGGTACTGGTAACCATACTTTTCGTCGGGCTCTAAGTAAGCGCCTTCACTCCACTCATTCCACGCATTCAAGAAAATCAGGTTTTCTGGCAAATTGCGCTGCGCCATGCTGTCGACGAGCTTGGCGAACCAGTGGGCAAATACTTGCGGCGATGCCCCCCGAAAAACGGTGGCCCTCTTTTTGTAGCGGGCTGCATTGTCCCAGTCCACAAAAGCACCAGGGAAGGTGGTGAACCGCTCATAGGGGCGTTTTTCAGTCGCAATTCGCCATGCAAGGTCATAGTCGTGAAACGTCAGCTCGTGCACCCACTTGGCGCGAAGGCTGCGCAGCTTGTCCTGGTAGCGCTCCGGCAAGCGGCGTATCCACTTAAACCAACGAGAGTGCTTGATCGAGCCACGGTCGTAGCGCGGCGAGTGCACCGCCTCAAACGGTTGAAACTGAAACACCGCGTCAAAGGAATTCAGGCAGCTTGCGTTGCCCGGATCATGGGTTTTTTGGAAAACAAAGTAGAGGCCCTTGAGCCCATCTTTGACCGCCAAATCGCGCCAAAAGGCCAGCATCTCATCAATTTTTTGGATGTTTTGCGGCCGGTAAATCACGAACACTGGCTTGCCGTCGACTTTGATGGCACGCGGGTCTTTCCAGGCCCTGATCAGGTAGTCGTAATGTGCTTTCCAACTTTCATGCGTCGGCGGATGGGTTTGCGCTATCAACACATGGCTGTCGTGCCCATCCCAGCGCCGGGACCAGGTCTCGTTGGCCCAGGACAAGCAAAAGGGAAAGTCAATATCCGGGTGGTCCAGGATCAAGTTCGTCGGGGTCTCCAAGAGCTGTTTGCCATCGAACCAATAGTGGTAATGGCAGAAGCCATGCACGCCATGCGCCCGCGCCAAGTCAATTTGACGGCGAAGCACCTCGAGTTGCGACTGGTCGTAGTAGTCTGCGTTGATGGGCACGCGTGGCTGGTAGTGTCCGGGGTACTGCGGGCTGCCGGATTTCACGTTATCCCAGTCGGTAAAGCCCTCACCCCACCAGGCATTGTTTTCTGCAATGGCATGAAATTGCGGGAAAAAAATCGCAATCAGCTTGGCACGAGGCGACAGCAGCCCTTTGGAATCCTTGCCAGAGGCGGCATTGGAATTCGGGCCCGTGTCGGCACTTTCAATCATTTTTTTCCCACTTCCCGCTCGCGGGGTTGAAACGCTTGATGACCTGCAAGGGAATTCCGGCCGCAATGACATTGCTGGGAACGTCTTTTTTGACCACCGAGTTGGCTCCAATGACGGCGCCGTCGCCAATCGTCAGTGGCCCCACGATCACCACATTGTCGCCAATCCAAACACGCGACCCGATGGTGACCGCACCGGTCGCCTGCAACGCCCGATCCACTGGCGCCTCGCTGGGTGCGCTTTGCCTCGCACCCGCATACACGCCATGGTTGTGGTCGCTGATGTACACGCCGCTGCCGAACAGGCAGTCGTCGCCGATGACGATTTTCTCGACACAGCTGATGTGCAGGCGGTCAGACGCGGAAAAGCGCTGCCCGATCTGGATGGAGGGCTGAAACAAGGTGCCCCGAAAGCTGTAAACAGCCTCAAGCCAGGCATAGCGGTTGATGTGGGCACGCGCGCCGACTGCAATGTGCCGGGAGCCAATCACCCGCCCGCCAGGGCCGAGGTAGCCGCGGGGCCAACCCAGGGCCGCAGCATGGAGCCGCCCGAATACCTGTTCCACCACGAACCGCAACAAGGCCCAGGGCTTGTAGAGCAGGACCTCATGCCGAAGAATCTGAACCAGCCGATTCATAAAAGCCACGGAATCAACGCAAACCGATCCAGCGCAGTACCTTGGCCAGAATACGCGCCCCGACATACCAAAGTAGCGCGATGGGCCGCGGCCAGCGCATGATGGGAAACAGAATCAGCCAGAAAATCGGGTACTGCCCCAATGAAGTCCGCAATTCTGGCCATGCATCCTCTTTCAAAAAATTACCAATCGTTCCGCGCTTTGCGTTCCAGGCCAAGCCCGGAAGAAAACCGAACAAAGTGCGTTGAATAATAGCCTGCGCTTCTGGCGATTTCTCACCCAGAATGGAACGCGCAATTTTAGGAAAGTTCACTCCAAATACCGTCATGAGCCGATAGCCACCGGTGTTTCCCGACGTAGCCAACACACAGGTCTCCCTGAGCACCACAAAACGCTCCCCTGCGGCGAGCACCGGAAAAATCCACCCCATTTGGATCAAGTAAGTACCCATCCCCTGGCGAATCGAAGACAAGGGGTGGTGGGCGATAAAAAGGTCGCGGTTGATGACCATCCCAGAGATGAAGGTCATCCACACGTTAACTTCCCTTGCAAACTCCAGTCGATCCACCGCATGCGGCACGAGGGCTCGAACGGCCTTGCCTTGGCTCGCGCCTTTGATCATGGGCACCCACTCGCTGCCCAGACTCACAAGATCGGGTTGGTGCTCGCGAAGCACCTGCAGCAACTTCGCTATGACCCCCGCCTTTGGAAGATCATCGTCGCCGATAAGCCAGAAATACGTCGATTGAGCCGCCTCAAAGCACGAGTAAAAATTCTCGTCCAGCCCTCGATTGATCGTTTGGCGCACTGCCGTCAATTCGGGCCACGCTTTCGCAAACTCGGCGATCACCGCGGGGGTGCGATCTGTGGATGCGTTGTCGGCCACCACAATGTGCACCTCGTTACCCAACTCTCCAAGTTCAGCTACCAAAGTTCGCAGAAGCAACTCCAGATTATCGGCCCGGTTGTAGGTGGGAACAGCAATAGTCAAAAACGCCATGTCGATTCTCAGCCTAGCAATTACCCAAAGGGCATCCAGACAATGACGTCATACGGAAACCGCACTCGACGCACCCACCCGTGCCACCCGGGCGCGGCTCCATAAGGTGCGAAAAAACTGCGCTAACGCATGAAATTCCATTTGCCCAAAGAGATATCCACCTGGCATCCAAAGAGACCGCGTCGAATCCTTCCAGCGACGGTAAAAGCGCCACGCAATCTGCAACATCTCCACCCCAGAAACAACCCGGCGATCCATTCCATAATGATTGCACAAGGCCTCGTTGCCCATGACAGAACGATAGCCCCGAGTTGATTGGTTAAGCCCTTGAATAAATAGACTGGATAGGAGACTCTTGAGTTGCTTTTTTGAAAGTCCCAGTTTGCAAGCATGGATTGAATAATTGATCGTGAGCTTCAAACGGGACTCTGGCGAAAAAAAGGCGGACCTCGCATTTCCCGAAGTGGTCCAAGACTTATGCACCGCCGCTTGAATAGCAACTTCAGGAGAAAAAAGAGGCTCGCCAAATATGGCTGAGTGACCAAGTATGGAAGCGTCCGCCAGCGCAAAATCCAGTGGAAATAAATCTACATATTCGTAATTTGAAAATAGCTCAAGAAAATTCATAGATTTCAGAGCAGACGCACGAAAGAACAATCCTGTCGGGTGCCGACTCTTAAATGCTACAGCTCGTACGGCAGCGTAACCAACGCGAAACACGGAAATGCCACCATTTGCTTCTGCACCCAAACGACAAAAACCGCAATTTAACTCGGGTTGCTGGAGCAAAAAATTTTTAAAAAAGGTAATGCGGTCTGCATCAACATAATCTTTATCAGTGCAAAAAACCAAAAAAGTGCCTTTGCCGCATACCATAACATTCACCATATTATGAAGCATGCCTTTGTTATCGCCGTTGCATTGCACCGTCAATCTGGGGTCGGCGATTGCTCGTAAGACTTCCAGAGTATTGTCAGTAGAGCCATTGTCCAGCACCACTACTTCAATATCCTCGTCTTGGCATTTCAAGATATCACTCACCAGACGAGCGACACTGCCCGATCTATTGTAAGTAGGTATGCAAAAACTAAGGTTTATATTGGGCATAATTAAGATGCCGTCAGATCGCAGAAAGTATTTTTTCTCGATCCTCTAAGATTATGGATCCGCCGTCGACTCGGTAAATGAAATCGCACCTTTTTAGTGTGCTCAAGCGATGAGCAATAATAATTACCGTTAGGTCAGCATCAAGTGCTTCGATCGACTGCATTACAGCAGCTTCGGTAGTAGTGTCCAATGCGCTGGTCGCCTCGTCAAAAATGATAACGTCCGCTTGCTTATACATCGCGCGTGCAATCCCGATACGCTGACGCTGTCCGCCAGATAACTGAACGCCACGCTCGCCCACAAAGGTATTGAATTGGTCAGGCCAGGATTCAATCAACTCGCCAATCTTCGCCTGATAAGCCGCTCGCCGCACTCTGTCAATATCAATTTGATCTTCGGACAATCCGAACGCAATATTAGAAGCCACACTGCTGTCGGTCAAAAAAACGTCTTGAGGCACATGTGCGATATGTGCCTGCCAAGCATGCACATTAAGAGGACCCACAACCTCTGAGTCTATCGACATGGCTCCTTCGGGAGAAACGAGTAGACCCATGATCACATCCACCAAAGTACTCTTGCCGCTTCCTGTTTCGCCTCTCAACCCAATACGCGCACCCTTAGGAATATTGAAATTTATATCGCGGAGTACCCACGGTGCGTTTTCGGCATAGCGAAATGAGTAATTTTTGAATGCAATTTCGCGTTCGAACGGCATGACCTGTCGCCCCTGTGCTGGGGTCGCGCTTGCCAAGGGTTGCTCCAACAGCCGCAAGGTATCCTGCAGTGCACCCTGTGCGCCGTTCATGGTGGACCATGAATGGTAAGCCTGCTGCGCCATTGGCAGCATGCGCTGCAATCCGAGCGTCAGCGCAGCCATGGTAGGAATAGACGCTGCAAGCCCCCCCTCACGCAATGTCAACAGATAGGCCAGCGCGGCAATGGTCACTATGCCTAGCGCTTCCATGACATACCGAGGGCTCTGGCTGATGAACTGGTTATTACCTTGAGCATGCCTCAAATTTGAATCTGACCGCCGAAATTGTGCAGCAAATGTACTCTGACTGCCATCGATTAAAATATCACGAATTCCTCCGAAACTCTCCTGTAGTAATTGAATAATATGATTTGATTCTATCGCAATTATTTTGCTGTCCTGCACTCGCCCTTTGCGTATGCCTACACTAATGCATCCGTAGATGAGCCCAAAAGTACCAAATGCCCAAAATGCGACATCTGGTATGATAAAAAGCAAAATAACTAATATTGCAAACAATATAACTAAAGCATTAATCAACGCCAACATCGGCATCACAACATAGAAAATAACCTCATTGGTCTTAGTCGAAATGCCATTGACGACTTCACTGCTATTTCGCCCGATGTGCACTGAATAGGGCTGGTTGAGAGTCCTCACAAATGCTTCATTACTTAAGTCAGCACCGACATCGAAAGCTAATCGTATAGACCGATTTAATGTGATCAATCGCAAACTTCCGGCCACGACCGTCAAGAGTGCAAAGCTCAAGGTAATTGACAACGCCAACTGCTCAGGCATACCCACGCCAAATGAGTTCATCAGCCACTGAATCTCCTTGGTCTCCGATAGATGCTGAGGTTGAGTTAATACGCCCAAAAAAGGTAACACCGCACCTATACTCACCACTTCCGCAACTGAACTTAACGTTAGCAAAATCAACATAACGCCAAGCTGGCGCTTACGCGCAATTGACACGTGATGCCATAATCGCCTCAATAGCGTTGGAAATGTAGTGTTTTCGAACATTTTTTAATAAGTCGTCTAGAAGTCATTTATTTAGAATTTTTAATCCAATCCGGCACAAGAGAGAACTGGTCTATTCTTATAAAATTATCCGCCACGCGAGTAATTCTTAGATATTCTTAATCGAATAAAGAAATCTCACCGTTGAATACCACATCGAGTCAATATCTTAGGCGGAAAATTGCTTCTGAATTACACTCATAGAATGACAATTGCATGGATTTCTTTGGCAGCGCGTCGAAGACTAGGTGTTTCAAGCGTTATCCACCCTGCGTTCCGTTCTTGAATGCGCCTTCTAATGTCCTGAGAATTCCAACATCTAATGGTATTTTCGGATACCAACCGGGAAGTGCAACTCCTGCATCCCAGGGCTTCATTATTTCTCTTTCTCTGTACGGTCTACCACCCCACTCAATTGCGAGTTTAATATTCGTGATACTTTCATACAGTTTAATCAACTGTTGGAGTTTAATTGGTTGACCGGAGGAAACTGCGTAGTGCTCGTTGCATTGAACGTTGTCGCCAAGCAGTCGTTCAGCCGCAAGCAAATATGCGTCGATGATGTCATCTATGTAAACCAGGTCTAGGAATTGCTCACCTGGCGACATCGGCAGCGGTTCCGCTGAAGCGGCAGCCTTGCTCAATAAACTGAAAATTTTCTCGCGGGGGTCACGGGGGCCATAACTATCAAATAGCGTCAAAGTGATAGTCCGGCATGCGCGTACTTCGACGTAATACTGAACTATTGCCTCAAATGCCTGCTTCGTTGCGGCGTAGAGGCTCGTTGGCGAATACTCTCGATTTTCATAATGCTGCCAAAACGTGCCCGTGTTGACAAAGTTTTTGATGTCACATCTTGCTACTGCCTCCATGAGCTGAGTCGAAAACAGAATATTGTCCCGAATCAGCGCTTCAAGGGTTTCACTGTCATGGTTCGCGACACTGAGTGCCGCAAGGTGAAAAGTGACATCAGGGTGGGTGCTTCTGACTAATTGCTCCAATGCCAGTGTGCTTCCATCATGCACGTGCAAAACAATCTTCTCAATACAGTCGCTCAGAGGAGTCAGGTCGGAGCTTGGTCGCACGATGGCATGTACGGACCATCCGTCCGAGACAAGACGCTGCACCAAATGCGATCCGATGAATCCCGTCCCACCTGTTACCAGTGCAACCCGCCGCTCCTTCACGGTACGACTGGGGCCTGTTTGCGAATCCGTCATATTAGAAATTCACACCCAGATAACTCTCAATCTTCTGCGCCGCAAATTCCAACATCTCACGGTTCAGCGCGGGTTGCACGCCGATCCAGAAGGTGTTGTTCATCACGTTTTCGGTGTTGGTCAGCTCACCGCTAACGCGGTAATTAGCGCCAATCATGTATGGCTGCCGCGTCAGATTCCCTGCAAACAGCAGGCGGGTTCCCACTTTGTTTTGGTCCAGGTAGGTGAGCAAGTCCAAGCGCGTGACAGGGCAATTTTCTTTGAGCGTGATGGGGAAACCAAACCACGACGGGTCGGAGTGCTCTGTGGCTTGCGGCAGGTGCAAGAACTCTTCGCAGTCCTTCAAGCGCTCTTTCAAAAACGCAAAATTGTCTTTGCGAGCCTGTATGAACGCTGGCGCCTTTTCTAATTGCGCCAGGCCACACGCTGCCTGCATGTCGGTGATCTTCAGGTTGTAGCCAAGGTGGCTGTAGGTGTATTTGTGGTCGTAGCCTTCTGGCAGGTTTCCCAGCTTTTGGCAGAACCGTTGGCCACAGGTGTTGTCTTTGCCTGGTGGGCAATAGCAGTCACGACCCCAGTCTCTAAAGCTCTCGGCAATGGTTTTGAGTTCTTCGTTGTTGGTAAAGACCGCGCCGCCTTCACCCATGGTGATGTGGTGTGCAGGGTAGAAACTCAGGGTGCCAATGTCGCCAAAGGTTCCCACCATTTGGCCCCGGTAGGTGGTGCCCAGCGCGTCGCAGCAGTCTTCGACCAGCCACAAGTTGTATTTTTTGCACAAGGCGGTGACTACATCCAAATTGAACGGATTACCCAAGCTATGGGCCAGCATGATGGCCTTGGTCTTGGGGCCAATAGCCGCTTCGATCTTGGATGCGTCGATGTTGTGGGTGATGGCGTCCACGTCCACAAAGACCGGCACGGCCCCAAATTGCACGATGGGGTTCACGGTGGTGGGAAAGCCAGCCGCCACGCCAATCACTTCGTCGCCTTTTTGGATTGCGCGCGCGCCCAGTTTGGGAGATGTCAGCGCACTGAAGGCCACCAGATTGGCCGATGAGCCGGAGTTCACGGTGATGAGGTGCTTGACACCGATGAAGGCAGCCAGCTTTTTCTCAAATTCGGCGTTGAAGCGCCCCGTGGTGAGCCAGCCGTCCAGTGACGCTTCCACCATATTCTTAAGCTCTTGGGCTCCTACGACTTTGCCCGAGGGGGGCACCATGGTCAAACCGGGCAAGAAGGGCTGTGGCGCCTGGGCAATGGCGGCGTATTCGTCAACGAGTAGGGCAATCTGCGCGCGCAGGGCTTGGGTTTTGGCGTTTTCCATGGAGGCAGTGGGTTTTGGTTATTGGGTTAAAGCTTGATAGGCTTGAATCTGGGCAAGGGTCACTTGGCGCATGTCGGCGCCGTCGTGGTGCTGTTTGGACCAGTCGATGATGAGTGACAAGGCGTCACTCAGGCGCAAGGCAGGGTGCCAGTCTAGACGGCTGCGCGCCTTGGAGATGTCGAGCTTGAGGTAGTGGGCTTCGTGTGGATGCTCACCGCTGTCCACTTCCCACTGTGCATCGGCGCCCCAGAGGGCGGCCATCTGCTCGGCGATCCAAGCGACGGGCTTGGCATCGTCGTCGTTGGGGCCGAAGTTCCAGCCCTCTCCGAAACTGGGCCCGTGGTCAAACAGGCGCTCGGCCAGATCAAGGTAGCCGCGCAGTGGCTCCATGACATGCTGCCAGGGTCGAATGGCATGCGGATGGCGGATGCTGACCTTTCGGCCCTGCTCAAACGCCGCCAGGATGTCGGGAATCAAGCGGTCTTGCGCCCAGTCGCCACCACCGATAACGTTACCAGCGCGGACCGTGGCGGTAGCCACTCCGTGTTGGGCGTACTGGCTCGCATTGAAAAAAGACGAGCGGTAGGCCGCACTCACCAGTTCGGCGCAGCCTTTGCTGTTGCTGTAGGGGTCAAACCCGCCCATGGGTTCGTTCTCACGGTAGCCCCAGACCCACTCGCGGTTCTCATAGCATTTATCGGTGGTGATGTTGACCACTGCTTTAACGCTGGGGGTATGTCGCACCGCCTCGAGTAAATGCACGGTGCCCATGACGTTGGTGGCGTAGGTCTCGACCGGGTTTTGGTAGGAGTAACGCACCAGCGGCTGCGCAGCCATGTGAATCACGATGTCGGGCTGGTGCTGGGCAAAAACGGCTTGCAAGTGGGCCAGGTCGCGGATGTCGCCGATCACACTGGTCATGCCGTTTTCAACCCCGGCAATCTCGAACAGGCTGGGGCGGGTTGGCGGCGCCAAAGCGTACCCCGTGAGCTGCGCGCCCATGGACTGCAGCCAAAGGCTGAGCCAACTGCCTTTGAAGCCAGTGTGCCCGGTCAGCAGCACGCGTTTGCCGCGCCAAAAGGCGGGGTTCATGCCCAAACCTTCCAAGGCGCTTTGCCGGATTGCCAGAGTTCTTCCAGCAGAGTTTTGTCGCGCAATGTGTCCATAGGCTGCCAAAAGCCCTCGTGCTGAAAGGCGGCCAGATGCCCTTCCTGGGCCAGCCGCTCGAGCGGTTCACGCTCCCAGGTCGTGCTGTCGTCGGTGATGTAGTCGATCACCTGGGGCGAAAGCACGAAGAAGCCAGCATTGATCATCGCACCATCGCCCTTGGGCTTTTCCATGAAGCTGTTGACCTTGGGGCCTTTGAGGTCCAGCGCACCAAAGCGCGCCGGGGGAATGGTGGCGGTCAGGGTGGCTTTGACGTTTTGCGCCTTATGAAACGCGATCAGCTCGGTGATATTGACGTCGCTCACGCCGTCACCATAGGTCAGGCAGAACATCTCGTCGTCTTTGACATAGTCCGCGATCCGCTTGACCCGCCCGCCAGTCATGGTGCCGTCACCAGTATCCACCAGCGTGACGCGCCAGGGTTCAGCGCTGCGTTGATGGACTTCCATGCTGTTGGTGCTCATGTCAAAGGTGACGTCAGACATGTGCAGAAAGTAATTCGCAAAATACTCTTTGATGACGTAGCCCTTGTAGCCGCAGCAAATCACGAAGTCATTGATACCGTGGTGGGAATAGGTCTTGAGGATGTGCCACAAAATCGGCTTACCGCCGATTTCAATCATCGGCTTGGGGCGGGTCGAGGTTTCTTCGGAAATGCGGGTGCCCAGACCACCTGCGAGGATCACTGCCTTCATTTCTTATTTCCCATTACTTACTAATTTGACGAACATAGTTATCTTCAAAACGCACGATGTCGTCCTCACCAAAATACGAGCCGCTTTGCACTTCAATGATTTCCAGCGGGACTTTGCCCGGATTGGCAAGGCGGTGGGTTTGGCCCAAGGGGATGAACGTGCTTTGATTCTCGGTCAAGATCAGCACCGTCTCTCCATTGGTGACCTCGGCGGTACCGCTGACCACAATCCAATGCTCAGCGCGGTGGTGGTGCATTTGCAGCGACAGGCTGGCGCCGGGGTTGACCCCGATGCGCTTGACCTGGTGGCGCGGTCCCACGTCCACGCTGTCGTACCAACCCCAGGGCCTGGCAACGCGGCGGTGTTGCAGCGCCTCGGAGGCGTCCAAAGCTTCGAGCTTGGCAACCACCTCTTTGACGGCCTCCGCCTGACTGACGTCTGCCACCAGCAGTGCGTCGGGCGTGTCAATGATCAGCAAGTCATGTGTGCCCAGAGCCACTACAGGGCGCTTGCCTGCCGAATGGATGTAGGTGTTTTGGGTTTTTACATGGTGGGCGTTGGCCAGGTCGCCCGCGGACCGGTTGCCCACGGCATCCGCCTCAGCAAGTTCGGCGACTGCGTTCCAACTGCCCACATCGCTCCAAGCCCCCTGAAATGGCACCACGGCCACGTTGGCAAAATGTTCCATGACGGCGAAGTCAATGCTTTGCGAACGGCACGCCTTGAACTCGTTGGCGTCGGGGCGGTAAAACACCTGCTGACCGACTTGATCGGCCACAACCCCCTCCCAAGCCGCCTTGCAGCTTGCGTAAATATCGGGGGCATGGCGCGCCAAAGCTTGCAAGAGCACCTGCGCCTGGCACAAAAAGATGCCCGCGTTCCACAAAGCATTGCCTGCCAGCAGCAGTTGCCTGGCACGCTCCGCCTGCGGTTTTTCAATAAAGCGCTGCACATCCCGGGCGCCATCGGCTCGGTCCGCGCCCTGCTCGATATAGCCATAGGCCGTGCTGGGAAAACTGGGCGTCACGCCAAAGGTGACGATAGACCCACCCTGCGCGGCGGCGCGACCTTGGTTCACCATGCCGGCAAACGCATCCGCGTCGGGAATATGGTGGTCCGCCGGGCAAAAAAGCAGCAAGTCCGTGGGCTGCGCGGCCAAAGCAGCCAGCGCCATCGCAGCAGCGGTGTTGCGCGGAGAGGGCTCCAAAATCACGGTGCCCCTGAGCCCCGCATCATGCAAGGCCTGCGCAACCAAAAAACGGTGTTCGTCAGCACCCACGCACACTGTGGAGGGATTGATCCTGGCCAAGCGCTCCAATGTCAGGTGCAGCAGGCTTTTGTCGCCGATCAAAGGCACAAACTGCTTGGGCAGGCTTTTGCGGCTCAGCGGCCATAAGCGCGTGCCCGAACCACCACAAAGAATCACCGGGGTTATTCGGGGGAGCGTCATAAGCAAGAGGGGTGGTAAGCAAGCAGGCCGTGATCCCCAATTATCGGCTAGGGCGCCGACGCGTCCTGCAGGTTTTGCCGCAACTGGGCCTCGATCCGGTCCTTGAAGGTTCCCAGCAGGAAACCGAGTCGCAGATCCATCACAAACCGATCGGGCGTGACCCGCAAGCTGCCATCGGCACCGCTGCGGCTGAACTGCCAAACCACCGCACCGTCCGTGCTCTGCGGGTCGGGTGCGGATTGAACCGCCATAGCCCAGTCGCGCTGCGCCGCGTGCGCCCAGCCTTGCGCCAGCGCAAGCGCTTCGGGCAAGGCAAGGCCATGAGGATGATCTATGTGAATGAGAGGCATAAGGACACTTCAAATCGCCCGGAAGGCGCGTATGCTGGCAGCACCATGATTTACAAATTCAAATCCAAGGCCACCGGCGATCTGATTATGTTGCAGCCCAACGGCGAGGCTATTCTGAAAATCATCGGAAAAGCAGATGTTGAGCAACTTCGCCGGGGCATCGTGCTGCCCGAGGAGTTAGAGGCTGCGATTAATGCCCTGCAGCAGGCGGTTGCCGACGAGGAGCAAGCCCGGGCCGCGCTCGTGCAGCAGGCCATTGCCGATGGGCAGACGCCGCCGCCCGCCCCTGCACTGGGCCTGCGCCAGCGCAGTCTGCCCTTTATCCAGATGGCCCAACGCTGCCTGGCCGAAAAAAAAGAGATCGTCTGGGGCGTGTAGCCCGAGACGATCTCTCGTGGGTCGCAAAACCGCAGCAGCGCTGCGGCGATCAAGCCCCGCGGCTTAGTCGATGTATTCCTTGGCGGCGGAAATCACAGGGCCCCACTTGGCGATTTCAGCGGCCACAAACTTCTTGTGCTCGGCAGATTCCACCCGCTTATCGGTAATGATGACTGCACCCAAAGCCTCTTGCTTCTTGATGAAGTCGGGGTCTTTGAGGGCGACCTTCAGGGCGCTGTTGATTTTTGCCACCACATCGGCGGGCGTGCCTTTGGGGGCATACAGACCGTGCCAGATGCTGACGTCAAAGCCCTTGAGCCCGTCTTCCTGCAGCGTGGGCAGATCTTTGAGCGCGGGCACGGTCAGGCGCTTGGCCGTGGTCACGCCATAGGCGATCACTTTTTTGGCTTCAATTTGCGCCGTGGTGTTGGTGGTTTGATCGCACATCAAGTCGATCTGGCCCGCCATCAAATCGACCATGGCAGGAGCCGTGCCTTTGTAGGGAATGGCGGTCATGTCAATTTGCACGGCGTTTTGGAACATCAGTCCGCACAGGTGCGAGGCGGAGCCGATGCCGGCATTGCCCAGGTTGATCTTGCCCTTGTTGGCGTTCAGCCAGGCACTGAATTCCTTGTAGTTTTTGGCAGGCATGTTGGGGCGGGCGATCAGGGTCATGGGGACCTCGTTGATCATGCCCAGGTACTCAAAATCAGTCTCCACCTTGAAAGGCATGGTGCGCAACAAATTGGGCATGGTCGCCATGGCAATGTGGTTGAGCAGGAGGGTGTAGCCGTCTGGAGCCGCTTTGGCGACGCGACTGGCTCCGATGGAACTGCCTGCGCCCACAATGTTGTCGACCACGATGGTCGCGCCACCCAGGGGCTTGCGCAAGGCTTCGGCCAAATCACGCGCCACGCGGTCGGTCGGGCCGCCTGCAGCAAAGGGAACGATCAGCGAAATCGTTTTGGACGGATAGGTGTCGGCAAACGCCATCACGGTGGACAGTGCAGCGACCAATGCAACTAGCTTTTTCATCAGGGACTCCTGTTGTATAAAACCGCAGTCTAGCGCTATTGGTCTAGACCTGGGCACCAAGTTTATTGGTAGCTGCGCGCGTCCTCAATCACCTTGCCGTCGTTGGGCAGACTGCCGGGCGCGCCCAGCTCGACTGCCGCGCGCAATTTGGTCACCTCTCGCACCGCATCGGCCAGGCGCTCGGCCAAGCCTGTGGCGGTGGAGCCGCTTTCGACTTTGAGCGTCATCACGTCCTGGGCCATGGCGCCGCTCACCACCAGACGCGCGCGCAACACCTCGGGAAAACGCTTGGCGATCTGGTCCACCTGCTCGGGGTGGACAAACATGCCGCGAATCTTGGTGGTCTGGTCGGCCCGCCCCATCCAGCCTTTGATGCGCAGGTTGCTGCGCCCCGTGGGGCAGGCGCCTGGCAACACCGCCGACAAGTCGCCCGTGCCAAAGCGGATCAGCGGATAGGCGGCGTTCAAAGTTGTCACGACCACCTCGCCGACCTCGCCTTCAGCCACCGGATCGCCGGTGCCGGGGCGCACGATTTCCAAAATCACGCCTTCGTCCACCACCAAGCCTTGCCGTGCAGAGGTCTCATACGCAATCAGTCCCACATCCGCCGTGGCATAGCACTGGTACGCGTCGATGCCGCGGGCGCTCATCCAATCGCGCAAACTGGGGGGAAAGGCCTCACCGGACACCAGTGCCTTGCACAGGCTGGGCAGGGCAACGCCCAGTTCCTGGGCTTTTTCCACAATGATTTTGAGAAAACTCGGCGTGCCGATATAGCCCGCAGGTGCCAGTTCCGCCATGGCGCTGACCTGCTGCTCGGTTTGGCCCGTGCCACCAGCAAACACGGTGCAGCCCAGGGCGTGCGCGCCGGTTTCCATCATGGAGCCCGCTGGCGTGAAGTGGTAGCTAAAGCAGTTGTGAATCAACTCACCACTGCGAAAACCCGCGGCAAACATCGCGCGTGCCATACGCCAGTAGTCGGCCTCGCGGCCTTCAGGCTCGTAAATCGTGCCGGGGCTGGCAAACACGCGGGGCATGGACGCGCCAAAGCCCAATGCGCTGAAGCCGCCAAAGACATTGCCTCCCGCAGCGCGCGCCGCTTTTTGTTGTTCCAGCAAGGCGTGTTTTCGAATCACCGGCAGTTGTGCCAGCGCCTGGCGCGTGGTCACGGCGGTCGGGTCCACATGGGCCAGTGATGCGGCAAAGGCGCTGGCATGGGCTTTGGCGTGGGCGATGTGGGCGGGCAAAGCGGCCAGCAGCGCCGCCTCGCGCGCCTCAGGCTTGCGCATTTCCAGAACGTCGTAGTGGTCTGACATAGGGGTCTTTCGAAAGGTTTATGCCAGCCAGCGCTTGCGCCGTTTGTAGCTCTTGACGTCTTTGAAACTCTTGCGTTCACCACCGCCCACGCCCAGGTAGAACTCCTTGACGTCTTCGTTGGATCGCAGGTCTGCTGCTGCGCCGTCCATCACCACGCGGCCCGACTCCATGATGTAGCCATAGTCGGCGTACTGCAGTGCCATATTGGTGTTTTGTTCGGCCAGCAGGAAGGTGACTTTTTCTTTGGCATTGAGGTCTTTCACGATCTCAAACACCTCTTCCACAATCTGTGGCGCCAGACCCATCGAAGGTTCGTCCAGCAGCACCATGCTGGGGTTGGCCATCAGGGCGCGGCCGATGGCGCACATCTGCTGTTCACCCCCCGAGGTGTAGGCCGCCTGGCTGGTGCGCCGGGTTTTGAGGCGGGGGAAATAGGTGTAGACCTTTTCCAGGTTGGCAGCGACTTCTGCTTTGTCTTTGCGGGTGTAGCCACCGGTCAGGAGGTTTTCTTCGATCGTCAGGTGGGCAAAGCAATGCCGCCCTTCCATCACCTGCACCACGCCACGGTCCACCAAATCGGCGGGCGAGAGGTTTTCAATGCGCTCACCCCGCAGCTCGATGCTGCCCTTGGTGACCGCTCCGCGTTCGCCTGCCAGCAAATTGCTGATAGCCCGCAGCGTCGTGGTCTTGCCCGCGCCGTTGCCGCCCAGCAGTGCGACGATGCCGCCCTCGGGGACTTGCAGCGAGACGCCCTTGAGCACCAGGATGACGTGGTTGTAAATGACTTCAATGCCATTGACATTCAGTACTATTTTTTTCGTGTCCATGTGTTGATACCTTCACCAATCCTCAGCACGGGCTCTTGCCGTGCGCTGAGGATTGGTGGCTCCGCAGAGCCACCAATCACGTCACATTAAGACTGGCAATCCGCAGGGGTGCGGGGTGTCAGCTTCTTTTCTGCCGCGTATTTGGCCGCTTGGGCTTTGACCATGGGTTTGATGATTTGCTCATCGCCCTGGAACCAGTCAGAGCTGATATTCCAAGCCTTGCCGTCCCAGGTATGGATACGTGCCCAGGACGCGCCCATGTGGTCCGCACACGAGGTGCTGATGGGGCGCAACACGCCACCAAAGCCCAGTGCGTCCAACTTGGCTTGGGTCAGGTTCAGGTTTTCCAGGCCCCAGCGCACTTGCTCGCCAGTCATGATCTTGCCTTTGCCAAAACGCTCTTGCGCCGCGCGAATACCCTCTACGGTCAGCATGGCGCTCATGGCTCCACGCAGGTAGAGCACCTGGCCCACTTCTTCTTTGGGGCCGGTTCCCTGGCCTTTGGCGTGCAAGGTGGCCAAGGCTTCCTTGGTCAGCTTGGCATTGAAGTCGGCACCGCTTTGCAGCACCACAGAGTTGTAGCCCTTGGCACCGTCGCCCACGTCTTGCACATCAGGCTCAGCACCCGACCACCACACGCCGTACATCTTGTCACGGGGGTAACCAGTGGCTTGCGCCTCTTTCAGGGCGGTGGAGTTCATCACCCCGAAGCCCCACAGAATCGTGTAGTCGGGGCGCGATTGGCGCACTTGCAGCCAGGTGGCTTTTTGCTCCACGCCAGGGGCAGTCACCGGCAGGAGTTGCAGCTCAAAGCCGTGGGTGCGTGCACGCTCTTGCAGAATCGGCAGCGACTCTTTGCCAAACGGGCTGTCGTGGTAGACCAAGGCAATCTTCTTGCCCTTGAGTTTGTCCAGGCCGCCTTCGCGTTTGCCGATGGCTTGGATGATCACGTCACCAGCCACCCAGTAGTTGCCTGCCAAGGGGAAGTTCCATTTGAAAACCGTGCCGTCTGCGCTCTCGCTGCGGCCATAGCCCAGGGTGACCAAGGGAATTTTGTCCGCAGGGGCTTTTTCGGTAATGGCGAAGGTCGCGCCGGTCGACCAGGGCTGGATGACGGATGCGCCGCCATTTTTGCCTTTCAGGCGTTCGTAGCACTCCACGCTGCGCGCGGTGTCGTAGCCAGTTTCGCATTCTTCAAAGGCGATCTTGACGCCATTGACACCACCACGGGCATTGACCAGCTTGTAGTAGTCGATGGTGCCGTTGGCGATTGGAATACCGTTGGGCGCATACGGCCCTGTGCGGTAGGACAGCACAGGGATGTACTGTTCCTTGGTGTCTGCCAAAGCGCTCCCCGCCATCAAGGCGGAGGCACTGACAGCGGCCACGATGCTGGCCAGTGTGAGCTTGCGAAGTTTCATTTGTCTCTCCTGTGAATGAATATGAAAGCGCGGGGAAAAAATCGAGATCAGTGCGGGAAAGGCCACAGCCGCAGTTTTTGCTTGGCCACCGACCAGAGCTTGGCCAGACCGTGCGGCTCCACGATCAGGAACCAGACAATCAGCCCGCCAAACACCATCAGCTCAGCGTGCGACATGCCTGCGGTAGACACCTCCACGCCGAACAAGCCCGCCGCCGCCGGCAGGAACTGGCTTAAAAAGATGGGCATCAGCACAATAAATGCTGCGCCAAAAAAGCTGCCCATGATGGAGCCCATGCCGCCGATGATGACCATGAACAGCAACTTGAACGACTGGTCCACCGAGAACGCGGCAGGCTCCCAGGCGCCCAGGTACATAAATGCCCACAAAGCGCCTGCCACGCCGACGATGAAGGAACTCACCGCAAAGGCACTGAGCTTGGCAAACATGGGGCGGATACCGATCACCGCAGCTGCCACGTCCATGTCGCGGATGGCCATCCATTCGCGCCCTACCGCACCACGCACCAGGTTCTTTGCCGCCAAGGCAATCAGCGCCAGCAGCACCAGACTGAACATGTACTTGGACAGCGGCGAATCGATGGGCAGCCCGAACACCTGCATGTTGGAGACCGAGACCGAACCCGATGTGGAGTAATTGGTAAACCACTGAATCCGCAAAAACATCCAGTCGGCAAAAAACTGCGCCGCCAAAGTGGCCACCGCCAGATACAGCCCTTTGACCCGCAAGCTCGGCAGGCCAAACAAAATGCCGAACAGCATGGCGCAAATGCCGCCCAAAACCAGAGCCAACACCAAAGGCATGCCGTCAACGCGGACAAAGAAGTTGTAGGCACTGTAGGCACCCACCGCCATGAAGGCGCCTGAGCCCAGCGAAATCTGGCCGCAATAGCCCACCAGAATGTTCACGCCAATGGCCGCCAATGAAAAAATCAGGAACGGAATCAGGATGTTGGTGAGCCAGTATTCGCTGGCCACCGCGGGCACGATGGCAAAGCCGAGCAGCAGCACCGCTGCCATGGCCAGGCGGTCCTGCGCGATCGGCAGAATTTGCTGGTCTGCGCGGTAGCTGGTTTTAAATTGACCGTTTTCTCTGTAAAACATTTTGATCCTCAAACGCGGTCAATGATTTTTTCGCCGAACAAGCCTTGGGGCCGGATCAGCAAAAAGCCCAGCGCCAGCACATAGGCAAACCAGATTTCGATACCACCGCCGACCATCGGTCCGATGTAGACCTCGGAGAGCTTCTCGCCCACGCCGATGATCAAGCCGCCCACAATCGCACCAGGCACCGATGTCAAACCACCCAAAATCACGACGGGCAAGGCACGCAGCGCCACGGTGGTGAGCGAGAACTGCACACCCAACTTGCTACCCCAAATCATGCCGGCCACCAGCGCCACCACGCCCGCCACGCACCACACAATCACCCAAATGCGGTTGAGCGGAATGCCAATGCTTTGTGCGGCCTGGTGGTCATCGGCCACCGCGCGCAGGGCGCGGCCTGTGGCTGTTTTTTGGAAAAACAAACTGAGCAATGCCACCAGCGCCGCCGCAATCAGGGCGGCGTACAGGTCTTCTTTGTTGATCAAAATGCCGCCGTCAAAGGTGGATTCCAAAATCATCATCGGGTCTTTGGGCATGCCGATATCGATCTTGTAAATATTGCTGCCAAACAAAGACTGGCCCAGGCCTTCCAGAAAATACGCAATGCCCAGCGTGGCCATGAGCAGCGTGGTGCCCTCCTGGTTCACCAGATGGCGCAGCACCAGGCGCTCAATCACCCAGGCCACCACAAACATCACCACGCCCGCGCCCACAAAAGCCAGCAGGTTGGCGGCGACGGGGTTGGTGATGCCCGTGAACTCGGGCACCCATTCCGCCAAGCGGGCCATGGCCAATGCGGCAAACAGCACCATCGCGCCTTGCGCAAAATTGAAGACGCCCGAGGCCTTGTAAATCAGCACAAAGCCCAGTGCCACCAGCGAATACAGCATGCCCGCCATCAGGCCGCCAAGCAGGGTTTCAAAGAAAAATGCCATGTCTAACTCTCAGTGGGAGGTGCCAAGGTAGGCACTGATAACGTCCGGGTTGTTGCGCACTTCGTCGGGCGTGCCGTCGCCAATTTTTTTGCCGTAGTCCAGCACCACGACGCGGTCGGAGATGTCCATCACCACGCCCATGTCGTGCTCGATCAAGACCACGGTGGTGCCGAATTCGTCGTTCACGTCGAGCACAAAGCGGCACATGTCCTGCTTTTCTTCGACGTTCATGCCAGCCATGGGTTCGTCCAGCAGCAGCACCTGCGGCTCCATGGCCAGCGCGCGGCCCAAGTCCACGCGTTTTTGCAAGCCGTAGGGCAGCTGCCCCACCGGGGTCTTGCGATAGGCCTGGATTTCCAGAAAGTCGATGATGCGTTCGACCGCTTCGCGGTGCATGATTTCTTCGCGCTCGGCGGGGCCAATGCGCAGGGCTTGCATCAAGATATTGCTTTTGATCTTGAGGTTGCGCCCCGACATGATGTTGTCCAGCACGCTCATGCCTTTGAACAAGGCCAGGTTCTGAAAGGTGCGCCCCAGGCCCAAGGTCGCCACCTGGTGGCTGTCCATGTGGCTGAAAGTTTGCCCCCTGAAAGTGATGGAGCCCTGCTGCGGCGTGTACACGCCGTTGATGCAATTGAGCATGGAGCTCTTGCCTGCGCCGTTGGGGCCGATGATGGCCCGAATCTCGTGCTCGCGCACATTGAACGAAATGTCGGTCAACGCTTTCACACCGCCAAACGACAGCGAAATGTTTTTGACGTCCAGAATGACGTCCCCAATTTTCTTGGTGCCGGGGATCTGCACTTCGGGTGCGGTGGTGGCGGTCATGCTGCGGCTTTCACGGGGGCGAAGGTCTTGGCGTCTTCGA
>CANFLX010000030.1 GCA_947447985.1 Comamonadaceae bacterium
TCGAAGTTCAACTACAACGACCTGAGCATTCCTGCGCTGGTGTTGTTGATCATGGGCATGCTGGTGATTCCGCTGCACCCGATGCTGCTGGACATGCTGTTCACCTTCAATATTGCGTCGAGCGTGCTGATCATCATGATCGCCATCAAAATCCGCAAACCGCTGGAGTTTTCCGCGTTTCCCTCGGTTTTGCTGTTTGCCACCATGCTGCGTCTGGCGCTCAATGTGGCTTCGACCCGCGTGATTTTGGTCAATGGCCACGAAGGCCATGAGGCCGCTGGCAAGGTGGTGGCAGCATTTGGTGAATTCGTCATCGGCGGCAACTACGTCGTGGGTTTCATTATTTTTGCGATTTTGATGATCGTGAACTTCTTTGTGGTGACCAAGGGTGCCGGCCGCGTCTCTGAAGTGAACGCCCGCTTTACCTTGGACGCCATGCCCGGCAAGCAAATGGCCATTGACGCCGATCTGAATGCCGGCGTGATCGACCAGGAAACCGCCAAAACCCGCCGTGCCGAGCTGGCGCAGGAGTCCGATTTCTTCGGCTCCATGGACGGTGCTTCCAAATTTGTGAGCGGTGACGCGATCGCTGGTCTGCTGATTCTGATCATCAACCTGGTGGGCGGTCTGGCCATTGGCATTGGCCAGCACGGCCTCTCTTTGAGCGACGCTGGGCGCATTTACTCGCTGCTGACGATTGGCGACGGCCTGGTTGCCCAAATTCCGTCTTTGCTGCTCTCGCTGGCCACCGCCATTGTGGTGACGCGCGTGACCACCACCGAATCCATGGCCGAGCAGGCCGGTGCGCAATTGGGCAACCCCACGGCCTTGTTTGTGACTTCTTCCATCATGGCGATTCTGGGCTTGGTGCCTGGCATGCCGCACCTGGTGTTTATTGTGTTGTCGGCTGGCGCTGCCGCCCTGGGCTTTATGGTCTTGCGCCGCACGGCTGCGGCAGGCGACTCCCCCGAACAACTGGCGGCCGCCGCCGCGGCCATGCCTGAGGCGCCCAAAGAACTGGGCTGGGAAGACCTGGACCAGGTCGACCTGGTGGGACTGGAAATCGGCTACGGCCTGATTCCCCTGGTCAATGCCGAAACCGGCGGGCAGCTGATGACCCGTGTCAAAGGCGTGCGCAAGAAACTCTCGGCCGAATTGGGCTTTTTGATTCAGCCGGTGCGCATCCGCGACGCGCTGAGCATCGACCCCGACAGCTACCACATCGTGCTCAAAGGCGTGATCCGTGGTCGCGGCAAAGTCAAAGTCGGCCGCGAAATGGCGATCAACCCCGGCCAGGTCTATGGGCCGCTGGAAGGCACGCCCACGACCGAACCGGCGTTTGGCCTGGAAGCCGTTTGGATTGAACCCTCGCAGCGCGACCATGCACGCGCCCTGGGCTACACCGTGGTGGATTCCGCCACAGCGGTTGCCACCCACCTGAACAAAGTGCTGCGCGACAACGCCTCTGATTTGCTCAGCCACGACGAAGTGCAGCAGTTGCTGGACAAATTGACCGCCCGCTCGCCCAAGCTGGTCGAAGACCTGGTGCCCTCCAAGCTGTCGCTGGGCGTGTTGACGCGCACTTTGCAAAGCCTGCTGGGCGACGGCGTCTCGATTCGCGACATGCGCACCATCGTCGAGACCTTGTCCGAAGTCAGCGGTCGCACCCAAGACCCTGAGCAACTGACCTCGCTGGTGCGCCCCCGCCTGGGCCGCATGATTGTGCAAGGCCTGGTGGACGACAAAGACACGCTGTCCGTGATGACGCTGGACCCCGGTTTGGAGCAATTGCTGCACAACGTGCTGCAACAGCAAGGCCAGGGCCAGAACATGGTGATTGAGCCCGGTCTCGCCGAGCGCCTGTTCAGCGCGTTGCGTGACGGCACCAAGGCGGTCGAAGACGAAGGCCACAGCGCGGTGCTGGTGGTGTCGCCCGCCATCCGCCCCTGGCTGGCCAAGTCGGTCCGCCACCGCGTGAGCGAGCTCGTGATCTTGTCCTACGGTGAGATTCCAGACGACCAATCGGTCAAAGTGATTCACACCGTGCACGCAGAAACCAACCCCAATGAGGTTCGCCGCTAGGGCGCACCCGCCCCCGCGACGCCTGAATTCAAGCCCCACTTAGCAAAACAAGACTGCCATGGAACTCAAACGCATCCTCGCCAACGACACCAAGAGCGCCACTGAGCGCGCCATGGCTCTGTACGGCCGCAACGTGCTGGTGATCTCCAACCACACCGTGGGCGGCCAGACCGAGCTCGTCGTGGCCTTGGATATTGACGAACAGCATCTGGAGTCCACGGTGTCTCCCGCGGTGCAGACGGGTCCGGTCTTTGCGCCGCCCGAGGCGACCGTGGCGTTTGCCAAGCATCTGGAGCAAGTCCAAGGCGGGGGCAAAGAATTGCAAGCCACCCGCAAGGAGCCCACGCTGGCCAAAGCGGACGATGAGCGCGACTACTTGCGCAGCCGCGAAATCATGGACTTGATTCGTGACGAGCTGGCCAGTCTGCGCCGCGAGATTGCCCTGAGCCAAAAAACCACCGGCTGGCAGGCCAGCCTGAACCTCTCGGCGGAAGTGGAAGACCTGATGACCTCCTTCACGCACGCCGGCATGCCTACGGGCCTGCGCACGCTGCTGCTGGACACCGTCAAAGACATGCGAAGCGAGCAGGAGGCACTGGCCGCCGTGCGCAACCAACTCGAAGAGATTGCCCGCCGGCCCAACGTGGCGGTGCCGCAAACCGGCGTGCACTTGCTGGCAGGCCCCTCGGGTTCGGGCAAAACCATGATGGTCATGCGTTTGGCCAATCAGGCCGCTGCCCAGATCGGCGCTGACAAAGTGGCCATCGTGAGCTACCAGGATGAGCGCATGGGCGCTTGGGCGCACACCCAAACGCTGGCCGCTCAGGCGGGCGTGGAGTGTTTCCGGGCCGATACCCCGGCCGCTTTGGTGGCCGTGCTCAACCGTTTGAGCGCGCGCACCTTGGTGTTGATTGACAGCGGCGGCAGCCAAATGGCCGCCCGGGTGACCGAAGTGCAGACCGCCTGCCCGGCCTGTGAGGCCCATGCGGTGCTGGCTGCGGACGCATCGTCGGCCACCCTGCGCCGGGTGCTGCGCAATGCCGGCATCCGCTGGAACAGCCTGATGGTCAGCAAGCTCGATGAGTCGGTGCAGCCCTGGCCCCTGGTCGAATTTCTCTGCGATAATTTTCTGTCGCTTTCAGCCGCCAGCGACGGTGCCTCTCTCCAGGCGCTCAGAATGGACCTCAGCACCAGTGCTTTGGTGGAAATGGCGGTCGCCCAACTCTCACGTGGCACTGAAACGATTGCCCCCATCCAGGTGGCCAAACCCATGCCGATCAAACTGCAGCCCCCCTCACCGCGACTGGCCCCTCCTGCCAGCCCACGGGGCATGCGCGGACCATTCAATTGAATAACCAGAATTTATAAAAAATGAAGAAGTCAGTTCGTACCGAAGTGATCGGTGTTGCTAGCGGCAAAGGCGGTGTCGGTAAAACCACCGTGGCGGTCAATTTGGCCATCGCACTGAGCCAGCAAGGCCACCGTGTGATGTTGTTTGACGCCGATCTGGGACTGGCCAACTCGCAAATTGCGCTGGGTTGCGCCTGCCCGTTCAACCTGAGCCACTTCATGAGTGGTCAAAAAACGCTGCAAGAGATCACTGTCACTTCGCGCCACGGCGTCATGCTGGTGCCTGGCGCCTCGGGCGTGAAGGAGTTGGCGGCGCTCACCCGCGTCCAGGCCTCGCGCATCGTGCAGGCCTTCAGCGCCTTGGAAGACGAGATTGATTACCTGATTGTGGACATGGCGGCCGGTATTTCGCCCTCGGTGTTGGCCTTTATGGGGGCTTGCCAGCGCCGCTTTATTGTCGTGCGCGATGACCCGTCGTCCATTGCAGACGCCTACGGCACGATCAAAGTACTGATTCAGGACTACGACTTGAACGAGATTTACGTCATTCCCAATGCCGTGGGCAGCCAGGCCGATGGTCAAAACCTGTTTCGCCGTATCAACCAGGTGTGCGCGCAGTTTCTGAACTTCACCACCCACTACCTCGGCTCGATTGAGCACGATGACATGGTGCTGGCCGCGCACAAAAAGTTTGAGCCGGTGATGGAATTTGCCCCGCGCAGCAACAGTGCGCGTGATTTCAAGCGCTTGGCCAAGGCGGTCACCCAGATGGCGCCGATCGAGAACTTCTCGGGCGGCATGCAGTTTTTTGTGGAACGCCTGGTGCGCCACCAAGCCTGACCGTCCCGATGGTTGTTTCCACCCGCCTCTACGAGGACGCACACGACAACAGCGAAGCGCTGGTGTTGGCGCACCTCGGCCTGGTCAAACGGGTGGCCTTGCATTTAAAGGTGCGTATTCCCCCCTTTATGGAGCTCGACGAGCTGATCCAGGTGGGAATGATCGGTTTGCTGGAGGCTGCGCGTGCCTTCAACCCGACCAAAGGCATTGAGTTTGAAAGTTTCGCCTTGAGCCGCGTGCGCGGGGCTATCCTGGACGAAGTGCGGCAGTTGTCGTACCTGCCTCGCTCGGCCGTGGCTTTTAACAAGTCTGAAAACCAGGCCACCAACACCCTGGCCAGTGAGCTGGGCCGTGCGCCCACGCAATCTGAACTGGCCGACCACATGGGTGACGACCTGGAAATTTTTCAAAAACGCCGCGGTAATGCCAAACGTTTTGAGACCCTGTCCATGGAGGTGATGACCGACGAGGTGATGGGCATCGCCGACGAGCGCACCCGCCAGCCTGATGCCATCGTGGAGCACGAGCAGTTCATGGGCGCGGTCACCGAAGCCATTGCCGAGCTGCCCGAGCGCGACCAGTTGCTGATGTCCTTGTATTACGTCGAAGAGCTCAATCTCAAGGAAATCGGGGAAATTCTGGGTGTGACGGAGTCGCGCATCAGCCAATTGCTGACGGCTGTGGTGAAAAAACTACGGACCAGCCTGAAAATTGAAGTGGCCGAAAAGCCGGCCTCCGCCAAGGCGCGCCGCAATGCTTAGGACGCACACCGTGCCAGCCCTCAAGTTTTTTCCGGCCGGGCCGATGCCTAGTGGGTACGCAAACCCAGTAGGAGAAACCGACATGCGACTTCAGTTCAAAGCCATGGAATCTTATGGCGCCGACAACCTGGCTTCCCAAGCCTCGGTGGCCAACAACGTGGCCCTGATTCAGATGCTGTTCGACGGCCTGACCGATTCGCTGATGGCGGCCCAAGGCCACTTGGCCCATGGCGCCATCCAGGAAAAAGGCAAGTGCATTGCGCGCGCCAGCCGCATCGTGATTGGCTTGAAGGGTTCGCTCGATTTCGCCAAGGGTGGCGAACTGGCACAGAACTTGAATGATTTGTACGACTATGTCTCCCGCCGTCTGATTTATGCCAATGCGCACAACGATATGGCCGCATTGCAGGAAGTACACGGTTTGATGAGTGAAATTCGCAGTGCGTGGCAGGAAGTGCCGGCGCTTTTGCCCAGCCAGGCAGGCGGCCAGTACCACTAGCGCACAGCCGGTATTTTTTGCGGCCGCCCGAAAGGGCGGGTTTGACCAAGTGGACCACCCCTGGAAGAGGGCGTCCACTGTCCTTTTTTGGGAACCACTATGTTTGGCATCATTGGTATCGTGTTTTTGAATGTCTGCGTCTTCGGCAGCTTTCTGGTCGGCGGCGGTAATTTGCATCCGTTCGTTCACGCGGCACCGATTGAGGGCTGGTGTATTTTGGGTTCGGCCATCGGCGGTATGCTGATCGGCAACAGCCCGGACGTGGTCAAGGCGGTGCTCGCCGGCATCGGGCGCACCTTCAAGGGCGCCAAGTACCACAAAGACGACTACCTCAATACTATTTTCTGTGTCTCCAAGGTCATGAAGACCCTCAAGGCCGAAGGCGCTGTGGCGCTTGAAGCCCATATTGAGACGCCAGAGTCCAGTGCCATCTTCAGCGAATACCCCAAGCTCCTGGCCGACCACGCCCTGCTGCACCTGATTACCGACACGGTGCGCTTGATGGTGGTCTCGCAAGGCACGCTCAGCCCCATGGCTGTGGAAGAGGTGATGGACAGCGCCATCAAAACCCACCACCACGACGAACTCAAGGCGTCTGACGCCATTGCCACCCTGGCCGGTGCTTTGCCCGCGCTGGGGATTGTGTCTTGCGTGATGGGTGTGGTGAAGACCATGGATGCGATCGACCAACCCCCTGCAATTCTGGGTGGCCTGGTGGGTGCGGCCCTGGTGGGGACGTTTATCGGCGTGTTCTTGGCCTATGGCTTTTTCGAGCCCTTCGCCAAGCGTTTGGCGCAAATCATTGAAGACGAGGCCTGCATGTATGGCGTCGTCAAGCAAATCATCATTGGCACCATGCATGGCCACCCCATGCCCCTGATTTTGGAGGCTGCACGCGTGTGCATCAGCCACCACAACCAACCCAGCTTCGCAGAAGTATTCGACGGTTTGCGAGGTAAATAAGCATGGCGACCGAGGCGGCACCCGCCAGCGAAGAAGAGAAACTGGCCGCCGAGGCCGAGGCCGCTGCTGCCGCAGCGGGTGGCGAGGCGCCTGCCGCAGACGTCGAAGCGCCACCGGCCGAAGAGGCGCTGGCGCCCATCATTGTCAAAAAGATTGCAGCCGGTCACGGTGGCGCCCACGGCGGTGCCTGGAAGATCGCGCTGGCCGACATGATGACCGCCATGATGGCCTTCTTCTTGTTGATGTGGATTTTGGGCGCCACCAACGATTCGCAGCGCAAAAGCGTGGCGGACTATTTCAAGCCGGCGTCCCAAAGCCAGATCACCATGGGCGCTTTGGCCGGCTCCAACGGCATTTTGGGCGGACGCTCCATCATTGACCCGGACGGCTTTCCCTACACCGCCAAGCAAACAGCGCCTATGGAGCGCCTGACCCCACGCTCCGAGGGCGGTCCAACCGAAAACGACCCCTCGCCCAACAGCGAGAACGCGCGCGACAACGACGCCAAGAACCAAAACCAAACCGAAGGCCAGGGCGGCAGCCAGTCCAAAGACAGTGCCAGCTTTGACCAGTTGGAGAAGGAAGTCAAAGAGCAGCTTCAAGCCAATCCCGCGCTGGAACAGGTGAAAAACCAGGTTCAGTTTGTGCGGGACAAAGAAGGTTTGCGCATTGAAGTCATCGACAAAGCCGACTTCTCCATGTTTCCTCTGGGTACCACCAAGCTGCAACCGAAGGCGCAGGCGCTGCTGGCGGAAATCGCGAAGTCGCTGGAAGCCATGCCCAACAAAATCAGTGTGCGCGGCCACACCGACAGCGTGGGATTTGCCAACAAAGACGGACGCAACAACTGGTCTTTGTCCGCCGAGCGGGCTGAGACCACCCGCGCAACACTCGAAAAGAACGGTGTCGCCGCCGCCCGTTTTGTGCAAATTGAAGGCGTTGCGGACACGGTGCCCTACAACACCAACGACCCGAAAGATCCGCGCAACCGGCGCATCAGCATCACCGTGAAATTCAAAGAGGGGCAGTAAAGCCCCTCGACTGGGCTTAGTCGCAGCCCTGGTATTCGCGCTTGATGCAGGTCTGTGCCCAGCGATTGGCCGTGGCGAACTCGCTGTCGCTGAGCTCCGCTTTGGATTTGGCCAACTCCTTCTCTGCCTTGGGGTTGCCGTTTTGGATGGCCATCAAAAACCACATCGCCGCGCGCTGGTGGTCGCGCGTAAATCCTTGGCCGTTGGCATACATGCTGCCAAGCTTGAACTGCGCTTTGTTCTCCCCTTGGGCAGCAGCCATGCGCAGCCATTGAATCGCCTGCGGATAGTCCTGCTGAACGCCTTGGCCGAACGCGTACATGATGCCCAGCAAGGACTGCGCTTCGCGGTTGCCCGACTGGGCCACACCCCGCCATTTGGCCACCGCAGCGGCATAGTCTTTGCGCTGGTAGTCGGCATAGCCGTCTTCCCAGGGGCCGGCGTGTGCAGCGGGGGTCAGCATGCTCAGAGACAATGCCATGGCGGGTATCCAGGTGCGCATAGAGAAATTCCTTAGACGGGGGTGGGGCGGCTGGGCGCCGACACTTGGATTTTCAGTTATTTCTCTGCCTTGCACAGCCGCCAAGGCACAATAGCCCCATGCTTATTCACCCGCAAATTGACCCGGTCGCGTTGCAGTTAGGGCCTTTGGCCATTCATTGGTACGGCCTGACCTATTTGGCCGCGTTCGGCCTTTTTTTATGGCTGGGAAAGCGTCGTTTGGCGCACACGCCATTTGCCAGCAGCCAGGGGCAAATTCCCTGGGTGTACAGCGACGTTGAAGACCTGCTGTTCCTGGGTGTCATGGGTGTGGTGCTGGGAGGGCGCATCGGCTATTGCCTCTTTTACAAGCCCGCCTACTACGCCAGCCACCCGCTGGACATCGTGGCCCTTTGGCAAGGGGGCATGAGTTTTCACGGCGGCATGCTCGGTGTGATTGCGGCCATGGTGTGGTTTGCGCATTCCCGCCAGCGCAGCTTTTGGCAGGTGGCTGATTTTGTGGCGCCCTGTGTGCCGACGGGTCTGGCCGCCGGACGCGTGGGCAATTTCATCAACGGCGAGTTGTGGGGCAGGCTTGCCGACCCTGGATTGCCCTGGGGCATGGTGTTTCGCGGTGCGGGCGACGCACCCCGCCACCCGTCTCAGATATACCAATTTTTGCTCGAAGGCATGTTGCTGTTTGTGCTGCTGTGGTGGTACGCGAGCACCGAGCCCAAGCGCGGGCGCGTTGCTGCAGCATTCCTGGTGGGATATGGCAGCTTTCGATTTATTGCAGAATTTTTCCGCGAGCCCGATGCGCATTTGGGCCTGCTGTCACTGGGCATGAGCATGGGGCAATGGCTGTGCATGCCCATGCTGATCGGTGGTGCGGCCCTGTGGCTGTGGGCCGGGCGCAGCGACCGCGCTTTCCCGCCCCTGCAGGGTCATTGATCCGTGGTACAGCGCGTACTCGTTGTCGATGACGCTGAACTGAACCTGCAGTTGCTGGGCAATCTGGTCCAGCGGCTCGAGCCTGCGCAGGCACACGCCTTCACCGACCCTGGCCTGGCGCTGGAGTTCGCACGTTCCACGGCGGTAGATCTGGTGGTGGTGGACTTCATGATGCCCGCCATGGATGGGCTGGAGTTTCTGCGCCGGTTCCGGGAAATTCCCAGCGACCATGCCATTCCGGTGTTGATGGTCACCGCGAACGAGGAGCGCGCCGTGCGCTACCACGCGCTGGAATCGGGGGTGGAGGACTTTTTGTCCAAGCCAGTGGACCCGATCGAATTTTTGGCCCGTGTGAAGAATTTGCTCAAACTCAGTGACGCCACCCGCAAGCTGACCAACCAGGCGGCCTGGTTGGCTGAAAGTGTGCGTGTCGCCACCCGGGAAGTGCGCGAGCGTGAACGCGAAACGGTGATGAGCTTGGCCAAAGCGGCCGAATACCGCGACGCGGACACCGGCATGCATATTGTGCGCATGGCCCACTATGCGCAGCTGATCGCGCGCGAACTGAAACTTTCCCCGGAGGACCAGGAGTTACTGCTGGACGCCTCCACCATGCATGACATCGGAAAAGTGGCCATACCGGATCGGGTGCTGCTCAAGCCGGGACAACTTGACCCGGATGAATTGGCTGTTATGCAGCAGCATGCGGCCTACGGCTATGAACTCCTCAAAGACAGCACTTCGCCCTTGCTCAAAGCCGGTGCCAGCATTGCTTTGGGCCACCATGAAAAATTCGACGGAAGTGGCTACCCGCAGGGGCTCCAAGGCGACGCAATTCCCTTGTTTTGCCGCATCGTGGCCGTGGCTGATGTCTTTGACGCGCTGACCTCATCGCGCCCCTACAAGGCTGCCTGGCCACTGGAACGCGCAGTGGACTACCTGCGCACTGGCAAGGGAACGCATTTTGATCCGCAATGCGTCGACGCCTTTTTGGGCGCCTGGTCCGAGGTCCTGGCGATTCGCGACCGCTTTGCGGACGCGCCGTCGGTCTAGCGCACGACCAGGACCGCGGTGGATGCGTGGGTCAGCACTTGCTGGGTCTCGCTGCCCAGCAGCAAACGGGAGAGGCCCCGCCGCCCGTGGGAGGCCATCACGATCAAGTCACAGTGCTGCTCTTTTGCGACCGCAATCACGGCGTTGGACACCACATCGGATCGTTTGGTCAAGGCCTGGGCTTTGACCCCTTTGTCGGCCGCCGTTTTTGCGATGGCGCGCACATGGTTCAGGGCGCTTTCGGTCCACGAACTTTCAACGCGGGCAATTTCAGCGCCGTCGATGGCGATACCGCCTTCAAAGTAGCTGATGGGGTAGGGCGGCACGGCTTGAAAGGCGATCAACTCGGCCTTGCAGGCTGCAGCCAGGTCTATCGCCGTTGCAATGGCTTTTTGCGACAGATCAGAGCCGTCGGTGGCAACCAGGATGCGTGTGTACATAAATGGACCCTCTCAGTGTGTTTGCCATGAGGCTAGCAGTGAATGAATTTCCAAAGTTGACGTGGATCAACAGGTATCTCGGCCACTCAGGCACACTTGAGGGCTGACCATGCCGACCGCCGCACCCTTTCAATTGCTTGACGATCCCCAGGAGTGGGGCGCCTTTAGTCGCTTGGTCGATGCCGCCACCGGTCTGTGGGAGTCCCAGGTGGTGATAGGTGGCATGCACTGCGCCGCTTGCTCGGTGACGGTGGAAGAGGCGCTGCGCAAAGTGCCGGGCGTGCAAACGGCCGCCGTGAGCGCCAGCGGCCAGCGGGCCACGGTGCAGTGGCAGGCCGGACGGGTACAGCCCTCGCATTGGATGGGCGCAGTCGTTGGCAGCGGCTACCAGGTGGTGCCCGCCAATGACGCCTTTGCCAACACCCAGCGCAAGGCCGAGAACCGTGCAGCACTGTGGCGCTGGTTGGTGGCGGGCCTGTGCATGATGCAAGTGATGATGTATGCCTACCCCGCTTACACCGCGCGCGCTGGCGACCTCAGCGCCGAAATGGAAGCCCTTCTGCGCTGGGCGTCCTGGGTGTTGACCTTGCCAGTCGTGTTTTTTTCTTGTGGCGGTTTCTTTCGCAGTGCGTGGAACGACGTGCTGCACCGACGCATCGGCATGGACTTGCCGGTCGCGCTCGGGATCGCGGTGACCTTTGCCGTCAGCACCGCCGGGACCTTTGAGCCGTCCGGCATCTTCGGGCGCGAAGTCTATTTCGACTCTCTGACCATGTTCGTCTTCTTTTTGTTGAGTGGACGCTGGCTGGAATTGCGCCTGCGTGCCCGCACGGCCGGCGCCTTGGAAGCGGTGATGAACCGCATGCCCGAAGGTGCCGAGCGCCAGACTGCAGACGGTTCGTGGGAACGCGTGGCGGTTCGCCGCATTGTTGTTGGAGACCTCTTGCGCGTGCAAAGCGGACAGTCGTTTGCCGCAGATGGTGTGGTGGAGCAGGGCGCCAGCAGTGTGGACGAAGCCTTGCTGACGGGTGAATCGCGCCCCTTGCGGCGTGAAGTGGGCGCGGAAGTGCTCGCCGGAAGCTTTAACCTGGGGGCCACGCTGTGGGTCCGTGTCAAGCGCGTGGCCAACAACACCCGATATGCCCAAATCGTGGCGCTGATGGAGGCGGCTTCCGCCGCCAAACCGACGCTGGCCCTGCTTGCAGACCGACTGGCCAAACCCTTTTTGCTGGCCGTCATGCTGAGCGCTGCAGGTGCTGCCGTCTGGTGGTGGGACCGCGATCCGGAGCGCGCGCTGATGGTGGCTGTGTCGGTGTTGGTGGTGACCTGCCCTTGCGCTTTGTCGCTGGCAACGCCGGCTGCCATGCTGGCGGCTGCCGGGCGGCTCGCGGGTGGTGGTGTGTTGGTGCGGCGTCTGCAGGCGCTCGAAGAGTTGGCGCGGGTGGATACCGTCGTGTTTGACAAAACCGGCACGCTTAGTCGGGACCAGTTGCAGGTGTGCAGTGTGAAAACCCGCGCGGATGTACCTGACGCTCGGGCCTTGGCCTGGGCGGCGGCGCTTGCGCGCCACTCTTTGCATCCGGTTTCGCGCGCCTTGGTGCAGGCGCAGTTGCGCGGGCAAGCCGCAACGCCCGATGCAAGGACGTGGCAATGTGAAAGTGCCACGGAGCTTGCGGGGCAGGGCCTGACAGGCGACGTCGTGGCAAGCGTGGGCGACTCCCACACTTTGCGGCTGGGGTCTGCGGTGTTTTGCGGTGTGGTCCCGACGGCTGACGCCGACACCGAAGTCATGCTCAGCGACGACCAAGGCTGGGTGGCTACTTTTGCCCTCTCGGAAGCTTTGCGCAGCGATGCCAAAGCAAGTGTGGACGCCTTGCGCTCAGCGGGCGTGGAGGTGCGGGTGCTCTCCGGCGACAAGGCGACTGCGGTGGAGCGGGTGGCCCGGACTCTGGGTATCGCCCATGCGCAGGGAGCCTGTTCGCCCAACGAGAAGCTGCAAGCGTTGCGGACGCTGCAAGCGCAGGGACGCAGCGTGGCGATGGTAGGTGACGGCCTCAACGATGCGCCCGTACTCGCAGGGGCCCAGGTCTCTTTTGCGCTGGGCCAGGCCGTGCCACTGGCCCAGGCGCAATCGGACTTTGTGGTGCTCGCAAGTGAACTGATGCCGGTGGCGCAAACCCTTTTGCTCGCGCGGCGCACCATGGCTGTGGTACGGCAAAACCTGGCCTGGGCCTTGGTGTACAACGCAGTCTGTGTGCCGCTGGCGGTGGCGGGCATGTTGCCGGCCTGGGCGGCGGGCTTGGGCATGGCTGGCAGCTCTTTGCTGGTCGTCGGCAATGCATTGCGCTTGTCGCGCGCTGAGCCCTAAGCGCTGATTGGAGGCCTTTCTTGGACATTTTGTATTTGCTCATCCCCCTTTCGGTGGTCCTGGTTTTTCTGATTCTGGTGGGCCTGTGGTGGGCGATCGACCGGGGTCAGTTCGAGGATATTGAGGCCGAAGGGGAGCGAATCCTTCGCGAACCCTAGCGTTTTTGTCTGTCACCCAGCGCTCTTTGTTGGGCACTTGATTTGCGTCAAGTCACTTTGAAGCCATTGCAGACACACTCGTGCGCAAGGTCAATTCAAAAGAGGACATCGGTATGGCATTCGCAAATCAGCAGGCAACGAGCTACAACGACACCGTCGTTCGGCAATTTGCCATCATGACTGTGGTGTGGGGGGTGGTTGGAATGCTGGTGGGGGTCATCATTGCCGCCCAATTGGCCTGGCCAGAGCTCAACTTTGGTATTCCCTGGCTCACTTATGGCCGCCTTCGGCCGCTGCACACCAACGCGGTGATCTTCGCTTTCGGTGGCTGCGGCTTGTTTGCCTCAGCGTATTACGTCGTACAAAGAACCTGCCAGGTGCGCTTGTTTGGCGGCAACTTGGCCAGCTGGACGTTTTGGGGTTGGCAGCTGGTGATTTTGGCGGCTGCCATCTCTCTGCCGCTGGGCTACACCCAAGGCAAAGAATATGCCGAACTCGAGTGGCCCATTGACATCCTGATCACGCTGGTGTGGGTGGCATTTGCCGTGGTGTTTTTTGGCACCCTGGGTACGCGCAAGGTCAAACATATTTATGTCGCCAACTGGTTCTTCGGCGCCTTCATTTTGGCGGTGGCCTTGCTGCACCTGGTGAACAGCGCCGCCATTCCCGCAGGCTGGATGAAGTCCTACTCTGCCTATGCCGGTGTGCAAGACGCCATGGTGCAGTGGTGGTACGGACACAACGCGGTGGGCTTCTTCTTGACCGCAGGCTTCTTGGGCATGATGTATTACTTCATCCCTAAGCAAGCCGGTCGTCCCGTCTACAGCTACCGCCTGTCCATCGTCCACTTCTGGGCACTGATTTTTACCTATATGTGGGCGGGCCCGCACCACCTGCACTACACCGCTTTGCCGGACTGGACGCAGTCGGTCGGTATGGTGTTCTCCCTGATTCTTCTGGCTCCCAGCTGGGGCGGCATGATCAACGGCATCATGACCCTGTCGGGTGCCTGGCACAAGCTGCGCGACGACCCGATCCTGCGTTTCCTGATCGTCTCCTTGTCCTTCTACGGCATGAGTACCTTCGAAGGCCCAATGATGTCCATCAAGACCGTCAACGCCTTGAGCCACTACACCGACTGGACCGTGGGCCACGTGCACTCGGGCGCTTTGGGTTGGGTGGGCTTGGTAACCATGGGTTCCATGTACTACCTGATTCCTCGCCTGTTTGGCCAAAAACAGATGTACAGCGTCAAAGCCATTGAAATCCATTTCTGGACGGCCACGGTCGGTATCGTGATTTACATCGCTGCGATGTGGATTGCCGGTGTGATGCAAGGCCTGATGTGGCGCGCCATCAATCCGGATGGCACCCTGACCTACACCTTTGTGGAATCCGTCAAGGCGACCTATCCCTTCTACGTGTTGCGTTTGCTCGGTGGCCTGTTGTACCTGAGCGGCATGTTGATCATGCTCTGGAACACCCTGAAAACCGCCACCAATGGGCGCGCTGAATTGGTGACGATTCCAGCTGTCGCGGCCCACGCCTAAATTCCAAGGATCGAACCATGGCTAAAGAAAATTCCACATCGAGCCTCTCGCACGAAAAGATCGAAACCAGCAACTTTCTGATGATTGTGCTGATCCTGCTGGTCCTGCTGGCCGGCGGCATGGTCGAGATCGTCCCGCTGTTTTTCCAGAAATCGACCACCGAGGCGATTCCCGGAGTGCAGCCCTACACGCCCTTGCAGTTGGCGGGGCGCGATATCTATACCCGCGAAGGTTGCTACAACTGCCACTCGCAAATGATTCGCCCCTTCCGGGCCGAGACCTTGCGCTACGGCCATTACTCGGTGGCTGGCGAGTCGGTGTACGACCATCCCTTCCAATGGGGTAGCAAGCGCACGGGTCCCGACCTGGCCCGCGTGGGTGCCAAGTACAGCGACGAGTGGCATCGTATCCACCTGACCAATCCCCGCGATTTGGTGCCGGAGTCCAACATGCCAGCCTACCCGTGGTTGGAAAAGAACCTGGTGGATGCGGCTTCGCTGCCGGCCCATATGCAAGCGCTGCGCCGGGTGGGTGTTCCTTACACCGATGCCCAAATTGCGGCAGCGTCTGAGGAAGTGAAAGGCAAAACCGAGCTGGACGCCACGATCGCCTACCTGCAGATGCTTGGCCTCACCCTGAAATAAACCCGGAAGACTGCTATGGACATCAACACATTGCGCGCAGTAGTCACCCTGGTGAGCTTTGCGATCTTCATCGGCATCATGCGCTGGGCGTGGTCACGCCGTCGCGAGGCTGATTTCACGGAAGCGGCCAACCTGCCTTTCACGCAGGATTGATGGAAAAACGCACAAGGAATTGATATGAGTGATTTCACCAGTAATTTTTGGGCCCTGTTCGTGGCCTCCATCACCGTCATTGGCATGCTGGCTTGCTTGCTGCTGCTGTGGTTCAGCGGCAAAGCCCGCGCCATGACGGCCCATGACAACACCACCGGTCACGTCTGGGACGGCGACTTGCGCGAGATGAATAACCCGCTTCCCCGCTGGTGGGTGTGGTTGTTTGTGATCACCGTGGTGTTTGGCTTTGTGTATTTGGCCCTCTACCCCGGACTGGGAAAATCGACGGGCCAGCTCGGCTGGACCTCTTCTGGCCAGTACGACGCTGAAGTGCAAAAAGCCAACCTGGCCGAAGCGCCGTTGTACGCCCGTTTTACCGCCATGGCGCCTGAGGCGGTAGCCAAAGATCCCCAAGCCCACGCGATTGGCGAACGCTTGTTCATGAACAACTGCGCGCAGTGCCATGGCTCGGATGCGCATGGCTCCAAAGGCTTTCCCAATCTGACCGATGGCGACTGGCTGCACGGCGGAACCCCGGACAAAATCAAGGAAACCCTGACCTTGGGTCGCATCGGCCAAATGCCTCCCATGGCCGCTGCAGTGGGAACGCCTGACGACGTGAAAAACGTGGCCAACTATGTGCTGAGCCTCTCCGGTAGCCCGCACGATTCTGTACGTGCTGCTTTGGGCAAGTCCAAGTTCACGGTGTGTGCGGCTTGCCATGGCGCCGACGGACGGGGCAACCAAGCGCTGGGCGCGCCGAACCTGAGTGACAAAATTTGGCTGCATGGTTATGGCGAAGCAGCCATCATCAACATGGTGAACAACGGCAAAGTCAATCAAATGCCCGCGCAGGCCAAGAAGTTGACTGAGGCGCAAATCCACGTGCTGGCCAGCTATGTCTGGAGCCTGTCGAATCCTTGAGCCGGCCTTTTGAAGTAGAGAACTTTTGATCAACGATTCCCCGACCGAGCGCAAGACCATTCCGATTGCGGTCTCACCGGACAACAGTCCGATCGCTGCGCCGCCAGATGCGACGCCAGAAATGGTGTCGCTCTACGAGGCGCACAAAAAAATCTATCCACGCAGCGTGTCGGGATTCTTCTCGCGCCTGCGCTGGGCCACGGTTTTTTTGACGCAGCTCGTTTTTTATGGCCTTCCCTGGCTGGACTGGGGCCAACGGCAGGCGGTGCTGTTTGACCTGGGCGCGCGGCGTTTTTATATCTTCAACCTGGTGCTGTACCCGCAGGACTTCATTTACCTGACGGGCTTGCTGGTGATCTCCGCCTTGTCCTTGTTTCTGTTCACTGCGGTGGCAGGGCGTTTGTGGTGCGGCTATGCCTGCCCGCAAACGGTGTACACCGAAATCTTTCTTTGGATAGAAAAGCACACCGAAGGCGACCGCTCTGCCCGCATGCGCCGCGATGCAGCTGGCTTTACCTGGGAAAAGCTCGGACGCAAAGCCGCTAAACACGCCATCTGGTTGGCTGTGGGGGTGTGGACGGGGTTCACCTTTGTCGGTTATTTCACGCCGATTGGCGTGTTGGGGCATGAGTTTTTCAACCTCGATGTGGGGCCCTGGGAAATGTTTTGGGTGTTCTTTTACGGCTTTGCGACCTACGGCAACGCAGGCTTTATGCGCGAGCAGGTCTGCAAGCACATGTGCCCCTACGCCCGCTTTCAAAGTGCGATGTTCGACAAAGACACGCTGATCGTGACCTATGACGCCCAGCGGGGTGAACCCCGCGGTGCACGCTCTAAAAAAGTCGACCTCGCTCAAAGCAGTCTGGGCGCCTGTGTCGATTGCAGTTTGTGCGTGCAGGTCTGCCCCACCGGTATCGATATCCGCAATGGGCTGCAGTACGAATGCATTGGTTGTGGCGCGTGTGCCGATGTGTGCGATGAGGTGATGGACAAAATGAACTACCCGCGCGGCTTGGTGAAATACTCCACCGAAAACGCGGTCAACCAGCACTGGACCCAAAGCCAAACCCTGCGCCACGTGTTCCGTCCCCGGGTGCTGATTTACACCTTGATTTTGTGGTCTGTCATCGGCCTCATGTTGTGGAGCTTGGCCCACCGCGCGCCGTTCAAGGTGGACGTGGAGCGCGATCGCGCGACCTTGTCACGCGAGGTCGACGGCGGAATGATCGAAAACGTATTTCGGCTGCAGATCATGAACGCCTCGGAGCAAGCGCAGCGTGTGCATATTCAGGCCGATGGTTTGGATGGGCTCAAAGTGGTCACCGACGCTGACCTCGTGATTGATGCGGCGCAGTCCCGCTGGGTGGTCGTGCGTTTGCAAGTGCCAGTGGAGTCCGTCAAACCTGGCTCCCACCCGATTCATTTTGAAGTCGATGGTCAGGACAGCAAGGCTGTGGTGATCGAAAAGACCGTGTTTATCGTTCCGCGTTAAGGAGAAAAAAATGCCTTCCATTGCCCCAGCGACCGCAGCACCTTGGTGGAAACACGGTCACGTTTGGATGGTCTTGTCCGGCCCCGCCGTGGTGGTGGTCGCCAGCTTTTTTACCTTTTACCTGGCCTATATCGGCATGGACACGGTGGTCGATGAGGATTACTACCGCAAGGGCGTTGAGCTCAGCCAAACGCAGGGTGCGCAGGCAAGCAGTTTGGCGCCAGCCATGCAGGCGCGCAACCATGCTGCCACGGGTGTGGTTGTGAAGCCTAAGCCGTAATTCTCATTCGCATTCGGGGCGGCTGATCATCTCGCGCAGCAAGTCGCTGCGCAGGATGCGGATGTTGCGCTTGTCCACCTCGACCAAACCGTCATCGGCAAACTTGGAAAAGGCGCGGCTCACCGTTTCGAGCTTGAGGCCCAAATAGCTGCCAATCTCTTCGCGCGTCATGCGCAGCACCAGTTCGGACTGCGAAAAACCCCTGGCGTGCAGGCGATCCACCAGGTTCAGCAAGAACGCCGCCAGGCGCTCTTCGGCGCGCATGCTGCCCAGTAGCAGCATGATGCCGTTCTCCCGCACGATTTCCCGGCTCATGATCTTGTGCACATGGCGCTGCATGGATGGAATCTCACGCGAAAGCTCTTCGATCCGGTCAAATGGCATGAGGCAGACCTCGGAGTCTTCCAAGGCGATGGCGTTGCAGGTGTGGTTGTCGCTGGCAATGCCGTCCAGCCCCAGCACCTCGCCCGCCATCTGAAAACCGGTCACCTGCTCATGGCCGTCTTCAGACGCTACATAGGACTTAAAGAATCCAATGCGAATCGCGTAGAGGCTGGTGAATTTGTCGCCGTTGTGGAACAGCAAATTGCCTTTTTTGACCTTGCGCCGCAGGTTGACCACGGTGTCAATCTTGTCCAGCTCATCATGGTTGAGGCCCAAGGGCATGCACAACTCGCGCAAATTGCAGTTGGAGCAGGCAATTTTGATGTTGTGGCTGTTGATCGGAATCACATTCGCGGTGTGCGCCATGGAAGGCGCGCTCGACGCGGGATTTGCAACGCTCTTTTGTGCTGGATCGAACATGGGGGCTACTCCTGGTAAACCAATTTTCGGGCGTCTGAGGCGATGTTGACACATGTCAAACCCCCGAACTGTGGGCTAACGCACATTATCGATGTTGAAAGAAACATTACCCTGACGAATCGCCATGTCCATTCCGCTGAGCCTGGAGCTGCTCCAAAAATTTGATGTAGCGGGTCCGCGTTACACCTCCTACCCGACGGCAGACCGGTTTGTAGAGGCCTTCGGCGAAGAGGACTACAGGCGAACGCTGGCCCAGCGCTTCAATGAAGAGGGTGCCCGGCCGCAGCCGCTCTCCATCTATGTGCACATCCCCTTTTGTGCCTCCTTGTGCTACTACTGCGCTTGCAACAAGGTCATCACCAAGCACCACAGCCGCTCTGCCGAATACCTGCGTTATCTGGCCTTGGAACTGGCGCTGCACACCAACCTGATCGGAAAAGGCCGCGTCGTCAGCCAGCTGCATCTGGGGGGCGGCAGTCCCACCTTCATGAACGATGAAGAGCTGCTCGCGCTGATGGGTCTGCTCCAACAGCATTTTCAGCTCGCATCGGGTGCCGAACTCTCCATTGAAGTCGATCCCCGCACCGTGGACGTTTCGCGCCTGGACGCCTTGGCCCGCATGGGTTTTAACCGCCTGAGCTTTGGCGTGCAGGATTTTGACCCTGCCGTACAGGCTGCCGTGCACCGCGTGCAGCCCGCAGAGCAGGTTTTTGCTCTGGTGCAAGCCGCGCGCGACCGGGGTTTTGAGTCCATCAACGTGGATTTGATTTACGGCCTGCCCTTGCAAACCGCTGCCTCGTTTGACCGCACGCTGGCGCAGATCACCCAATTGCGCCCGGACCGCATCGCCTTGTACGGCTACGCGCATCTGCCACTGCGCTTCAAGCCCCAGCGCCGCATCCACGAGGTGGATTTGCCCAAAGCGGGCGACAAAGTGGCCATGCTGGGCCGATCGCTCGAAGCCCTGCAGGCCGCGGGCTATGTCTATGTAGGCATGGACCACTTTGCCCTGCCAGACGACCCCTTGGCCATCGCCAAACGCCAGGGCCGTCTGCACCGCAATTTCCAGGGCTACAGCACCCAACCCGACTGCGATCTGATTGCGCTGGGCGTGTCCTCTATCGGACGTGTCGGCCCCAGCTACAGCCAGAACGCCAAAACCCTGGACGACTACTACGACGCGCTCAACCATGGTCGTTTTCCCGTGGTACGTGGCCTGGCGCTGACGCGCGAGGACTTGCTGCGCCGCGCCGTCATCATGGCCATCATGTGCCAGGGTGCGGTGCACTTCGAGTCCATTTCCCTGGCCTATTTGGTGGACTTCCGCCGCCACTTTGCGGCTGAGCTCGAGGCACTTGCGCCTTTGGCCGATCAGGGGCTGGTGCTTGTGGGGCACGACAGCATTGAAGTGACGGAAACCGGCTGGTTCTTTGTCCGAGCCGTGGCCATGGTGTTTGACCGCCACTTGCAGGCCAACCGCAACCTGACCCGTTTTTCCAAGATTCTTTAGGCGCGGCTACCATCGTCAGGTGAGCAACCCTCTATCTACTTTGGCCGGCACCGCCCTGTTAATGGGCTTGGTGGGCGGGCCGCACTGCGTCGCCATGTGCGGTGCGGCCTGTGCCGGCATCGGCCAGGCGGCCGGACCCCGCAAAAACCAGGCTATTTTTTCTTTCCAAGGCGGGCGCGTGCTGGGCTATTCGGCCTTAGGCGCGCTGGCAGCCGCGTCCATGCAGGGCTTGGGCTGGCTCACGGTGCAGTCTGCGGCCTTGCGCCCGGTGTGGAGCTTGCTGCACGTGGCTGCTTTGGTCTTGGGTTTGCTGCTGCTGTTCAAGGCGGAACAGCCGATGTGGCTGGAGCGCGTGGGACGCCGTCTGTGGCAGACGGCACGCCAATGGAGTGTGCGCAGCGCCAGTGCACCGCTGGTCCTGGGCGTGGTCTGGGCGCTGCTGCCCTGCGGGCTCTTGTATTCGGCCTTGCTGGTGGCGGCACTGGCCGGGTCGGTGGCCGGTGGGGCCATGGTGATGGCGCTGTTTGCCTTGGGCACCAGTGTGTCCATGGTGGCAGGGCCTTGGCTGTGGCTGCACTTGCGGGGTGATGCCGCATTCGGCGGCCACGGACGCCTTGGCGTGCGCGTCGCTGGCGCCGCGCTGGCACTGAGCGCCGCCTGGGCCTTGTGGATGGCGCTGGCGCACAACGCGGCGCCGTGGTGTATTGCGCCAACGCTCTAGGGACCTGTTGCGTTGCTGTCATTCGTACTTCGCCCCTCAAACTACAATCGACGCTCGCAGAACCAAGCAGCAGCTTGGCAATAAACGGAGCTCCCCCATGGTTGATTGGCGCAAGGCGCTGCTGGCACTGGCGTGGGCCGCACCCGGTGCATTCGCACAAGCCCAAAGCCTGGATGTGTTGTTGGAGCGCACCGTGTCGACCCACCCTTCGGTGCAAGGCCAGCGCAGTCAGCAGGCGGTGGCCGCCTCCGAATTGGATTACGCGCGCCAGCAGTTTTTTCCTACTGCCTCGGTATCCTTGGAGCAAGTGAACGCTTCATCGCGCGACCCCAGCTATTTGCAGAACGCAACGGTCAATATTTTTCGTCTGCAGCAACCCGTCTGGACCCACGGCCGGCTCGATGCAGGGATGGACAAAGCCCGGGCCAGCGCTGACATGGCGGACCAAAACTACGACGATGTGCGCCAGCAATTGGCCCTGCGTGTGCTGCAGGCCTGGGCGGACGCCTTTGGCGCCGAGCTGAAACAAGCAGCGCTGCAAACCAGCGTCGCAAGCCATGAACGCTTGCAGGCACAGGTCAGTCGACGGATCGCCGACGGCGCGTCGGCGCAGACCGAAAAAGTGCTGACCGACGGCCGTCTGGCCCAAACGCGTGCCCAGTTGCAGGCGATGGCGGTGCAAGCCCAAACGGCGCGCATGCGATTGGAGCAACTCACCGGCACCCCGGTGGCATCTGCGCTTGTGAGATCTCAGGAGCGTGAGCTGCCCGCCATGGATGCGGCCCAGGTGGTGGACGCCTCACTCCAACGCAGTCCGGCGGTGCGTCGCCTGCAGGCCGCGGTGCGCCTGCAGGAAGCCGATGTTCTTGAGCGCAAGAGCGAGCTATTGCCCGAGGTGTACGCGCGGGCAGAGTACCAAATAGGCAATGCAGCGGTGGCCAATGCGCCCGATGCGCAGCGTCTGTTTGTGGGGTTTCAGTCCAAGCTGGGGGCGGGCTTGTCCAGCTTTTCAGGTGTCGAAGCGTCGCAAAACAAAGTGGCCGTTGCTCAAGCCGAGGTGGAAAACGCCAAGCGCACGCTGGCCGAGCAGGTGCTGTCGGACTGGAGTCAGCTGGCAAGCATGAAAGCACGCCAGGCCGAACTCGAAGGCAGTTTGCAAGCCAGCCGCGAGACTGCGCAGGCCTGGGACAGGCAGTTCTTGGCCGGACGCAAAACCTGGCTTGAAGTGATGAATGGCGCCCGTGAACTCGCCCAGGCCGAGACGGAACTGGCCGATGTGGTGGTGGCGCGCGTGCTGCTGTCGTGGCGCATGGCGCTCTACACCCAAGGGCTTGAAAGCCTGTTACCTGGAACAAGGACGCCATGAAAGAGTTGATTGCCACCTTGTTGCGACTGGCCCAAGTCCAGGGGCAATCGCTGGACCGATTGGCTTTACAAGCGGCCGTCGAAGGGCTGGAGAACCCCGATGCACCTGCCAAGGTTCTGGTGGCACGTGTGCTCCACACCTTGCAACTGCCCAAGGCCCGGTGGCATGCGGGCAGTTCTGTGGACCCCAGCCAGACGCCAGGCTTGCTGGTGGACGCACAAGGTCACTGGGGATTGCTGCGGGGGCGCAACGGCCAGAACCAATGGGTGACCGAGTGGTTTGACGCCAAAGAAAATCAATGGGGCGAGAAAGCGGTGCAGGATTTGGAGGGCATCGCCTTTGCCAAGCTGCAACTGGCAAAGTCCTTTGAGGCCAGCAGCAGCCCGGTGTTTCGCCTGATCCGTGACGAGCTCTTGCAGCACCGTGGCACGCTGGCTGAGCTGGTGCTGGGCGGCTTGTTGATCAATGTGATTGCGCTGGCCACCTCGCTCTACAGCATGCAGGTCTACGACCGCGTCGTACCCACCGGCGCCAGCCAAACCTTGCTGGCGCTGACCCTGGGCATGGTGGGCGCGGTGGTGTTTGAGCTGCTCGTCAAGCTGCTGCGCTCGCACCTGAGTGAGAAGCTGGTCGATGAGGTGGATAAACGGCTTGCACGCTCGGTATTCATGCGCTTTTTGGCATTGCGCATGGACCAGATGCCCAGCAGCGTGGGTGCGCTGGCCGGGCAGTTGCGCGGCTACGAGACGGTACGTTCTTTTATGGCCACCGTGCCCACCCAGTGGCTGATCGACATGCCCTTTGTCCTGTTGTACGTGGTGTTGATCGCTGCCATTGCCGGCTGGATTGCGGCCATTCCCCTTGGATTTATGGTGTTGTCACTGGCCATGGGCATGGCCAATTTGCGCAGGGTGGAGGCGCTGGGCAGCCAGGCCACGCAGGCCAACAACCTCAAGACCGGCTTGCTGGTCGAAGCCATCGAGGGTGCCGAGACCATCAAATCGGGGCAGGGCGGCTGGCGCATGCTCTCGCGCTGGCAACAAACCACCGATGAGGCCCGTGGCAATGAGTTGGAAATGCGCCACTTGAGCGAACACTCGCAGTACTACATGGGCGCCATGCACCAGCTGTCCTATGCCCTGATGGTGGCCATGGGTGCGCTGCTGGTCTCGCGCGGCGAAGTCACCATGGGCAGCCTGATCGCCTGCAGTATTTTGTCGGGGCGCATTTTGGGGCCGGTCGCCACGCTCCCCGCGTCCCTCACGTCTTGGGGCCACTGCAAAGCCGCCTTGCAGGGCTTGGACCGTATTTGGGCGCTGCAGAGCGATCACCATGGCATTGACCACCCCATCACTTTGGAGACGATCAAGGGCGACTTTGAGTTGGAGCAGGTGGAGTTTGGCTATGCGGGCGCCAAGGCGCTGAGCGTGCCCAAACTCATCATCCGCCCTGGCGAAAAAGTGGGCATTCTGGGCCCCGTGGGTGCGGGCAAGACGACCTTGCTGCGCCTGCTCAGCGGCATGTACCGGCCGCAGGCAGGCACGGTCAAGCTCGATGGTGTGGACATGGCGCAGTTGTCCAAGTCCGTGCTAGCCGAAAACCTGGGCTATTTGCAGCAGGAAGGCCGACTGTTTGCCGGCAAGCTGCGCGACAACCTGATTCTGGGAATGATTGATCCGGGCGACCAGGCGATTTTGGACGCGGCACAGCGCACCGGTTTGCACCAGGCCGTGCTGGCACGCCATGCACTGGGCCTGCACCAGCCGATTTTTGAGGGGGGTACCGGTCTGTCAGGCGGGCAGCGCCAGTTGACCAACCTGACCCGGGTCTTTTTGCGCAAGCCGCGTATATGGCTGCTGGACGAACCCACGGCGGCCATGGACCGGCAATTGGAGTTGCGCGTGATGCAGGCACTGGCACAGCAAATCGGTGCCAACGACACCCTGGTCCTGGTGACCCACAAGCAGGAAATGCTGCAATTGGTGGACCGGGTGATTGTGGTGGCCGACCACCGCATCGTGATGGACGGCAGCAAAGCGGAGGTGCTGGCCCGATTGCAGGCATCGCCCCCGGCAGCGGGTCCGGTGGCCCACCCACCCGCAGGAGTCGCAGCGTGAAGAAGTTCTACTTTCCACACCAAGCGGGTGCCGTGCAATTGCGCATGATCAGCCTGATGTTTGTCGGTTTTGGCCTCTTGCTGGCTTGGGCCGCGTTTTTTGATATCGACCAAACGGTGCGCGCCCAAGGCCAGATCGTGCCCAGCGCGCGCACCCAGATCGTTCAGGCAGCCGATGGCGGGGTGCTGGAAAAGCTGCTGGTCGTCGAAGGACAAACGGTCAATACCGGTGAGGTTTTGGCGGTGCTGGAGAAAAATCGCGCCAACGCAGGTGTGGACGAAAGTCGCGCACGGGTCGCGGCCTTGGCGGCTGCGCTGACGCGCGCACGCGCGGAGGCCCAGTCCAAGACGCCGGTGTTTGGCGGTGAAAGCCTGCGCTACCCGGAAGTGGTCGCTGAACAAATGGCCCTGTACCGGCAAAAGCGCCTGGGCTTGGAGGCCGAGCTGGCCACCCTGCAGGAAACGCTGGGCTCTGCGCGTGAGGAGTTTCAGCTCAATGAACGCCTGTTTGCCAGCGGGGATGTCAGCCGAATTGACCTGATGCGTGCCAAACGCCAAGTCGTCGAACTGGAAGGAAAAATTGCATCCACCCACAACAAATACCTGCAGGACGCCCGCCTCGAAGCCACCAAAATCCAGGATGAGCTGAGTTCAACGCGGTTCAAGTTGGATGAGCGCCAAAGTGTCTTGCAGCACACCGAGTTGACGGCGCCCATGGATGGCGTGGTCAAGAGCCTGAAGTTCAACACCATCGGTGGCGTCTTGCGTGCGGGCGACGAGCTGATGCAAATTTCGCCCACCGAGGGCGATCTGGTGCTTGAACTCAAAATCATGCCGGTGGACATAGGCAGCCTGAAAGTGGGGCTGCCGGCGTCCATCAAGCTCGATGCGTTTGATTACTCCATTTACGGCAGCTTGCAGGGCAGACTGGAGTACATCAGCTCCGACACCCTGACCGAACAAGGACCCCGGGGCGATACCTTGGTGTTTTACCGCGCCCGCGTCGCCGTCAGCCCGCGCACGGGCAACCCCAAGCTGTCGCGCACCGACCTTAAACCCGGCATGACCGCGACCGTGGATATTCAAACCGGAAGCCGCTCGGTGCTGACCTATTTGACCAAGCCGATCACCAAGGCATTTCAGGGTGCGGCCAGTGAACGCTAAGGCCTTTTGTGAATGAATCCCCAAGCCATTGAAACATTGAATCCCTGGCGGCTGTCAGTCGCCCCGATGATGGACTGGACCGACCGCCATTGCCGGTTTTTCCATCGCTTGCTGACGCGCCACACCCGCTTGTACACCGAGATGGTGACCACGGGTGCCCTGGTGCATGGCGATGTGCAGCGGCACTTGCGCTTCAACGCCGAAGAACACCCCGTGGCCTTGCAGCTGGGCGGCAGCGACGCCGCTGACCTGGCTGCCGCGGCCCGCCTGGGCGTGCAGTGGGGCTATGACGAAATCAACCTCAACTGCGGTTGCCCCAGCGACCGGGTGCAGCGCGGCGCCTTTGGGGCTTGCCTGATGAACGAGCCCGCGCTGGTGGCCGATGGCGTGAAAGCTATGCGCGACGTGGTCGATGTGCCTGTGACGGTGAAGCACCGCACCGGCATTGACAAAGAAGAGAGCTATGGTTTTGTGCGTGATTTTGTCGGGCAGGTCAGCGAGGCGGGCTGCCAGGTGTTCATCGTGCATGCGCGCAACGCCTGGCTGCAAGGCCTCAGCCCCAAAGAGAACCGCGAGATCCCGCCCCTGCGTTACGACCTGGCCTACCAGCTCAAGCGCGACTTTCCGGCGCTCACGATTGCCGTCAACGGCGGCATCAAGACCAACGCGCAGATTGCCGAGCACTTGCAGCATGCCGACGGCGTCATGCTCGGGCGCGAGGCCTACTACAACCCCTGGCTGCTTAGCAGCTGGGACGCCGAGTTTTTTGGCGATATGCACCCTTTGCCCGCACGTGAAGCGGTCGAAGAAGCCATGGTGGACTACATGGAGCGGGCCTTTTTAGAAGACGCGTGCCCCTGGTACGCCATTGCCCGCCAGATGCTGGGCCTGTACCACGGACAGCGCGGTGCCCGCCTGTGGCGCCAGGTCTGGAGCGACCACCGCCTCAAACCACTGGCACCGCGCGCAGTCTGGGCGCTGGCACGCCAGGCCCTGGAGCGCGGCGCTGAAGTGCCCGAAGGCGCGTGATGGAGCCCACCGCCAGGCAAGTGCGTATTGCCAAGCTTTTGTTCTGGGTCATCCCGCTCTTGTGGATTGTGAATTCCATGATTGCGCGGCGTGCCCCGGGCGTGATCACGCCGCATGTGCTGGCCTTTGGTCGCTGGTTGCTGGCCAGTGCGATCCTGGCCTGGGTGGCGCGCCACGAGCTGTGGCAGCAGCGCCAGGAGCTGCGCCAGCCTGCCCTGCGCTACCTCGCGCTGGGCGCTTGCGGCATGTGGATTTGCGGCGCTGCGGTGTACTTTGCCGGCCAAAGCACCAGCCTCATGAACATCTCGCTGATTTATGCCGCCTCGCCCGTGATGATCACCCTCGGCTCGGTGCTGTGGCTGGGCGAATCGTTTTCTGCGCCTAAGGCAATGGGTGTGGTCGCCGCGCTGGCCGGGGTGGTGCACGTGGTGGTGCAGGGCGATTGGATGCGCTTGTCGACTTTGCAATTTGTGCAGGGCGATTTGTGGATCGTGGCGGCTGCGGCGGCCTGGGCGGCGTACTCCCTCTTGCAAAAGCACTGGCCCAGCCCCTTAGGTTCTACCGCGCAGTTGGCCGCTATTACTGCCGGGGGCGTGGTGGTGCTGTTTCCGTTTGCGCTGTGGGAAATGCTGCATGGCGAGCCCGAGCTCGGTGTGCAGGCCTTGTCCATGGTGGTGGCGGCGGCCCTGGTGCCCGGCATTTGCGCCTACTGGATCTACGGCTGGACCCAAAAAGTGCTGGGCGCAGGCGCCGTGGCCATGACCTTGTACCTGGGCCCGCTCTATGCGGCGGTGGTGGCGTGGCTGCTGCTGAACGAATCGCTGGGCTTGCACCACCTGGTGGGTGGCGTGCTGATTTTGTCGGGCGTGGCGCTGGTCATGTCGGGCCGCAAGGCCGCGCCTTAACCGGCGGCGTCCAGCCCGTTGGCAAAGTGCTCGCGCATGCGCTGGGCGCTCAAGGCCGCGTCGCGCGCCAGCAGGGCGTCCAGTATCAATTGGTGTTCATGCAGTGATTCATCCACCCGGCCGCTTTTGAGCAGCGAGTTGTGGCGGTTGAGCTTCATCACCTTGCGCAAATCGGCCACCAGCTGGTCGCGCCAGCGGTTGTCGGCAATCTCCAGCAGGCGCACATGAAAGCGCTCATTGATCTCAAAAAATGTCTCGGTGTTGCCACGGGCGGCCACCAAGGACTGGTGCAGGGCCTGTAAATCGGCCAGTTGCGCCTCGCTGGCCGCCGTAGCCACCACGCCCGCAGCATCGGACTCCAGAAGGGAGAGTAGGTGGTAGACGTCGCGCTGGTCTTTGGCGTTGACCTCGGTGACATAAGCGCCGCGGCGCACTTTCATGGTCACCAGTCCCTCGGTGGCCAGCACCTTGAGCGCCTCGCGCAGCGGGGTGCGGCTGATGCCGTATTCCTCGGCCAGCTTGAGCTCGTCGATCCAGCTGCCCGGCTCGAGCTGCTTGCTGAAAATGCGCTGGCGCAGCAGCTCCGCCACTTCTTCGTAGAGCGCACGTGGGGTCAGGGTCAGGGTCAGGGCAGACATGGGCAGGATTGTAAGCCTTTTGAAGGTTTTGAATTAATAATTATGAATGATATGATAGCCCTTCATTTCTGTTGATTCCCACCGTTTGCCGTCAAAGACCACGCCATGAGCTCCTCCACACCCGAATTCAAATCCGCCACCTTGGACGCCTGGCACAAAGCTGCCGCCAAATCCGCGCCCGGCGGCAATGTGGACGCGCTGAACTGGGTCACGCCCGACGGCATCTCGGTCAAACCGCTGTACACCGCGGCCGACACCGCAAATTTGCCCCATGCCGACACCCTGCCGGGCTTTGAGCCCTATCTGCGCGGCCCGCAGGCCACCATGTACGCGGTGCGGCCCTGGACCATTCGCCAGTACGCAGGCTTTTCTACCGCAGAAGAGTCCAATGCCTTCTACCGCAAGGCGCTGGCCGCAGGCGGGCAGGGCGTGTCCGTGGCCTTTGACCTGGCCACCCACCGGGGCTACGACTCCGACCATCCGCGTGTGACGGGCGACGTCGGCAAAGCCGGTGTGGCGATTGATTCGGTCGAGGACATGAAGATCCTGTTCAACCAAATCCCCTTGGACAAGGTGTCGGTATCCATGACCATGAACGGCGCGGTGCTGCCCGTATTGGCGGGTTACATCGTGGCCGCCGAAGAGCAGGGTGTGTCACAGGCGCAGCTCAGCGGCACCATTCAGAACGACATCCTCAAAGAGTTCATGGTGCGCAACACCTACATCTACCCGCCCGCGCCCAGCATGCGCATCATCGGCGACATCATTGGCTATACCGCCAAGCACTGCCCCAAGTTCAACTCGATCTCCATTTCGGGCTACCACATGCAAGAGGCGGGTGCCAACCAGGCACTGGAGCTGGCCTTCACGCTGGCCGATGGCAAGGAATACGTCAAAACCGCGATCGCCACCGGTCTGGACGTGGATGAGTTTGCGGGCCGCCTGAGCTTTTTCTGGGCGATTGGCATGAACTTCTATTTAGAGGTGGCCAAGATGCGCGCTGCGCGCTTGCTGTGGTGCCGCATCATGAAGGGCTTCGACGCCAAGTCGCCCAAGTCTTTGATGCTGCGCACCCACTGCCAGACCAGCGGCTGGAGCTTGACCGAGCAAGACCCTTACAACAATGTGGTGCGCACCACCATCGAGGCCATGGCCGCAGTGTTTGGCGGCACGCAAAGCCTGCACACCAACAGTTTTGACGAAGCGATTGCGCTGCCCACCGAGTTCTCCAGCCGCATTGCGCGCAACACCCAGCTCATCATCCAGGAAGAGACCCACATCACCAATGTGATTGACCCCTGGGCGGGCAGCTACATGATGGAAAAGCTCACCCAGGACATGGCCGACGCCGCCTGGAAGATCATCGAAGAAGTCGAAGCCATGGGCGGCATGGTCAAGGCCGTGGACAGTGGTTGGGCCAAGCTCAAGATTGAAGCCGCCGCGGCTGAAAAGCAGGCGCGCATCGACAGCGGCAAAGACGTCATCGTCGGCGTCAACAAATACAAACTCGCGTCCGAGGACACGATTGAGGCACGCGACATCGACAACGTGGCGGTGCGTGAAGGCCAAATCGCCCGGCTCAATACCATCAAGGCGACCCGCGACGCGGCTGCTGTCAAAGCTGCGTTAGAAGCGCTCACTTTTGCAGCCGGCCACGGCGGTAACCTGCTGGAGCTCAGCATCAACGCGATGCGCCTGCGGGCTACCGTGGGCGAAGTGAGCGACGCGCTCGAAGAAGTGTTTGGCCGCCACCGCGCCGACACCAACAAAGTCTCGGGCGTTTATGCTGCCGCTTACGACACCGACACCAGCGACGCCGACACCATGGAATACTGGAACGCCCTCAAAGCCGATATCGCCGCCTTTGCTGAAACCGAAGGCCGTCGCCCGCGGGTGATGATTTCCAAACTGGGCCAGGACGGCCACGACCGGGGTGCCAAAGTGGTGGCCACGGCCTTTGCCGATTTAGGCTTTGACGTGGACATGGGCCCGCTGTTCCAGACGCCCGAAGAGTGCGCCCGCCAGGCGATCGAAAACGATGTGCACGCCGTGGGCGTGTCCACGCTGGCGGCAGGCCACAAGACCCTGGTGCCCGCCATCATTGCCGAGCTGAAAAAGCAGGGGGCGGACGACATCATCGTGTTTGTGGGTGGCGTGATTCCGCGCCAGGACTACGACTTTTTGTACGCCGCAGGCGTCAAAGGCATTTACGGCCCCGGCACACCGATTCCGCTGAGCGCGCGCGATGTGCTCTCGCAGATCACCCAAGCGCTGGCCACCTGAAAACCCGCTCGTTATACTGTAATACTGTATTTCAACCGGAGTAAGCCATGGCTGTTTCTGTTCGCATGGACCCCTTGCTGGAAAAGCAGCTCGAGCAAGCTGCCAAGCGCCAAGGCGTGACCAAATCGCAGTTCATCATCGACGCGGTGGAGCGTGCGCTCGGGCGCAAGAATCCGTACGAGTTGATGCTGGCTTTAAAAGCGGAGGAAGAGCAAAAGGCCTACGGTCCTCTGGCCAACCCGGCCGATGCGTCGGCCGCCTTGGCCTTTGAGGGCTACGAGCAGCCCTACGACACCGAGCGTTCGCGCGCGCAATTGCTTGCCAAGTTGCAGGAAAAACATGGCCTTCGCAGCGATCGTTGACGCCAGCGCCATGGTGGCGCTCTTTGGCCGGGAGCAAGCGCAGAGCGCGCGCTACAGCCAGCTGTTTGCGCAGGCCGCGCAAGAGCAATGGTCGCTGACCTCCACCTGGCCTTGTGTGACCGAAGCCAGCCATTTGCTCGGTTTGCCGCAGCGCTACGCGTTTTTGCGCTGGCTTGCCGCGGATGCTATTGCTATTTTCCCGTTCGACCAGGACAACTTGGAAGGCATGGCTGAGCTGATGCGCCGCTACACCGAGTCACCGCGCACCGAGATGGACCTGGCTGATGCATCCTTGGTGTTTCTGGCGTCTGACACTGGCGTGACCCGCATCATGACGCTCGACGTGCGCGACTTTTCCCGCTACCGCCTGGCCGATGGCCGCGCGTTTGAAATCCTGTAATGGCATCGGACAACCCCTCTTTGCTGGCGGACATGCGCGCTGTGGAGCCCATGGCGCAGCGCCGCGCCATGGCCAAGGCCATCACCCTGCTGGAGTCCACCCGGCCCGCGCATCGCGTCCAAGCCGATGCGCTGCTCACGGCGCTGCTGCCCTTTACCGGGGCCTCGTTCCGGCTGGGCATCAGCGGTGTGCCCGGCGTGGGCAAATCAACGTTTATTGAAGCGCTGGGCCTGTACCTGATCGACCAAGGCCACCGTGTGGCGGTGCTCGCCATCGACCCATCGTCCTCGGTGTCGGGTGGCTCGATATTGGGCGACAAGACGCGGATGGAAAAGCTCTCGGTCCATGCCAGTGCCTACATTCGCCCCAGCCCCGCGAGCGGCACCTTGGGCGGCGTGGCCGACAAGACGCGCGAATCCATGCTGGTGTGCGAAGCGGCGGGTTACGACGTGGTCATTGTCGAGACCGTGGGCGTGGGCCAGTCCGAGACCGCCGTGGCGCAAATGACCGACATGTTTGTGCTGCTGCAATTGCCCAATGCGGGCGACGATTTGCAGGCGATCAAAAAAGGCGTGATGGAACTGGCAGACCTGGTGGTCATCAACAAGGCCGATATTGACGAAGCCGCAGCCACCCGCGCCCAGGCGCAAATCACCAGCGCCTTGCGCCTGTTGGGCATGCACGGCAACCCGGCCCATGGCCGCACTGGGGCCAGCCATTGGCATCCCCAGGTGGTGCGCTTAAGCGCACTCCTGGGCCAGGGCGTGGATGCTTTCTGGGCCGCGGTGACCGAGTTCAAGAATTTACAAACTGCCAATGGCCGCTTTGCCACCCGACGCCAGCAACAGGCCTTGTCGTGGATGTGGGAGCGCATCGACGCGGGGCTCAAGCAGTCGTTCCACAACAACCCACAAGTGCGCGCACGTTTGCCCGAACTCACGGCCGCCGTGCAGTCCGGTCAATTGGCCGCTAGCACGGCGGCGCGCACCCTGCTCGCGGCGCTCGATGGTGCAGCGCCTGCCGCCACCGATTAACCCAAACCATTGATTACCGATCCAAGCCAAAGGACCCACCATGCATGACATTCTTCAACAACTAGAGGCCAAGCGCGAACTCGCGCGCCAGGGCGGCGGTGCCAAGCGCATTGCCGCGCAGCACAGCAAAGGCAAGCTCACCGCGCGCGAGCGCTTGGAAGTGCTGCTCGACGAAGGCACCTTCGAAGAGTGGGACATGTTTGTCGAACACCGCTGCGTGGACTTCGGCATGGCGGACCAAAAAATTCCAGGCGATGGCGTGGTCACTGGCTACGGCATGATCAATGGCCGTTTGGTGTTTGTGTACAGCCAGGACTTCACGGTGTTTGGCGGCGCCTTGAGCGAATCGCATGCCGAAAAAATCTGCAAGGTGATGGACCAGGCCATGAAAGTCGGTGCGCCCGTGATTGGCCTGAACGACTCGGGCGGCGCGCGCATTCAAGAAGGCGTGGCCTCGCTCGGTGGTTACGCCGATGTGTTCCAGCGCAACGCCATGGCCAGCGGCGTGATTCCGCAAATCAGCATGATCATGGGCCCGTCGGCCGGTGGTGCGGTGTACAGCCCGGCCATGACCGACTTTATTTTCATGGTCAAAGACTCGAGCTATATGTTTGTGACCGGCCCCGAAGTGGTCAA
>CANFLX010000031.1 GCA_947447985.1 Comamonadaceae bacterium
CGGCCTGTGTTTTCAATTTCAAGCTCTTCGGCTTGTTTCAGGACTTCTGACACATGCAGTGCCTTGAGTTCGTTTAAGTGCATGGAATGGTTCCCGTAGGGGAGGTTGACCGAAATTTCGGGGGTGGCAAAAAACAGGGGAAAGTTGGGAATGTGCCGTGATGCAAGCGGTGTCGCCGATGCATCCGCGTTCGTCACCGGTTCGGGGTGGCTCTCTGCGGTAAGAGAGTGAACGCAATAATTATGACAGGAAATTGCAGCCAAAAGAAAACCGGGCTGGCCCGGTCGTCTTTTGCTTGACCTGCGTCAGGCCTGCCGCACGCAAGCCAGCAAGCCCGCGAGTCTGTTTAGAGTTGCTCGTCGATGAAGGCGATGAGCTGCGATTTGCTCAAAGCGCCTACTTTGGTCGCCGCCAATTTTCCATCCTTGAACAGCATCAGGGTGGGAATGCCGCGAATGCCAAACTTGGCGGGAATGTCACGGTTTTCATCCACGTTCATCTTGGCAATTTGCAGCTTGCCTTCGTAGCTTGTGGAGACTTCGTCCAGAATGGGGGCAATCATCTTGCAAGGGCCGCACCACTCCGCCCAGTAGTCCACCAGGATCGGTTGGGCTGACTGAAGAACATCGCTTTCAAAAGTCGCGTCAGTGACGTGTTTGATGAGATCGCTGGCCATAAAAATTTTCCTTCGGGTGGGGGTAAATGCAAAAATAAGTCAATCTATTGTGACAGAAAGCGGTTCAGACCATGGTCCAACTCTCGCTATGAGCGACATAGAAAAAATTGCACCGCTTGACCTTGCTGTCGCAGTGATCGGTGGCGGCCCCGCCGGGCTGATGGCCGCCCAGCAGATCAGTCAAGCGGGCCTTGGCGTGCACCTTTTTGATGCCATGCCTTCAGTGGGGCGCAAGTTTTTGCTCGCGGGCAGAGGGGGTTTGAACCTGACGCACGCCGAGCCCTCAGACGCATTTGTGCGCCGCTTTGCAGCGCGGCAAAACGTTTTGGAACCCCTCTTGGCGTCTTTTGGTGCCCAGGCCGCGCGGGACTGGGCGCAGGGTCTCGGCGTCGAAACCTTTGTCGGGTCTTCTGGCCGCGTGTTTCCAAGCGACATGAAGGCCGCACCTTTGCTGCGCGCGTGGTTGGCGCGTTTGCGCCACCCCCTGCAGGGCGTGCCCGTCGAGTTTCACATGCGCCATCGCTGGACGGGGTGGAGGAGCGATGGCTGTTTGACCTTTGCCACGCCCGCCGGTGCGGTGGCCGTGCGGGCCAAAGCGGTCGTGCTGGCGCTGGGCGGTGGCAGCTGGGCGCGCTTGGGGTCGGACGGTGCGTGGGTGGGGCTGTTGCAAGCCCAGGGTGTGGATGTGGCGCCTTTGCTTCCCGCCAACGGTGGATTCGACGTAGCCGGGGGCTGGAGCCCCTTCTTTGCTGAAAAATTTGCAGGCCAGCCCTTCAAAACCGTGGCTATTGCCGTTGCGGGTGCAGAACCCGACGCAGCCCCGCTTTTTCATCGAAAAGGGGAGTTTGTCGCGACGTCAACGGGGGTCGAAGGCAGCTTGATTTATGCCGCATCGCAGGTGTTGCGTGAAACGCTTCTGCGCGACGGACGCGCTGAGTTTTTATTGGACTTGCTGCCAGACTTGAGCGCTGACCGGGTACGCGCCGAGGTCAGCCACCCCAGAGGTTCGCGCTCGCTCTCCAGTCATTTAAAAAGCCGCTTGCATTTGGACGGCATCAAGGCGGCAGTGCTTCGGGAGTGTCTGCCCAAGGCCAGCTTCGAGGATCCTCAGGCGCTTGCCAGTGCGATCAAGGCGCTGCCTATCAGCCTGCAGTCCATGCGGCCCCTTGACGAAGCCATCAGCAGCGCGGGGGGCGTGCGGTTTGAATCCATGGGGTCTGACCTGATGCTGAAGCAGCGACCGGGGGTGTTTTGCGCCGGTGAAATGCTGGACTGGGAGGCGCCCACCGGAGGCTATCTGCTGACCGCATCGCTGGCGACGGGGTATTGCGCCGCGCAAGGCGTGATGGGCTATTTGCAGTCGAAATGAGGGGTTGACGAGCCTTACCCCGGCACTGGCTCCACAGTTAGGGCTGCTTGGTTCCCCACCTGACCCGGTTGGCCGCTTCACCATGCGAGGAGGCCCGTCAGGGTGAATTGTAATGCCGGGCCCTGCGCGGCGCGCCCGTAGAATCGCGGCATGTCCTACCTCGTGCTTGCCCGCAAATACCGCCCGCGCAATTTTGCCGAAATGGTCGGGCAGAACCACGTGGTGCAGGCGCTGAGCAATGCGCTGACCACCCAGCGACTGCACCACGCCTATTTGTTCACCGGCACGCGAGGAGTCGGCAAAACCACGGTATCGCGTATTTTGGCCAAGTCGCTGAATTGCCAGGGCACAGATGGGCAGGGCGGTATTACCGCCACCCCCTGTGGCGTTTGCCAGGCCTGCATGGACATCGATGCTGGCCGCTTTGTGGATTACACCGAGCTGGATGCCGCCAGCAACCGCGGCGTTGACGAGGTGCAGGCATTGCTGGAGCAGGCGGTGTACAAGCCGGTGCAGGGGCGCTTCAAGGTCTTCATGATTGACGAGGTGCACATGCTCACCAACACCGCCTTCAACGCCATGTTGAAGACGCTGGAGGAGCCGCCCGATTACCTGAAATTTGTGCTGGCTACCACCGATCCGCAAAAAGTGCCTGTCACGGTGTTGTCGCGTTGCTTGCAGTTCAATCTGCGACCCATGGCACCCGAGACGATTCGCGAGCACCTGACCGAGGTGCTGGGGCAGGAGTCTGTCAACGCCGAGCCCCAAGCCTTGCGCTTGCTGGCGCGTGCGGCGCGTGGCTCCATGCGCGACGCGCTGAGCTTGACCGACCAGGCGATTGCCTTTGGCGCCGGTGCGCTCACCGAGGCCACCGTTCGCACCATGCTGGGCAGTGTGGACCGGAGCTATGTGTTTCGCTTGATCGAAGCGCTGGCGCTGGGCGATGGGCGCAGCGTGGTGGAGACGGTAGACACACTGCGCCTCAACGGCTTGAATGCGGCCTCCACCCTCGAGGAAATGTCTGCGGTGTTGCAGCGCATGGCGGTGATTCAAACCATAGGTGGCGCGGCTGCGTCAGGCGAAGACGACAACGATACCGAGGTCGCTGACGTGGCGCGCTTGGCGGCCTTGTTGCCGCCGGATGAAACCCAGTTGCTGTACAGCATCTGCCTGCACGGCCGGGGCGATCTGGGGCTGGCGCCGGACGAATATGCGGCGCTCACCATGGTCTTGCTGCGGCTGCTGGCCTTCAAGCCCACACAAGGCGATGCAGAGAACCGAACCGCACCCGTAGCGGAAAAAAAAAGCCTGAATAAGGTCGCAGCAGCGGCCAGCCAGGTTCCTGCGGCGCCCGTTGCAAGGGCACAAACAGCCTCCGCGCCGCCCGCTTCTGCGGCGCTTGCGCAAAAGTCCGACGAAATTTATTCCCCTACGGGTGCGCTTCCACCCGGGCACATCCTGCCTGTGCGCGTGGTTCAACCGTGGGAGGAGGCCAGCGAGGCATTGGACGACATCGATGTTGCAGTGGACGAAACAGTGCCTGTGTTGCCGGTCGCTGTACCGCCCGCGGCGGTCGACCACCGCGTGGTGGGCGTACCCGTGCGCCAGCAGTCGCACAGCCAGATGGATGCACAGGCATCCGCGCAGGCCGTCCCGGTTCTATTGCCCACCGAAGAAGGTGATTTTTGGCACGCCACCGTGCAGGCTTTGATTGAGGCGCAGGCCATTGGCGCCATGGTGCGCGAACTGGCGCTGCAATCACAACTGGTGGCGCGCGACGAGGGGCAGTGGTTGCTCAGGGTGGAGCGCGAATCGCTGAACCAGGCCGGCAGCCGCGACCGCTTAACGGCGGCCTTGAAAGACGCAGGCTTTGACGTGGCGCTTGCCGTGGAGGTGGGCCGCGTGACCGACAGCCCGGGTCGGCGCAACGCACAGGCCAGCGCCGAGCGCCAGCTGGCCGCCGAACAACTGATTTATGCCACGCCGCTGGTGCAAAAGCTGATGAACGACTTTGGTGCCAAAGTCGTTCCGGGCTCGATCCGGCCGCTTTGATTTTTGTCTCATTCCATTCACGCAAAGGAAACATCCATGTTTAACAAAGGACAACTCGCCGGTTTGATGAAACAAGCCCAGGCCATGCAGGAAAACATGAAAAAAGCCCAGAACGAACTGGGCAACATCGAGGTCAGCGGCGAGTCCGGCTCCGGTCTCGTCAAAGTGACCATGACCTGCAAGCATGAGGTGCGTCGCGTCACCATTGACCCCAGCTTGCTGGCAGAAGACAAAGACATGCTGGAAGACCTGGTAGCCGCTGCTTTCAATGCGGCGCTTCGGGTGGCAGAAGAAACGTCTGAGCAAAAATTGGGCAAGATCACCGCGGGCATGCCAGGCCTGCCCGGTGGCATGAAGCTGCCTTTCTAAAGTGCCTTCAACACGTTTGAGCAGCCGAGCCCATGTCTGATGCCCACTCGCTGGACGCCTTGATCCAGGCCTTGCGGCGCTTGCCCGGTGTGGGCGTCAAGTCGGCCCAGCGCATGGCTTTCCATCTGTTGCAGCGTGACCGGGCGGGGGCGCAGGCGCTGGCGCGGGCTTTGATGGAAGCGAGCGAGCATGTTCATCACTGCGAACGCTGCCACACCTTCACGCAAGACACGGTGTGCGCCACCTGTTTGGACACGCGGCGCGACCACAGCCAACTCTGCATCGTGGAAACCCCGGCCGATCAGGCGGCCTTGGAGCGCACCGGCGCCTACCGCGGCTTGTACTTCGTGCTGATGGGCAAACTCAGCCCGCTGGACGGCATTGGACCGCTCGATTTGGGGCTGCAAAAGCTGTTTGCGCGGGCCTGCGACGGCATCGTGCAAGAGGTGATTTTGGCGACCAATTTCACCGCCGAGGGCGAGGCCACAGCGCACGTGATTGCTGAGGGGCTCAAAGCCAAAGGCCTGCAACCCACGCGGCTGGCGCGGGGGGTGCCGGTTGGCAGCGAACTGGAGTATGTGGACCTGGGCACCATCGCCCACGCCCTGGTCGACCGCCGCTGAACGGACTGCGTCGACCCCTGCGGTAGAACCTTAGGCGAGCGCCTTCACAACCGCATCACCCATTTCGCGGGTGCCCACTTTGGTCGTGCCTTCGCTGTAAATATCAGGGGTACGCAGGCCCTGGCTCAAGACCTTGTCCACGGCGGCTTCAATGCGCGCTGCGGCTTCGGGCTGGTTCAGGCTGAAGCGCAGCATCATGGCCGCGCTCAAGATGGTCGCCAGCGGGTTGGCCACGCCTTTGCCTGCGATGTCGGGTGCGCTGCCGTGGCTGGGCTCGTACAGGCCCTGGTTTTTGGCGTTGAGGCTGGCGGACGGCAGCATGCCGATGCTGCCGGTCAACATGGCGGCGGCGTCGCTCAGAATGTCGCCAAACATATTGCCCGTCACCACCACATCAAACTTCTTAGGCGCCTTGACGAGTTGCATGGCGGCGTTGTCTACGTACATGTGGTCCAGCGCTACGTCGGGGTATTGCAAGCCGACTTCGGTGACCACGTCTTTCCAGAGCTGGAAGGTCTCCAGCACATTGGCTTTGTCCACGCTGGTGACGCGATTGCCGCGTTTTTGCGCGGCTTGAAAAGCCACATGGGCAATGCGCTCGATCTCGGGGCGCGAGTAGCGCATGGTGTCAAACGCCTCTTCACTGCCGGGGAAGTGTCCGTCGGTGGCAATGCGACGTCCACGCGGTTGGCCGAAGTAGATGTCACCGGTGAGTTCGCGGATGATCAAAATGTCCAGACCTGCCACCAGCTCAGGCTTGAGGCTGGATGCATCGGTGAGCTGCGCATAGCAAATGGCAGGGCGGAAATTGGCAAACAAGCCCATGTGCTTGCGAAGGCCCAAAATGGCTTGTTCAGGGCGCAGCGGGCGGTCCAGCTTGTCATACTTCCAGTCGCCTACCGCGCCAAACAGCACAGCGTCGGATTGCATGGCGAGTTGGAGCGTGGCGTCGGGCAGGGGGTGGCCATGGGCCTCGAAGGCGGCTCCACCCACCAGGGCGGTTTCCATCTCCAGTGGCAAACCCAGCACATTCAATACTTTGACGGCCTCTGCGACGATTTCGGTGCCAATGCCGTCACCCGGCAAAACTGCGATTTTCATGGTGTCCTTGGAAAACTAAAACGAGGGGATGGGGTCTAGGCGACCATGCTGCGCGCCAGCCAGGGCTTTTGTGCCAGACGCTGGGCTTCGAAGGCGCGAATTTTGTCGGCTTGGCGCAAGGTCAAGCCAATGTCGTCCAAGCCATTGAGCAGGCAGTATTTGCGAAAGGCCTGCACTTCAAAAGGTATCTCCTCGCCTTGCGGGCGCACGATGACCTGGCGTTCTAAGTCAACCGTCAGTGCAAAACCAGGAAATGCCAAGGCTTCGCTGAACAACTGGTCCACGGTCGCATGCGGCAGCACGATGGGCAGCAGGCCATTCTTGAAGCTGTTGTTGAAGAAGATGTCGGCAAAGCTGGGCGCAATGATGGCGCGAAAGCCGTACTGGTCCAAAGCCCAGGGCGCATGCTCACGCGACGATCCGCAGCCAAAGTTTTTGCGCGCCAAAAGAATGGACGCACCGGCGTAGCGGGGCTGGTTGAGCACAAAGTCGGGGTTGGGCCTGCGGCTGGCGGGGTCTTGGCCGGGGTAGCCCGCATCCAGATAGCGCCATTCGTCAAACAGGTTGGGGCCAAAGCCCGTCTTGCGGATGGATTTGAGGAATTGCTTGGGGATGATCGCGTCGGTGTCGACGTTCTCGCGGTCCATGGGCGCAACCAGACCTTTGTGGAGCGTGAATTTTTGCATCGCTTGGGTTCCAGAGAGGGCGCTTAGACGAACTTGCGCACGTCAACAAAATGGCCGTGGATAGCAGCCGCCGCAGCCATGGCGGGGCTCACCAAATGGGTGCGGCCCCCGGCGCCTTGGCGGCCTTCGAAATTGCGGTTGCTGGTGGAGGCGCAGCGCTCGCCAGGCTCCAGGCGGTCGGCGTTCATGGCCAGGCACATGGAGCAACCAGGCTCGCGCCATTCAAAGCCAGCGGCCTTGAAAATCACATCGAGCCCTTCGCGCTCGGCCTGTTCTTTCACCAGGCCGGAGCCCGGTACGACCAGCGCAAGGCGCACATTTTTGGCAACTTTCTGCCCCAGTTTTTGCACCAGGGCGGCAGCTTCGCGCATGTCTTCGATGCGGCTGTTGGTGCAAGAACCGATGAACACCTTGTCAATAAAGATGTCATTGAGCGGTTTGCCGGGCGCCAGGCCCATGTAGGTCAGCGCACGCTCAATGGCGTCGCGCTTGTTGGCGTCTTTTTCTTTTTCAGGATCGGGCACGCGGTCTTCGACCGACAACACCATTTCGGGCGACGTGCCCCAGGTGATGTGGGGCGCAATCTGGCTGGCGTCGATGTCCACGACAGCGTCGAACGGGGCGTCGGCGTCCGAATGCAATGTCTTCCAATACGCCACGGCATGGTCCCATTCCACGCCGGTCGGCGACAGGGGGCGGCCTTGGACGTAGGCGATGGTTTTTTCGTCCACCGCGACCAAGCCTGCGCGGGCACCGGCTTCAATGGCCATATTGCAGACCGTCATGCGGCCTTCCATGCTGAGCGCGCGAATGGCGGGGCCCGCAAACTCGATGGTGTAGCCCGTGCCGCCTGCGGTGCCTATTTTTCCGATGATGGCCAGCACCAGGTCTTTGGCAGTGCAGCCTTTGGGCAAGACGCCATTGGCGCGGATCAGCATGTTCTTGGCTTTTTTGGCCAGCAAGGTCTGCGTGGCCATCACGTGTTCGACTTCGGAGGTGCCAATGCCGTGGGCCAGCGCACCAAATGCGCCATGCGTGGACGTGTGGCTGTCGCCGCAGACCACGGTCATGCCGGGCAATGTGGCGCCGTTTTCAGGGCCAATCACATGCACGATGCCCTGGCGCTTGGACATGAAGGGGAAAAATGCCGCCGAACCAAATTCGGCGATATTGCTGTTGAGCGTGGTGATTTGCTCTTTGCTCACCGGGTCGCTGATGCCGTCGTAGCCCAGCTCCCAGCCGGTGGTCGGGGTGTTGTGGTCGGCCGTGGCGACGATGGAGTTGACGCGCCAGACTTTGCGACCCGCCTCGCGCAGGCCTTCAAAGGCCTGGGGGCTCGTGACTTCGTGCACCAGATGGCGGTCGATGTAGAGGATGGCGGTACCGTCTTCTTCGGTGTGGACGACATGTTCGTCCCAAATCTTGTCGTACAGGGTGCGTCCCATGAAACTTCCTTGAGTGAATCGGGCATTTTATGCCGTCCCGGACAAAAAAATGCCCCGCAGGGCGGGGCATTGTGCGGGGAGCGTCAGTCGCTTAACGCTTGCTGATCTCCAGCACGTCGCGGCGCTCGGAGCCGGTGAACAACTGGCGGGGACGGCCGATTTTGTACTCGGGGTCGCCAATCATTTCATTGAGCTGCGCAATCCAGCCCACGGTACGCGCCAGGGCAAAAATACCAGTGAACAATTTCACAGGAATGCCGATGGCGCGCTGCACGATGCCGGAGTAGAAGTCGACATTGGGGTACAGCTTGCGGGACACGAAGTAGTCGTCTTCCAGCGCGATCTTCTCCAGGGCCTTGGCCAGCTTGAACAGCGGGTCGTTTTCCAGACCCAGCGCGGCCAGCACTTCGTTGCAGGTTTCCTGCATCAATTTGGCACGAGGGTCGTAGTTTTTGTACACGCGGTGGCCAAAGCCCATCAGCTTGACGCCGGAGTTTTTGTCTTTGACCTGGTTCATGAACTCGCCGACCTTGTCGATCCCGCCCATAGCCTGGATTTCTTCCAGCATGTTCAGGCAGGCTTCGTTGGCACCGCCGTGCGCGGGGCCCCACAGGCAGGCCACGCCCGCTGCAATCGCCGCAAACGGGTTGGTGCCGGACGATCCGCACAAACGAACGGTCGAGGTCGAGGCGTTTTGCTCGTGGTCGGCGTGCAAGACAAAAATACGGTCCAGCGCGCGCTCAATCACGGGGTTCACCACGTAGGGCTCGCACGGCGTGGCAAACATCATGTGCAGGAAGTTGCCAGCGTAGCTCAGCTCGTTCTTGGGGTACATAAAGGGCTGGCCAATGCTGTATTTGTAGGCCATGGCCACCAAGGTGGGCATTTTTGCGATCAAACGGATGGCCGAAATTTCGCGGTGCTCGGGGTTGTTGATGTCCGTGCTGTCATGGTAGAAGGCCGACAGGGCGCCGACCAAACCGGTCATGATGGCCATGGGATGCGCGTCACGGCGGAAGCCCCGCAGGAAGAACTGCATTTGCTCGTTCACCATGGTGTGCTTGGTCACGTTTTTCGTGAATGCAGCTTTGCCTGCGGCGTCAGGCAGGTTTCCGTACAAAAGCAAATGGCAGGTTTCCAAGAAGTCGCAGTTAGTTGCCAATTGCTCGATGGGGTAGCCGCGGTACAGCAACTCACCTTTATCGCCATCGATGTAGGTAATGGCGGACTGGCAGGCGGCCGTCGACAGAAAACCCGGGTCGTAGGTGAACATGCCGGTTTGGGCATAGAGCTTGCGGATATCAATCACATCAGGCCCGATGCTGCCTTGGTAGACCGGAAGCTCCACATTGGGGCTGCCATTGCTGAAGGACATCGTGGCTTTGTTGTCAGCTAATTTCATCTAGTAACCTTTCAACGAGTTTCTCTTACCATTTTCAAAATTTCTTGGAAGTCCGCGCTGTCGAGCGTGGCCTCTACTTGCAAAAGCGATTTACGTGCCAAAAAAAGATCTAGCAGGTCGTTATCGCTCAAATCCATCAACACGCCCAGGGCCTGGGCCTGGCGAACATTCAATGTCTTGTCATAGCGGTCAAAAAACCGCGCAATGAACAAGTCGTTCTCCAACAGGCCGCGCCGGCAACGCCAGCGCAATTTGCTCAGGGCACGCTCGTCGAGCAGTTGATCGCCATCAGGCGTGCCTTGGCCCATGCTTAGACGGCCCGAAGGACCATCATTTCCTTGATCTTGCCGATGGCCTTGGTGGGGTTCAAACCCTTGGGGCACACGTCCACACAATTCATGATGGTGTGGCAACGGAACAGACGGTAGGGATCTTCCAGATTGTCCAGGCGTTCTGCGGTGGCTTCGTCCCGGCTGTCCGCAATAAAGCGGTAGGCCTGCAGCAATCCGGCAGGGCCGACGAATTTGTCAGGGTTCCACCAGAAGCTGGGGCAGCTGGTCGAGCAGCTGGCGCACAAAATGCACTCGTACAAACCATTGAGCTCGTCGCGCTCTTCAGGGCTTTGCAGGCGCTCTTTTTCGGGCGGTACGTTGTCGTTGATCAAGTATGGCTTGATCGAGTTGTACTGTTTGAAGAACTGCGTCATGTCCACGATCATGTCGCGGATCACGGGCAGGCCTGGCAGCGGCTTGAGCACGATGGTGCCGGGCAGGGTGCGCATATTGGTCAAGCACGCCAAACCGTTTTTGCCATTGATGTTCATGGCGTCCGATCCGCACACGCCTTCGCGGCAGGAGCGACGGAACGAAATGCTGGGGTCGACCGCTTTGAGCTTCATCAAGGCGTCGAGCAGCATGCGCTCGGATCCGTCGAGTTCGACCTCGATGGTTTGCATATAGGGCTTGGCGTCCTTATCGGGGTCGTACCGGTAAATGGAGAAAGTGCGTTTGGACATGGAATGTGCTCGCTGGTTTCGATTTAGAAGGTACGGGTCTTGAGCTCGATGCTCTCAACCGTTAATGGTTTCATTTGCACAGGCTTGTAGCTCAGGCTGTTGGTCGCGCTGTGCCACAAAGTGTGCTTGTGCCAATCGGTGTCATTGCGGCCGTTGGGGTGCTCGGGCGTGTCGCCGTAGTCGTTCACGGTGTGCGCACCACGGCTCTCATGGCGTGCGGCCGCCGACACGATGGTGGCCTGGGCGGCTTCAATCAGGTTCTCGACTTCAAGTGCTTCAATCCGCGCGGTGTTGAAGACCTTGGATTTGTCTTTCAGACCGATGTTGTTGACGCGCTCACGCAGTTCGGCGATCTTGGTCACGCCCTCGTCCATCATGGCCTGAGTGCGGAACACGCCAGCGTGCTGCTGCATGGCGGCACGGATGTCGTTAGCGACGTCTTGTGCGTATTCGCCACCGGTGGCATTGTCCAGGCGGGCCAGGCGGGCGATGGTGGCATCGGCCGCATGGGCGGGCAGGGGCTTGTGTTCTTTGTGGTTCTTGGCGAATTCGACAATGTGGTTGCCCGCGGCGCGGCCAAACACCAGCAAGTCCAGCAGCGAGTTGGTGCCCAGGCGGTTGGCGCCGTGCACGCTCACGCAAGAGCATTCGCCAACGGCGTACAAGCCGTTGACCACCTGGCTGTGGTTGTTGGCGTCTTGCACCACCACCTGGCCGTTGATGTTGGTGGGAATACCACCCATTTGGTAATGGATGGTGGGAACCACGGGAATCGGCTCTTTGGTGATGTCGACGTTGGCGAAGTTGTGGCCAATCTCGAGCACCGAGGGCAGGCGCTTCATGATGGTCTCTGCACCCAAATGGGTCATGTCCAGGTTGATGTAGTCCTTGTTAGGGCCGCAGCCCCGGCCTTCTTTGATTTCCTGGTCCATGCAGCGCGAGACGTAATCGCGCGGCGCCAGGTCTTTGTAGGCGGGTGCGTAGCGCTCCATGAAGCGCTCGCCGTTGGCGTTGCGCAAAATCGCGCCTTCGCCGCGGCAACCTTCGGTCAGCAAGACGCCTGCGCCGTGCACGCCGGTGGGGTGGAATTGCCAGAATTCCATGTCTTCGAGCGGAATGCCCGCGCGCGCGGCCATGCCCAGGCCATCACCGGTGTTGATGAAGGCATTGGTAGAGGCAGCAAAAATACGGCCCGCGCCGCCGGTGGCCAGCAGCGTGGTTTTGGCTTCCAGAATGTGCAGGTCGCCGGTTTCCATTTCAATCGCAGTGACGCCGACGACATCGCCGTCGGCGTCGCGAATCAAGTCCATGGCCAACCACTCCACGAAGAAGCTGGTTTTGGCCGCCACGTTTTGTTGGTACAGCGTGTGCAACATGGCGTGGCCGGTGCGGTCAGCGGCCGCGCAGGCGCGCTCCACGGCTTTTTCACCGTAGTTGGCCGTGTGTCCGCCAAAGGGGCGCTGGTAAATGGTGCCGTCGGGGTTGCGGTCAAAGGGCATGCCCATGTGCTCGAGGTCGTACACCACCTTGGGTGCTTCGCGGCACATGAATTCGATCGCGTCCTGGTCGCCCAGCCAATCCGACCCTTTAACGGTGTCGTAGAAGTGGTAGTGCCAGTTGTCTTCGTTCATATTGCCCAGCGACGCACCAATACCGCCTTGGGCGGCTACCGTGTGCGAGCGGGTGGGGAACACTTTGGACAGAACGGCGACGTTCAGGCCGGCGCGTGCCAGTTGCAGGGAGGCACGCATGCCAGAGCCGCCGGCTCCGACGATGACGACGTCAAATTTACGCTTGGATACAGGATAGGACATGGGTGGGGAATCTCAAATGGGGGCGCTTAAACGCGCCACAAAACCTGAACTGCCCAGCCGGCGCATGCGACCAGCCAGACGATGGAGAAAACTTGCAGAGACAAGCGGATGCCCACGGGCTTGATGTAGTCCATCCAAATGTCGCGCATGCCGACCCATACGTGGTAGAGCAGGGCCACGATGATGGCGAATGTCAGCGCTTTCATGCACTGGCCCGAAAAGATGCCGGCCCATTTGTCGTAGCCGATGGGGCCTCTGGAGAAAATCAACTGGGCCAGAACGACCAGGGTAAAAATCGCCATCAACGCAGCGGTGACGCGCTGTGCCAGCCAATCACGCAAGCCGTAGTGGGCGCCCACTACGATGCGCTTGGAGCCGTAATTAACTGCCATGGTGGGTTTCTTTCGGAAGGTAAAAAAACTAAAAAACGGGAATGCAATCGGGGTGATCGGCTTAGTACAGGCCGAACAGCTTGGCGCCGAGCACCACGGTGAGCCCCACACTCAAAGCGAGCGTGAACACGGCGGACGACTTGCCAAACTCTTTGCTCACCGCGTGGCGAGCGTCCATCCACAGATGACGCAGACCGGCAATGAAGTGGTGCAGGAACGCCCAAATCAGGGCCAAGGCCACCAATTTGACGAACCAGCCCGGTATCGCACCAACGCCCACATTGAAGACGGCGGTAAAGCGTGCGAATGAAATTTCCGAGGAAATCGAGGTGTCAAACATCCAGATGATGAAGGGCATCAACAAAAACATCAGCGCGCCGCTGACGCGGTGCAAGATCGAGACGATGCCGGCCGCAGGAAGGCGGTAGGTGGGCAGGTCGGTCAGGGCATTGATATTGCGGAATTCAGGCCGCTTGGGGCGAGTGCTGGAGGAGGGCGCAGACATGGCGGATGCTTTCTTTGGGGGTAACCGGTGAGGAACTCAGACAAGGTTCAACGCAAATTCTATTGCACTGCACCAATCTGACGGAGGCCTTTCAGCCCCCGATTTTGTAAAGACGAAAAATCATTGCAGCTCATTGCGGTAATGGTGTTTGTCGGTGCGGTACAGGCACTGGCGCATTTCCATCGGGGCGCCGTTGTAGGTGAACGAAATACGGTCCACGCGAAGCAGCGGTGTATCCGCGGCGACGGCCAGTAGTTGGGTCTGGATGGCGTCCGGCAGGACCGCCCGGATTTTTTCTTCGGCGCGCACCATGCGCACCCCAAATTCACTTTCAAACAGCGCGTACATCGGGCCATCATCATTGCGCAGTCGCTCGGCAGTGAGACCTTTGAAGGGTGTGCCAGGCAACCAGATATCTTCCAAAATGGTCGGCTCGCCCCCGAACGACAGGACCCGTCGCACTTGCAAGACGGGGTCACCCTGGCGCAGGCCCAAGGCGCGGGCAACGTCGGACGAAGCGCGCGCGCGCTTGCAGTCAATGATTTGGCGCTGCGCCGGGCCTTCGCTGGTGGCGTCGCCCTCGTCGGGCACCAGCTTCAGAAAACGGTATTGCACCTGGCGTTCGGCGTGTGTGGCCACAAAAGTGCCTTTGCCCTGACGGCGAACCAGAAGGTTGTCTATGGAGAGTTCGTCAATCGCCTTGCGCACCGTGCCCTGGCTGACCTTGAAGCGCACAGCCAACTCCTGCTCGCTGGGGATCGCAGCGCCCGACTTCCATTCGCCTGCCTCCAGACTTTGCAGCAACAGGGCTTTGATCTGCTGGTAGAGCGGGCTGAAGGCGGGAGTCGCCGCGGCGGAGGACGGCGCTGAAATGGCAGATGCCTGTGCCACGGGCAGGGAGGCAGAGTCGCTTACCGGAGGGTGCATGGCGGCCATAGAAGTGGGGGTTTGTCAGCGCGAAGTCAGTATCGTTCTTGGTGTAATCATATCTTATATAAGACATAAGACAAGTTGACTTTGGCGAAGAAATAAGGGTAAACTCTTAGCCATTCTGCGCCGCCATGGGCCCTCAGGGTTTGGCGCTGGCAGTCCACGCTTTCACAACACTTCCTGGAGTTTTTCTATGAGCAAGAAGCCCGTCCGCGTTGCCGTTACCGGCGCAGCAGGCCAAATCGGTTACGCCATTTTGTTTCGCATCGCCTCGGGCGAAATGTTGGGCAAAGACCAGCCTGTGGTGCTGAGCTTGCTCGAAGTCCCCGTTGAAAAAGCCCAGCAAGCCCTGCAAGGCGTGATGATGGAGTTGCAAGACTGCGCATTCCCCTTGTTGGTGGGTATGGAAGCGCACAGCGACCCCATGACCGCGTTCAAAGACGTGGACTACGCTTTGCTGATCGGTTCGCGTCCCCGCGGCCCCGGCATGGAACGCGCTGAATTGCTCGCGGTCAACGCCGAGATCTTCACCGCCCAAGGCAAGGCCTTGAACGCCGTGGCCAGCCGCGACGTCCGCGTGCTGGTGGTGGGCAACCCCGCCAACACCAACGCCTACATTGCGATGAAGAGCGCACCGGATCTGCCACGCAAGAACTTCACCGCCATGCTGCGCCTGGACCACAACCGCGCCTTGAGCCAGCTGAGCTCCAAGACTGGCAAAGCCGTGGCTGATATCGAAAAATTGGCGGTCTGGGGCAACCATTCCCCCACCATGTACGCCGACTACCGCTTTGCCACCATCCATGGCGCCAGTGTCAAAGACATGATCAACGACCACGACTGGAATGCCAACACTTTCCTGCCCACCGTGGGCAAGCGGGGTGCTGCCATCATCGCAGCCCGTGGCGTGTCTTCGGCAGCGTCTGCAGCCAATGCCGCAATCGACCACATGCGCGACTGGGCCCTGGGCACCAACGGCAAGTGGGTCACCATGGGTGTGCCCTCGGACGGCCAGTACGGCATCCCCAAAGACACCATGTTTGGCTTTGCTGTGACCTGCGAAGGCGGCGAATACAAGGTCGTTGAAGGATTGCCAGTTGACGCATTCAGCCAGGAATGCATCAACAAAACGCTCAAAGAATTGCAGGACGAGCAAGCCGGCGTAGCCCACCTGCTCTGATCTTGCTGTCCAGGCTGCACCACCGCGGTGCGGCATGGACAACTGGCGCGAAATGCAACACCCCCGCAACATTCTTTTAGGTGCCCAGGCGCGCACCGGAGTGTTGCCGGTGGTGGACCACTACAGCGGCGCACCCAAGCGCATGCAAAAAAGCCTGGAGCTCCAGGCCGAGTTGTTGCAGGAGTTTGGTGCTTGCGTCATGGACGTCACGCTGGACTGCGAGGACGGCGCCGCTGCGGGTGGCGAAGTGGAGCAAGCCCACCGGGTGTGCGAGCTTCTCAACGAATGCCAGTCCAAGCTTGCGGGCGCAAGTTCGACTCCCCGCGCCCGAATCGGTGCGCGGGTGCACGCGGTGGACCATGCCTATTTTGAGTCCGATGTGGCCATCATCGTGGGCGGCGCTGCCAAAGCGCTGAGTTACGTGATGGTGCCCAAGGTGGAATCCGTTGAAGATGTGGACCAGGCCGTCGAGGCCATAGACGCTGCCGCAGGCGATACCCTCGTGCCTTTGCATGTTCTGATCGAGTCTCCGGCCGCGGTTCAGCAGGCCTTTGCCATTGCGGCACACCCCCGCGTGCAGTCATTGAGCTTTGGCTTGATGGACTTTGTCTCTGCCCATGGCGGGGCCATTCCCGCGCAAGCCATGGGCTTGCGCTTGGCAGACGACCCACTGACCCTGGACCAGTTTCACCACCCCTTGGTCGTGCGTGCCAAGTTGGAAATTGCCAGCGCCTGCCATGCCCACGGCAAAGTGCCCTCGCATTGCGTGGTGACCGAGTTGCGTGACGCTGACGCGATAGAACGCGCGGCTCGCCATGCCTCTACCGCACTGGGCTTTACCCGGATGTGGAGCATCCACCCGGACCAGATTCGCCCCCTGTTGCGCGGCTTTGCGCCTTTGGCCTCTGAAGTCGAAGTGGCGGCACGCATCGTGCATGCCGCGGTGCAGGCCGAGTGGGCCCCGATTGCGCTGGAGGGCAAGTTGCACGACCGCGCGAGTTACCGTTATTTTTGGCAGGTACTTGAGCGCGCGCACCAGACTGGGCAGGCTATTCCTGCCGAATTGCAACCCTATTTTGTTTGATTGATAAAGGAGAAAAAACCATGTTGAACGCCTACCGAGCCCATGTCGCCGAGCGCGCCGCGCTGGGCATCCCCCCCTTGCCCCTGGACGCAAAGCAAACTGCCGAACTGATCGAATTGATCAAAGCGCCCAGTGCGGGCGATGAAGCCTTTTTGTTGGACATGCTGACCCACCGCGTGCCTCCGGGTGTGGACGATGCGGCCAAGGTCAAAGCCTCCTTCCTGGCGGCCGTCGCCCATGGTGACTTCGCCGTGGCCCTGATTTCCAAGTCCAAGGCCACCGAGCTTTTGGGCACCATGGTGGGTGGCTACAACGTCAAGCCGCTGATCGACTTGCTCGACCAAGCCGATGTGGCTGCCGTTGCCGCTGCCGCACTGAAGAAAACCTTGTTGATGTTTGACTTCTTCCACGACGTGGAAGTCAAGTCAAAGGCGGGCAATGCCCACGCCAAGGAAGTGATTCAAAGCTGGGCCGATGCCGAGTGGTTCACCAGCCGCCCCGAAGTGCCCAAGACGATCACGGTGACCGTGTTCAAAGTGCCGGGCGAGACCAATACCGACGATTTGTCGCCCGCACCCGACGCCTGGAGCCGCCCCGACATTCCGCTGCACTACCTGGCCATGTTGAAAAACACGCGCGAAGGCGCGGCCTTCAAGCCTGAAGAAGACGGCAAGCGGGGCCCCATGCAGTTCATCGACGACCTGAAGAAAAAAGGCCATCTGGTGGCCTATGTCGGCGACGTGGTCGGCACGGGCTCGAGCCGCAAGTCCGCAACCAACAGCGTCATTTGGGCCACTGGCCAGGACATTCCCTTTGTGCCCAACAAGCGCTTCGGTGGCGTGACCCTGGGCGGGAAAATTGCACCCATCTTCTTCAACACACAAGAAGACTCGGGTGCGCTGCCCATCGAAGTGGATGTGACGAAGCTGGAAATGGGCGACGTGATTGACGTGCTGCCCTACGAAGGCAAGCTGCTGCGCAACGGCGCGACCGTGGCCGAGTTCGCACTCAAGAGCGATGTGCTGTTGGACGAAGTGCGCGCCGGTGGCCGTATCAATCTGATCATTGGCCGTTCTTTGACCGCCAAAGCGCGTGAATCCCTGGGCCTGCCAGCGTCCACCGTGTTCCGTTTGCCAACTGCGCCTATCAGCACCCAGGCCGGATTTACCTTGGCGCAAAAAATGGTGGGCCGCGCTGTCGGTTTGCCCGAAGGGCAGGGCGTGCGTCCCGGCACCTACTGCGAGCCGCGCATGACCACTGTGGGTTCGCAAGACACCACCGGCCCCATGACCCGTGACGAACTCAAAGACCTGGCCTGCCTGGGCTTTAGCGCCGATTTGGTGATGCAGTCCTTCTGCCACACCGCCGCCTACCCCAAGCCTGTGGACGTGAAAACCCACCGCGAACTGCCCGCGTTCATCAGCAACCGCGGTGGTGTGGCGCTGCGCCCGGGCGACGGGGTGATCCACTCCTGGTTGAACCGCCTGCTCTTGCCTGATACCGTGGGCACCGGCGGCGACAGCCACACCCGTTTCCCGATTGGTATTTCCTTTCCCGCAGGCTCGGGTCTGGTCGCCTTTGGTGCCGCCACGGGCGTGATGCCTTTGGATATGCCTGAATCGGTGCTGGTGCGCTTCAAGGGCCAGATGCAACCCGGCATCACGCTGCGCGATCTGGTCCACGCCATTCCCCTGTACGCCATCAAGGCCGGTTTGCTGACCGTGGCCAAGGCGGGCAAGGTGAATGTGTTCTCTGGCCGCATTTTGGAAATCGAAGGCTTGCCAGACCTCAAGGTCGAGCAGGCGTTTGAGTTGTCTGACGCATCGGCCGAGCGCTCTGCAGCAGGCTGTACGGTCAAGCTGAATCCAGCACCGATCAAGGAATACCTGACCAGCAACGTGGTGCTGATGAAGAACATGATCGCCGACGGCTATGCCGACAAGCGCACCCTGGAGCGCCGCATTCAAAAGGTGGAAGCCTGGTTGGCCAACCCCAACTTGCTCGAAGCCGACAAAGATGCCGAATACGCCGCCGTGATTGAGATCGATCTCAATGACCTCCAAGAGCCCGTGCTGTGCTGCCCGAACGATCCGGACGACGCCAAGCTGCTGTCCGACGTGGCAGGTGCCAAGATCGACGAAGTCTTCATTGGCTCCTGCATGACCAATATCGGCCACTTCCGCGCAGCGTCCAAGCTGCTCGAAGGCAAGCGCGACATCCCGGTCAAGCTCTGGATTGCGCCTCCGACCAAGATGGATGCGGCCGAGCTCACCCGCGAAGGCCACTACGGCGTGTTCGGTGCTGCCGGTGCCCGTACCGAGATGCCGGGCTGTTCGCTGTGCATGGGCAACCAAGCGCAGGTGCGCGAAGGTGCGACCGTGGTGTCCACCTCGACCCGCAACTTCCCCAACCGTTTGGGCAAGAACACCAATGTGTACTTGGCGTCTGCGGAGTTGGCGGCGATTGCGTCCAAACTCGGTCGCATTCCCACGGTGGCCGAATACCAGGCCGACATGGGCGTGATCAACAAGGATGGAAGCAAGATCTACCAGTACCTGAACTTCGACAAAATCGAAGAGTACGCCGACATTGCCAAAGGCGTAACTGCCTGATAGCACGCTGGAATCCCCAAGCCTTGGTGGCTTGGGGCCACAAAAAAGCCCGCTGTAGCGGGCTTTTTTGTGAGGGAAGAGACTGAATTACTTCAGTTTCATTTCCTTGTATTCCACATGCTTGCGAGCTTTGGGATCAAATTTCTTGATCAACATTTTCTCGGGCATGGTTTTCTTGTTTTTGCTGGTCGTGTAGAAGTGACCGGTGCCGGCTGTCGATTCCAGCTTGATTTTTTCGCGTCCGCCTTTGGTTGCCATGGTGTGTTCCTTAAATATTAAGCCTGACCACGTGCGCGCAAATCGGCGAGCACCACATCAATACCTTTTTTGTCGATCAAACGCAGACCGGCGTTGGAAATGCGCAGGCGCACCCATGCGTTTTCTGATTCAACCCAGAAACGGCGGTATTGCAGGTTAGGAAGAAACCGGCGCTTGGTTTTGTTGTTGGCATGGGAAACATTGTTCCCGACCATCGGGCCTTTGCCCGTGACTTGACATACGCGTGCCATAAGGACACTCCGATACTGAAAAACGGCCGTGGCATCTGCTTTACGCAGGCCAAAAGGCCTCACCTCGCCAAAAGAGTGGGTGGCGGTAACCCATCTGCCCACTCCCCAACCAAAGGACAAGAAGCAGCAAAGCCGACGATTATAGCCAATGATGGGGCTGCTTTTAGGCCAGCCGTGCGCGGTGCCGTGCAATTTCTGCCAGCACGCGCTGGGGCGCAGTGCCGCCCAGCATGTTGCGAGCGGCGAGCGAACCCTGCAGACTAAGGCACTCAAACACGTCCGCTTGCACGGCCGGGTTAAAAGTTTGAAGGGTTTCCAGTGGCACATCGGCCAGGTCCAGGCCCAGACCCTGGGCAGTTTTGACCGCGTGTGCCACCACTTCGTGGGCATCACGGAAAGGCAGGCCTTTTTTCACCAGGTAGTCCGCCAAGTCCGTGGCCGTCGCATAGCCGCGCCGGGCGGCGGCCTGCATGGCGCTGGCGTTAACCGTGATGCCGCCCATCATTTCGGCAAAGATGCGCAGTGTGTCTTTGAGCGTATCGACGGTGTCGAACAGCGGCTCTTTGTCTTCCTGGTTGTCTTTGTTGTAGGCCAGGGGCTGGCCCTTCATCAGCGTGATCAGACCCATCAGGTGGCCCACGACGCGGCCGGTTTTGCCGCGCGCGAGCTCGGGCACATCGGGGTTTTTCTTCTGCGGCATGATGGAAGAACCGGTAGTGAAGCGGTCTGCCAGCTGGATAAAACCAAAGTTTTGGCTCATCCAAAGAATCAGTTCTTCGCTCAGGCGGCTCACATGCACCATGCAGATGCTGGCGGCGGCGGCGAACTCCATGGCGAAGTCGCGGTCGCTCACCGCGTCCAGGCTGTTGTGGCAGACCTGCGCCACGCCATCGGCGTCCACCATGCCCAAGGTGCGGGCGACGCGCTCGCGGTCCAGCGGATAGCCGGTGCCTGCCAAAGCGGCACTGCCCAGCGGCAGGCGGTTGGTGCGCCGGCGCACATCGGCCATGCGTTCGGCGTCGCGCGCAAACATTTCCACATAGGCCAGCAGGTGGTGCGCAAAGCTCACCGGTTGGGCCACTTGCAGGTGGGTGAAGCCGGGAAGAATGGTCTCGGTGTGGTCTGCTGCGGCGTCCACCATGGCTTTTTGCAGGGCTTGCAGCAATTCAATGATGAGGTCGATTTCACCGCGCAGCCATAGGCGCACGTCGGTGGCCACCTGGTCGTTTCTGGAGCGGCCGGTGTGCAGGCGCTTGCCCGCAATGCCTACCAGCTGGGTCAGGCGTGCCTCGATGTTCAGGTGCACGTCTTCGAGGTCGAGCTTCCACTCAAACGCGCCAGAGTCAATTTCAGAATGGATTTGCGCCATGCCGCGCTGGATATCCGCCAGGTCTTGTGCGCTGATGATGCCTTGGTGGCCCAGCATCTCGGCGTGCGCCAGGCTGCCTGCGATGTCGGCCTGCCAGAGACGCTTGTCGAAAAACACGCTGGAGGTGTAGCGCTTCACCAACTCGCTCATGGGTTCGGAAAAGAGCGCCGACCAGGCCTGGGATTTTTTGTCGAGTTGGTTTGTCATGCGCCGATTTTATCGGGGCAGGGCGGCGCAGCTTGGGCGCCCGCCGCCCTTCGTCGCGGTTTAGCCGGTATTGCGCAATCCGGCGGCAATGCCATTGATAGAAATATGGATGCCGCGCTGCACCCGCTCGTCCGACTGGCCTGCGCGGTAGCGGCGCACCAGCTCCACCTGCAAATGGTGCAGCGGATCGATATAAGGGAAGCGGTGGCGGATAGAGCGCTGCAAGGCCGCGTTGTGTGCCAGGCGCTGCTTGTCGCCGGTGATCAGCGTCAGGGCCTGGGCCGTGCTGTGCCACTCGGCCTCCAGGGCCGCAAATATTTTCTTGCGCAGCCGTGCGTCGGGCACCAGCTCGGCATAGCGTGCGGCGAGCGCCAGATCGCTCTTGGCCATCACCATGTCCATATTGGACAAAAGGGTCTGGAAAAACGGCCACTGGCGCTCCATGCGGCGCAGCAAGGCAGTGCGTTCTTTGACCTGCGCAGCGCTGTGCTCGCCGCCGTCGCCATGGACAAAGCGCTGCACCGCGGCGCCAAAACCGAGCCAGCCCGGCAGTGCGAGGCGGCACTGGCCCCAGCTAAAGCCCCAGGGGATAGCGCGCAAGTCTTCAATCGCCTGCGTGGCTTTGCGCGATGCGGGGCGGGAGCCGATATTGAGTTCGGCAATCTCGCGAATCGGCGTGGAGCTGAAAAAGTAGTCGGTAAAGCCCGGGGTTTCGTAGACCAGTTTGCGGTAGGCCTCCATGCTGAACTGCGAGAGTTGCGCCGCCGCCTGCAAAAACGCAGGAGTGGCGGCTTTGGTCGATTGCAGCAGCGTGGCCTCGAGCGTCGCTGCCACCAGCGTCTCCAGGTTGCGTCTACCGATTTCGGGGTTGGCGTACTTGGAGCCGATGACTTCGCCCTGTTCGGTCAATCGAATCTGGCCGCGCACGGTGCCGGGTGGCTGCGCAAGAATCGCCTGGTAGCTGGGGCCACCGCCGCGGCCCACCGTGCCGCCACGTCCGTGGAACATGCGCAGCTGGATAGGGTGCTGGGCCGATAGCGTGTCAAAGAGTTCCACCAGCGCGATTTCTGCCCGATAGAGCTCCCAATTGCTGGTGAAGATGCCGCCATCTTTGTTGCTGTCGGAATAGCCCAGCATGATGTCCTGCTCGGCACCGCTGCGTTGTACCAGGGCTGCCACGCCTGGCAGCGCGTAAAACTCCGCCATGATGGGCGCGGCGTTGCGCAGGTCTTCAATCGTTTCAAACAGCGGCACCACAATCAGGTCGCACACCGCCTGCCCATCCAGCGTGCCACGCAGCAGACCGGCTTCTTTTTGCAGGATCAGCACCTCCAGCAAGTCGCTCACCGATTCGGTGTGGCTGATGATGTAGTGGCGAATAGCTTCCCGCCCAAAGCGCTCGCGCATGACCTTGGCCATGTCAAAAATCGCCATTTCGCTTTGCGCGTGCTCGCTGTAGCTGGCGCCCGCCACTTTCAGGGCGCGGGCGTCGTTCAGCAGGCCCAGCAGCAGGGCGCGTTTGTGGTCTTCATCCAAGGCGCTGTAGTCGGGCTCGAGCCGCGCGGTGCGCAGCAGCTCGGCGACCACGGCTTCGTGCTTGTCCGAGCTTTGGCGCAGGTCGACCGTGGCCAGATGGAAGCCGAACACCTCTACCGCGCGAATCAAGGGGTGCAACCTTTGGCTGGTCAGGGCGTGGCCATGGTGGTTGGTCAGCGAGTTCTCAATAGTGCGCAAATCCGCCACCAGCTCTTCAGCGCGCAGGTAGGGGTTTTGCGGCGGCACGGCATGGCGGGCTGCATCGGTGCCCGTCAGCGATTGCAAGGTGGCCGCCAGGCGGGCATAGGTGCCGATCAGCGCACGGCGGTAGGGCTCGTCTTCGCGATGGGGGTTGTGGTCCGGGCTGCGCGCGGCCAGGGCTTGCATTTCGGGACTGCAGTCGCTCAGCATGGTGGAGATGGACAGCTCGCCACCCAGCAAATGCACTTCGGTCAAATAGTGGCGCAGCGCCACCTCGCTTTGGCGGCGCAGCGCGTATTCCAGGGTGTGGGCGCTGACGTTGGGGTTGCCGTCACGGTCACCGCCTATCCATTGGCCCATGCGCAAAAACGAATGCACCGGCAGCGCACCCAGGCGTTGTTCGAGGTCGCCGTAGAGTTTGGGGATTTCACGCAAGAACGTGGACTCGTAATAGCTCAGGGCGTTTTCCACTTCGTCCGCCACGGTGAGTTTGTTGTAGCGCAGCAAGCGGGTTTGCCACAGCTGGGCGACGCGGGCACGAATGTGGGCATCAATGGCTGCGAGCTCGCGCTGGGTGAGTGCGTTGCGCGGCTGGGCCTCACCCCGGTAGAGCACTTCATCCCGTGCACTCAGCAATTGGGCAATGGCGCGCTCGGCATCCAAAATGCTTTTGCGCTGGACCTCGGTGGGGTGGGCAGTCAGTACCGGTGAAACAAAACTTTGGGCCAGGGACTGGGCAATCGCCTGCGGTGTGATGCCAGCCCAGCGCAAACGCGACACGGCCACATCAATACTGCCTTCTTGCGATTCGCCCGCCCGCTCGTGGACAGCGCGCCGACGGATGTGGTGGCGGTCCTCGGCCAGGTTCGCGAGGTGGCTGAAATAGGTGAAGGCGCGAATGACGCTGACCGTTTGGTCCGCGCTCAGGCCCTTGAGCAGCTTCTTCAAGGCCTTGTCCGCCTCTGGGTCGGCGTCGCGCCGAAAAGCGACGGACAACGTGCGAATTTGCTCGACCAGTGCGAATGCGGCTTCACCATCGTGCTCACGAATCACGTCGCCAAGCATGCGCCCCAGCAAGCGGATGTCTTCCACCAAAGGGCGCTCGCTGTTTTTGTTGTGCTTGGTTGGCGTGGTTTTGGAGGCGGTTTTCATGGGGCTCTCTGGGTAAAAAGAGGGTGGCGCGGGCCATGCTAGCATTCCGTCAGGCCTGTAGCCCTTCCATAAATTACCAACGGCGAACAACTTTGCAACACTTCACCATAGCCACCCGCGAGAGTCGTTTGGCGCTTTGGCAAGCCCACCATGTGCAGTCCCTGCTTCAGGCCCAAGGCCACCAGGTGAGCCTGTTGGGCATGACCACCAAGGGCGACCAAATTTTGGACCGTTCTTTGAGCAAAGTAGGCGGTAAAGGCTTGTTTGTCAAAGAGCTGGAAACAGCCTTGGAAGAGGGCCGTGCCGATCTGGCTGTGCATTCACTCAAAGACGTGCCGATGGAGCTGCCTGCCGGGTTTGCCTTGGCCTGCGTCATGGAGCGAGAAGACCCGCGCGACGCCTGGGTGTCTGCCCGCTACCCGAATTTTGCTGATCTGCCCCAGGGTGCTGTGGTGGGCACTTCCAGCCTGCGCCGCGTGGCACTGTTGCGTGCATTGCGCCCCGATTTGCGGATTGAACCCTTGCGGGGAAATCTCGATACGCGTTTGAAAAAGCTCGACGAAGGCCTGTACGACGGTATCGTGCTCGCAGCCGCAGGACTCAAGCGTTTGGAGTTGGAATCCCGGATCGCGCAGGTGTTCGAGCCCACAATGATGCTGCCCGCGGCCGGGCAGGGGGCGCTGGGCATAGAAATTCCCGAGGGCCGCCATGACGTGGCTCAGGTGCTGGCTGCTTTGGTGCATTTGCCCACGTTTCTCACTGTATCGGCCGAACGCGCGGTCAGTCGGGTGATGGGCGGCAGCTGCTCCATGCCCTTGGCGGCCCATGCGCGCTTTGCGGGCGACACCTTGCAGCTTCAGGCTGCCTGGGGCGACCCCGAGGGCGTGAATCCCTTGGTGCAAGTGAGCGGCCAAGCATCGGTCGTGGACCTGGCATCGGCGGTGCATTTGGGTGAAAAAGTGGCCCAAGAACTGCAAGCGGCCGTCGCCGCTCAAAGCGCGTTGAGCTCGTAGACCGCTGCGCATCCCCTTGTGCCCCGCGCCATCGTGACCCGTCCGGCCAAAGAGGCGCAGGCCTGGGTCGCGGACCTGCGCGCGCACGGTGTGGATGCCGTCTCCCTGCCGCTTATCCGCATCGCAGCGGCGCCCGATAGCGGCGCAGTGGAACGTGCTTGGGAACACCTCGACCAGTACCACGCCAGCATGTTCGTCAGTGGCAACGCCGCGACCCACTTTTTTGCACAGCAGCCGCCTGGGAGCGTTAATCCCTGGCGGGTGTCGCTGCGGGCCTGGGTAACCGGACCGGGCAGTCGCAACGCGCTGCTGGGGTGCGGAGTGCCCGCAGACTGCATTGATGCGCCAGCGGCAGACGGCGCCCAGTTCGACTCGGAGGCGCTGTGGAGTGTGGTGCGCAGCCAAGTGCAGCCTGGAACGCGGGTGTTGATAGTGCGCGGCAGTGCCGTCAGCGAGGCACAAACCACACCTTCGGCGTCTGGCACCGGCCGTGACTGGTTGACGCAACAGATCGAGGCGGCAGGCGGCAGGGTGGACTTTGTTGTGGCCTACGAGCGCCGCGCACCCGTTTGGAATGCTGCAGAGTTGGACTGGGTCGCACAAGCGGCTTGTGATGGTTCGGTCTGGATATTGAGCAGCGCAGAAGGCCTGGCTTATTTGCTGGAGGCTGCCCCGCATCAGCCGTGGCGCGAAGCCCGTGCCTTGGCGACGCACCCCCGTATTGCTGCCGCCGCTCGCAAGGCCGGGTTCGGACGGGTGCAAGAGACACGCCCGGTGCTGGCTGACTTGGTCGCGTCGATAGAATCCGAAACATGACCACCGCCCCCGCCGAAGCACCCGACATCCACCCCGAACCCGCTGTTGTGCCCCAGCGTTCACCGTCAGGCAGTTGGTTGGTTTATGGCGTGGCCCTGGTCGCTGTGCTGGCTTTGGTGGTGGGCGTGCTGGTGTGGCAAAAGGTCAGCTCCATGCAAGAGCAGCTTGCCAGGCAAAGTGGTGACGCCATAGGGCAGGCTACAGAGGCCAAGACCAGCGCGCGCCAAGCGCAAGACCTGGCGCTGGAAACGGCAGCCAAGTTGGCCGTGAGTGATGCCAAACTCGCCGAGGTGGCGTTGCAGCGCACGCAGGTCGAGGAACTGATTCAAAGCCTGTCGCGCTCCCGCGACGAAAACCTGGTGGCTGACATTGACTCGGCCATCCGCCTTGCCCAGCAACAGGCCCAATTCACTGGCAGCGTTGACCCGCTGCTCTCGGCGCTCAAGTCGGCCGACGCGCGACTGGCCCGCACCGCGCAGCCCCGCTTAGCGCCCTTGCAGCGTGCGATTGCCCGTGACGTAGCGCGGATTCAGGCCACACCCTTGTCAGACACGCCCACGCTATTGCTGCAGCTCGATGAACTGGCCCTGCTGGCCGACGATTTGCCGATTGCCAATGCGGTGGGCCTGGCCCGCCCACCAGAGCCCTTGGCGCGCAAGCCGCAAGAGGCGATTTCGCTCTGGTGGCTGCGCATAGGGGCCCAAGTGCAGGCCGAGGTGAAAGACCTGGTGCGGGTGAGCAAAATCACGGAACCCGAGGCCGCGCTGTTGTCGCCCGAGCAGTCTTTTTTCTTGCGTGAGAATTTCAAGCTGCGCATTCTGAATGCCCGCTTGGGACTGTTGGCGCGCCAGATTGAGCCAGCGCGCGCTGATCTGGCCACCGCGTCGCGGGTGCTAGGCCGCTACTTTGCGCCAGAGTCGCGCAAGACGCAGACCGCCGCCGCGTTGTTGCAGCAAGTGCAAACCCGCATGCGCACGCTGGAGTTGCCGCGCGTGGACGAAACGCTGGCGGCTTTGTCCACTGCCGCAGCGGGTCGCTAAGCCATGCGCGCCGTTTTTTGGCTCATGGCGCTGTTTGGCGTGGCTGCGGCCAGCGCCTTGTTTGCAGCGGGCAATCCGGGTACCGTGACCCTCTTTTGGCCCCCGTACCGCATTGACGTTTCTTTGAATTTGGCGCTCCTGGTTCTGGCTGGTGCCTTTGTTTTGTTGCATGTGGCGTTGCGCGGGTTTGCGGCGTTTTCCAGCATCCCCGCACAGGCCCGGCGTTGGCGTACCCAGCACCGCGAGCGCCTGGTGCATGCCTCTATGGTCGACGCGCTGGTACACCTCGTGGCCGGTCGGTTTGTACGCTCGCGCAAAGCGGCTGAACATGCGCTGGCGTTGCAAGTAGGGCCGGACTCGGAGGAAGATTCGGTGCGCCGCAATTTGCGTCTGCAAGCCATGCTCCATTTGCTCGCAGCAGAAAGTGCGCACGCCTTGCAAGACCGTGCTGTGCGCGACAGCCACCTGCACCAGGCCAGCCAGGCCTTGAGCGACCCGTCTGTCACCGATACGCAAGACGGCTTTCATTTGCGGGCCGCCCGCTGGGCTTTGGACGACCATGACGCCGACGCTGCCATGCAGTGGCTGGACCGATTGCCGCAAGGCGCCGCCCGGCGCACGGTGGCATTGCGCCTGCGCTTCAGAGTCGCACGCCTGCAGGGAAAGACGGCGCTGGCGCTGGAAACGGTGCGTTTGCTGGTCAAACACAAGGCGATGGCCAAGGGCTCGGGCGAAAGTATCTCGCGCGCATTGGCGATGGAGCTGCTGTTTGCCGCCAAAGACCCAACGCAGCTTTTGCAGGCCTGGGGGCAGCTTGACGCCAACGAGCGCGGCATGACCGATGTGGCCCTGGCCGCCGCCCGCCACTGGCTGGCCCTGGGTGCGGATGCTGCGCAGTCGCGCGCATGGCTCCTGCCGGTCTGGGAGCGCATGGTGCGCCAGGCGAATGCGTTGACCCACAGCCAGCGCCGCCAGTTGGTACGAACCATCGAATCGGGCTTTAGCCAGCAAGACGGCACGCCTGACGCCGCCTGGCTCTCTCGCATTGAGTCGGCTCAAATGGCCGCACCGCGCGATGCTTTGCTGCAGTATCTGGCCGGTGTGATGTGCGCGCGCCTGGGCCTGTGGGGCAAAGCCCAGCACCTGTTCCGCCAATCGGTGGCTCTCACCGCCGACTTGGAGCTCCAGCGCGATGCACAACGCGCACTTGATGCGGTGGTGCAGCGCAGGGAATAAAAAAAGGGCACCGAGGTGCCCTTTTTACATACGCCGCTTGGCAGCGGCACATGCTGTGATTACTCACCCATCGGCAGTTTGAGCTGAGCCAAATCGCGCTTGGTTTCCACCAAGACCAGAGGGCCTTGGTCGATTGCCACGGGCGCGGGGCGCTCACGGGGTGGATGCACCACAGGCACTTCGGCTGCGATCGCCGCTTGCACCGCCGCAATGCGCGCGGGATCCGAATTCACCCACTGCAGCCCCGAGCTTTGCGCCACGGTTTGCAGCTCGTCCAAAGGCAAGGCAAAGCCGCTGACTTTGGGCATGCCAGCCGATGCGGAGGCCGGTGCAGGGCTTGCTGCCGCTGCCACGGGGGTGGATGCCACGGGTGCAAGCGCAGGTGCAGCGGGCGCCGCTGGTGCAACCATTGCCAATGGCGCCACAGCGACAGGGGCGTCCTCGCGAGGTGCGGCAGGGCTGGGCACTTGCTCTTGTGCTTCGGCGACTGCGGGTGCAGGCGCTGCAGCGGGCTGGGTGAAGTAAGACGCCCGAACCACGTGTTCGACTTCCGGCTCACCGTCGCTCTGAGCGTTTGCAGCTTGGCCAGATGCCTCGCTGCGCTCGTTGCGCGCGCCACGTTCGCCACGGTCACGACCATAGCGGTCGCGAGAGCGGCGTTGGCCGGGTTCGCGGCCTTCGCTGCTGGCGCTGCCGTCCACGGCGCTTGGCGCCTCTTGTCCTTCAACGGGGGTGCTGCCTTCGACTGCGCCATCTTCGGTGCGCGGGCCACGGTCATTGCGACGGCCACGTCCGCCACGCGAACGGCCTTCGCGGGGTTCACGGGGTTCACGATCAGTGTTGCCGCCATCAGCACCCACAGGGGCATTTGCTTCACCGGACTCGTTGCGCTCGGCACCGCGTTCGCCGCCACGGCCACGGCCGCCGCGTTCGCCGCGCTCGGTGCGGGGTGCGCGCTCCTGGCGGGGCGCGTCAGCGTCCAGCGTCACATTGCTTGCGTCCAACTCAGCCGCCATGGGCTTGCCGTCTTGGTCAAAGCGTTCGCGTTGTGCGCCGCGCTCACCATTGCGGCCGCGGCCGCCGCGGCCACCGCGCTCACCGCGTTCACCATTGCGTCCTTCGCCACGACCTTCGGAGCGCGATTCACCACGTCCAGCCTCGTTGCGCGGGCCACGGCCTTCGCCGCCACGTCCACCCCGTCCGCCTTCGCGGTTGCCACGGCCATCGCGGCGTTCATCCGTCTTGGTCGGTGTTGCCGCAGGAGCCGCTTTGGGTGCCGGCGCAGGAGAGGCGAACAGCCCCTTGATCCAACCCATCAGGCCGCCAGACGCGGGCGCAGCAGCCACCGGTGCAGCCACCTTGGCCGCAGCGGGTGCAGCCGGCGCCACAGGTGCTTTGACAGGCGCGACCGGTGCCGGTGCGTCCGGCAGCACGCCTTTGATCACAGGCGTTTGCTTGTTGGTGGGTTCTTGCGAGCGGCGTGTCACGCCGGTGGCCTCTTCCATGTCGTCGGCCATTTTGTAGCTGGCTTCGATATGGTCCAGGCGCGGGTCGTCGTGCTTGAGGCGCTCGAGTTTGTAGTTGGGGGTTTCCAGTGTTTTGTTGGGAACCATCAGCACGTTGATACGCTGCTTGAGTTCGATCTTGGCGATCTCGGTGCGCTTTTCGTTCAAGAGGAACGAGGCCACGTCCACTGGCACCTGGCACAGCACCGAGGCCGTGTTGTCTTTCAGAGACTCTTCTTGAATGATCCGCAGAATCTGCAGCGCCGAGCTTTCCGTGTCGCGGATGTGGCCGGAACCACCGCAGCGCGGGCAGGGGATAGAAGCGCCTTCGCTCAGCGCGGGGCGCAGGCGCTGGCGGCTCATTTCCATCAGGCCGAATTTGCTGATGGTGCCGAACTGTACGCGGGCACGGTCCTGGCGCAGCGCGTCGCGCAAGCGGCTTTCCACTTCGCGGCGGTTGCGGCTTTCTTCCATGTCGATAAAGTCGATCACGATCAGGCCGCCCAAGTCACGCAAGCGCATTTGGCGGGCCACTTCGTCGGCGGCTTCCAAATTGGTGCGGGTGGCGGTTTCTTCGATATCGCCGCCTTTGATCGCGCGTGCCGAGTTCACGTCCACCGACACCAGTGCTTCGGTGTGGTCAATCACGATGGCGCCGCCGGAGGGCAATTGCACCGTGCGGGCATAGGCCGATTCGATTTGGTGCTCAATCTGGAAGCGGCTGAACAGAGGAGCGTCGTCGCGGTAGCGCTTCACACGGGCGGCGTGTTCTGGCATCACATGGGCCATGAACTGCTGGGCCTGCTCGTACACGTCGTCGGTGTCGATCAGGATGTCGCCGATGTCGTGGTTGAAGTAGTCACGGATGGCGCGGATCACCAGGCTGGATTCCTGGTAAATCAGGTACGCGCCTTTGCCGCCTTTGGAGGCACCGTCAATGGCGTTCCAGAGCTTGAGCAGGTAATTCAAGTCCCACTGCAATTCGGGTGCGCTGCGGCCGATACCGGCGGTGCGCGCGATGATGGACATGCCGTTGGGGTATTCCAACTGGTCCAAGGCTTCTTTGAGGTCGGCGCGGTCGTCGCCCTCAATGCGGCGGCTCACGCCACCGCCACGGGGGTTGTTGGGCATCAGCACCACATAGCGTCCGGCCAAAGACACAAAGGTGGTGAGCGCAGCGCCTTTGTTGCCGCGCTCTTCTTTTTCCACTTGCACCAGCAGTTCCTGGCCTTCGCGAATCGCGTCCTGGATGCGGGCGCTGTTCACGGCCACGCCTTGCTGGAAGTACTGTTTGGAGATTTCCTTGAAGGGCAGGAAGCCGTGGCGGTCTTCACCGTAGTCCACAAAGCAGGCTTCCAGCGAAGGCTCGACGCGGGTGACGACGGCCTTGTAAATATTGCCCTTGCGCTGTTCGCGCCCTTCGATTTCGATTTCGTAGTCGAGGAGTTTTTGTCCGTCGACGATGGCCAGGCGGCGTTCTTCAGCCTGGGTGGCGTTGATTAGCATCCGTTTCATGGAGTGCATCCTTTTCAGTTGTCATCTGCCCAAAATGGGCCAACGATGCCTGAACCGAAAAACTGAACTGAGGAGGAATTGCCGGAGAACTTCAGCTCACACAGGGTGACGAAGCGTAGGCGCAGGGATGTTGACGAGCGGGTGGACAGGGGTTGATGCAGCGCCGCGGGCAGCAATGTCTGCCCCACGGTCGGCTGGGATGGCCTTAAACGTGCCAACAAGCTCAGCGCAGACGCTGGGCAGGCACACCATTTTCAAGGGCTTCAACACAAATCTCTCGTTTCATTCCATTCCAAGACCGGGTAGGTCTGGGAATTTGGGGTATTCCGTATCAGGGGTTCAATCTTCAGGCTTGACCGTGTTGTGTGCTGGCCATCGCCCGCAACTGGCGGGTGATTTGCAAGCAATGCAGCAAGGCGGCATCGACCGGCTAGCGAGGCTTTGGGCAGGGGGTGGACTAAACTCCAACCAAATCAACCACTTACAGCAAATCGCTAGTGAAACACATTATAGAG
>CANFLX010000032.1 GCA_947447985.1 Comamonadaceae bacterium
GACTGCTCCAGTGTTCGTTAAGTTACAAGGCTATAAGCAAGGCGCGTGCCTAGAAAAACCGTCAGCTGGCTTTCATCATGGTTGCACCTGATTCGTCACAAGTCTTGCTTTCTTTAATCAGGTTGACTTGCTGCTCAAACGATCGGCTCTGGTCCATCAGCTTGACCATGACCGACAAGGAGTTGACGTTGCTGCCCTCCAAAGCGCCCGCCGTGACGTTGGGCACCACGGGTCCGGGCGTGATGTCGGTGCCCACCTCCGAGCCCGCCACCATGAACAACCCGTCCGGGCGGCGTTGCAAGGGGGTTTGGCTGGCATCGCGCAGTAACAAGGTGCCGATTTGCAAGGGGGGCGTTGTGCTGGGTTGGGCCGGGTCACTGCCCCACACCGTGCCGTCGGAACGGATGGTGACGCGCACGCCAGGCGGGACGGTGATGCCTCCGCCATTGCTGCCGCGTACCAGAACGCCACTGCCGTTTTCCAATGCGCCGTTGGCATTCACCTTCAAGTCACCCCGCCGGGTAAAAGCCAAATTGCCATCGGTGCTGGTCACGCCCAGCACCGTGGCGCCGCTCATGGAAATGTCCAGGTCGTTGCCGGTGGCCAGCACCGGGCCGCTCTTCATGGAAATGTAGTCTTCGGCAAAGGTCTGCGGCTGAAAACGGGTCTTCATACCCGAGCCTTCCAGACCCACGGTGCGCATAGCGGCTTCGTAACTGCGTTTGAAGCCGGTGGTCGTCGCGTTGGCCAACTCGTTGACCGACATTTGGCGGCTGAGCGACTGCTCGGTCATTGCCACGGCGGCGTTAAAGGCTAAGCGATCCATGGTGCCTACTCCTTAATTCGTCATGCTGGCGCTAGGCTTAGGAACGCAGATTGATGATGGCCGAAGTCATCGTCGAGCTGGTTTCAATCGCCTTGGCATTGGCCTGGAAGTTGCGCTGTGCGGTGATCAAGTCCACCAATTCCTGGGTCAAGTCCACGTTGGCGCGTTCAATGGCACCAGCGCGCAAAGTCCCGAACCCGGCAGACCCGGCGGTTCCCAGTTTGGCGGTCCCCGACGCTGCTGACGCCAGGTAGGTGGAGTCACCGGTCTGACGCAAACCCGATGGGCTGGAAAAGTTGGCCAGCAAAATTTTTGCCAGAGATTTTTGCGTGCCGTTGGAGAACGACGCGTTCACCAGTCCGTCGTTACCGATGGTCACGCCCACCAGATCGCCCTCGGGTGCGCCGTCTTGCGACTGGGACAGCACCGCGAACGGAGAGGAGTATTGGGTCGACGACGCGTAATTGACGTTGATCGTCAACACCCCCTTGCCGCCTGCAAGGTACACGGGTTCAAGCTGCGTGCCTTCAACAGGAGAGACCAATTTGCCTGCGGTGCTGAAAGTCAGCTCACCTTTGGTCAGGAAGACGGGAGACCATGCTGGCAGGTTGACAAAGCCGTCGCCACTGGTGGTTTCGTTGCCTTGACCGTCGATGTACTTGGGTTGCGAGAGGCCTGAGGCCAGGTCGGTATGCTGGGTCGGTTTGATCCACGTGGAGTCGGTGCCACGCGCGGCAGAGACCTGCTCCAGGCCCCAATCGCCGCTGCCTGAAATCTTGAAAAATGAGCCCGAGCCAGTGGTGCCGCTGGTGAAGGTGAAGCGCTTGTTCACGGGGTCGTAGGCCACCTGCGCGCCGTTGACTGTCATGGGTGCGCCCGTGGCGCTGGTTTGTCCCATGGCGTTAATGCCTTTTTGCAGTTCAGCCGTAAAGGTGTCCAGCGAATAGTCAGGGCGTGGCGGAATAACCACGGTTCCTTTTACGCCGTCGACAGTGACGACAAAGGAGTTGTTGGTGTTGTCGACCCCGAAGTTGCTGCTGATGTTTTTCAGCGGAGTCGTTCCCACAGCGACTGCCGGAGTGGACGCAATGCCGCGCAAGGCCACATCCGACGTGGTGACCTGGTTGACCGGAGCGTCCGTGGCTCCCCCGTTGGCCGCAAAGCCAAACATCTGGGCGCCCATGGAGTTGTTGGCGACGCCCGTGATGTAGAGGCTGGAATTGTCGCCCGTGGTGCCTGACTTCATGGTGAATGTCTTGTTCACCGAGTCATACGACATCGACATGCCATACCGTTGATCCAACAGCAAGCGCATTGGCAAGCCATTGGGGATCACTTTGGCGCTGTAGTGCCCCGTGATGCTGTTCAGCGTAATGGGCGTGGGTGTGAGCTGGAACAGGTCATTTTTCAACACCGTCGGTGGGGTGTTGATCTTGAGCGTCGCGGCGCCATCGGTGAATTTGAAGCTGCCCGTGGAGTAGTCGTAGCTCACTTTGATCGAGTTGCTCGTGCTATTGGCTGCGTCAACCGGGTTGCGATCGAGTTGAGCTTGCATCGCTTTCACCATTTGTTCGGTGGTGATTTGTTTCGAGTTGGTGGGCAAGCCGTCTTGTCCGGGCACCAAGACGATGTTGACAGGATGCTCCGTGGTGACGGGGTTGACGTCGCCAACGGTGGTTGTCAAGCGGCTGGACGTGATTTGCAAGACGCGGCTGTTGGGGTCTGAGAGGTCGAAGTAGGCCTGGTCGCCAAACTTCAGGTTCATTTGGTTCGTGACCTCGGCGGCCATCTCGGAGCCGTTGATCTTGGAGTCAGCGCTTGCCAGATAGCTCAAGTCGATGTTCACGGGATTGTCACTGCCGTCTACATCGACTTGGAACAAGTTTTGCAAGTCGGATTTGGTTTTGTCGTAGTAGGTTGAGGCCACCGCGTTCAAAGCGGCGGTCGCGACCGTGGTCGCAGCAGTGAGTGCGGCTCCGCTCAAGCCTGCGGTGGCCACTGCGAGTGCGGCGTTGGTCGACAGCACGGTGGCGGTTGCTTCTTTGGTTGCGCTGGCAATTTGCTCGGCGGTGGGGTTGGCCCCCAGCGCGGCCAGTGCAGCCGTCACGGCAGTGGTCATGTCAGGTGTCGGGCTGGCCAGTGCGGCGTCCAGGTCAGCCTTGCTGGGATAGGTTTTTGCCATCACGGCGGCCGTTGCGATGGCGTTGATGGGCGCGCTCGCTGCGGTGGTCGCGGCGGCCCTCTGGGCGGCTGTGGGCGTTGGCGAGCTTGGCAGCGCAGCGATAGCGGCATTCACCGCAGTCGTTACTGCTGTTTGCACCGCTGGGGCTGCAAGGCCCAGTGCCAGGGCTTGTGCGTTGGCCGTGTCGTTGACCGTCTTGAAATTGACGCCGTTGCTGAAGTCGTACTGGGTCACCGGCGCGCCACCGACGGCGGCTGGCACAGAGCTTCGTTTGTCAGTCAACTCGCTGAGGGAGAACAACTGGGTTTTGGCGGTGGTCAATTCATCTTTGACCTGTGAATAGGGCGCAAGTCGACCGTACTGGTCAACGTAGAGCGCGGACCCGGTGGAATCGGTCGCTTGCTGCAGCGACGCTTTCACGGCCTGGTCGCCCACGTAGACCTCGGTTTGCCAGGTGTTGGTGGGGTTGGTGGCATCTGCACTGCGGGTTTTGATGTAGTACACGGTGGCCAGATAACCATTGCCGCTGGAGTCATAGACGGTGAACGCGGTGCTTTTGTTGTAGGTCGTGGGATCGGCGCGATTAAACGCTGCAGTGATCACCGTGGCGTCGGCCGGGAAGTTCAAGCCCAAAGTGACTTCTGAAGTCTGCTTGGCTTCGCCCACCGTTTTTTGGGGAATCGTCAGGACCACGCGATCATTCACGTTGGCACTACCGGTCGAGTCCACTGTTGCTGCCATCAAGCGCTGACCCGCGGAGTTCACCACGTTGTACTGTTCGTTGAGCATGAACGAGCCGTTGCGGGTGTAGGTTTCTTGCAGTCCGTCGGCCGAGCGCATGGGGAAAAAGCCGTCTCCGGTGACTGCCAAGTCCAGAGCGTTGGACGAGAACGCAATATTGCCCTGGCTGAACTCCTGGCTGACCTGTTTCAGTGACACACCCTGACCGACAGTGGACGAGGCTTTTTGCAGTGGTGAGGTCGCAAAAATGTCACCGAAGTCAGCGCGCGAGCGCTTGAAGCCGGTGGTGCCCACGTTGGCAATGTTGTTGGCAGTCACGCCGAGCATGGCGGTGGCAGCGTTCAGTCCGGTCAGAGAGGTATAGAAAGACATGGTGAGTTACTCCGGGTTTGGGTAAAGCGAAAAGCAGTGATGCAAAAAAGGGTTTAGCCGTAAATCTTGGTGACGTCAGACAACTTGATGGTCTTGCCGCCCGTGACTTGCAAGAGCATCGATTTGTCGGCTTGCTGGGTCACGCCCAAGACCGTGGCCATGGTGCTGACAGTGGGTGTGACGTTCTTGCCTTGCACCACAGCACTTGCCACAAAGCGGTAAGTGCCTGCAGGCAGCGCATTGCCAGTGTCGTCCTGGCCGTTCCAGTTAAAGAGCATGTCGCCTGCGGTTTGTGCGCCTGCGGTTTGGGTGCTGACCAGCACGCCCTTGGAGTCATAGGCCTGCAAGGTGATGCCGTCGGCACCATTGGGCAATGAAATGGAGGCGGGCACGGTTTGACCGGCAAGCAACTCGGCTGGGCCGCCGGGGACCGCGACCTTTTGTCCGATCAGGCCTGCGCTGCTGGTGATTTGGGTGCTGGCCATGGTGCTGGTGAAGTTCGACAGGCTGGTGGCCATGTTGGTCGTTGCTTCCAATTGCGAGAACTGCGCAAGCTGGGCCACGAAGGCTTCGTTTTTGACCGGGTCCAGTGGATCCTGGTTTTTCAGCTGGGTGGTAAACAGCGTCAAAAAGTCTGTTTGACCCATCGACGACTGCCCTTGGTTGGCGGTGAGGGCCGCTTGTGCAGCCCCTGCGGTGGTTTTGATACCGGTCGGTACCGCCGACGCCCAGGCCGTATTGGTCAGGGCAGAGCCGGAGTTGAGAAGGTCGAGGTTGGACATGGTGGTGCTTCAGTAAGGAAATTAGCTCTTGATGATGTCCAGCGTGCGCATCATCAGTTGGCGCGCGGTATTCACCACTTCCACATTGTTTTGGTAGGAGCGGGCGGCTGCCATCATTTCCACCATCTCGGACATCTCATTCACGTTGGAAAGGTAGACATAACCATCTTTGTCGGCGGAGGGGTTGCCCGGGTCTTGCATGCGGGAGATGGACTTGGGGTCGTCGGAAATGGCCGACACCTTGACACCCCCCTTGTTGGCTTGGTCTGGGGAGCCCACCTGGGCGTCCATGATCGCTTTGAAGGTCACGCGCTTGCCGCGAAATGCATCTTTGTCAGAGCCCGCCACCGTGCCGGCATTGGCCAAATTGGAGGCGGTGGCGTTCATGCGCACGGTCTGCGCATTCAGGGCCGAGCCTGCGATACCAAAAATATTGTCAAGTGCCATTTATCAATCTCCGCGCAACGCTTTGCGAATCCCGCTGATGCGGTTTTCGAGAATGCTCAGGGTGGTTTGGTAATCCGCGGCGTACTGACCGAACTTGGCCTGCTCCACAGGGAGCTCGACCGTGTTGCCGTCGAATGCCACGTTAAAAGGGGTGCGGTATTTCAGCCCTGTGCCGTTGTCAATTTCACCGACAGCGAAGTGCGCTGTGTCGGTGGTGCGCATGGCGGTGTCCTGCGTGTCTTTCAAGACCTGGCGGAAATCAATGTCCTGCGCTTTGAAGTTGGGCGTGTCGGCATTGGCGATGTTGCGCGACAGCACTTCCATGCGCTGGCTGCGCATACCCAATGCCTTTTCGTGCAGGCTAAAGGTGTTGTCTAGGATGTTCATTCGCGCTCCAAGGCTCCGGGTTGGTATGCTGGTTTGCCGACACTGGTGCCGGAAAACCCTCGTATGAACACCCTGACTGCAACTTGCATGCCAAGCGGTATTTGCCGTATTTTTCAGAGCGATGAGCCGCCCTGCGGGTGGCGGCGCTCGAGAGACGAACGCAGGTGCGGTCCAGATGCCTTGGGCGGGGCGGCAAACTCTTGCCGCTGTCGGAAAAATGGGTTGCCGTCGCGCCGTGCTTGCACGCTGCGCCGGGCAGATGCTGTGCTTAAGGCAGATTGTTTTCGACGTACTGCTGTGCACGCTGGGCTTGCACCCGAACCGCCGCAGGCAGCATTTGACCCAAGCGCGCGGCTGCGTTTTGCAGCAGGCCCTGGCGGATGGATTGGCGGGTAATCGGGGCGTTGGTGTCGCTGCCCACATGCAAGGCACGCGCCTGTTGGCCCTGGATATTGAGTGGCGCATTGCTCTGGGCCTGTGCGCGTGAGGCGGGGTTGAGCACCGAGAGGTACAGGTCTTCCAAGCCCGCGGGGCCCTGGTTTTTCAGGCCCACATCCTCAAAGTACTTGTCCACCAAGCTGAGTTGCTTGTGCACGCTCAGGTCCAGAATGGCACGCGGGTTGGCACCATAACCCGCAGACGCCGCGCCGCGCGAGGGACCGTCGCAGAACTGGATGATGCCGTGGCAACGCTGGTTGCTGGCGCGCGGGTTCATGCCGTCGCTCTCCATCAGGGTCATGCGTGCGAAGTCGTCGGGCGCAAAGCCGTGGTTATCGGCCATCTGCAAAATCTTGTCATAGACCGCCGTTTTTTCAGCGGCCGGGATAAACCCTTTGGCCACCGCGCGTTCCAGCGTCTGATGCAATACAGGGTGGGCGCCAGATGCGGCCGCCGATACAGGGGCCGTGGCGGCGACCGACTGCACTGCTGCCGTCGCATTCATGCTGGCAGCCAGCGCAGGCGTCAGCGGTGTGAATTTGGGCGAGCGCACGTCGTAGACCATGGCGGCGTTGGCCAAGCTCATTGCGGCGGCGGCGGGCAGGGGCTTTGCCATCACCACGCTGGGTGTCGGGGTGCCAGGGCTCTGCAAACTTTGTAATTCCGTCTGAATGGAGCCCAGTTTGATGCTTTGGCCTGGGAAAACCCGGTCGGCGTTGCCAATGCCATTGCCGCTGGCCAGTTGTTGTGCCAGCCGCATTTCCTGGTTGCCGTTGAGTTTCACGCCCAAGGCCTGCGCTTGGTTGCGCACCACACCGATCAAAGTTTCCCCGGGGGCTATGGTGTGCGTGCCTGATTTGGCTTGCGCCTGCTGCAGCAGCTGCGCAAACTGCGCAGAGCTGCCAGACGTCCCGCTGCTCGCGAGCGTGGCGCCGCCCTGCGCTGGCAACAGCGGTGCGGTGGCGTTGGTCTGGGCTGCGTTAGGGGTCCACATGGCGTTTGGCGGGTCTCAGTTGGTTCAATGTGTTCAAAAAATGGCAGGCCGTCACTTCGTCAGCAGCGTGGCACTGTTCTTGCGCTGCTGGTGAGAGGATCAGTCCCCTGTCATTTTTTCAACATACAAGGCCCTTGATGCAATTGCTGTGCCACTCGCTACGTTCTGTCCTGCCCTTGGTCGGCGGCAGTCGCGTGGCCGGGCGTCGCCTGGCCGTGGCCTTGCTGATGGCGTGGTGCGGACTGTGCGGGGCTCAGACGCCTGCGCCGGCCTCGACCGAAAAATTGTTGACGGAAGTGGGACAGTGGGTACAACAGACGCAGCAGCTGGACTCCAAGCAGTTCAGTTTTGCGCCTTTGGACAGCCGGGTGCAATTGCAGACCTGCGATCGCCCCTTGGTGATGGATACGCCCTTTGCCGCCCGCGAGACGGTTCGGGTGCGCTGCCTGGGGACGCCTGGCTGGCAGCTTTATTTGCGTGTGGTGCTCAAAACCGGCGTGGCGCCTGGGCTGGCGCCACCTGGCGCCACCCCCAGCACTGGCGCCCTGGGCCCCGAGCCCAGCGCGGCGGCCGGTGGACGGCGCAAAGTGGTGGTGGCTGCCCAGGTCATGCGCACGGGCAGCATTGCCAACCGCGAGCTGCTGCGTGAAGTCGAAATGAGCGTCCAAGGCTCGGAATCGCAGCTGATTGCGTCCTTGAGCGAGGCCGAAAACAGCGAATTTGTGCGAGAAGTCCAAGCGGGCGTGCCCTTGCACACCTATGATCTGCGCAGGGCGGTCGTGATCAAGCAGGGCCAGGTGGTCACTTTGACGGTGGGGCAGGGCAACGGATTTAGCATCACGGCGCGGGTCGAAGCGCTGCAGGATGGCAAAATAGGTGAACAAATTCGCTTAAAAAATCCGGAGTCGGGCCGATTACTAACGGGGATAGTGACCGGAGCGAACGCCGCCCGAGGTTTGTAAAGTTTTTTTCACTTTTTGTGCAAATTGCCCTCAAGTTTTTCCTGCAGCCGTCGATTCATTGAACAAGAAACCCTTTTGACCGATTGAAGTTACCAAAGCGAGCACACCATGACAGACGCCATCAACCCCCTTTCCCGGCCGGCACCGTCAGATCTTCTTGCGCGTAAAGCGCTGGACAAGCTCACTCAATCCGCGACTGCCGCGACTGCCGCTGGCGCCCCCGTGTTGCCTGAAATGGAAGTTGTCGCCAGCAAAGCGGCTGCCGCTTCCAAGGGAGCCGACGTCGCCGGATTCAGCGAAATCAAAGCCCGCCTGAAGCAGGCCCCCGACTTTGACCGTGCCAAGGTGGAGGCCATCAAAGAGTCGATTGCCAACGGCCAGTACCCGCTGAACCCCCGCCGCATTGCCGAGAGCTTTGTCAGCTTGGAGCAGATGATTGGCCAATGATGGCTGCTACTGAGCGCGCACATTGAACGACCCAGTGCCTTACGCCCAACAGCTTGCCAAGCAGCTCGAACAGATGCTGGAGCAAGAGTTCGAGGCTTTGCGCACCCAAGAAATTGACCAGTTTGAGCGCATCCAGCCGGTGAAAACCGAGTTGCTGGAAGAAATCACGCGCCTGGCTCCCCCCGCCCAAGAAATTCAAGTTCTGCCCGAGTGGCAAGAATTTCGCAACACCATGATCATCTGCCGCGACCTGCACCGGCGCAACGCGGTGCTGATGGAACGCAAGCTCGAAGCCATTCGCGGAACCCTGGAGAGCCTGCGTTCCGATGAATCCGCCAGCTCGGTCGAGGTCTATGACCGTTTGGGCCACGTCTCGCGCTTTGGCCGCAAGTCCGGCTACAGCGACGCCTGAGCTTCTTCGGTCGCCAGCGCCTCTTCCGCGGGCTCCAATCCTGCTTTTTCGTCGCCCGGGCGCATGCCCTTGAGCCAATACACCCACGACAAAATCACGGCCACGGCGGTATAGAGCTCGGGCGGAACTTCCTGGTCGACGTCCAGACGGCTGAGCAAAGCCAGTAGCGCAGGGTCCTGGGTGATGAACACGCCGTGGGCCCGCGCTTGCGCAATCATCTCGAGTGCCAACTCGTCTTCCGCCTTGGCGGTTACCATGGGCGCGGCGCTGCTGCCGTATTCCAGCGCAATGGCTTGGCGGCGCGCACTCATACCCGAAAGTCCAATACCGTGCCAGGTGTTGCCTGCGGCTGCACGGCGGCTGGCGCCGAAGGCCGGGCACCCTCAAACGCCTGAAACGAGCGCATGGCCAGACCGGCCTCGCTCAGGTTTTGGCGCAAGGCGTCGGCGCCCTCTTGGGCCAAGGCCACAACCGAGGGTCGCAGCGCCCACATGGACAAGTCCAAATGGCTCTCGCCATGCAAGTCGGCCTTGAGCCACAACTCGCCAAAGTCTTGGCTGTTGGAATGCGCGCTCACCGTGTACACCGGTTCGCGACCGGGTTCCTGGGCTTCGCGCTCAAAGCGCAGTTCCACCGGTGCCTGGTTGGCAAAGGGCAGCACCACCGCCATGGACATCGCGCCCTCGCCCTGGGCGCGCACTGCGCCAATTTGCGCAGCGTCCAGGTCGCCGAGCGCGCGCTTGAGGTGGTGAACCTCGGGGCCATCGTCTTCGCCCGCATCGACCAAGGCCTTGAGCAACTGGTGCAGCAGTTGTTTGGGGTCCATAGGCGCGGGGTTGCGGATGCGGGCTATGCTGGTCTCTGAGCCCATGGCGCTCATCAGGGCCTGGCGTACGGCTTCAGGCGTCAGGCGCTCGGGTGACAAGCGCATCGCCTGCCACAGGTCTTGCAACTGCATTTGCCCACGCACTTGGGGTGAATTGGAAATTTTGGCCAGGACGGCGTCCAGCCCTTCGCCCGGCTCAAACAGCTGGCGCAGGTCGGGCATGCCCGGTTCGCGGTAAAGCAAACTGCCCAAGCGCGAAAAGACACCCTCAAACCCGGCAAATGGCAGCAGTGCGGTGCTCCCCGCTCTGCCGAGCTGCGCCAAAGCAACCGCCGTGACGGCCTGGGTGGCGGGTGTCGCGAGCGTGGCGGGTGTCGGCGCCTTGGCGCTGATCTCGGGCGCATAGGGCGTGGCGGTTTGGGCCGTCGGTGGCCCTTGCGCATTACTGGCCAGCGGAAAAGGCACTTTTGCGGCAGCGCCCAGCAGCTGCAGGGTTACGCTGCCGTCGGCATGGCTTTGCACCTGAAAAGTCAGGCGCTGGCCGACCTCCCAGCCGTTGGCGCGCGGCACTCCGATTTGCCGCCCGCGCAACAAAAGCGCCAATTGTTCGCCCTGCGATTGCACCGTGGCTTGCACGATTTGCCCGTCCTTGAGCTCCAGCGCGCGGGCCGTGACGGCCTCGACCAGCGGAACCGAGGCCTGGCCTTGCAGAAACGGGGGATTGAGCCGAGCCGGTGCTGTGCTCTCGGCGACGGCAATCACGGGAACTGAACCCAGCGCTTGCGCTCTTCAACCGTGGAGGCAGCGGCGGGCGCTGGCAGCAATGGGTCCGCTACCGGAGCGGCACGTACCCCCAAATGCATGCGCAGCAGCGCTTCGTGGTCGGGCACCGTGAGCGTCACGCCTTTGCGCAGCTTGGGTGGTTTGCCCGGCATAAAGGCCTGCGGGTTTTGCGCCACATAGGCCTGGCGCAGCAATTCGATTTTGAGGGGGCTGCCGGCCAGGGTGTGGTCGATCACCTGGTCCAGCGTTTCTTTGGGCTTGGGTTGGTAGGTGTGACCTGCTGCCGCCTTGGGCGCTGCGGCTTCTGGCACAGCGGGTGCCGCAGCGGGCGAAGCGTGGCCGGTGCGCGGCAGGCCCCAGCAGCAAGCACCCGCCAGCAGCAGGCCCGCCAGACTCCGTAGCGCAAAGGCTGGCTGCGCGGCCATGGAGGATGGGGTGGGGTGTGCGGGCATGGGGGACATCCTGATAGAGGGAGGGGCGCTGGCCGGGAAATTAGCGTAGGGCCTCAGCCGACCACGCGCTCCAGCTGGTTTGCACGCTTTGGCCATTGCCCGCCACGGGCTTGAGTTGCGCATAGTAGGGGCCCACCGACTGCACTTTGGCCAAAACGGTGTGCGCGGCGGCGCTGGGGTTGAGTGCGCCTTGCACCGCTGCCTGGTCGTGGGCCAGGACCCATTCGTCGCCCACCCGCACGCCCGCAGCGCTGCCCGCGTTGACGCGCAACTGGGCCCCTGCCGCCTGCGTTACGTCCGCAACCACGGGCAGGCAGGCCAGGCGGTGTTGCAGGCCTTGGCTCCAGGCCGCAACTTGTTGCACCACCTGGTCCCGCGCCGCTGCACTGAGGGTGGCGGGGCCCCAATTGTCCTCATTGCTGCGCAGTGCGAAGTCAGCGCTGGTCTGGAACGCCGGTTGCAGTTGCTTGCGCGCGGTCAGCGTCATGCGAAGCTGCATGTCCAGACCAGCTGCAGGCATCGTCGCTGGGGCTGGAATGAAGACGTCACGACGCACCGTCTGAGGCAGGGCTTCGCCGGGAATTTTTGTACTGCGGACGATCAGCTCAAATTTCAGGGACCAGGGCAGCTCGTCTTTGCTCGACCCCAACAGTGCCTGTTCGTAACTCGAGCGTCCCTCCCGCTGCGGGCGCTCCACCAGTCGCCACTGAGCGTCTTGCGCACCGGCGAGCTGCAGCTGCGCCAGCACCGTTGATTGCAAGGCCTCGGCCATGGTGGCGCTGTCGGCGTCCAAGGGCGTGAGGGCGGTCCAGCTCCAGCCCAGCACATGCTGCAGATGCCCCTTGGCGAGCGGCTTGCATGCCGCGGCGGCTTTGGCACTGGAGGCCGTCTTGTTGTCAGAGCCTTCGGCGTTTTCCCATTGCAACTTGGCGGTGGGTTCGCCCTGGGCATCGGTGCCATAGGCCAGCACGCGCACGCCGCGCACTTTCATGCCCGAACGAAAAGCGCTGAGCTCCTGCAAAGCGCCGTTGCCGTCTATCCATTGCGTGGCAGAGACCTGCGTCGGGCCTTCGAGTGCCGCTTGCACCAGCCCCTTGCGAATGGCCGTGAGCTTGTCCTCGGCGGACAAACCTTGGGCCCACAGTGCGCCAGCGGCCGCCAGCAACACGGTGGCTGCTGCGGCACGCCGTAGCGGGGCAGGGTGCAGACGCATCATGGAGGCTTACTTATTTTTGGCGACCAACTGGCCCAAGTACAGCATGCGCAGGTCCTGCACCGTGGATTTGTCCAGGGACAGGGTGGTCTCGTACGTGTCGTCACCCGAGGGGGTGATGCTGACCAAAGTCGCGCCGTAGATCACGCCTTCGACGCGGCTGCGGAATGTGTCGTTTTGCACAACCATGTCGGCGACCGTGGCGGTGGCGTCCATGCGCAGGCCGTACACCTGCTCAGTCAGTGAGCGGTAGGCGTCGAGTTTGGCGGCGCGAATGGCCAGCAGACGTTGTTGTGCCGGAATGCGGTGGTTTTGCACGCTGATCACGGCATACCCTGTGGCGGTCAAAGACTCCCGCTTTTCCACCAAGGGCAGGCTGGACATCGGGATTTCAACGTTCGGCGCAGTGGCACTGGGTGCCGCTGGCGCGGGCGGTGCGGGGTTGAGCTGGCTCAAAGCCGTGGGCAGCGATTGGCAAGCGCAAAGCGATGCCACGGCCAGGGCGGAGGCCAATTTGACGGGGAGCAGGCGGTTCATGGCAGGGGTCCTTAAAAGGGGTCTCCCTGAGAATCGACACGAAGGCCAAAAGCTTGAGGGCCAGGTTTTCCACCCCGCGCTGCGCCCTGCGCAGGGCTGTTGGCGCCCCTAGGCCGCTTTGCGCAGCGCTTCCTGGCGTGCCGTGTCAGGCTCCGATGCAGCGCTGTGCAGGGGGTCAGAGGTCAAGGCGGGCAGCGGCGGTTGTCCCGCCGCGGCCTGGTACCAACGCAGGGCCAAGGCATAGTCCTGTGCAGCGCCTTGGCCGTTGGCGTACATGGACCCCAGACTGAATTGCGCGGCACTGTCGCCGAGCTCAGCCGCTTGGGTGTAGCAGCGCAGCGCCTCTGGCAGGTTTTGCGCCACGCCTTCGCCCAAGAAATACGTGCGGCCCAGCTGGTAGCAGGCAGCTGCGTCGCCTTGCGCACAGGCTTGCTGCAGGAGCTCCAGTGCCTGTGCGGTGTCCGCCGGGGATCCTGCGCCCTGTTCCAGCAGAACCGCCAACTGCACCAGGGCGGGTGTGTAGGCCAGTGCGCCTGCGCGACCGAAGCTGATTTTGGCCTGCTGCACGTTCTGGGGCAGGAGCAGGCCTTGGAGTTGTATTTGGCCCAGGTTGTAGTGCGCCAGGGCGTCATCCTCATCGGCCGCCGTTTGCAAGTGCATCAGGGCCTGGCCCGCCCCTTCAGAGTCCGGGGCCGCAGTGGCGGCTTGCGCCAGCAGCACGCCCAGATTGTTATGGGCCGCGCTGATCTGGCCCTTGGCGGCCCTTGCAAAGCACTGGGCGGCGAGTGTCAGGTCGCGGGGTGTGCCCAAGCCTTGGGCATGCAGCAGGCCCAGATTGAAGGCGGCGCTGGGGTCACCCTGGTCAGCGGCTTGCTGGTAGACCTGCAACTGTCGGCCGTAGTCGGGCGTGGTTTGCAGGCCCTGGGCCTGCAAGAGCCGCAACTGGTAGAGCGCAGCGGGGTGGTCTTGCTCCGCGGCTTTTTGCAGCCAGCGCAAGGCACCCATTTCATCGGGCGGCACCTCGCCACCCGCGTGCAAGAGCATGCCTGCTGCGTACTGGGCCAGGGCGTCACCCTGTTGGGCCGCCTGCAGGTACAAGGCCAGGGCGGCCGGCAGGTCTTGCTCGACGCCAGTGCCCAGCGCGTACAAGACAGCCAGGTTGTGCTGGGCCCAGATATTGCCCAGTTCGGCGCTGGCTTGGTAATAGTGGAGCGCGGCGTCGCGCACTTCGGGCGGCTCGTCCGCCACAAAGGCCAGGCGTGGGGTGCTCTGTGGTGTGGCCAGCGGGTCTTGCATGCAGCCCAGATTGAACAAGGCGTCGCTCACGCCCAGCTCAGCCGCGCTGTGCAGCCAGGCCAGCGACTGCGCGGTGTCTACCGCCTGCGGTGCACCCCAGGCCTGGGCCATGGCGGCGTTGAACTGCGCCAAGGCGTTGCCTTGTTCGGCGGCGCTGACCAGCAACTGCTGCGCACGCTCCAGGTCCATGGCGGCGCCCTGGCCTTGCATGTGCATCAGGGCCAGGTTGGACTGGGCCAAGGCGTCGCCCTGGTCGGCGGCGAGCTGGTACCACTGGCGCGCCAGGGTGTAGTCCACGCTCACGCCCAAACCGCCGTGGTACATCACGCCCAGGTTGCACTGTGCGCGCGCATCGCCCTGGTCGGCGGCATGGTGAAACCATTGGCGTGCCTGGGACAGGTTTTGGGCCACACCTTGGCCGGCGCTGTACATGGCGCCCAACTGGAACTGGGCCATGGCCAGACCCCGGTCGGCCGCCATCTGGTACCACTGCAGGGCTTCGGCATAGTCTTGTGGCACGCCAAAACCGTTGGCAGTCAGGGTGCCGAGGTTGAATTGCGCATGGGCATGGCCCAGCGCGGCCGCAGAGCGGTAGTGCCCCAGGGCGCGCTCGTAGTCGGGCTCGGCCCCGTGGCTTTCACCGTGCCAAACCCCCAGGTTGTAATGCGCGTCGGCGTGGCCTTGGTCAGCCGCCAGCCCGAAGTAGTGCAAAGCCCCTTCGGCGTCGGCATCGCCGCCCTGGCCCAGCGACAGCATCAGGCCCAGGTTGTACTGCGCCGGGGCGTCGCCCTGGTCGGCGGCGAGCTGGTACCACTTGCGTGCCAGCGCGGCATCGTGCTCGGTGTTTTTGGGGTTGGCCAGCAAGAGACCGAGGTTGAACTGGGCGTAGGTGTGGCCTTGGGCTGCGGCAGATTCAAACCATTTGCGCGCCTGGGAGCTGTCTTGGGCGACGCCTTCGCCGCTGGAATACATGCAAGCCAGATTGAATTGGGCGGTGGCGTGTCCTTGCACCGCGGCACGCTCGAACCACTGCGCGGCTTGGGCCTGGTCCTGCGCCACGCCCTGGCCGTTGGCATACATAAACGCCAGGTTGGTTTGCACATCGGGCAAGCCCTGGGCGGCGGCCAGCTGGTACCAGTGCAGGGCCTGGGCGTAGTCTTGGGGCACCCCCTGCCCGTTGGCGTACATAAACCCCAGGTTGTATTGGGCGGCGGCATAGTCCTGGGCGGCGGCCAGGCGGTACCACTTCAGGGCCTCTGCATAGTCTTGCACGACCCCTTGCCCATTGGCATACATAAAGCCCAGGTTGTTCTGGGCTGCGGCATAGTCCAGGGAGGCCAGTGGCCGCGAGATGCGCAGCGCATTGGCATAGTCGCCGCGGCGGTAGGCGGCGTCGGCGTCGGACAGCAGATTATTCAAAGCGGCAACTCACTGCTGGGGTTCTTGCAGTGAGGCCAAGGCGTGGTGCTGCACCGGGTGGGCCTGGTGTTCCACCGCATACAGTTTTTGACCGTGGGGCACATGGGCCTGCTGGGAGATGATGGGCGTGGTGTGCGACGCCAAGGCCGTGCTGGGCGCGCGCGCGCCGTGGGCAGCTGCCTCAAGGTGCTGGGCGCCACTGGGGCGGTGCTTCACATCGTTCATGGCAGGTCCTGGTGTGGGTCAGTGCGGTTTGCTCGGGTTGCGAGGGTCTGTTTTTTGACGATTTTCGCGTTATTTTCAATTCACGCAAAGTACGTGCCAAATTTCTTTTGCCCGCGCCTAGGGTGCGGCCGGATGCAAGGTGCCAAGAAGGCTGTGCACTTCGGTGTCCGACAGGCGTGCCACGTCAAAATCCTGGTGCTCTGCTACCAAAGGCGCAAACCAGTGCTCAGCGAATGCGCGGTACAGGTCTGCGTCCCAGGGCAGGGCTTTTTGGGTGCTCAGGGTGGCCCAGTTCCAGCGCTGGCGGTGGGTTTGAATCCAGTCAGTGCCCCAAGGCAGGTGGGGGTTGGCACTGAGCCGTTCCCAATCCCAAAGGCAATCCGGGCGTGCCAGCAAGTCCTCACTCCAGGGAAGGTTCGCGCTGCTGCTCAGCCCCGCCCAGTCCCATTCGCTGCTGAATTGGTCGAGCAGCGCCACAGTCCACGCCACGCCTGGGTTCCAGCTCAGGCTGTCCCAGTCCCAGCGGTCGGCGTAGCGCGCGATCAAGTCCCCGGACCACGGCAAGGCAGGGTTGGCGCTGAGCGCTTCCCAGTCCCAGTCGCCTGCCGGGGCCTGCGCGATCAGCGTCTCAGACCAGGGCAGAGCGGTGTTTTTGCTAAGTCCTGCGCTGACCCAGCGCCCTTGCCAGGTATGCAACAAGGCCTCGGTCAGGGGCAGATGGGGGTTGGCACTCAGGGTGGCCCAGTCCCAGTGCGGGGCGTAGCGCGCGATCAAGGCTTCGCTCCAAGGCAGGTTCGCGGCGCCGCTGAGCGCTTTCCAGTTCCAGCGCGGCGCATGGGCGTCAAGCAAGTTGTCGCTGTAGCGCAGGCTGGGGTTGCTGCTGAGCCATTGCCAGTTCCAATGGTCGGCAAATTCGTGCACCAGCGCGGCATCCAAGGGCAGTGAGATATTGGCGCTCAGCCCGGTCCAGTCCCAGCGATCGGCATAGGCGCGCACCAGGTCCGCCGTCCACGGGATGCCGGTGTTCCAGCTCAGCCCGGTCCAATCCCAGCGGTGGGCGTTCATGTGGAGGAAGGCGGCGTTCCAGGGCAGGTCGGCGTTGCTGCTGAGCGCCGCCCAGTCCCAGCGGTAGGCGTTGGCCTCCAGCAGCGCACTGCTCCAGGGCAAGGCCGGGTTGGCACTGAGGGCGCGCCAGTTCCAGCGATCCGCGTGGTGCTCCAAGAGCTCGGCGCTCCAGGGCAGGCTGGGGTTTTTGCTCAAGGCGTCCCAGTCCCATCGGCCCGCATGCTGGGCGATCATCTCCGGCGTCCAGGCCAGCGCGCGGCTGGCGCTCAGGCGCTTCCAGTCCCAGACCGATGCAAACGCGGCAATGTGGTCGCCACTCAGCGGGAAATGGTGGTGCAGACACTGAACAAACAAGCGCGGCTGTTCGCGAAAAAACGACAGCACATGGGCCTCTTGCAGCAGCGCCAGCGCGCCCGAAGCCGCATCCAAGCGGTCTCGGGTGCCAAGGCTCAGTGTGGTGGCCGACGGGTTCTGGACGACGATGTCGTTCATGACGCGCCACCTGGCCTATCGCTTTGCGTCAGTGTGGGGGATCCCAGCGCTTGGGCGTAGCGCTCCAGCTCGGCCTGCAGGTAGCGCGCCTGCTGGCCAAACCACACCGCCCAGTTGCTTTGGGTGCTCAGGGTCTGCCAGGTGGGGCTGCGCAATATCGCGCTGCGGTCCCGCAGGTGCTGATCCAGGCGCGCTTTGAGCGCTGCGGCTTGGCGTTGGGCCGCAGACGATCCGCCGCTGCCGGAACTTGCTGCGTTGGCACTCACCGCAGGCCCGGCGCTGACCTGCAGGGCCAAGGCCTGCAAGGCGGCGAGGTCGTTGTTCTCATAGCCCGCTTGCAGCAATTGGAACAGGGCTTGGGCTTCGTCTTTGCCCTCGGCATCCACGCGGTCGGGGTGCAGGCGCATGGCGAGCTTGCGGTAGAGCTGCTTCATCTGCGCCTGGGCTTGAGGGTCGAGCGGGGCCGCCGGGGCAGGCTTGGCGCTTTGGGCCTGGGTGTAGCGCTCAAACTGCGCTTGTGCTTGCTCGGCCTGGGTGCGCGTCTGCTCGCTGCCCGACTCGGCGTGCAACTGCCGCAGGTGCTGGCGCTTGGCGTCCAGGCATTCCCGCAGCAGCGGGCCGATGGCTTGGTCCTGCGCCTGGTCAAAGGCGTTGAGCGTGCGGTGCATCTCGGCAATGTCCGCCTGCAAGGCCAGGGTGTGCGCTTGCAGCAAGTCGGTCTGCCAGGGCGGGGCCCAGTGCAGCGGGTCGTCGTAGGTGGTCAGTCTGCCTTCGCCAGGGCTTGCCACGGTTGGGGCCGCATGGCTCGGGGTGACCTGTGATACCGCGTAGCTTGCGGCCCACTGCGCCAGACCCCGTTGGCAGGCCTCGGCCACAGAAGTATCGGTCTGCAAGAGCAGGCCCGCAAACTGGGCCTCAGGCACGGCTTTGAGTGCTGCGAGCGCGCCGCTCACCACCGACTGTGCGTCGATCACGCACACCGAGCTGTGTAGCTGAGGCGCGCCCGGGCGCAGCCGGTGCAGCGTGGCGCCCAAAGCCGTTAGGCGTTCCCAGGCAATGCCTGACGCCAGGTCTTGAGGCTCACCCGAGACCACCAAGGTCACGGCAATCCCTCTGCGGCTGCAGCCCAGCAGCAGGTCGAAGAGTGGCCGCCCACAGGCCCCGCTCAGGCCGCACACCACGTGCTGTTGCGCGCTGGCAAGCTGGCCCGCCAGCATGGCGTGCGCATCAGAAAAATGGAGGGACTCAACAAGGTCGGTCATGGCAATGGAAGGGGACAGGCGCGCAGCGCCTGGCACTTGAGAGGCCTTGCGGCTAATCAAAGTCCTTGAAGTTGCTGCGTTGACAGGCACGCGCCATGTCCTGGGCCTCGGCAATTTGGGCCGGTGTCATTTGCTGGGCGACAAAGTCCCGCCCGTAGGCCGCTGCGGCATGGCCGCTGACCGCGCCCAGGTTGAACCACATATGGGCCCGCACATAGTCTTGCAGCACGCCGGCACCGTTGGCATACAGCCAACCCAATGCCGCCTGTCCGTCGGCATGGCCTTGCGCCGCCGCACGCCGGTAGTTGTCCAGTGCCTGCGTGAATTGGGGCGGCGTTGCCGCTTGTTGCAGTGCCCCCAGGTCGAACTGGGCTTGGGCGTCGCCCTGGTCTGCCGCCAGCTGAAACCACTGCATGGCCACCTCGGCACTGGCAATCGTGCCCTGGCCATTGGCAATCATCACCCCCAGGTTGTACTGGGCCTGGGCGTCGCCCTGGTCGGCCGCCAATTGGTACCAGGCCAAGGCCACGGCGTCGTCGCGCTCCACATCCTGTCCAGTCGAATACATCAGCCCCAGGTTGTACTGGGCCGCTGCGTCGCCTTGCTTGGCGGCGGCGCGGTACCAGTGCACGGCTTGTTCCGGGTTTTTGGCTGTGCCTTGGCCCAGGCTGTACATCACGCCCAGGTTGTACTGGGCGGCGGCGTCGCCTGCGTTGGCGGCCCGGGTGTACCACTGCACCGCGCGTTCGGCATCGACGGGCACGTCCTGCCCCATGGAAAACAAAAAGCCCAAATTGAACTGCGCATGCACATGGCCTTGTTCAGCCGCCAGGGTGTACCAATGCTGGGCTTTTGAGACGTCACGCGGCACGCCATGGCCGTTGGCGTACATCACGCCCAATCCGTATTGCGCTGCCGGGTCGCCTTGGGCGGCACTTTCCTCATAACAGGCCTGCGCCAGGAGAAAGTCTTTTTCCACGCCCTGGCCGTTGGCGTACATCACACCGAGGTTGCTGCGGGCGGTGGTGTCGCCTTGCTCGGCCGCGCTCTGGTACCAGTGCAAGGCCTGGGCGTAGTTCACTGCGCCGCCCTGACCATTGGCGTAGAGCGCCGCCAAATTGGATTGGGCATAGGGCAAGCCTTGCTCGGCGGCCGCGCCATACCACTTGCGGGCCTGCACAAAGTCCTGCTCCACGCCTTGGCCATGGGCATACATCACGGCTAAATTGGATTGGGCTTGCGCCGCGCCGCGCTCGGCCGCCTGTTGGTAGCACTCCAGTGCTTTGGCAAAGTCTTGGGGTACCCCCTGCCCATTGGCGTACATCAGGCCCAAATTGTTGAGCGCTGCGAGTTGGAGATCGGGTGCGTTGTCGGTCACGGGCGCGGGTTGGATATCCAGTCGATTATGCCGCTGGCACGCCCATTCCCATGCGTTGGCGGGAAATGAACGAATTCAGCAATTTTGGCAAATTTCACAAAAAAATGTAAAAAACACCTGTGTACTGTCCGATAAATGACACTTTTCTGATGATAATGAATTTTGCTTTTTTCTTGCTCTGATTGAACCCCACCCCCATGTCCAGAACCCCGTTAAGTTTCGTTGGCGAAAGCGATGCCATACGGGCCATCCGCGATTTGCTGCCCGTGGTGGCGGCGTCGAGTTCGACCGTACTGATTACCGGTGAGAGCGGCACGGGCAAGGAAATTGTGGCGCGTTCACTGCACGATTTGTCGCATCGCGCCAACGCCAACTTTGTACCGATCAATTGCGCGGCCATCCCCAAAGACCTGATTGAGAGCGAGCTGTTTGGCCACCGCAAGGGCGCATTCACTGGCGCGGTCACCGACCGCGTGGGCCGCTTTGAGCTGGCGCACAACGGCTCGATTTTTCTGGACGAAATCGGCGATCTGCCCTTGGAGTTGCAAGTCAAGTTGCTGCGCGTCTTGCAAGAGCGGGTGGTGGATCCGGTGGGCAGCACCAAGCCTGTGCCGGTGGATGTGCGTGTGATTGCCGCGACCCACCGCGACCTCGAAGCCGAAATTGCCGCAGGGCGCTTTCGCGAAGACTTGTATTACCGGCTCAATGTGCTGCCGCTGAACACGCCGCCCCTGCGCGAGCGGGCGACGGACGTGCCGCTGCTCTTGAATTTTTTTGCCAAACAGCACGCCGCCCATGGCGAAAAACCGATCACCTTCGCCCCCGACTTTGCGTATGCCTTGCAGGCCTACCCCTGGCCGGGCAATGTGCGCGAACTGTCCAATTTGATTGACCGTTTCAGCACCTTGTTTTCAGGACAGTGTTTACAGCTCAAGACGTTTTCCGCGTCTTTGCTGCCCAAGGGGCTGGCGGCCTTCAAGACCCAGGCCGAAGCGGGCGAGTTGCCGGTGATGGATCCGTCGATGCAAAGCACGTCCGGCGCCTGGGTGGATTCGCCAGGTACGGGCGGTATGTTCGACGAGCCTGCAGACGACGGCCAGGGCGACGGTGCTCCCAACGCGGTCGAGCAAATGACCTTCATGTCCCAGGGCTTGCCGGTGCTGCCACCAGAAGGCCTCTCGCTCAAACACCGTTTGGCAGAAATTGAGCGCGACCTGATTGCACAGGCGCTGAGCCGTACCAATGGCAATGTGTCGCAGACCGCACGCATTTTGAACGTGCAGCGCACCACGCTGATCGAGAAAATCCAGAAGTTCGGTCTGCGCGAAGGCTGAAGGCCCACGCGCTAAAGCCTCACACCATCGATTAAGGCGCGTCCTTGCCCTGCGGCTGGGCACGCGGGTATTGCACCAGCGTTTCTTTGGGTTTGGGTGGTGGGGCAGCGGGTGCTGGAGGTGCCACGGCCACCGGCTTGCTGGCGGCTTCGGCTGCTTTTTGCTGGCGCAAGGCCGCTTCTACTTCTTTTCGCACAGCGGCAGGGTCGGATTTGGGCGCTTGCGGCACAGTGCGCACCTGCGAGGCGAGCGTATTCAAGGCCGCCGACTGGGCTTGCAACTTGGCGTCCAGCGCCTGGATCATTTTGCCCAGGTCGGGCGCTTTGGCGTCGGCTGGCTTGGATGCGGTTTGCGCCGCGGCGTGCGCCATGGCTGCGACGACTTCGTCCAGACGGGCGTCAAGCTTGGCCTGGCCGCCCACAATCGTGTCCTGGCGCGAAGAGATGTCACGCAGGGTCTCGCCCGCAGCGGTGATCAATTCCATGGATTCGTTCATGGTGACGATGCGTTTGCCCACGGCCAGCAGCATTTCGTCGGCCGCGCTAATGCGGGACTGCAGCCGGTAGGACATGAATCCAAACAAGGTCATGGACGACAACATCAAGGCGCCAAAGGTGGCCAGCACCACGATGCCGTGAATGCGCGCCGATTGGTGTGCGGTCGCCATGCTGGCGGTAATGCCCGTCAGTTGGGTCATGGTACCGTGCATTTCCCCCGCTGCTTTGGCGGCCATGCCTGCGGCGCGGTTGGCCAATTCGGCCGAATCCAGCATGGCAGACCGCATCGCCAACATATCGGCGTCGTCTTCGGGTGGTTCTGCATGATGGTGCTCGTGCTCGTGTTCGTGTTCGTGGGCTTCGTGCGGCGCGTCGTGGACGAGGTGATCGCCCTGCGCTGCATCCTCAATGTGCGGTGGCTCGGCAGCGCTGATAAATCCCTGCGACGCCGGGTTGTCCAGCGAGGGCTCCACCGGGGTGTCGGCGCCCCCTGCGGCATCGGCAATGGGTTCAGAGCCTGGGGCCTCAGCGATGGCCGTGCTGTGGGTTACAGACCCGGTAGCACCGGAGATGGCGTCAATGGCCTGGGCCTCTTCGGCAGAGAGTTTGGACGTGGTTTCATTCATCGCAGGTACCCGGTTGGCTATTTGGAATCTTCAGGAATAGTGGCCTGCTCGCCCATCAGCGACTGCAGGTCCGCCAGTTGCGCCCGAACGGCATCGTTTTCGACCTTCAGGTGGATCACGCGAGCAGGGAAGTTCATTTCTTGTATTTCGGTGTCGTAGACCGGACGCTCCAGTGCAAGGCCCGTGTTGGCGGAGCCGCTGGCGCTGGACGAAGCGGGCGCGTTGATGCTGCGGGCGGCGCGCTCACGCGCACCGCTGGGGGCGAGGGCTTTTGAAGCACGCTCAATGGAGTCGGCACGGGGTATCTTGGCCATGTTGTCCGCACCCGCAGCACTGGTGTTCAGCACGATCTGGTGAGCCTGCACCTGAATATCCTGCTCATGGGCAAACTTGTCGTGCGCGTTTTGGCGGACTTCGGTGCCTACGTTGGCCGATTTGCTTTTGGCCACATGGCTGCCCTCGGCCACCTCGACAGAGTGGGGCGTGCTACTGGGGATGAATTGGGGTTCGCTCATGGTGTCTACGGTGCGAAATGGTCTTTCAGGGACCGCGCGGAACGAATCTGCGGATCGCGTGGCACACCAGGGCTTGCTGCGAAGTTATTGGCCTCGGCCAATGACCCGAAAGGCCCGGACACCACGGCAAACTGCAAGGCCGCCTGGCCATTGATGTAGGTGGCCACAATCCGCGCCCGGCGCAGGTTGTTGTGCGCTTGCATCCACAGCGTGGCCTCCGAGAAACTGGGAACAATGGTGTGCTGGACCAGGAAGGTGCCTGCGGGCATTTGACGCACCCATGCCTGGCCAGCCTGCGCCTGTGCCGGGCTGGTAATGATCTCCTCCACCTCGGTGGCCGGTGCGGAGCTGCCGCGCCCCGCCGCCAATGCCTCTGCAGGCTTGGAAGCTGGCACAGCAGCAGCGGGTGCGCCGGCACCCACGGCATTGGTCGCGCCACTTGAAGCCACTGCGGACGCGGCACTGGCCGCCGGCAGCGCCGCGCTGGCGCCGAAGGCGGGTACCGAGGCGCCCGCAGCGGGGGCCGAGGCCGCTGAGGCCGCAGGCTTGGCAGCAGACAGACCCAGCAAGACCGCGGTTGGCTGACTGCCATAGAGCATGACCACACCCAGCGCACAGACCATGAGCAAGCCCACGATACCGCCCAGCCAGAGCAAGGCTTTGCGCACCGAACTGCGCGGCTTGGGCGCTTTTTCCACGGGATCCGATGGCGCAGCCGCGGGCGCTTCTGCGGTCGGTGCTTCGACCGGTGGCGGAGTTGCCGCCGCCGCCTTCACGGGCGCAGTTGGGGCATACCAAGGGGTGATTTTTTTGAGCAAGGCACTCACGGCACCCTCGCGCCCTTGGGCACGGGCCTGCTCGAGCAGTGCCTGCGACTGTTCTTCGCTGGGCGGTTCAATTTCCCAGTTCAGAATGCGCCGCCCGAACGAGGCCAGGAGGCGTTGCTTTTTGCTCGCCGTTGTCAGCAGCATCACGACGCGGATATTGGCTGCGGGAAAGTGCTGCACCAGGCGCGCGAGCAATTGAATTTCGTGGTCGGGCAGCGCGGACGCATCGTGAACCACCCAAATTTTGGGTGGCGCCGCGGCCGCTTTGGAGCCCATGGCTTCTTCGATCGAATAGAACTGCAGGACCTCATTGAAGCGGGTGATCAAGGCCTCGGCACTGGCGGGGAAATACACCTCCAGGGCGATATGCGGCGCCGCTTCGCGCAGGCGTGCCACCAGCAACTTGCCATAGTGGTCCAGGATGGCGTCGTGGTTGCTGACCAGCGACAAGCTCATGTTGTCGTCGATCAGCGCGGCGACATAGCCTTCCAGGCGCATGCGGTCTGCCACGCGGAAGAAGAGGGGCTGCACGCCGGCAATGGCGTCGTCGCCATAGGAGTTGAAATCGGTCATGCGGCGGCCTGCGGCGTGAGCTGTTTGCCATCGGCATCAAACAGCATGGTAGGAGGAAGCTTGGGGTTGGGTCGCGCCATGGGCTCAACACCCGGCTGCACCTGCGCCAGGCTGAACACATAGGCAATCACCTGCGCCACCGCAAAGTACAGCGCTTCGGGAATAGCCTGGTCGAGTTCGGTGGTGAAGTACAGCGCACGCGCGAGCTGGGGTGCCTGGAAAATTTCAATGTTGTGGTTCTTCGCCTCTTCGCGGATGCGGGCAGCGACAAAGTCGGCACCCTTGGCCAACAAAATGGGGGCGCCGTCGGCGGTCGGGTCGTAGGACAGCGCGATCGCAAAGTGTTCCGGGTTGGTGATGATGACGTCGGCGTCTTTGACCTTTTGCATCATGCGCTGGGTGGCGACTTCGCGCTGGCGGCGGCGGATCTGGGCCTTGACCTCGGGGCGGCCTTCCATGTCTTTGTGCTCATCACGAATCTCTTGCTTGGACATGCGCATGCGCTTCATGAACGAGTAGCGCTGGTAGGGGGCATCAATCATGGCGATCAGCACCAGGCTCAAGGTGAGCCACAGCACCGATTCCGAAATCAAAGAGCCCGCAATCGCCAACGCAGGCTCCAGCGACATATTGCCCAGCGCCATGAGTTCTGCAAAGTGCCGGTCCAGCATCATCAAGAGCACCACAGCAATCAAGGTGAACTTCAATACCGACTTGAGCAGTTCCACCACCGCATGGCCACCGAACATGCGCTTGACGCCCGCGATGGGGTCGAGCTTGGACAGCTTGGGCATGATCGCATCCCAAGAAAACAGGAATCCCCCGGTCGCGCCAGAGGCCAGGATGGCGACCACCATGGTCACCAGCATCAGCGGCAGCACCAGCAAAAAGGCGTGCATGGCCTGCGTGGCAAAGGCGGTGGGCAGCAGCGCAGGGGTGTCCAGAAACTTGCGGTCCAAGGTGAAGCCGGCAGCGAAATAAAGCGAGAGTTGCTTGAACCAAATGCCGCCCAAAGACATGAGCATGAGCACAGCACCGATCATGACGCCCGCCGCAGGCAACTCGTGCGAACGCGCGACCTGGCCTTCGTCACGGGCGCGCTTGAGCCTTCGGGCTGTCGGCTCTTCGGTACGTTCGGCGCTGTCGTCAGCCATGGTGCTTCTTCACCTTATTGCAGCCCAAACTGGCCGCGAACTTCCAAAAAGCCTTGCAGCCACAGCCACTGGATGCGCGCGCCCATGCTGGGCAAGGCGACCATCAAAATAACAAAGCCCGCCACGATCATGACGGGCAGGCCCAGGGAGAAAATATTCAAACTCGGTGCCGCGCGCGTGGCCACGCCCAAGCCAATGTTGATAAACAGCATGGTCACCATCACGGGCAAGGCCAGCAGCAGGGCGCCCAAAAACATCATCGAGCTCCACTGCACAAAGTGCGCCCAGGCCCCCGCAGTGACCAGGCCCTTGCCAATGGGCAGGCTCACAAAACTGTCAATCACCATGCCCAGCAGCATGGCATGCCCGCCCATGCCAACAAAAATCAGGGTGGACAAGATCAACAGAAACTGCGCCAGCACGGGCACATTGCCCAGATTGGGGTCCATCAAATTGGCCATGGACAGGCCCACGGCGGTCGAGATCGACTGACCCGCCAACAAGATAGCCGCGGTAATGATCTGCAGGGTCAGACCCATGATCAGACCAATCGACAGTTGGTTGAAAACTTCAACAATGCCTGCGGGCGACACCGGGTCAATCACGGGCCAGGTGAACACGGGATAGACCATCCAGGTCACTGCCACCGCCAGCAGAATGCGCATGCGCACGTTCAGCGAGCGCAGGGAAAAAATCGGCGCGGACATCAGCAGGGCCGAAATGCGCAGCATGGGCCACAGGAACGTATAAAAACGCTGCACGATGTCGTTGGCCAAAATGTCCATGGTGCAAGGGCTGCGCTTTTCAGGCAAACAGGGTGGGAATGCGTTGGAACAAGGCGCGGGTGTAGTCCACCAGAGTGGCCAACTGCCATCCGCCCACGATGGCCAAAGTAATCGCCAGTGCGGCGAGCTTGGGGATAAAGCTCAGCGTGGATTCATTGATCGACGTGGCGGCCTGGATGATGCCGATAAACAGGCCGACTGCCAGCGACACCCCCAAGAGGGGCGCAGAGATCAGCACAATCATCCAGAGAGCCTGGTGGCCAAGGTCAACAACAGCGGCGATGTCCATGGTGGGGTTTCAGTAATGAAGGGGGGTGGAGCTTGGCGGGTGGGCTAATGCACAAAACTGGCGGCCAGCGAGCCCATGATCAGGCTCCAGCCATCGACCAGCACAAACAGCATCAGCTTGAAGGGCATAGAAATCATCATGGGCGAGAGCATGGCCATGCCCATGGACATCAGCACGCTGGCCACGATCAAGTCGATCACGACAAAGGGGATGTAAATCAAAAATCCGATGGTGAAGGCGCTCTTGAGCTCGGACGTAATAAAAGCGGGCACCAGCGTGGTGAAAGGCACTTGCGTGGCGTCAGCCACATCGGCCTTGCGGGCCATTTGCATGAACAGGCCGATGTCGTCTTCGCGCGTTTGTTTGAGCATGAAGCTGCGCAAAGGCGCTTCGGCGGCCGCGAGTGCTTTGTCAAACTTCATGCCGTTTTCCATGTAGGGCACCACCGCGTTGGTGTACACATCGGTCAGCACCGGGGACATGATGAACAGCGTCAAAAACAGCGAGATGCCGACTAGCACGTTGTTGGGGGGAGTCTGCCCTGTGCCCAGCGCTTGGCGCAGGATGGACATGACGATGATGATGCGCACAAACGAGGTCATCATCAGCAAGAGCGAGGGCAGCAGGCTGATGGTCGTCATCAGCGCCAGCAGCTGCAAAGACAGGCTGTACTGTGATTCTTTTCCCGTGCCGGTCACATTGACCATGGGAATGCCTTGGCTCCAGGCCGCAGCGGGGAGCAAGAGCGCAAAGGCCGCAAATGCGGCCCAGATCCATTTAGTTTTCACGCGGTGCATCCTGTTGCGGCGCGGGGCCGGTGTCGTTCCACTGGCCCAGGGCGGTAAATTGGGTGGCCGTGATGCCGACCAGTACTTGGTGCGCGCCGACGCGCACCAAGGCCATTTTTTGGCGCGGTCCGATGCTGATGGTCTCCATCACGTCCAGCAAGGGCGGGCCCTTGTGCTGGATTTGCAAACCCTTCATGCGCTTGAGCGTCCACAGAAGCGCCGCGAGCAGGCCGAGCACCAGCACCATGCTGGCGCCCATGCGCAGCCAATCAATGCTGTTGCCTGCCGCGCCCATGGCTTAGAGGTTTTTCATCCGCTCGGAGGCGGGAACCACGCGGGTGAGGCGGATGCCATAGCGCTCGTTGACCAACACCACTTCGCCTTGGGCAACCACGGTGTTGTTGATCAGCAAATCGAGCGGCTCGCCGGCAATGCGGTCGAGCTCGACCACGCTGCCCTGCGTGAGGCGCATCAGGTCTTTAATTTTGATCATGGCGCGGCCCACTTCAATGCTCATCGTCACACTGATGTTTTGCAGCACCTCGGGGTTGATCTGGTTTTCCGGGTCTTTGGGGCCGGAAAGTGCGGGGGTTTCGGTCTCGCTCATGGCGTTTTTCCTGTGGTGTTTAGTGGTTTCCGGGGGCTAGAGCGCGTTGTATTTGCACCGCAGTCTGGGCGCCCAGGGTGCCGACCTGTACTTCAAAGGCGGGTATGCCTTGGGGCTGCAGGACGGCGAAGTCGGGTTTCTTGAAATACAAAATGTCACCAGGCTGCATCGTCTCCACCACCCGCAGGGTCGTGTTGATCTGGCCCAAGATCACGTTCGCATTGAGGCAGGCGCCACCCACAGCTTCTTCCAGGTTTTGTCGCCACACCCGGTCCGAGTCTTCGTTTCCGTCGCCGGTTTGCACCCTGCTTCGCAGCAGTTCGCGCACGGGCTTGAGCGACGCGTAGGGGTGAATCACGTCAATAAACCCGATGTTTTGTGTTGCGGTTTCGGTCTCGAAGCGACTCAGAATCACCAGGTCGTTTTCATCGGCAATTTGTGCAAACTGGGGGTTGATTTCGGACGCTACAAACTCAAAGTCCAGAGGCATGACCGGTGCCCAGGCCTCGCGCAGATTGCGGAACGTCACGTCCAAAATCATGTTGATGATGCGTGTCTCCATGGGGGTGAACAAGCGCCCGGGCGAGAGCTGACCGATGGCGCCTTGTCCGAACCCGCCAAAAAAACTGTCCAGCGAGCTAAACACGATGGTGGGGTCAATCACCACCATGGAAAAACCGCGCAGGGGGTTCATGCGAATCACATTGACCGACAAGGGCGCACGCAAGTCGCGAATGTAATCCCCGAACTTAACAATTTGAACCTTGAGCGGGTTGATGCGAGGACTGCTGCGCAGAACGTCCATCAAACCGGGGCGGAACAAGCGGATGAAACGCTCGTTGATCATGTCAATCGAGGCGACGTTGACGCCCAGGCTGCTGTCTTCACTGGCAATGTCGTGCTTGCGCACGCGCGCTGCCGTGTTAAAGCCGGTGTCGACGGCGATGGAGCCGTCGTTCACGCCTTCAGCGAGGGCTGAGAGCTCGTCAGCTGAAAGAAGGTTATCTGCCATGGTGCGCGGGCAATCCGGGTTCGGTCAGGTTCATTGAACGATGAAGGAGGTGAAGTAAATCTCTTCAACGCCGCCAAAGTCTTCGTATTTTTCGAGCAGGGTGTTCATGGCATCACGGATCTTGATCGCCAGATCTTTGCGGAAATCAGGCTTGTTCAGATCGGCCTCGGTCGTCATGCGCATGGCATCCATCACCACCGAGCGCAGGGCGAACTCGTGCTTTTTCACGTTTTCCACCACGCGTTCGTCATAGCGGGTCATGAGTGCGATTTGTACCGACATCACTTTGCGCGAACCGGCGAGATTCACCAAAAATTCGCGTTCCAGCTGGCTGTAGGTGTATTCAAAGCGGGGGCTGTCAGGTGATTTTTTGTTCAGTTTGGGGGGGCCGCTCTCTTTGCCCTTGCCCTCTTCCTTCTTGTCGCCGTGGCCGCCTTCGGCCTTTTTCTCACCGTGGCCCTCAGCCGCGGGTGCGCCATGGCCTTCAGCCGCGGGAGCACCATGGCCCTCGGCGGGGGCAGCCCCTTCGGCCACCATTTGGTCAGCGCTGGGCGGTGGTTTGTTGAAGAAGCCCGTAACAAACAAGGTGCCGACCATGGTTCCAGCGACCAGGACCACGATACCTACGACGGCAGCGATGATCAGGACGATGGGTTTTTTCGGCTTTACTTCGCCGCTTTCCGGGGTTGCTTCTTCAGCCATAGGGCACCTCTATTTCCTGGTTCGTTTCAGTAGTTCGCATCTGCAGCTTTATGCCAGCAGATTCAATCCGTCGTTTTCTGCCACCGGTGCGGCTTGTGCAGTCGCTGCTGCACCGGCCATCACGCTGGCCGCCGGGCTTGCAAAAGGCGCTTGGCGCCCTTTTCCGGGTGTCGAGTTTCCGCCGGATTGGCGTCTTTGCTCTCCGTTCACAGTGACCGAAGCAACTGTCATGCCAGATTGCGTCAGCGTATCCCGCAGTTTATTACTGCCTTGGGCCATCAGGTCGCGGGTGACCGCGTTGTCGGTGCTGAACAAGGCATCCAAGCCCCCGGCGTGCATGTCCAGCTCCACATTGATGCTGCCCAGCGAAGCGGGTTGCATGCGCATTTGCATCTTCCACTGGCCACGTTCGATTTGGGCCATCAGCCGCTGCGCCGCGGCTTGGCCCATCTGGTCGGCCAGTTGTTGGAACTGCTGTGCGCGGTGATCGGCCTGGGCCTGGGCGTTGCCGGCATTGCCGCCGCCTGCGGCGCCTGCCGTGTTCATTGCAGCAGCGGCGGGTGCGCCGGCGCCGGCCTGGGTCGACAGGTCGCTGGGCTGGGACAGGCTGGTATCAGGGGTGGGCGCCAGCAGGCCGGCGTCAAAGCCGGCGGGCAACTCCAGCGTCACCGTGTCGGTCGCAGCAGGCAGGTCCTTGGCTGCGGGCCCCGAGGCCAACAGGGCGGCCCAGGTGGTTTCTTTGCCCGTGCCCGACATTTGCGCCAGGCGCTTGGTAATTTCCGGCGCGGGCATGGCCAGCGTCAGGCGCACTGCATCTTGGGGCGACAGGGGGGCACTGATGTCGGTGGACTCCACCTGCGCGACCCCGGCCTTGCCTATCCAGGCATTCGGCTGCATGGGCAACAGGCTGGACTGGGCTGCAGAGGCCACCAGGGCGGGGGCCATGGGATCGGTCGTGTTGGCGTCGGTGGGCGCCAGAGGCATCTGGGTTGGCAAGGGGGTCGGGAGCATGACGGCGGCGCGCGGCGGTGTGAGCGGCATGTCAGACACACCGGAACCGGTAATCGGGGCCATGGGCACGCTTTGGGAGACCGAAACACGCTCGACCGCCATCTGAAGGGCCTGGGCTTCGGGGCTGTTCAGCAGGGCTTGCAGGCTTTCCGCCGAAGCAGCGCCTCCTGTCTGGGGGACAGCCAAAGGCGCGGTAGCGGCCACCGGGGCGGGTACGGCAGCGATGATCGGGGCAATCAAGGTGATAGGGGGCATGGGTACGTCGTTGGCCGTCGGCACGACCGGCGCGCCGGCCAGCCCCAGGGGGTCAGCGCTTGCCAAGCTGGCGGTCAAAGCGTCTGCGGCGGCGGTACTCTGGCCCAAGGCGCTGACTTTTGTCTCTGTATTTGAGCCAAACAGCGCCTGCACCGCAGCTTCGTCCAGGCCCTGCATCCGGGCAAATTTCGCCAGACTGGCCATGTCGGGCAGGGGCGCGTCGCTGGTGATGACATTGATTTTGTTGCCCAGTGGCACGACCTGCAGGCCCTGGCCCGGCGCTTCCACAGCGGCAAGGTATTGCCGTTGCGCCTTCAGGGTTTGCCCGTTGAGCACCTGGGCGAAGTCACTTTTCTCAGAGTGGGCAGCGCCGCTCGCGGGCGCCGCTGGAGCGGCGCTGGTCTCGTTTGCCGCTGGAGAGACCGGGCGACTGGCCAAAAAACTAAGGTTGGGTTCCATCACTACACCGCTTCATAAAAAGGCCACGCAGGGTGGCGAATGGCCAGTGTGATGCAAGAACCGTGACAGGTCAGAACTTGCCACCCCAGTGCAGGGAAAGGCTTGTGCGCTCTGTCGGAAATCGATGGCATGGAGCTTGCATTCAGGGTGACTATGCAACCGCATTTTCACCATATTCCGACCTAAGGTCATGATTTTCATGAATATTCGCCCATGAGCACGATGAGCCTGTCGAACATTCGACAAAACATATCGAAGTTCAACTACAACGACCTGAGCATTCCTGCGCTGGTGTTGTTGATCATGGGCATGCTGGTGATTCCGCTGCACCCGATGCTGCTGGACATGCTGTTCACCTTCAATATTGCGTCGAGCGTGCTGATCATCATGATCGCCATCAA
>CANFLX010000033.1 GCA_947447985.1 Comamonadaceae bacterium
AAAGCCAAAACGCATCATCGGCCATTGTGGGATAAGACTTTTTACATCGGCTCGCTATTGGCGTCCTGGTCTCAAGGCTTCATGCTCGGCCAGCTCATCACCGGGTTCAAGCAAGATACGGCGGGTTATTGGTTTAGCGCTCTCATTGGATTTTGTCTTGTGTTTGCCTATCGCCTTTTGGGCGCCGGGTGGCTCATCATGAAGACCGAAGGCGCCCTGCAACTCAAAGCGGTGGCCTGGGCCCAGGGTAGTTTGTGGCTCACCGCCGCAGGTGTGCTTGCCATTTCCGTGGCGACGCCTTGGGTGAGCCCCCGCATTTTTGACAAGTGGTTCGGCTTTCCGAATGTGCTGATGCTGCTGCCCATTCCTGCGATGACATTGGCCTTGTTCTTGATCATCCGACGCAGCTTGTCGCGCTTACCCATCCGTTTTCAACAAGGTAACCAGTATGGCGCTGGTGTGCCCTTCGCCTGTACCGTGGGCGTATTCCTGCTTTCGTTTTATGGATTGGCGTACAGCCTCTTTCCCTGGCTGGTCATCGACAAGATCAATATCTGGCAAGCCGCCAGCGCGCCAGAGGCGTTGCTGGTGATTTTTTATGGCGTGGTAGTGGTCTTGCCTGTGATTATTGGATACACGGTTTTCGCGTATCGGGTTTTCTGGGGCAAATCCACGCAGCTCCGCTATTAACGATTGAAGGACTCTATGGCTTATTCCGAAAAATTCCAGCAAATGGCGGACAACGCCATGTCCCAGGTCGCCAGTGTTGACCCAGCGCGGGTCAATGAATTAATGGCGCAAGGCGCGATTGCGCTGGATATTCGTGACAAAGAGGAGCACGATGCCAATCACCTACCGGGCTCTTTGCATCTAAGCAGAGGCAAGCTGGAGATGAACGTCGAAGACCTCATTCCTCAACTCACGACCACGGTACTTTGTTATTGCAATGCCAACAACCGGGGCGCTCTGTCAGCCAACACGCTTCGTCAGATGGGCTATGTCAATGCCCGATACATCGCCGGTGGTTTGAAGGCCTTCCAACTTATAGGGCCCCAATAAATTTGCCGATGACGCCTGCAGCGCGACGGCAGAGCCAAGTACGGTATGAAGTGAAGGCTTTTGTCGTCGACTTATTCATCGAGCAGTCGGAACAGGCATAAAAAAAGCACCGAGCGTTTCCGCTAGGTGCTTTTTTATATAGGGGTGTCTTGGTAGGCGCAATTGGACTCGAACCAACGACCCCCACCATGTCAAGGTGGTGCTCTAACCAGCTGAGCTATGCGCCTGAAGCCCTCAATTATAGCAGCAGAAATCGTGCATTCCGCGATCCCCGATACAGAGCTTTGCAGAAGCCCGCTTCTCTGATGAGCGCGTAAGCAAGACCGAGGGGACCCTGCGACATAATTCAGGTCGAAGCGCAGAGCGCGGCATCCCATTTATTACCAACCATTGAAGTCGGAGCACACCATGGAAATCGCAGGAAAAGTTTTTATCGTCACAGGCGGCGCATCGGGGCTGGGTGAAGGCACGGCGCGCATGCTCAGCGCCCATGGCGGCACTGTGGTGATTGCCGACATGCAAGTTGAGAAAGGCGAAGCGATTGCGCGTGAAATTGGCGGTGCTTTCGTCAAGTGCGACGTTAGCAGCGAAGCCGACGGCCAGGCCGTGGTGGCCAAAGCGGTCTCCCTGGGCAAGCTGATGGGTCTGGTCAATTGCGCAGGCATTGCCCCCGCAGAAAAAACGGTGGGCAAGCACGGCGCCCACAACTTGGGCGTATTTACCAAGTGCATCACCGTCAATTTGGTGGGCAGCTTCAACATGATCCGCCTGGCCGCAGACGCCATGTGCAAGAACGAACCCGAGGCCACCGGCGAGCGTGGTGTGATGATTTCTACCGCCTCGGTGGCAGCTTATGACGGCCAGATTGGCCAAGCCGCTTACAGCGCATCCAAAGGCGGCATCGTGGGCATGACCTTGCCCATCGCCCGCGACCTGGCCCGCAACGGTATTCGCAATATGACGATTGCCCCCGGCATTTTTGGCACGCCCATGATGTTTGGCATGCCCCAAGAAGTGCAAGACTCACTGGCGGCCAGCGTGCCCTTCCCTTCACGCTTGGGCACGCCTCAGGACTACGCCAAATTGGCCCAGCACATTTTTGAGAACGACATGCTCAACGGCGAAGTCATTCGCCTGGACGGCGCCATCCGCTTGGCACCCCGCTAAGCGCTCAAGCCGCAAAGCCATCATCGGCGGCGATCACCGCGCCGTTGATGAAGTGGCTTTGGTCGGAGCACAACATCACCAGCAGCGCATCCAGGTCTTGTGGGTGACCGATGCGTTTGCGCGGCAGCATTTGCACCAGCTTTTTGCCGCCTTCGGTTTCCCAGTGGGCATGGTTGATTTCGGTGTCGATGTAGCCGGGGCAAATCGCATTCACGTTGATGCCAAATTTACCCCACTCCACCGCCATGGCCTTGGTCATGTGAATGACTGCGGCCTTGCTCATGCAGTACACACCGATTTGCGGCAGCACGCGCAAGCCAGCCATCGACGCAATATTCACAATGCGTCCGCCGGTAAAACCACCAGGCGCCGTCCCTCGCGCACGGGCCAGCATGCGCTTGCCCACCTCTTGCGCCACAAAAAAGGCGCCCTTGGTGTTGGTGTCAAACACATAGTCGTAGTCTTCGGGTGTCACATCCTGCAAGCGCTGGGTGGTGCTAACGCCAGAGTTGTTGACCAGAATGTCGATAGGGCCCACTTCGGTTTCGGCACGGGCCACGGCGGCCTTGATCGAGGCTATATCGGTCACATCAAGGTCCACGGTGTGGGCACTGCCGCCCTCGCCTTCAATCTCCGCCCGCAAGTCCTTGAGCTTGTCCTGCCTGCGACTGGCCAGCACCACCGCCGCGCCTGCGCGCGCCAAGGTCTTGGCAAACTGAGCACCCAGGCCGCCACTGGCCCCGGTAACAAAGGCGACGCGACCGGAAAGATCCAACTGATAGGCCATGGGTTTATCTCCAAAAAGTAAATACAAATACCTGAATTGGGTCTCTGTGCGACCGAATAAAATGTTGGATCATTATCTAGCGAGAGCTTCATGACCCACCAAGAAATCCTGGCCCAGTTCGGTCCCCGTGAATCCATGGAATACGACGTCGTCATCGTCGGCGGCGGCCCGGGTGGTCTGTCCACAGCCATCCGCATCAAGCAGCTCGCTGCCGAGACGGGCAAAGAGGTGTCGGTGGTGGTGCTTGAAAAAGGATCGGAGCCTGGAGCGCACATTTTGTCGGGCGCCATCATGGACCCCAAGGCCTTGACCGAGCTGATACCCGATTGGAAAGAACGCGGCGCACCGCTGAACCAGCCCGTGACCGACGACGCCTATGTGTTCTTGGGTGAAAAGTCAGGCTTTCGGGTGCCCAACATGGTCTTGCCACCGTTTGCGGACAACCATGGCAACTACATCGTCAGCCTGGGTGCAGTCACCAAATGGCTGGCAGAGCAGGCCGAAGCCTTGGGCGTGGAGATCTTCCCTGGCTTCACAGGCGCAGAAATTTTGTACACCGAAGACGGCGCGGTTAAAGGCGTGGCCACCGGCAACATGGGCATCAGCAAAGAGGGTGAGCCCATGGACACTTTCCAGCTGGGCATGGAGTTGCTGGGCAAGTACACCGTGTTTGCCGAAGGCGCGCGCGGCCACCTGGGCAAGCAACTGATTGCCAAGTACCACTTGGACGAAGGGCGCGATCCACAAAGCTTTGGCATCGGCATCAAAGAGCTGTGGGAAATCGATCCCAGCCGCCACCAGCCTGGCTTCGTGATGCACACCGCGGGCTGGCCCATGGCCTCAGACACCTACGGAGGCGCATTTTTGTACCACCTGGAAGGCAATAAAGTCGCGCTCGGTTTCGTGACCGGCCTGGGCTACACCAACCCCTACCTCAGCCCCTTCGAAGAGCTGCAGCGCTGGAAGACCCACCCCAACGTGCGCTACTACTTTGAAAACGACAAGGGTGAGATCACCGCCAAACGACTGTCGTATGGGGCGCGCGCCATCAATGCCAGCGGCATCAATTCTTTGCCCAAAACCGTGTTCCCTGGTGGCGCCTTGGTAGGCTGCAACGCGGGCTACCTGAATGTGGGTCGTATCAAGGGCAGCCACGCCGCCATCAAAACCGGCATGCAGGCGGGCGAAGCGGCGTTTGAGGCCGTCACAGCGGGTCGCCAGCACGACGAGCTGAGCGCCTACCCTGAGGCGTTTGAGAAAAGCTGGTTGCACACCGAGCTCAACAAAGACCGCAACTTCAAAAACTGGTTCAAGTACGGCCTGACCGTCGCGACCTTGATGAATGGCTTTGAGCAATTTGTGCTGCGCGGCCACATTCCTTGGACGCTGCGCCGCGACAAGCCCGACCACGCCTACCTCAAGCCCGCTGCGCAGTGCAAGCCGATTGACTACCCCAAGCCCGACGGGAAGCTCACCTTTGACCGCCTGAGCAGCGTGTTCATCAGCAACACCAACCACGAAGAAAACCAGCCGGCCCACCTGACGCTCAAAGACGCATCGGTGCCCGTCAACATCAACCTGGCGACCTATGCCGGACCGGAGTCGCGCTACTGCCCGGCGGGCGTGTATGAATACGTGAAAAACGACGACAACACCGACCGCCTGCAAATCAATGCGCAAAACTGCGTGCATTGCAAAACCTGTGATATCAAAGACCCGACCCAAAACATCATTTGGGTCACGCCCGAAGGTGGCGGCGGTCCGAATTACGCTGGCATGTAAGGCCCGCCATGAAAAAATACAGCGAAGAGCACGTCTGGGTGGCGCGTGACGGCGATGCCGCCGACACCGCAACCGTCGGGATCACCATCCACGCCCAGGAGGTGCTGGGTGACGTGGTGTTTGTCGAACTCCCGGAGATCGGGGCGTCTTTCACCGCTGGTGAAAAAGCCGGCCTGGTCGAGTCGGTCAAGGCCGCAGCCGATGTGTTCACGCCCGTGAGCGGCACGGTGGTCGAAGTCAATGAGGCCTTGCGTGCCGACCCCAGTCTGGCCAATACCGACCCCTTGGGCAGCGGTTGGTTTTTCAAGCTGCAATTGGCGAGCGCCGCCGAATTGGATGCATTGATGGATGAGCTCGCTTACGCGGGCTTTGCCAACTGAACCCCTCGGCCGATACTCCCGCTGTGTCCGCCCCCCTGCGGATATGGAGCGTCATCCCGCCGATGACGCAGCTCAACACGCCCTACCCGTCCACGGCCTACCTGACTGGCTTTTTGCGCGCGCAGGGCGAAGACGCGGTCCAAACCGACTTGGCGCTGGCACTGGTGCTGGCCCTGCTAAGCCCCGACGGTTTAACCCGGGTGCGAGCGCAGGCCTCGGCACTGCCGCAGGCGCGACGCAGCGCCAGCGTTCACTGCTTTTTGGACCAGTTTGACGACTACCACGCCACCGTTGGCCCCACGATTGCGTTTTTGCAGGGGCGTGACTCTACGCTGAGCCACCGCATTGCAGGGCGTGGCTTCTTGCCCGAGGGCCCGCGCTTTGCGGCCCTGGATGTGTATGGCGATGCCGAGGCTGCCGACCCCCTGGCCTGGGCCTTTGGCGCCCTGGGCCAGCAAGACCGTGCCAAGCACCTGGCCACGCTGTACCTGAATGATCTGGCCGATGTGCTGCGTGATGCCATCGACCCTCGCTTTGAATTTGTGCGCTACGGCGAAAGCCTGGCGGGCAGCCAGCCCAGCTTCGAGCCGCTGGCGCAGGCGCTGGCTGCGGCCCCCAATCTCATGGACAACGTGCTCGCGGATCTGACCCTGCAGGCCGTGGCCGAGCACCAGCCGCAGTTGCTGCTGCTCTCTGTGCCCTTTCCGGGTGCCATGTATGGCGCCCTGCGCATTGCCCAAACCGTGCGCATGCACCATCCCCAGATCCGCATCGCCCTGGGCGGGGGCTATGTGAACACGGAATTGCGCGAGCTCAGCGACCCGCGTCTGTTTGACTTTGTGGACTTCATCACGCTGGACGCGGGCGAGCGACCGCTGTTGGCGCTGTTAGAGCACGTGCGTGGCAAGCGCTCCCAAAGCCGTCTGGTGCGCACCTTTGTGCGCGACAGCACCCATGGCGCTGTGAAGTACTGCAACTGGACTGAGCCCGATGTGCCGTTTGAAGACGTGGGCACGCCCACCTGGGACGGCTTGCCGCTCAAGAACTACCTCTCGCTCTTGGACATGCTCAACCCCATGCACCGGATGTGGAGCGACGGTCGCTGGAACAAGCTCACCGTGGCGCAGGGCTGCTACTGGAAAAAGTGCAGCTTTTGCGATGTGAGTCTGGACTACATCTCGCGCTACGAGACCGCCTCGGCCGCCACACTGGTGGACCGCATGGAGGCCATCGTGGCCGAGACGGGCCAAACCGGTTTTCATTTCGTCGACGAGGCGGCACCGCCCAAGATGCTCAAAGCGCTGGCGCAGGAAATTTTGCGACGCAAGCTGCAAGTGTCCTGGTGGGGCAATATCCGCTTTGAGAAAAGCTTCACACCCGAACTGGCAGAGCTCTTGGCACAAAGTGGCTGCATCGCCATGTCGGGCGGGCTCGAAGTCGCGTCCGACCGCCTGCTGGAATTGATGAAAAAAGGCGTGTCGGTGGCGCAAGTGGCGCGGGTCACCAAAGGTTTTTCAGATGCCGGCATTTTGGTGCACGCCTACCTGATGTACGGCTTTCCCAGCCAGACGGTGCAAGACACGGTGGACGCGCTGGAGTACGTGCGCCAACTGTTTGAGGCCGGGTGCATTCAAAGCGGCTTCTTTCACCGCTTTACCTGCACGGTGCACTCCCCCGTGGGTAAGGATCCTGCCGCCTATGGCATCACCCTGGCAACGCTGCCGCCGGTGACCTTTGCGAAAAACGACATTGGATTCACCGACCCCACCGGCGTCGACCACGACCTGTTAGGCCGGGGTCTAAAGAAAGCCATTTACAACTTCATGCACGGCCTGGCGCTGGAAAACGATGTGCGCAGCTGGTTTGACTTGCCCAAAGGTGCGTGCCCCAAGCCCACCGTGGGGCGCAAACGCATCGCACAAGCGTTGGCTGAGCGCGGGGCTTAAGGCCTCAGGCGCGCCGGGCTGCGAGCCGACGGCGCAGCCACCAGACCCCACCCACCAACAAGGCCAGGCCCGCCAGCAAAGTCGGCAAGGCCTCGCGCAACTTGGGCAGCAAAAAGTGGTGCATTGCGTAATGCATGGCCGCTTGCTGCAGATCAAAACCTTCGGGGACCGGAAGCACCTTGTTGCGCCTGACGTAGTCGGCGTAGTCGGCCTGCATTTCTTGAAACAAATCGGGAAGCGCCTTGCTCAAGTCCTTTGTTTCGCCGGGATCGCGCGCCAAGTCGTACAACAGCCAGCTACCGTCCCCCAAGGGTGCGATATTTTTGACCAACTTGTAATTTCCCTTGTACAGCGCCGCACTGCCGGCCAGCTCGTAGCCCACGGGTTCATCAGGTCGATAAATATCTTGCCTGCTGCCTTGGAGCAGCGACACCATGCTTCGGCCATCCATCGTGACGACCGGTGCACCCCGGTAGGTGTCGCCATGGGCAGGCACACCTGCCAGTTCGAGCAGGGTGGGCATGATGTCTTTGACCGTGGTGAATGCGTTGGAGCGTGTGTCATGGGCTATGCCCTTGGCGCCGGAAATGATGAGCGGAACCCGAAGCCCGCCCTCCGCCGCAAAGTACTTGTAGCCACTCAACGGAGACGCCAGCGCACTGGCCCAGCGCGGCCCGTTGGCCGAGAAGGTACCTCTCCCGCCCAGGTTGGGCCCCTCTGTGATGTAGTTGGCGCGCACCCAGTATTTGGACGCGGCAATCCCCAGCGGGTCCGCGGGGTCGGGCCCGTTGTCTGACAAAAACACAAACACGGTGTTGTCGTATTGGCCCGTTTTTTTGAGGTGCGAGATGAGGCGACCAATTTGGAAATCTGCCGCCTGCGCCATGCCTGCGTACACCTCCATGTGCTGTGACTGCATGCGCCGTTGCTCAGCGTTGAGTCCCTCCCAGTCCAGCCCGCGCGTCATTACTGCCATGGCCGCGTCCGCAGGCATCAGCCCGAGGCGCACAGCACTCTCGTGCCGCGCCTTGCGCAGCGCATTCCAGCCCGCGTCGTACTTGCCCTTGTACAAATCGACAAACTCTTTGGGTGCCTGAAGAGGAATGTGATTCGCCTGAAAACCGATGTAGGTAAAAAACGGCTTGCTGTCGCCCTGCGCGGAGAGGTACTCGATCGCTTTGTCCACAAAGAACTTCGAGGAATAGAAATCTGCGGGCAAGGTCGCGGGACGATCGCCGTCAAACCAATACGCCTTGTCGTACAGCATCATGTAGGTGCGGTTTTCCCAGTTGTCCGAGCCGCTGTCGGCCTGAATGAAGGAGCGTTCAAAGCCCCGGCGCACCGGCAATTTGTCAGGGGTCTTGCCCAAATGCCACTTGCCGGTGATGTAGGTGTGGTAGCCCTGGTCTTTGAGTTGCGTCGCCAGCGTCACCGCTTGGTCGCTGAGCACGCCTTCATACCCGGGCTTGCCCTCGTGCTGCGCCGGGGTGGATTCAGGCATATTGCCCACACCGACGCGGTGGTGGTCTGCGCCAGTGAGCAGCATGGCCCGCGTCGGCGAACAGGTGGCGGCCACATGGAAGTTGGAAAAGGTCACACCCCTGCGGGCCAGACTGTCGATATGGGGAGTGGCAATCTCACTGCCCAGAGCGCCAATATCGCCAAAGCCCCAGTCGTCGGCCACCAGCACCACGATATTGGGCGGCGCGGCAGACGCTTGCACGCAGCACAGCAACTGAAGCGCTGCCAAGCAAAGCGATCTCCACCAAAGCGTGGGGTGCTTGAGCACCATCACCCGCTCCAAGCCTGCGCGCCGGCTGCGCATTTAGCCAAAGTTGGCCGCCTGCGCCATTCCCCCGAGTCGCGCAGAAATCGCCTGAAACTGCGCAATGGTGTCCGCAATGATTTTTTCCACCGTCTCCACACTGTGGATCAGGCCTGCCGACTCGCCCGCCAATGCAGGCGCTGCGTTCATGTCACCCCCAAAATACACCTGCTGAATGCCGTTAAAGGTCTCTGGGCCCATCAGCCCGGCTTCGTGGATGGCCTGGGTGTAGTCGGTCTTGAGTGCGCGAATGCAGGGGCTGGACTTGGTATTGAGCATCCAGGTGCCGGTAATGGCGGCGTCCACAATCGCTTGCTTGTAGTGGCTGTGCACCGGGCTCTCGGCGCTGGCCACAAAGCGGGTGCCCATCTGGATCGCTTCGGCACCCAAGGCAAAGGCTGCCGCCATGCCCCTGCCGTCCACAATGCCACCCGCTGCGATCAGCGGCACGTCCACTTTCTCGCGGATGGCTTGCAGCAGCACCAGGGTGCTCACCTCTTCCGGATTCTTGAAACCGCCGCCCTCGCCGCCTTCAACCACCAGACCATCTACGCCTGCGTCCACGCACTTGAGCGCTGCGTCGAGCGTGGGCACCGCGTGGTAGACCACCATGCCCGCCGCCTTTAGCGGGGCAATGAACTTGGCAGGGCTGCCCGCAGAGGTCGTGACAAAGCGAATGCCCGATTCACAGACGAAGCGCAGCATGGCGTCGTCTTTCAAAAAGCGGATGGGCAGGTTCACGCCGAAGGGCAATCCGCGCTCGACCATGGTGCGGATTTCACGCTGGCAGTTGTCGGTCTCGCCGGAGGAGGTTTCAATAATGCCAAGCCCCCCGGCCCGCGAAACGGCGCTGGCCAGGGTGCTGCGGGCGATCCAGCCCATAGGGGCCTGAACAATCGGAAAACGGGCGCCGGTGTGGGCGAGAACTCGGTTCATGGTGTGTGATGGGTTCAGGCGCGCACGTCGACGTGGCTGCCTTTGTCTTTGGGGGACGCGGATGTGCGGGTCTGGTTCACCCTCGCCACGGAGGAGCTTGACGCATGGCGTGCCGCTTCATGGGGGCGGTTTTGCTGTCGTAGCTCCAGCGCGCGCTGGGTGTCCATGCGTTGCGGCTGGGGCACCGGGGAGGAACCTCGGACAGCGGAAATACCCATGAAAGTCTCCAGAAGGTGGGCTTTGAGTGTAATCATTTGACCTGTGCTTGACCTTCGCGGAACCGCAAACGGGGGCTTTGGGTGTAAACGCGGCGACAATAGAGGCCTATGACGGACCACTACAGCGCACTGGGCGTAACCAGCAGTGCCAGCACTGCCGACATCAAAACCGCGTTCAGGCGCCTGGCCGCGCACTACCATCCCGACCGCAATGCCAGCCCGGACGCCCCGGCACGCTTTCGCTTGGTTCAGACGGCCTATGAAGTGCTGTCGGATGACGCCAAACGCCAGGCCTACGACGACAACCGCCGCCGCAATCTGCTGGACGACCCCCTGCAAACCGCGCGTGACATCTGGGGCAGCTACCTGTCACGGATCACGCAAACCCCTTGAGATCCCTGTGATGCGAACCTCTGCTTTTTTTGGCCAGCTGCGCTCGGCCTATGCCTCTGAAATCGACGACATGACCTTCGACTCCGAAGGCAAAAACGTGCTCAAGCAGCGCCTGGCGCAACGCCGCAAAGAGCTCGGCTTTCTGCGCCAGATGATGGAACTGAGCCCGGAGATGGTGTCGGTCGTCTTTCACCAGGGCTTCCGGTTCAAGAACCCCGCGCTGATCGAACACCTGCTCACCCTCGAATCCGATGAATTCCCCGACTGGGACACCTTGTCAGACGCGGTTGCGCTGGAACCCTGGGCTCGTCAGTTGGCCGATGAATTGTGCAAAGAGCCCATGGGCGAGTGGCTGTTGACCGTGGCCGCCGGCTTGGAGTACCTGTTTGCCAAACCAGACCGCGCCGCCGCGCACGACGACAGCGGCGATGAGGACGAGGACAAGGACCGCCACGAGGGCGAGGACGAGGAAGAAAAAGCGGCCCGCGAACGCGAAGAAGCGGGCCAGGATTGGATGGTGGAACAAGGCTTTGACCGCAAAGAGTGACGCAGCTCCTGCAAGGTCTACACCATCCCGCGCAACCCAAGGAAAACCCCATGAACCATCTGGCCCTGATCACCAAAACCCAAGCACTGATTGCCGCAGGCGACATTGTGGGCGCCGAGTCCGCTCTGGTCGAACTGGCCGACGCCGAGGGCGATGGCGCTTTGCTGGTGGTGCTGGAGCAACTGCCTGCCAAAGACATCCTGGCCGTGATGCGGGAATACGACGACTCCAAAGAATCGGTCATCAACCTGCTGGTGACGCCCGAGCAATTTGCGCGGGCGGTGGTGATTGAGAAACAGTACAAAGACCTGAGCCGCACCCATTTGCGCGGCATGGTGAACTCGGTGATCTTCCGCCCCGACGGCGACCCGGTGGCATTTTTGACGGCGATTGGCGATTTAGAGGGCGGCAGCGAGGCGCTGGCCGACTACTTTGCCGAGCGCTGGAGCCGCGTCGAAGCCTTTGCCCGCACCGGCCACTTTGACACCGTCGAAGACGACGGCGAAATGCTGACCGAAGCCGACCTGTACGCCAACGCCTACGCCAAGCCGCGCTTGGACGAAGAAGAAGTGGCCGACCAGGACTGGACGCAAATGGCCTTCACCCTGCGCTACCAATTGCCCGACCTGTTTATCGAAATGTTGCTGGTGCTGCGGGCCAAGGCACGCGCCCACGACCTGGGCTTGGGCGAAGAGGAAGAGCTGGAAGCCGATGACGGCAAGGTCGAAACCGGCGACACCGACCGCGGCAAAGCGACGCCTGCCGCCCGCGACGGCCTGGATGCCGACGAAGAGTCCGCCATTTAAACCATGGGTTCCAAAGCACAGTCCGCCGCGAGCGGCATGGCGCTGTTCGATGAGCGGCCGTTTTTTGAAAAAGCACTGGCCTATGGGCTGCAGCATGGGCTGATCGACACTGACAAATTGGAAAGCATTCGCGCCGATGCTCCCAAAGGCATGGTGCAAATCGCGCGCTACTTCGGCAGCGAATTTCTGCGCCCCGAGCTGGAAAAAGCCAAAGACCGGCTCATCAACCTCGTCAGCCTGAGTCTGCAGCACACCAGCGGCGGCGATGTGCACACTGCGGCGCAGTTGCTGCGCGACCACTCCTTGCTCTCACGCTCCAAGGCGGGCTCCGACCTGCTCAAGGCCTTGATCGTGATGCCGCAGAACACCCACTTCGGCATGTCCGAGGCGCGCAGCTTTGCCGATGAACACATTCCCTTGCTGGAGCGCTGGAGCCTGAAAAGCTACGCCGACTACCAGTGGGAGTACGCCAAGCGCAAACAGGTGGCCGACGTTGTCGATGCGGCGATCTGGTGCGCCGCGAAATACGACTTAGACGTTGATACCCTGCACGAAGAGGGCAAGGACGCTGAAGCGGTCGTGCGCACCGCCCTGCTGTTGGGCCTGACCCGGCGCACGGACATGCCCGACTGGCCCACTTTCAACCAGATCATCCTTGCGCTGCGCAAGAAATATGCGGCCAGCGGCCAGTTACCCCCCCTGTCCATCCCCAAAGGCCTGCCGTCCGAGTGGCATGCGGCGGTGGAAACGCTGCTGCAATCGGTGCTGGCCGACTGGCCGCGCATCATGGACAGCGCGGCCACGCCGAAAAAGCTGTTCGACCAAACGCCGGCGTTTTTAGGTCGCTATTTCTGGCTGGACGATGGCCTGGCCGAGGTGGACGAGTACGAACGCAGTGTGTCGGCGACCTGGGCCAAAACGACGGGCGGCCACGAGGACGAAGGCTCGCTGCTCACGCTGCTCCTGTGCGTGGCTGCTGGCAGTGCGCCCAAAACGCTGCTGACCGAAAAGGCCGCCGCGACCCTGGTACGAAAAATTCGCAAGTCGGGGCTGGATGGCCAGGCCGCCACCACCTTTGTGCAGACCCATGCGCCGGTGCAGTTTCAGGCGGACTATGTGGAGATGTGGCAATCATTTCTCGAAGACGCCCTGCCCACGCTGCGCAGCGACGCCGACTACGCCTTGCATGACGCACTGGCCCTGTTGCGGCGCGAGTGCAACGTCAGCAACTGACGCCCCTCAGGCCGCGAGGCTGTGCGCCTCAACGCAGGTGCTTGAAGAGCTTGGCCTGGAAGCGCTCTGGAATGCTGGCGCGGCGCGGACCCGGCACCAAGGTGCCCTGCTCACCCGCCTCCACCGTGCCGGCCTGGTCCACTGCCAGGTAAAAGCCGCAATAGCCCGTCTGCGCCATCAGCTTGGACGCCTGGTTCAACCCCATGGACGCATTGAACTTGAAACAGGGTTCGCGCGGCTGGGTGACGCGCAGCGTGAGGTTTGCAAATTGCAGCACATCACCCACCCACACATCGGTCTCCAACAGGCCTTGCAAGGTCAGGTTCTCGCCCAGCGCGCCCGGCAAAAGCGCGTCGTCAATGCCACCTACACCGGCGTCTTGCCGCTGGCTGCGCCAGTAGCCGTAGTGCTCGCTGGGGTAGGCGTAGACGGCTTTTTCGAGGCCCCCGTGGACCGACAAATCAGCCTGCTCGTCGACCTTCAGCCCCAGCGCACCCACGGGCACCGGCCCCGCCACCGCGGTTTTGAACATGGCAGACGCAATCAATCGGTCATTGATCATGACCCGCCGCGCCTTGGCCGCTTGCACGCCGATCACGGTGAATTGCATGGCCAAGCTCCTAGAGCGCACGCGGCGCAAGGGTGCCAGTGCGGATGGCGTATTTGCTCAGGGCATCCACCTTTTCCACCATCACAGTGGCATTGCGCGCGCCATAGACCTTGGCTTGGAGCCAAGCGCATTCCGCTTCCAGCGCCGCTTCGTCGGCCAGTCGGGTGTGCCAGACGCGCTGGTCCGCGTTCCAGCGGTAGGCACGGGCTTTGAGCAGGTCTTTGGCCTCAAAGGGCGCGCCCGTGGCTTGCAGGCGGAAAAAGGGACTTTGGGCTGCCTTTAACAGCGTGGCCATGGCCGTGGTGTTCGGGTCACTGGGCAAGGGCGCGACCAGCACCGCCAGCAGCGCGTGGCAATCCATCTCGGCGCGGTGCGCGTCGTAAAACAGGCCCAATGCCTGGGCCAGCGCCTCGAGTTTGCTCGAGGTACGCCCCTGCGCCTTCCAGTCCAGGTCCGCAAACGAACACGCCCATGCAAACTGGCGAAACAAGGGCATGCGTGCCTCGCAAAAGGGGCGGTCAAAGCCCGCGTTGTGGGCAATCACCACATCCACACCGTCCATCAAAGCGGCTATGCGCGCCACGTCCAAACGCTTGCCTGCCACATCGGCGTCGGTGATGCCCGTGATCTCGCGCGCTTCTTTCGGGATCGGCATGCCGGGGTCTTCCAGCTCGTCAAACACCTGCACCGGGCCCACGGGTACGCCCGTGGCGCGGTCCACGTCTACGCGCAGCAGCGCCATTTCAATGATCTTGTCTTTGGAGGCGTCCAGCCCGGTGGTTTCGGTATCGAGCACCACCACGCGAACCACATCGCTGCTGTGCCCAGCGGGCCACTCCAGTCGCGGTTGCAGGCGGCGCAGCACCCGGTAATCAGGGTGTGCGTCCAGTGCCAGGGCGCTGGCTTCGATGTCCGTGCCTGCCGTCGCTGAAGGCGCTGGAGCCACCACCGGTGCAGGTTTCGCCTTGGGCTTGGCTTGGGGCTTGCGGGCTTTCAGCGGGGGAAGCGGCTTGGGCAGCTCCGGAAAAAGCTCGGCGTTGGAGAATTCAAATTTCAAAGCAGCCACCTGGGAAACGGTCGGTCAAACAGGGCAGGCCGATGCCCGCCCTCTGGAGCAGGGATTATTGCCTCTATCATCGCCCGCATCCGGCACATCCCCTCACCTTTCACCCCCCCTGATCTATGACCGCAACTGCCAGCTCCAAACCCCTCCAAGCGCTCAAAGGCGTGCGCATCGTCAGCCTGGCGCTCAATCTGCCAGGCCCGGCCGCCCTCATGCGCCTGCACGACATGGGGGCGACGTGCGTCAAGATCGAACCACCCGCCCCACCCACAGCGCCCCGCGGCAGCTCGGCCGATCCCATGGGCCAGTACAACCCTGGCGCCTATGCCACCTTGCACCAAGGCGTCAAGATTCTCCGAGCCGACCTGAAGACCGCTGCCGGTCAGAAGGCGGTGCACAACGCGCTGGCCAAGGCCGATGTGTTGTTGACCTCGTTTCGCCCGTCTGCGCTGCAAAAACTCGGCATCGCTTGGACGACGCTCAAGAAAATGTATCCCACCCTCAGCATGGTGGAGATCGTGGGCGCCCCCGCTGAGCGCGCAGAAGAGCCCGGCCACGACCTGACGTATTTGGCCGAAGCCGGTCTGGTCCAGGGCCAGGACATGCCCCCGACGCTGTATGCCGACATGGGCGGCTCGTTGATGGCCAGTGAAGCGGTGCTGCAAGCGCGCCTCGCGCAGCTCAAAACAGGCAAGGGTGTGCATCTGCAAGTGGCACTGTCAGAGGCCGCTGCCTACCTGGCGCTGCCCCGCAGCTGGGGCATGACCACAGCCGGTGCGGCGGTAGGCGGCGGCCATGCGGGCTACCGCGTCTATGCCTGCAAAAACGGTCGGGTTGCGGTGGCGGCACTGGAGCCGCACTTTGCCAAGTCGCTGTGCCAGCAAGCCGGTGTGGCGGATGCGGGCATCAAGTCCATGTTCTCGCCCGCTACGCATGCCGCGGTGGCGGCGTTTCTGGCTGGCAAAACCCGCGCGCAGCTCGACGCGCTGGGTGCGAAATTCGATATTCCGCTGTTTACCTTGGCGAAGTAGGCGCTAGCGCCCCGCGCCAGGCTTTGCTTTGCGCGCGAGCGCCGGTTTGGATCCGGTGACACGCGGTGGCAAGCCGGTGTGCTGGGTCAGCAGGCGGCCTTTGACGGGCGCGGTCGGTTTGCCCGCCGCTTTGGCCACTGGTGTGCTGTTTTTCTTGCGCGCCGACTGGTAGCCACCGTCGCCTAAAGGCTGGAAGGTGGGAATCAGATGGTGCTTGCCGTTGCCGATCAAATCGGCGCGGCCCATGGCTTTGAGGGCTTCACGCAGCAGTGGCCAGTTGTTGGCGTCGTGGTAACGCAAAAAGGCTTTGTGCAGACGGCGGCGCTTTTCGCCACGCACCACGTCCACCGTTTCTTCTTCGCTTTCGGCAGCACGGTGGATTTTGCGCAAGGTGTTGCGCCCACTGTGGTACATCGCCGTAGCGGTGGCCATGGGGCTGGGGTAAAAGGTTTGCACCTGGTCGGCGCGAAAACCGTTTTTCTTCAGCCACACCGCCAGGTTCATCATGTCGTCGTCGGTGGTGCCGGGGTGCGCCGCGATGAAGTACGGAATCAAAAACTGTTTCTTGCCGACCTCGGCGCTGTACTTGTCAAACAGCGTCTTGAACTTGTCGTAGGAGCCTATGCCTGGCTTCATCATTTTGGACAGCGGGCCAGACTCCGTGTGCTCCGGCGCGATCTTGAGGTAGCCGCCCACATGGTGCTGTACCAGTTCTTTGATGTATTCGGGGCTCTTGACCGCCAGGTCGTAGCGCAAGCCAGAGCCGATCAGAATTTTTTTGATGCCTTTGAGCGCGCGGCCGCGGCGGTACATCTTGATGAGTGGGCCGTGGTCGGTGGTCAGGTTCTGGCAGATGCCGGGGTAGACGCAGCTGGGCTTGCGGCAAGCGGCTTCGATCTCAGGGCTGCGGCAGCCCAGGCGGTACATATTGGCCGTGGGGCCGCCGAGGTCTGAAATGGTGCCGGTAAAGCCCTTGACCTTGTCGCGAATGTCTTCGATCTCTTTGATCACCGAGTCTTCCGAGCGGCTTTGGATGATGCGCCCTTCATGCTCGGTGATCGAGCAAAAGGTGCAGCCGCCAAAGCAGCCGCGCATGATGTTGACGCTGAAGCGGATCATCTCCCAGGCCGGAATTTTGGTCGCGCCGTCATGGCTGCCGTTTTCATCGGCGTAACTCGGGTGCGGGCTGCGCGCATAAGGCAGGTCAAACACCATGTCCATTTCGGCCGTGGTCAAGGGAATGGGCGGCGGCGTGATCCACACGTCGCGTGCCGTGGCGCCTTCGCCATGGGCCTGCACCAGTGCGCGCGCATTACCGGGGTTGGTTTCGAGGTGCAGCACCCGGTTGGCGTGGGCGTAAAGAATTGGGTCGCTCTTGACCTGTTCGTAGCTGGGCAAGCGAATCACTGAGCGGTCGCGCGGTGGCACTTTGAGCTTGGCTTTGAGCGCGGGGTTGGCGACAAACACCATGGCCTGCGGCTGTGCGGGCAAGTGGGACGCGGCAGCGCCCGGCGAAGCGGACTTCTCGGCATCCTCAGCGACCTGCTTGGCCTCGTCCTCGCGGGCGCAGGTGGCGCCGTTCTCCGCTGCCATTTCGGAGGTGGTCAGGTAGGGGTTGACATGGGCCTCGACGCGCCCCGGCGTGTCCACGCTGGTGGAGTTGATCTCAAACCAGCCTTTGCCCGTTTCGTCGTCCGGGCGGCGCACAAAGGCGGTGCCGCGCACATCGGTGATTTTTTCAACCGGCTCTTTGGCCGCCAGGCGGTGCGCAATTTCCACGATGGCGCGCTCGGCGTTGCCGTACAGCAGCAAGTCGCATTTGGCGTCCACCACAATCGAGCGGCGCACTTTGTCGCTCCAGTAGTCGTAGTGGGCAATGCGGCGCAGGCTGCCCTCGATGCCGCCCAGAATCAGCGGTACGTCCTTGTAAGCCTGGCGGCAACGCTGGCTGTACACAATCGCGGCCCGGTCCGGGCGCTTGCCTGCCACGTCACCGGGGGTGTAGGCGTCGTCGCTGCGAATTTTGCGGTCCGCCGTGTAGCGGTTGATCATGGAATCCATGTTGCCCGCGGTCACACCCCAAAACAAATTGGGCTTGCCCAGCGCCTTGAAGGCCTCGGCACTGGTCCAGTCCGGCTGGGCGATGATGCCCACCCGAAACCCCTGCGCCTCCAGCATGCGGCCGACCACCGCCATGCCAAAGCTGGGGTGGTCCACATAGGCGTCGCCGGTGACCAAAACCACATCGCAGCTGTCCCAGCCCAGCTTTTCCATTTCCGCACGGCTCATGGGCAGCATGGGCGCGGTACCGAAACGCGCCGCCCAGTACTTGCGGTAGCTGCCCAGCGGCTTGGCAGCGCGGGCAAAAAAGGAGACGTCGAGCGGGGCGTTCATGGATAAGTCGGTGGCAAAGCTGTGGAAAAGCTGTGCAGAGGCGGTGCAAAGGGTGTCATTTTACGTTTTGAGCCCTGCCACTACAGAGTGGCGGGGTACTCGCAGCTCAGGCCCATTGCGCTGGCATCGAGGGGAGCGCAACCGTGCTGCCCTGCTGCGCGCTGGCCTCTCCGGCGGTCAGCATGGCCATGTCGCTCCAAATGTGCGCAGGCGTGACGGCGGCAACAGACGTTTCTCCCCGCAAATGACTCCGCAGCGCGGCATAAAACGCGCAGTAGTTGCCCGCCGTCTGCGGTGCAGTCGCTGTCTGCACCTGGCCATCGGGGTAGCTCGTCAGGGTGCCGGGCAAGGGGTCGGCACCCCAATCACCGAGTGCATCGAGATGGGGACGCCCGCCCGCCTTGAGCGCATCCTCCTGCGTGTCCAGGCCGTATTTCACAAAACTGCCCAAGGTTCCATGAACCACAAAGCGAGGCCCCAGGGCCCCCACCAGTGCGCCTGCGTGCAGGATCACGCGCAAGCCCGGGTGCTGGGGGTAACGCAACTGGGCATGGAAGTAGTCGTTCACCCGCGCGCCGTCGCGCTGGCAGGCGGTGTCCACGTTGATGGACTGCGGCATACCGAACAGCACCAGGGCCTGGTCCGCCAGGTGTGCGCCCAAGTCAAACCACAGGCCGGAGCCCGGCAGCGCCTGCTCGCGCCAGCGGTCGGGCACCACCGGGCGGTAGCGGTCAAAGTGCGACTCAAAATGCACGATGCGGCCCAAAACGCCGCTGGCGAGCACCTCCTGCAAAGACAAAAAATCCGCGTCAAAACGCCGGTTTTGAAAAACCGTAAAGGTCAAACCCTTGGCAGCCGCGAGCGCTAGCAATTCGGTGGTTTGTTCCAAAGTCACCGTGCACGGCTTGTCCACGACCACATGTTTGCCTGCCAAGAGCGCATCACGGGCCAACGAAAAATGACTTTCGTTGCTGGTGGCAACGACTACCAGCTCCACCAGGGGGTCCGCAAATGCCTGCGCGGGCTGCGCGAAAACGGCCACCTGGGGCCAATCCGCACGCACGGCATCGGGCTTGCTGGAGACGATGCCATACAGCTCCAGACCGGGAACGCCGGACACCAGTGGGGCATGAAATACGTGGCCGGCGCTGCCGTAGCCAATGATGGCGACGCGAATGGGGCGGGATGGAATGGGCGTGTGAATGGTTGGATTCAAGGTTTGCATACCGCAATCATGCGTCAAAAAGCGCAAGCGCTCTGGATTGTGCAAGGGTGAAAACCCCATACAACAAGGACCGCTGGCGGCTGCAATCGCAGCTTGCCTGACCGTAGAATGCCCCGTCTCTTTTATTAACCTACCGGCCGCACCATTTGAATGTGGCCATTCCCAAGGATTTATCCGATGAAAAAACTGCTCCTGAGCCTGAGCGTGATCGCCCTGTTGGCCGCCTGCGGCAAAAAAGAAGAAGCGGCTGCGCCTGCCGCACCCGCTGCTGCGCCCGTGGCCGCTGCACCCGCTGAACTGAAAGTAGCTATCGACCCCACCTACGAGCCCTTCACCTTCAAAACCGCCGATGGCCAGCCCACCGGTTTTGACGTGGACATTGCCAACGCCCTGTGCGAGCAGATCAAGCGCAAGTGCGTGTTTGTGGAGCAAGTCTGGGACAGCATGATCCCCGGCCTGAACGCCAAAAAATACGACGTCATCATCAGCTCCATGTCGATCACCGACGACCGCATGAAAGAAGTCGACTTCACCGACAAGTACTACAACACGCCCAGCCGCATCGTGCTGAAAAAAGGCACCAAGTTCACCGACGCAGCTTCCATCAAGGGCAAGAAAATCGGCGTCTTGAAGGGCTCCACCCAAGAGAAATACGCATTGGGCGAACTCAAGACCGCTGGTGTGGTAGTGAACAGCTACGAAGCGCAAGACCAGGTGTACCTGGACATCAAATCGGGCCGTTTGGATGGCACCGTGGCCGACTTCATGGAAGTCACCGGTGGTTTCTTGAGCAAACCTGAAGGCGCCAAGTACGAATTGGTCGGACCGGACCTGAAAGATCCCAAGTACTTTGGCTACGGCGCTGGCATTGCCTTGCGCAAGGGTGAAGACGCTTTGAAGGGTGAACTCAATGCCGCGATCAAAGCCATCCGCACGGCGCCTACTTACAAAGCACTGAACGACAAGTACTTTGCCAAGTTCAACATTGACGTCTACGGCGAATAAGCTGCAGACCTGATGCTCTGAAAATCGGCGTGCGGCATTGGCTGGACGCCGATTTTTTTATTCCCATTCCATGAACGCCTACTACTACAGCATTCTTCAGGGCTCGCTGCTCACCGTGGCGGTGTCGCTGTGTTCGCTGGCGGTTGCGGTGGTCTTGGGGCTGATCGGTGCGGCGGCCCGCCTGTCCGGCAGTCCTGTGGCACGAGCGCTGGGCACCGCCTATACCAGCGTGATTCGCGGCATCCCCGATTTGGTGGTGATGCTGCTGGTGTTTTATGGCGGCACTATGGGGTTGAACCATGTGATGGAGCTGATGGGCAGCAAGCGCACCGTGGATATCAACCCCTTTGTGGCGGGGGTCCTGACACTCGGGTTCATTTACGGCGCCTACATGACCGAAACCTTTCGGGGCGCGATTTTGGCGATTCCCAAAGGGCAGGCAGAAGCGGCCTGGGCATTTGGCATGGGCCGCACGGCCACGTTTTTGCGCATCATCGCGCCGCAAATGGTGCGCTACGCCCTGCCCGGCTTTACCAACAACTGGCTGGTGCTGATCAAATCTACCGCCCTGGTGAGCCTGATCGGCTTGAAGGAGATGACCTACATCTCCAAGCAGGCCAGCGCAGCGACGCGCTCGCCGTTTGAATTTTTTCTGTTTTCTGCCGCCTTGTTTTTGATTTTTACCAGTGCGTCCTTGTATGTGCTGCGCAAAGTGAATGCCCGCTACAGCCTGGGCACACGTCGGGGGCAACTCTGATGAAGTGGGACGTCATTTTTCAGGCGAAAAACCTGGCCATGTATGGCGAGGGCATTCTCACCACGCTGGGTTTGTTGTTTTCCAGCCTGGGCGTGGGCGCGGTGCTGGCGCTCGTATTTGCACTGGCGCTCACCAGCCGCTCATGGGTCTTGCGCTCGGTGGTGGGGGCCTACACCTATGTGGTGCGCGGCACGCCGCTCTTGATTCAGGTGTATTTGATTTACTACGGCCTGGGCCAACTGGAGTGGATTCAGGCGCGCTGGGACGATGTGTGGCCCTGGACGCACTTCAAAGAACCCTTTTTCTGCGCCCTGCTCGCTTTCAGCCTGAACACGGCCGGCTACACCGCCGAGATGCTGGCCGGTGCCATTCGGGAAACCAGTGCGGGCGAGCTCGAAGCTGCGCAGGCCTATGGCATGGGCCGATGGATGATTCTGCGTCGCATCGTGCTGCCCAGTGCCATGCGCCGCAGCCTGCCCGCTTATAGCAACGAAGTGGTCATGATGCTGCAAAGCACCAGCCTGGCCAGCGCCGTGCCCAGCATGCTGGACGTCACCGCGGCGGCCAGCCGGGTGTACTCCGACTACTACCTTCCGTTTGAAGCCTATTTGTTTGCCGCAGGCATTTATTTGGTCGCGACATTTGCCTTGATCGGCTTTTTCAAGCTGGCCGAGCGGCATTTCCTGGCCTATTTGGCGCCCCGCAAGAACTGAGCGCCCCAACCACCATGCAACGCACCGACCACCCGCTCTTGTCCCCCAGCCTGGGCAGCCACAAAAGTGTGAGCAGTTTTCACTTCGGCACCGCTGGCACGGGCCCCAAGGTCTACATCCAAGCCAGCCTGCACGCCGAAGAGCTGCCGGGCATGCTGACCGCACACCATCTGCGGCCCCTGCTGCAAGCGGCCGAGGACGCTGGACTGCTGCGTGGCGAAGTGGTGCTGGTGCCCGTGGCCAATCCGCTAGGGCTGGCCCAGCGGCTGGACCACAAACCCATGGGGCGCTTTGAGTTGGGCACGTCCGAAAATTTCAACCGCCACTACCCTGACCTCGCGAAGGCTATCGCGGCGCAGGTGCTGCCTGCACTGGGCCCGGACGCCACCGCCAATGTCAAGACTGTGCGTGCTGCCATCGGCAGTTATTTGCGCCAGTGGACACCCACCACCGAGTTGCAAAGCCTGCGCCGCACGCTGATGCTGCTTGCCCATGACGCGGACTACTTTCTCGATCTGCATTGCGACTGCGAAGGTGTGCTGCACTTCTATTGCGAAGAGCCGTGCTGGCCGCAGCTCGAAGCCCTCTCGCGCTTTTTGGGCAGCGAAGCCACGCTGATTGCCAAAAACTCGGGCGGTGGTCCGATTGACGAATGCCTGTCTGGCGTGTGGTGGCAGCTCGCCGCGATGCTGCATGCGCAAGGCAACGCCGCTCCGTTGCCCCAGGGCTGCAACAGCACCACCATCGAGTTGCGCGGAGAGTTGGACGTGAGCCACACGTTTGCGCAGCAGGACGCCCAGGCCATTCACCACTTCCTGCAATATATCGGCGTGCTGCACAGCGACGCTCCACCCCCTGTGCCTGCTGCCCGCTGCCAACCCACCCCCCTCGCAGGCTCCGAAACCTTGCGCGCACGCGGCCCTGGCGTGCTGGTGTTTGCCGCCCGCCCCGGCCAACTCATGCGCAAAGGCGAGCTGGTGGCCGAAGTCATTGACCCGATTGAAAACTCGGCCGAGCGGGTGCTGGCAGGCGTTGATGGCGTGCTGTACGCCCGCATCCGCGACCGCTACGTCACCGCAGGCTGCGAAGTCGGCAAGATTGCAGGCGCGACTCCTTTTCGCACCGGCCCGCTGCTGGGCGACTGATGGGAACCACAGACACACACCACGCTATGACACAGCCCACCGTCAAACTTCAAGTCAACAACATCCACAAGCGCTTTGGCAGCAACGAGGTGCTCAAGGGCGTCTCACTCACGGCCCATGCGGGCGATGTGATCAGCATCATCGGCAGCTCGGGCTCAGGCAAAAGCACGTTTTTGCGATGCATCAACCTGCTGGAAAAACCACACCAGGGCAGCATCGCCGTGGCGGGCGAAGCGCTGGAGCTGGTGGCAGATAAGCACGGCGAATTGAATGCACGGGATGCCCGGCAGCTGCAGCGCATGCGCACCAAGCTGGCCATGGTGTTTCAGCATTTCAACCTGTGGGCGCACCAGACGGTGCTGCAAAACATCATTGAAGCGCCAGTGCATGTGCTGGGCGTGCCGCGCGACGAGGCTGTGGCCACGGCGCGCAAATACCTGGCGCGCGTCGACTTGGTCGGCATGGAAGACCGCTACCCCGCGCACCTGAGCGGCGGTCAGCAGCAGCGTGTCGCCATTGCACGCGCTTTGGCCATGGAGCCCGAAGTGATGTTGTTTGACGAACCGACCAGCGCGCTCGACCCCGAACTGGTGGGCGAAGTGCTGCGCGTCATGCGCACACTGGCCGAAGAAGGCCGCACCATGGTGGTCGTGACCCATGAAATGGGCTTTGCCCGGGAGGTGGCCAACCACCTCATCTTTTTGCACAAAGGCCTGATCGAAGAAGAAGGCAACCCCACCGAGGTGCTGGCCCGGCCCAAGAGCGAGCGTTTGGGCCAGTTTTTGTCGGGAAGCCTGAAGTAGATCACGCTGTATCTTTGCTTACCAAGCTGCAGTTGAAGTCTGACAGGTAACGCCAGCGGTCAAATTGGTGATTCGATGTAAAGTGGGTCTTAATGTTATTTATTCCAAATTCGACGAAATTGCGGGTAGCGCTGATCCTCAGCGTTTGCATTTCCGTCCTCTCTTGCGGCGGCGGGACGGGATCTTCGCCCGCTTCCGTTTCGTTGACTGGAACCGCGGCAATCGGTGCCCCGATTGCAAACACCACACTGCAAGTCAAATGTCTCGGAACCGGTGGTCCGGTGGTGACAGGCACGACGACCACGGGGAGCGACGGCAGTTACACGATTGCAGTTGCCGGCGCGCAAAGGCCGTGTTTGCTGGAGCTCAGCACCTCCGACGGTTCATTGCTTCACGCTGTTTCAAACGACCTCACAGGCATCGCCAATATCACGCCACTCACCGAAGCGTTGGCCGGTGCCGTACTAAACCAAAGAGACCTCGCAGCGCTGTACGCTTCCTTGGACGTTGCGCTGCTCGAAGGCATTAAGACGAAAGTAACACCTGCCAGCGTGGACGCCGCTTGGAACACCATCAAGGCGGACTTGGTGGGTCAAGGCGTGGACGTTTCCGACATCACGAACGAACCAACCACCGCGACCTTGTCCGCTTCCGCGACGGGTCAGGGCAACGCGTACGACAAACTGCTGGATGACATTGGCGCCCTGAACCTTTCTGCATCGAACTTGTACCAAATGGCGGGCGGTAGCAGTTTCGTCAAGTTGGACAGTACGGGAACACCTTTGCCAATCCAAGCAGGCGATTGGTCTGACTCGGGCAGTGCCGCGCGCGGAACGTCATGGGACTGCGTTCAAGATACGGCTTCGGGACTTTACTGGGAGGTCAAGCGAAACGATCTGAATCATCTGCGTCACAGAGGGCATTTGTATTCGTGGTACGACACCTCCCGGTGGGAGAACGAAGCCTTGTCGACGCCCACGTTGAAGGCGTATGTGAGTACGACAGGTGGCAGCGCGGGTTCTGAGTCCACTGGAATTCTGAATTCCTGCAAAGGCGTTGCCAACAACTCAAAATGCAACACCAGCACTTATGTCGATGCGGTCAACTCGGTCGGGATCTGCGGATTTAAAGACTGGGTGCTGCCCGACGCATACACCTTGCAAACATTGGTCAAGGACCGGCCCCGAGGTCCGATGATTGACTCCAATTTTTTCCCGAATACGCTGTTGGGAACCAGCACTGATATCGCATATTGGTCAAGTTCCGCCAGCGCGAACAATTCGGCCTATGCCTGGCATGTCAGCTTCAGCACCGGACGGGTAGAGGACGGTCTGAAGTCGAGCGCCAGGCCCATACTCTTGGTTCGTGGGGGTGCTGCCGCACCCGCGGTGACTCGCAATAGTCTGCTGACTTGTGACAGTTCGCTCAGCGGCGGGGCCAACGCACCGTTAACGACGATACCTACGAGTCGGCCGGACAGTCGCTATACCATTGCGGGAGCAACGGTGCAGGACTCCATTACGGGCCTGACGTGGCAAAGGTGCGTCATGGGAAGCAGTGGCGCACAGTGTGACCAAGGAAGCCCCGCACGGCGCACCTACGCCGATGCGTTACTCGCCGCCCAAGCCGCGGGTAGTGGGTGGCGACTACCGACTCGCATTGAATTGTCTAGCTTGGTAGAAAGAAAGTGCAGCTCCCGCCTGGTCCGTGGAGTCGACGGGAGTTTGGACACGACAGTGGACGGTGCGTTGAACTTGACCGTGTTTCCACAACCCACCGTGACTTCGGTGTGGAGTTCCACCACGGGAGGATCCGGTGCCAGCCAGGCCTGGTACGTGAACTTTTTCAACGGCTTTGTCGACTACACCGACGCCAGCCAACTGCTGAACGTCCGGCTGGTGCGCTCGCCCTGACGCGGGCGACAACCGTCAGGGGCAAAGGCTTATTTGCCGCCGAGGCCCATGGAGCGCGAAATCACTTCTTTCATGATCTCGTTGGTGCCGCCGTAGATGCGCTGCACCCGGGCGTCGGCATAGGCGCGGGTGATGGGGTATTCCCACATATAGCCGTAGCCGCCGAACAGCTGCACGCACTCGTCCATCACTTTGCACTGCAGGTCTGAGCACCAGTACTTGGCCATGCTGGCAGTCGCCGTGTCCAGCTTGTCTTGCAGCAAGAGCTCGGTGCATTTGTCCACGAATACGCGCGCCACTTGCACCTCGGTTTGCAGCTCCGCCAGGGTGTAGCGGGTGTTTTGAAAGCCGGCCACGGCCTGGCCAAATACCTTGCGTTCTTTGACATAGTCCAAGGTCCAGTCGATGGCGGCCTGCGAAGCGGCCACCGCGCCAATCGCAATTTGCAGACGCTCCCAGGGCAACTGCTCCATCAGGCAAATAAAGCCCCGGTTTTCCAGCGCAGGACCTCCCAGCAGGTTCTCGGCGGGCACGCGCACATCGTCAAAAAACAGCTCGGAAGTGTCTTGCGCCTTGAGCCCCAGCTTCTGCAGGCGTTTGCCCACGCTAAACCCAGGCATGCCGCGCTCTACCAGCAGCAGGCTGGTGCCTTTGGCGCCCGCAGTCGGGTTGGTTTTGGCCACCACGATCACCACATCGGCATGCCAGCCGTTGGTGATAAAGGTCTTGCTGCCTTTGAGCAGGTAGCTGCCGTCGGGCTGCAGCGTGGCCGTGGTTTTGATGCCCTGCAGGTCAGACCCGGCGGCGGGTTCGCTCATGGCGATGGCGCCAATCATTTCGCCGCTGGCCATGCGGGGCAGGAAACGCGCCTTTTGCTCCGGCGTGCCGTAGTGAGCGATATAAGGCGCCACGATTTCGCTGTGCAGGCTGTAGCCGATGCCGGAAAAACCGGCACGCCCCAGCTCCTCCATTTGCACGATTGAATACAGCTTGTCGGCGCTGGCGCCGCCAAACGCTTCGGGCATGGTCATGCACAAAAAGCCGTTTTCACCAGCCTTGTTCCACACCGCGCGGTCCACATAGCCCTGCTCTTCCCATTGCGCGTGAAACGGGGCGATCTCTTTGTCCATGAAGCGGCGAAAACTGTCACGAAAGGCTTCGTGGTCGGCGGAGAAAAGGCTTCTGTCAATCATGGCAAGGGGCTTTCAAGTTGTCGAAATGGAGACAAGCAGGCTATTTTCGCAAAGCGCTTGCTTGGTTAAAAACAATATACTGCAAACGCTGCGTCCTGCGCTTGAAACCGCAGACCTTGAATGGCATTTTTTACCGAGCCCTTTCACCCACCGGAGAAACACCCATGACCGAAGCCTATGTGTTTGACGCCCTGCGAACGCCGCGGGGCAAAGGCAAAAAAGACGGCAGCCTCTACGAGGTCAAGCCCATCAATCTGCTGGCAGGGCTGCTGACCGATCTGCAGCAGCGCCACCAGTTTGACACCGCGCAAGTGGATGACGTGGTGATGGGCATCGTCTCCCCCGTGGGCGAGCAAGGCAGTGTGCTGCCCAAAGTGGCGGCGCTCAAAGCGGGCTGGGATTTCCAGTGCGCAGGCGTGCAGATCAACCGCTTTTGTGCCTCTGGTCTGGAAGCCGTGAACATGGCGGCGCAAAAGGTGCGATCGGGCTGGGAAGACCTGGTCGTGGCCGGTGGCGTGGAGAGCATGAGCCGCGTGACTATCGGCTCCGACGGTGGCGCCTGGGCGCAAGACCCCGAGACCAATATGCAAACCGCGTTTGTGCCGCAAGGCATTGGCGCCGACCTGATTGCCACCTTGGACGGATTCAGCCGCCACGATGTGGATGCTTATGCGCTGGAATCGCAGCGCCGCGCCACCCATGCGCAAGCCCAAGGCTACTTTGACCGCTCGGTCATGCCGGTGCACGACGCCATGGGCAATGTGATTTTGGGCCGTGACGAATTCATCAAGCCCAACACCACGCTGGAAGGCCTGGGCGGCCTGAAGTCGGCCTTTGAGCAAATGGGTGCCATGGGCTTTGACCAGGTGGCCCTGACCCGTTATCCGCAGGTGGAGCGCATCAACCATGTGCACCATGCGGGCAATTCCTCGGGCATCGTGGATGGCGCCGCAGCGGTGTTGATCGGCTCGGAGGCCGCCGCCAAAGCCCATGGCCTGGTACCGCGCGCCCGCATTGTGGCCACGGCGTTGAGCGGCGCAGACCCCACCATCATGCTGACCGGACCCATGCCCGCGGCGCGCAAAGCCCTGGCCAAAGCTGGCCTGCGCGTGGACCAGATTGATCTTTTTGAAGTGAACGAAGCCTTCGCCGCGGTGCCCATGCGATTTATGAAAGAAATGCAGGTATCGCACGACAAGGTCAATGTGAACGGTGGCGCGATTGCGCTGGGCCACCCGCTGGGCGCCACCGGCGCCATGATTTTGGGCACCCTGATTGATGAGCTGCACCGCCGGGGACTGCGCTACGGGCTGGCCACGCTGTGCGTGGGTGGCGGCATGGGCATTGCAACGATTGTGGAAAGAGTCTGAACATGAAAACCATCCAATACCAACTCAAGGACGGCATTGCCACAGTCACCTTTGACGAGCCCGACTCGCCCGTCAACACCATGTGTGCCCAGTGGAAGGACGATATGCATGCGCTGACGGCGCAGATCCTCCAGGACAAAGAGGCCATTCGCGGCATCTTGCTCACCTCGGCCAAGTCGACGTTTTTTGCCGGGGCGGACCTCAAAGCCACCATGCGCATCCGCCCCGCCGATGCGCCTACGGTGTTTGCCGAGATCGAGCAAATCAAGCACGACTTCCGCACCATAGAGACCTTGGGCAAGCCCGTGGTTAGCCTATTGGGCGGCACCGCTTTGGGTGGCGGATGGGAAGTGGCGCTGATAGGCCACTACCGCGTTGCCATTGACGACCGCAAAATTCAGTTCGGCTTGCCCGAAGTAACCCTCGGCCTGCTGCCAGGCGCCAGCGGCGTGACCAAGATGACGCGCCACCTGGGCCTGATGGGCGCACAGCCCTATTTGGTGGAAGGCAAAACTTTCAGCCCCGCGCAGGCCAAAGAACTCGGCTTGGTGCACGCCTTGGTCGCGCCCGGCGAGAACGCCAAGGCTGAGATGCTGGCGCAAGGCCTGGCCTGGATTGCAGCAAATCCGACTGCACAGCACGCGTGGGAAGGCAAGGACTACAAAGTACCCGGCGGCCTGCCGTCCAACCCCAAAGTGGCAGGCATGTTGTCGGTGGCACCGGCCATGCTGGCCAAGCAAACGCGTGGCAACTTTCCTGCGCCCGAAGCGATTTTGTCGTGCATGGTCGAAGGCCTGCAGGTGGACCTGACCACCGCCTACCGCATTGAGAGCCGCTACCTGGCGGGCTTGATGACGGGCGTGAATGCACGCTCCATGATCAACACCTTCTTCTTCAATATGAACGCCATCAAGAGTGGCCAGTCACGCCCTGGCGCGTCTGCGCGCTTCAAGCCCAGCAAGGTCGGTCTGCTTGGCGCGGGCATGATGGGCGCTGGCATTGCCTATGTGCAAGCCGCCAAAGGGATTCAGTCGGTGCTCAAAGATGTGAGCCAAGACAAAGCCGACGCGGGCAAGGCCTACAGCGCCAAGATCAGCCAAGCCTTGGTCGACAAAGGCCGCATGACGTCAGCCGCCCAAGATGCAATGCTCGGTCTGATTCACCCCACGGCAGACATCAAAGATTTGCAAGACTGCGACCTCATCATCGAAGCCGTGTTTGAGAACCGCGAGCTCAAGGCCCGCGTGACCCAAGAGGCCGAGCCGCTGCTCAAAGCCGGTGGATTCTTTGCCTCTAACACCTCCACCCTGCCGATCAGCGGCCTGGCCAAGGCCTCGTTGGCACCAGAAAAATTTGTCGGTATCCACTTCTTCAGTCCCGTGGACAAGATGAAGCTGGTAGAAATCATTCGCGGCAAACAAACCGATGAAGAAACGGTAGCCCGCGCTTTTGACTATGTGCAGTCGATTGGGAAGATTCCGATCGTGGTGAACGACTCGCGCGGCTTTTTTACCAGCCGGGTGTTTGGCACCTTTGTCATGGAAGGCGCGGCCATGCTGGGCGAAGGCATTCCCGCCGCAGCCATTGAGAACGCGGGTGTCCAGTGCGGCATGCCGGTGGGCCCCTTGGCGGTATTGGATGAAACCGCCCTCACCCTGAGCGTGCACGTCATGGAACAGACCATGGCCGACTTTGCGGCCGAGGGCAAAACCTATGTTCCAACGCCAGGCGAGGCCGTGGTTGCACAAATGGTGAAAGAGCACCAGCGCCCCGGACGCGCAGGTGGCGGTGGCTTCTACGACTACCCCACGGAAAAAGGCGGCAAGAAGCGGCTTTGGCCACAACTCAAATCCATGTACGAAAAGCCCGATGTGGCCTGGTCCATCACCGATTTGAAAGACCGCCTGCTGTACCGCCAGGCTGTTGAGACAGCGCGCTGCCTGAGCGAAAACGTGCTGACCACGGTGCACGACGCCAACATCGGCTCGATCTTTGCCATTGGCTTCCCAGCCTGGACGGGCGGTGCCATGCAGTTCATTTACGGCATGGGCATTGATGCGTTTGAAGCTCGTTGTGCAGCGTTGGCCGCGCACTATGGCGGGGGGTTTGCCTTGTCTGACGCCGTCAAAGCCACGATCCGCAAATTTGAGCCGGTCTACTGAAAACAAGTCGCACCATACACCTGTGTATGCGAGAATGAAATTTTCCAAATCAAGGGTGTGACGATGCGAACCATCAAGAAAATACTGGCGGCGCTGGCAGGGTTGGCGCTCATCGTCGCAGCCCTGCTGTGGCTGTTTCAAAAAGAGGCGGGGACAGCCTTGCTGCAACGCGTGGCGCACGCCAACGTAGGACGCAACATCATCCCTACCCTGCCCGATGGGCTGCACGTGGCGCTGTGCGGAACCGGTTCACCCTTTCCAGACCCCACCCGCGCAGGACCCTGCACGGCTGTCATAGCGGGCGACCGTTTATTTGTGGTCGATGCGGGTGAAGGCGCCGCACGCAATATGGGCTACATGGGGCTTCCGCTGGGCAAGATGGAGGCGATGCTGCTCACGCATTTCCATTCCGACCACATCGACGGGATCGGACCCTTCATGCTGCAACACTGGGGCCTGGGGACCGCCATAACGCCTCTACCCGTTTACGGGCCTACGGGCGTCGACAAGGTCGTGGATGGATTCCGTTCTGCCTATGTGCTGGACTATGGCTACCGCGTTTCCCATCACACCGAAAAAATCATGCCCTCGGGCGGCAGCGGTGGAAAGGGCATGCCGTTTGCGTTACCTCCTGTGGGCCAGGGCGACACGGTGGTGGTGCTGGACGACAAAGGGCTGAAGATCACTGCGTTTCGGGTGAACCACTCACCGGTAGAGCCTGCCGTGGGTTACCGCTTTGACTACCAAGGCCGCTCGGTGGTGATCAGTGGGGATACAACGCCCACGCCCTCGCTGGTCGCGGCAGCCCAGGGTGCCGACTTGC
>CANFLX010000034.1 GCA_947447985.1 Comamonadaceae bacterium
ATGCGCCCGACGCCATCGTGGCCGTGGTGGACGCCACCAATTTGCGCATGAACCTGCGCCTGGTGCTGGAGCTCAAAGGCCTGGGCAAACCCATGGTGGTGGCGCTCAACATGGCCGACGTGGCACGTGCCCACGGGCTGGACATTGACGTGGCGCGCTTGCAGGCCGAGCTGGGCTGCCCCGTAGTGGAAACCGTGGCGGTGCAGCACAACGGCCACGCGGCGCTCATGCAGCAAATACAAAGTCTGTTGGCCACAGCCCCCGCACAGGCGGTGGACGCCAGTGTCCGCACCAGTGCCGAGCTGCAGCGCGAGGTGCGCCGCATATTGGCGCTGGTGGCACCCCGTGCGCCGCGCCTGGGCCGGTTCCAGCACCGCATTGACGCCGTGGCCATGCACCCGGTGTGGGGTTTGCTGGTGCTGGCGGTGGTGCTGTTTTTGATTTTTCAGGCGGTGTTCTCCTGGGCCACCTTGCCCATGGACATGATCAAAGAGGCCATGGCGGCAGTGGGCGACGCCATTACCGCGTCCATGGACGACGGGCCGCTGCGCAGCCTGTTGGTGGACGGTGTGGTGGCGGGCGTAGGCGGCGTGCTGGTGTTTTTGCCGCAGATTTTGATTTTGTTTTTCTTTATCTTGCTGCTCGAAGACTCGGGTTACCTGCCGCGCGCCGCGTTTTTGCTGGACAACCTGATGGGCCGGGTGGGCTTGTCGGGCCGGGCGTTCATCCCCTTGCTCAGCAGCTTTGCCTGCGCCATCCCCGGCATCATGGCCACGCGCACGATTGCCAATTGGCGCGACCGCCTGGCCACCATCATGGTTGCGCCGCTCATGACTTGTTCGGCGCGATTGCCGGTGTATGCACTCTTGATTGGCGCCTTTGTGCCCGAGCGTGACGTGGCGGGCATGAGCCTGCGCGGACTCACGCTGTTTGGCCTTTATGTGGCGGGCGTGGTGTCGGCCATGGCAGTGGCCTGGGTGTTCAAGCGGGTGTGGATGAAGTCGGCCTACCAGCCGCTGATGCTGGAGTTGCCGCCTTACCGCGCGCCCAGCTTGCGCAATTTGGTGCAGGGCCTGTGGGAGCGCGCCCGCATCTTTTTGCGCCGTGTGGGCGGCATTATTTTTGCGCTGATGGTGGTGCTGTGGTTCCTGGCCACCTTCCCCTCGCCGCCCGCGGGCTGGGACATTTCGCAAGGCCCAGCCATCCAATACAGCGTGGCGGGCATGCTGGGCCATGCGCTGCAATATGTGTTTGCGCCCATTGGCTTTAACTGGCAAATCTCGATTGCCCTGGTGCCCGGCATGGCGGCGCGCGAGGTGGCGGTGGGCGCTTTGGGCACGGTGTATTCGCTCTCGGCCGCCGACAGCGGCGTGGCCGATGCCTTGTCGCCAGTGATTGCCCAAGGCTGGTCGCTGGCCACCGCCTATTCGCTGCTGGCCTGGTTTGTGTTTGCACCGCAGTGCTTGTCCACCCTGGCGGTGGTGCGGCGCGAGACCAATTCCTGGCGCTACCCGGCGGTGATGGCGGCGTATTTGTTTGGCCTGGCCTACGCGGCGTCTTTTGTGACCTACCGCGTGACGCTGTGGCTGGGCGGATAGCAAGAGGATGCATGCCATGAACTACCAAACCTTTGCCGTGGCGGTGCTGGTGGCAGCCAGCTTTGCCTACGCCGCTTGGACCCTGATGCCGCAGCTGCTGCGCGCGGCGTGCGCCAAGCAGTTGCTGCGCTTGCCTATGCCTGTGGGATTGCGTGCTCGTTTGTTGGCGGCATCCACCGCCAGCGCAGGCTGCGGCTGCTCGGGTTGCGACAAGGCGCCTGTAGAAAAAACAGGCGGCGCGCTGACCGCGCAAGCGCAGCCCCTGGTGTTTCATCCCCGCAAAGCCAAATAGGCGCTTGGCCTTGGCTGTTTAGCGGGGCTTGGGCTCCAGCGCGATGGTCATGGGCGAGGGTACCCGGCCGTTTTCGTCACGCGGGAGTTTGCCGGTCTTGAGGATGGCGTTGTAGGCCGTTTCGTCCCAATAGGCATCGCCACTCTTTTTGCGCAGCTTGGCGCTCAGCACGTTGCCGGTGGCGTCGGTGTACACGTCGTATTCCACCGAGGGGTTGCCTGCAATTTCTTTGAGCTGCGTGATATTGCGGCGAATCTCGGCCGCCACTTTGGCGCCGTAGCTGGCGGAGGGCGCGGCACTCTGGGCGGCACTGCCTTTGGCGTTGTCGTCGCCATTGCCCACAGCCGCACCGGCCATTTTCATGACACGCTCTTTGTTCTCTTTGAAGCGCTGCTCGGTTTGCTTGGCTTCTTCGGCGGCTTGCTGGGCTTCTTTTTTGCGTTCGGCTTCGGCTGCTTTTTCTTCTTTCAGGCGCTTTTCTTCCTTCAAGCGCTTCTCAGCCTTTTGTTTCTCGTCTTTTTGCTTTTCTTCCTTGAGCTTGTCTTCTTTCAGCTTGGCGGCCTTGTCTTTTTCGACTTTCAAAGCGGCTTTGGCCTTGGCTTGGTCCAGCTCTTGTTTCTTCTTGGCCTCTTGCTGGGCTTTTTTCTTTTCTACAGCAATGTCCACCGGCTTGGGTGGCGCCTCGGCCGCTGGCGGTGGTGGCGCAGGCCTCAGGACGGGCTGCGGGTCCGGGGCAGGGACTGGTTTCGGCGTGGGGGCTATGGGGGTTTCGACTTCGGTCACCACCGGCACGGGTTCAGGTGCAGGGGGCGCCGCCTCGATGGGCACTTGCGCCCACAGCTCGGCGGCAAAGCTCACGGGCTCAGGCGCACTTTGGTGCCACTGCACGGCAAACGACAAGGCCAAGACCAGCAGGGCGTGCGCAAACAGCGCCATCGTCACGGCCCTGCCCAGCCCCGACGTGGGGGGCGGCATGAAGGCGTCGCGGGCGAGGGCCGTGGCCATGGGGCGTGTTAATTGGCCAGTTGCACGGACAAGCCGACGCGCTCAATGCCCGCGCGCTGCAAGGTGTCCATGACCTTGACCACACTCTCGTAGCGCACGGCTTTGTCGGCGCTGATGACCACCGCAGGGCGCTCGGCGGCGCTGCCATCGGCGCGGGTTTGGGCGCGGCGCACGGCGCTGGCCAAAGTGCCAAGCGTCACAGGGGTGTTTTTCTCTTGGGCGCGCAGCTCGAGCTGATCGTCTTTACCGACCACGATTTGCACCACCACATCGGGCTGCTTGGCGGCCTTGCCCACGCTGGGCAGGTCGATCATGCTGGGGGTGATCAAGGGGGCGGTGACCATGAAGATGATCAGCAGCACCAGCATCACGTCAATGAACGGCACCATATTGGGCTCGCTCATGGTGCGTCGGCCGCGACCGCGGGAACTCACTGCGGGCATATCAGGCTCCTAATTGGCTGCAAGATGGGGCGCGTCACTGTGCTCAGCGCGGGGCGGCCGGGCTGGCTTGGGCGCTCACATTGCGCTGCAAGATGTTGGAGAACTCTTCTATAAAAGTTTCGTGCTGTATGGCAATGCGGTCCAGGTCGCGCGCAAAGCGGTTGTAGGCGATCACCGCAGGAATGGCGGCAAACAAGCCGATGGCCGTGGCGACCAGTGCCTCGGCGATGCCGGGCGCCACCGTGGCCAGCGTGACCTGCTGCAAAGACGCCAAGCCAGTAAAAGCATGCATGATGCCCCATACCGTGCCAAACAAACCCACATAGGGCGAGACCGAACCGACCGAGGCGAGGAAGGAGAGGTTGCTCTCCACCTCGTCCATTTCGCGCTGAAAGCTGGCGCGCATGGCGCGGCGGGCGCCGTCCATCAGGGTGCCCACGTCGCTCACGCGGCGCTCCCGCAATTTTTGAAACTCGCGCATGCCGCTGGCAAAAATGCGCTCCATGGGGCCGGAGTTTTGCGCCTTGGCGGCGGCTGCGGTGTACAGCTCGTTCAGGCTGGCGCCAGACCAGAACTCTTTCTCAAAGGTTTCGTTGTGCGCTTTGACGCGCTTGATGGCAAACAGCTTGCGAAAAATGGCCGACCAACTGGCCAGCGACACCAGCATCAGCAGGGCCATCACAATTTGCACCACCACGCTGGCATGCATCACGAGTTGGAGGATGTTCAGGTCTTGGTTCATGGGAAAGAGGCCTATGGTTTCGCTGAAAGTGGAGGGTGCGGCTCAGGCCAGCATGTTTTGCAAGCGGGCAATCGCGGTTTGCAATTGCGCCATGGAGCTCGCAGTGGAAAAGCGCACAAATTGGGCGGTCTGGTCAGTGCCAAAGTCGCGCCCCGGGGTGACAGCCACATGGGCCTGCTGCATCACTGCAAACGCAAAGTCCCAGCTGTCTTTGATGCCCAGACGCGCACACACCGCCGAGCAATCGGCCCAGGCGTAAAACGCGCCGTCGGGCACCACCGGCACGTCCAGCCCCAGGCTTTGCAGAGCAGGCACAAAGTAGTCGCGGCGGGCTTTGAATTCGGCGCGGCGGGCCTCGTACAGCGCAATGCTCTCGGGCGCAAAGCAGGCCAATGCGGCGTGCTGTGCGATGGTGCTGGGGCAAATAAACAGGTTTTGCGCCAAGCGCTCGATCACCGGCACCAGCGGCTCGGGCACCACCAACCAGCCCAGGCGCCAGCCGGTCATATTGAAGTACTTGCTAAAGCTGTTGATGCTGATGATGTTGTCGTCAATCGCCAGTGCGGTCTGGCCAAAGCGCGCGTCATAGCTCAGGGGCAGGTAGATTTCGTCCACCATGGTGATGCCGCCCTTGGCCTTGACCACGCCATGGATGCGGCGCAGCTCGGCCGGGTCGATCGAGCTGCCTGTGGGGTTGGAGGGCGATGCCAGCAGCACGCCGCGTGTGCGGGGCCCCCAGGCCGCTTGCACCTGGTCGGCGCTGAGCTGAAAGCGTTGCTCGGCCGTGGTGGGCAGCAGCACGGCGCGGCCATCGGCGGCACTCACAAAATGCCGGTTGCAGGGGTAGCTGGGGTCGGGCATGAGCACTTCATCACCCGCATTGATCAGTGCCAGACAGGCCAGTTGCAATGCGGCCGACGCGCCTGCGGTGACCACAATCCGGCTGGCCGGCACATTCACGCCGAAACGGCTGCTGTACCAGGCGCTGATGTGTTCGCGCAATGCGGGCAGGCCGGTGGCCTGGGTGTACTGGCTGTGGCCTTGCTCGATCGCGCGTTGAGCGGCGGCTTGGACCAGCGGGGGCGCAGTGAAGTCAGGCTCGCCGATGTTCAAAAACACCATGGGCGTGTCACTGTGCGCCAAAGTGCGCGCCATCTCAGACGCGGCTTTGGCCACTTCCATCACATAAAAGGGCTCGATGTTTTGCGCGCGGTGCGAGATCTGCATAGGCGCTCAGGGCTAGTCGGCGGCAGGCTTGGCGGCGCGATCGGCTTGCACTTCGGGGCCGCGCAGTTCGGGCGCCAGGCCGTTGAGCACAGCGTTGACGTACTTGAAGCCGTCGGTGCCACCAAACTCTTTGGCCAACTCAATGCACTCATTGAGCACCACGCGCCAGGGCACGTCCGGGCAATGCTGCATCTCGTAGACGCCAATCCACATGACCGCGTGCTCGATGGGCGAGATTTCGCTCATGGGGCGGTCCAGGCGCGTCAGGATCAAGGCGTCCAGCGCATCGGCATGGTCAATGCAACCGTGCAGCAGGGCGTCAAAGTGGGCCGCGTCGGCCTTGTTGAAACCGGCCAGGTCGCGGGTGAAGGTGTCAATGTCGGCGGCGGTGTTTTTACCCACCAGGCGCTGGTACAGGGCTTGAACGGCAAATTCGCGGGCACGGCTGCGGGCATTTTTGCTGCCGGCTTTGCGCGCACCGGTGCTGGTCAGGCCCACGCGGGACTGGCGGGGCGGGCGGGCGCTGGCGGCGGGGGAGTCGGTCATTACACGGTTTCCAAAAAATTGGCCATTTCAACGGCCACACGGGCGGCGTCGCGCCCTTTGTCGGTCTGGCGGGCCACGGCCTGCTCCATGTTTTCCACGGTCAGGATGGCGTTGGCAATTGGCATCTGGCTGTCCAGCGCCACGCGGGTCACGGCGGCGCCCGACTCGTTGGCCACCAGTTCAAAGTGGTAGGTCTCGCCGCGAATGATGCAGCCCAGTGCGATCAGCGCGTCGTAGCGGTTTTTTTCGGCCAGGGCTTGCAGGGCCGTGGCTACTTCGAGCGCGCCCGGCACGGTGAAGTGGTGGATGTCCCGCTCGGCCACGCCCAGGCTCAGCAACTCGTCTTTGCAGGCGGCTGCCAGTGCGTCGGTGACGCTGGCATTGAAGCGCGCTTGCACGATGCCGACCCGCAGTTGCTTGCCGTCCATGCGTTTGTCGCTGTCGTCCACTTTGCCTTTGTCTGCGCCGAACATGGGGTTTCCTTTGGGTGATGAATTGAAAAGCTCAGGCGCCGTTGGCGCTGAGGTAGCCCACGGTCTCTAAGCCGTAGCCGGTCAAACTGGGCATGCGACGGGGGCTGCCCATCAAACGCATTTTGTGCACGCCACACAGACGCAAAATTTGGGCGCCTATGCCATAGGTGCGCAGGTCCATGCGGCCGCGCTCGGGCGCGTGCGCGGGGCGGGCTGTGCCGTCAAACTGGGCCAGCAGTTGCTCGCCCGTCTCGCCGCAGTTGAGCAGCACCACGACGCCACGGCCTTCGTGGGCGATGTGGGCCAGCGCAGCGTCCAGGCTCCAGGAGTGCAGCGATCGACCGGTCTCAAGCGCGTCGAGCACTGACAGCGGCTCATGGACGCGGGCAGGCACCACCTCGTCGGCGGCCCATTCGCCCTTGACCAGCGCCAGGTGCACGCCCTGGCCGGTGGTGTCTTGAAAAATGTGGGCCGTAAAGTCGCCCGCCGCGGTTTTGAAGGGGCGGCTGCCTTTGCGCGCCACCAGCGAATCGACCTGGCTGCGGTAGGCAATCAGGTCGGCGATGGTGCCGATCTTTAGGCCATGTTCGGCGGCAAACAGCTGCAAGTCCGGCAGACGGGCCATGGTGCCGTCGTCTTTCATGATCTCGCAAATGACGGAGGCGGGGCTGCATCCGGCCATGGCGGCGAGGTCGCAACCGGCTTCGGTGTGGCCCGCGCGCATCAGCACGCCGCCGTCCACTGCTTGGAGCGGGAAGATATGGCCAGGCTGCACCAGATCCGAGGGCACGGCGTTGGGCGCTACCGCCGCTTGCACGGTGCGTGCGCGGTCGGCGGCCGAGATGCCGGTGGTCACGCCTTCGGCGGCTTCGATGGACACAGTGAAGGCCGTGCCTTTTTTGTCGCCATTGCGTGCCGTCATGGGCGGGAGCTGCAGCAGTTCACAGCGTGCGCGGCTCAGGGTCAGGCAAATCAGACCACGGCCGAAGCGGGCCATGAAGTTGATGGCCTCGGGCGTGACATGGTCGGCGGCCAGTACCAGGTCGCCTTCGTTTTCGCGGTCTTCTTCGTCCACCAGGATCACGATCTTTCCGGCGCGCATGTCAGCCACGATCTCTTGCACCGAAGAAATGGCCACGGGCTGGGTGGGGGAGGGGGAGGCAGTCATCGAGCAACTTTCACAAATTCAGGGGAAATTCCGGGGTGAATTTCTGCCGCTATCGCAGCCCCTGATTATCGCCGCTTTGCGGGGGCAGACGCTTTAGTCGTCGATGGACGCGCTCCAGCGCGCGTTCAGGCCTTTTTGCAGGTCGCGGCGGTCGCGTTTGGTGGGTCGGCCGTGGGCAATGGCCAGGGCCGGTTCGGTGTGCAGACGCCGCTGTTCGGCGGCCAGGGCGCGCTCCGCAATACTTTGGGCAGTTTCCTCGTACAAGGTTTGCGCCACCGATGCCGATCCGCGCGTGCCGCTGATGCCTTTGACCACCACGGTGCGTTTCACGCTGGCCTGCCAAAGCACCACCGTGTCGCCGATGCGCACTTCGCGCGAGGGCTTCACGTCTTGCTGGCCGATCTGCACCCGGCCTTTGCCCACCTCGTCGGTGGCCAAAGACCGGGTTTTGTAAAAGCGTGCGGCCCAAAGCCACTTGTCGATGCGGATGCTGTCCATCAGGTTTTCGCGGTCGGTGCGGGTTATCCCTTTGTCGTTCGCCGTCAAATTGAAAGCGACTTCGCCGATGATAGGGGGATAGTTAACCCCTGCAGGAGAGTTGTATGCGTCGCGACCGTTTTTTAAAGTCTTTGGCTGCCTTGGCGGCGGTGGGCGTGTTTCCCATGAGCGCCCACGCAGCGGCGAATTTGAAGATGATGATTCCAGCCAACCCTGGCGGCGGTTGGGACGGCACTGGACGCGAATTGGGCAAGGCCCTGCTTGATGCCAAGGTCGCAGACACCGTGCAATACGAGAACAAGGGTGGGGCGGCAGGTGCCATCGGCCTGGCGCAGTTTGTCAACGCGGCCAAGGGCGACCCCAACGCCTTGATCATGACCGGCGCCGTGATGGTGGGCGGCATCATCACCGGCAAACCCCAGGTGGGCATGGACAAAATTACGCCAATTGCGCGCCTGACCAGCGAATACAACGTGTTTGTGGTGCCAGCCGACTCGCCCTTGAAGACGATGAAGGACGTGGTGGAGCAAATGAAAAAAGACCCCGCGAGCGTGAAGTGGGGTGGCGGTTCGCGCGGATCCACCGAGCATATTTGTGCCTCCATGCTGGCCACCAAGGTGGGCGTGGACCCGAAAAAGGTGAACTACGTGGCTTTTCGGGGCGGCGGCGAGGCCATCGCAGCGGTACTGGGTGGCAATGTGACGGTCGGCGGCAGCGGCTACAGCGAGTTCGCCGAATACATCAAGGCCGGCAAGATGCGCCCGATCGGCGTGACTTCGGCCAAACGCCTGCCTGGCATTGAGGTGCCTACGCTCAAGGAGTCGGGTTATGAGGTCGTGCTGGGCAACTGGCGCGCGGTCTATGGCGCCCCCGGCATTACTCCTGAACAACGCGCAGCGCTGACGGACATGGTGGTCAAGGCGACCAAATCCAAAGCGTGGCAGGAAGCGCTGGCCCGCAATGCATGGACGCCCGCCCTGTTGACCGGCAAGGCCTTTGACGATTTTGTGGACGATGAATTTTCCAGCTTGCGCGGCATCATGCACCTGTCGGGGATGGTTTGATGGCAGTGTCGGACAAGGTCCGCCAAAGCGCTGTGGCGCTGGCGGTGCTTGGGCTTGCGGGCCTGATGGCCTGGGGTGCGGCGGACATCTCGTCTGAGGCGGGCTATGCCGGCATTGGCCCCAATTTTTTGCCTTTTCTGGTGGCCGCGGGTTTGGCGGTGGTGGCGGGGTTTTTGGGGTTCGAGGCGCAAAGCGGGGGCTTTCGCGACATGCCTGAGATGTCGGACAGCGACGCGCCGCCCGAAAGCGGCCCCTGTTGGCGTGGTTTTGTCTGGATGTCGGCGGCCTTGTTGCTTAACGCCGCATTGATCACCACGATCGGCTTTGTCTTGAGTTGCACCCTGTGCTTCGCTTGCGCCGCACATGGGCTGCGCCAGGCCCAGTCGGGAGCTGCGCAAAGCCTGCGCAGTTGGCTGACGGACGTGGGCATGGGTTTGTTGATTGCAGCGCCGGTGTTTTGGATGTTTACCAAGTTCCTTGCCATCAGCCTGCCTGGCCTGACCCAAAGCGGGTGGTTGTAATGGACATCTTGAACCAGCTGATGCAGGGCTTTGCCACCGCCGGCACGCCCATCAATTTGTTGTGGGCTTTTGTCGGTTGTGCACTGGGAACGGCTGTTGGCGTGTTGCCTGGGATTGGCCCCGCAACCGCCGTGGCCATGCTGTTGCCCATCACCTCGCAAGTGAATGCCACGGCGTCCATGATCTTTTTTGCCGGTATTTACTACGGCGCCATGTACGGCGGCTCCACCACCTCGATTTTGCTCAACACCCCCGGCGAAACGGCCAGCATGGTCACCGCCATGGAGGGCAACAAAATGGCCAAAAGTGGGCGTGCTGGTGCGGCCTTGGCCACGGCGGCGGTGGGCTCCTTTGTGGCGGGCACGATTGCCACGCTGATGGTGACCTTGTTCGCGCCGGTGGTGGCCGAATACGCGGTGCGCTTGGGCCCCCCCGAATACTTTTGTCTGATGTTGCTGGCGCTGACCACCGTGAGCGCGGTGCTGGGGCAAAGCACAGTGCGCGGCCTGGCTGCCTTGTTTGTAGGTCTGGCCATCGGACTGATCGGGATGGACCAGATCACCGGCCAGGCGCGTTACACGGGGGGTGTGCCTGAGCTGCTTGATGGCGTAGAAATCGTGCTGGTGGCGGTGGGTCTTTTTGCGGTGGCTGAGGCCTTGCACGCGGTTTTGTTTGAAGGCGCCGTGACCGAGTCGCAAAACAAGCTCAGCCGGGTGCGCATGACCGCCTCTGACTGGCGGCGCTCTGTCCCTGCCTGGCTGCGTGGCACGGCCATCGGTGCGCCCTTTGGCTGCATTCCGGCCGGCGGCACTGAGATTCCGACCTTCTTGAGTTATGCGGTCGAAAAAAAGCTGGCGCGCGGCGAGAACCTGGCCGAATTCGGCAAGCAGGGGGCGATCGAAGGCGTTGCGGGGCCTGAGGCAGCCAACAATGCCACGGTCACCACGGCGCTGATTCCCTTGCTCACGCTGGGCATTCCGGTCAGCAACACCACGGCCATTTTGTTGGGTGCGTTTCAAAACTATGGCATTCAGCCCGGGCCACAATTGTTTACGACCTCGGCGTCTTTGGTGTGGGCGCTGATTGCCTCGCTCTACATTGGCAACGTGATGCTGCTGGTGCTCAATTTGCCGCTGGTGGGTCTGTGGGTCAAGCTGCTCAAGGTGCCCAAGGCGCAGTTGTATGCCGGTATTTTGATTTTTGCCACCGTCGGGGCCTATGGCATGCGCCAAAGCGCTTTTGACCTGGTGTTGCTGTATGCGATCGGCGTGCTCGGTCTGGTGATGCGCCGCTTTGACTTTCCCACCGCACCGGTGGTGGTGGGCATGATTCTGGGCCCACTGGCCGAGGCGCAGTTGCGCAACGCCCTGTCCATTGGCGAGGGCAAATGGACCGTGTTTTTGGAGCGTCCCATGTCGCTGGGTTTGCTGGGGGTTGTGCTGGCCGTGCTGGTCTTGCCCCGTTTGTTCAAAAGGCGCGGATAAGTGATTACTGAAAGGACATTCCATGAAACTACTTCGCTACGGCCCGCAAGGCCAGGAAAAGGCGGGTGCCGTTGGCAGTGACGGGCGCGTGCGCGACCTGTCCATGCTTTTTGCTGATATCGACGCGGCCCACCTCAGCCCGCGTGCATTGGCCGCTTTGCAGGCACTCAACATCGATGCATTGCCGGTAGTCGAGGGTTCGCCCAGGCTCGGCTGCCCAGTCGCTGAGGTTGGCAAGATCATTTGCGTTGGACTGAATTACGCCGACCATGCCAAAGAAAGCGGCATGGAGCCGCCCAAAGAACCCGTGCTTTTTCTCAAAGCCACCAGTTCCCTGTCCGGCCCCAACGACCCGGTGGTGATTCCACGCGGTTCGGTCAAAACCGACTGGGAGGTTGAGCTCGGAATTGTGATCGGCAGCAAGGCCAGCTACGTCAGCGAACAAGAGGCGCTGGAGCACGTGGCGGGTTATGTGCTGGTGAACGATCTGTCAGAGCGCGAATACCAGCTTGAGCGCAGCGGCCAGTGGGACAAAGGCAAGGGCTGCGATACGTTTTGCCCCATCGGGCCCTGGCTGGTCACGCCCGACGAACTCGGTGATGTTCACGGTCTTAGCCTGTGGCTCGAGGTCAATGGCCAACGCGTGCAGAACGGCACCACCGCCAATTTGATTTTTGGCATTCCCAAACTGATCAGCTACATCAGCCAGTTCATGACCTTGTACCCGGGTGACGTCATCAGCACGGGTACCCCGGCGGGCGTGGGCATGGGACAAAAACCTGCGCCCTGGTATTTGCACGCTGGAGACCGCATGCGCTTGGGCATTGCGGGGCTGGGCGAACAGAACCAGCTGTGCGTGGCGGCAGCGCCCTAGTGACCCAAACCTTCCACCCACGCATCAATCACCGCCACGTTGTTTTCGGCTTTGAGGGTGTCGTAGGCCAGCTGGGCCTGCGGGTAGTGGCGGCGTAGAAAGTTGAGCCATTGCTTGAGACGCCCGGCTTGCTGGCGCCGCTCCAAGGTGGCGCGGACCAATTGCCAAAAGGCCTGGAGATGGGGGTGAAGGGCCTCCCACGGCGCGGCCTGCACCGCCTCTGATGCCCCGCCGGATTGGCGAATCGCGTGGGCCAGTCCGGGGTAGCTCACCATACCCCGCCCCAGCATTAGCTGCTGGCAGCCGGATTGGGTGCGGCAGTTCAGCGCGTCTTGCACCGTCCAGATTTCGCCATTAGCCACCAGGGGTGTGCGCACCACCGCGCCAATGTCGGCAATGCGGCTCCAGTAGGCGGGGGGCCGGTAGGCGTCGGCACGGGTGCGGGCATGCACCACGATTTCACCCGCACCACCCGCTTCGAGCGCCAACGCGCAGTCTTCTGCGCGGCTGTCGTCCAAAAACCCCAGGCGCATCTTGGCCGAGACGATTTGGTGCGGCGGCACCGCACGGCGCACAGCTTGAACAATTTTGAACAGCAGCTCCGGGTCCTGGAGCAAGGCGGCGCCGCCGCCATGGCGGTTCACCACCTTGGCGGGACAGCCGAAATTCAAATCCACCCCGTCGGCGCCCATGCCCGCGACCCGCGCGGCATTGTCCGCCAGGCAATCGGGGTCGGACCCCAATAACTGAGGACGTACGGGCACACCCGCCGGCGTGCATCCCCCCGTTCCCAGTTCGGGGACCACCCGCAAAAACGCGCGTTCTGGAAGCAGGGTGTTGGTGACGCGAATGAACTCCGAGACGCAGCGGTCAATGCCACCCACCCGGGTGAGGATGTCGCGCAGCACAAAGTCCAGCAAGCCCTCCATCGGGGCTAAGACGATGGACATCCTGGGGGCTCGGTTACTGCTTCGCGCCCAGGCCCAGCGCTGCCGCTTTGGATTGGGCCAGCGCGCTTGTGTCAGGACCGGTTTGGGTGTTCCAGCCGCCCAGGTGCTGCTGTGTGACGGCGGCCAGTGCGGTGACCGCCGCCGGGTCGTCGTTGAGGCAGGGGATATAGCCAAAAGTCTTGCCACCGGCGCTCAAAAAGGCGTGGCGCGCTTCCATGTTGATTTCTTCCAGCGTCTCCAGGCAGTCGCTGGTAAATCCCGGGCAAATCACGTCCACGCTTTGCACGCCGGACTGGGCCATGGCGATCAAGGTGGGTTCGGTGTAGGGCTCCAACCATTTGGCGCGGCCCAAGCGGCTTTGGAATGTCACCTTGTACTGGTCTTTGGACAGCCCGAGGGACTCGGCCAAGAGGCGTGCCGTTTTGAAGCATTCGCAGTGGTACTGGTCTCCCAGCTCCAGGGTGCGGGCCGGTACGCCGTGAAAGCTCATCACCAGCACCTGCGGGCGACCCGAGCCCTGCCAGTGCTTTTGCACGCTGCCAGCCAGCGCGGCAATATAGGCCGTATGGTCGTGGTAGTGGTTGACAAAGCGCAACTCCGGAATGCTGCGGGTCTTGCTGGCCCAGGCGTAGACCGCGTCAAACAGGCTGGCGGTGGTGGTGGCGGAATACTGGGGATAAGCGGGCAGCACCAGCACCCGGGTGACGCCCTCGGCCTTGAGTGCATCCAGCTGCGAGGGGATCGAGGTACTTCCGTAGCGCATGCCCCAGCGCACCAGCACATGCTCGCCGTGTTGGCTGAGCCACGCCTGCAATAGATTGGCTTGTTTTTCGGTTCCGATCTTCAGGGGTGACCCCTCAGGCGTCCAGATGCTGGCGTACTTGGCCGCCGATTTGGCTGGACGAAAGCGCAGGATGATGCCATGCAGAATCAGCATCCACAGCAGGCGCGGGATTTCCACAACGCGCTGGTCGCTCAAAAACTCGGCCAGGTAGCGGCGCACTGCGGGAGCGGTCGGGGCATCCGGGGTGCCCAGGTTGCAATACAGCACGGCGGTGCGCGGCGTTTGGCCGTGGGTAAAAGGGGGTTCTTTGGAAAAAGGCATGCGGTATTCTCGCCCACCTATGCTGCACCTCTCCAAAATCAAAGCCATAACCCTCGATCTGGACGACACCTTGTGGCCGGTGGAGCCCACGATTGTGCGCGCCGAGCAGGCCTTGGCCGACTGGCTGGCCCACCATGCCCCGGCCACAGCCCGCTTGCTGAGTGATGCGCCCTTTCGCAGCCAATTGCGCAAAACCGTGCTCCAGGCCCACCCCGAGGTGGCGCATGATTTCAGTGCGCTGCGCCTGGCTTATTTGCACCGCGCACTGGAGCAAGCCGGCGAAGATACGGCGCTGGCCCAGCCTGCGTTTGGTGTTTTTTTTGAGGAACGCCAGCGCGTGAGCTTGTTCCCTGACGCTCTGGCCGCATTGGCCGCCTTGGCTGCGCGCTACCCGGTTGTGGCAGTCTCCAATGGGAATGCGGATGTCACCAAAGTGGGGCTAGGCGCCTATTTCGTGGGCAGCGTGAGCGCGCAGTCGTCTGGCGTTGCCAAACCCCACGTCGATATTTTTCATGCCGCAGCACGCAGCGTGCAATGCGAGCCGGGTGAAGTACTGCATGTGGGTGACGATGCGCATTTGGACGTCTTGGGGGCGCTGAATGCGGGCATGCAGGCCGCGTGGATCAACCGGGACGCCAAGGTTTGGAGCCATGCGCAAGCCCCTCAGGTCACTGCCGCAGACATGGCGGGTTTGTGCGTCGCGCTCGGTATCGAACCCGGTGTGTAAGGCGGGGGCCGATCAATTACCGCGCGGTCGGGCGCCCCCATCTCTGAATTGGTTGTTTTTCCAGTCGGGGCGAATCAGCTTTCCAGCCTGCGGCGTGGCCAGCCCGTGCAGTCCCGCGCTTGCCAGCGCACTCGACACCTTGGCTTGCGAACAGCTTTGACCTTGTTGCATATACAAAGCGACCGACAGCATGGATTCGTGGCTGTCTCCCAAGGGGTGGTTTAAGTCGTCTGATACGTCGCAGGTCGGTGCCAAGCCATCAGGACTTACCGAGACGCCAAGTGCGTTATTGCCTATAAATTCCATGGCCGCATAGGTGACACCGCAGTTGTCTTGCGCCGAATACCCGTAAGGTTTACCGCAAGTGGCTTCGCCTATCAGTTGCACGTCGACGCCGACGCCACGCAGCCCATTGGCGAGTGCTTCACTCGCCGAGCAGGTGTTCCTGCTAGCCAGCACGGTGACACGACGCATACCAAGACTCGGCATTTCGACGCCGGTGTCAGGCGCACTGATAAAGGGAAAGGCGTAGTTGTCTCGGGTGCGCTTGTCGTTGTAGATTAAGTTGTCAAAAACTTTTCCGCTGGTCGCGGCTGCACCTGCAATGGCATAAGCGATTCCGCTGGCAACGGAGAGATACCCTCCGCCGTTGTAACGCAGGTCAAGCACCATGTCATCAATGTTGTTTTGCTTGAAGGCATTTGTTGCCGCCGCCAAATCAGGCAAGGCATTCGGCACATGGCTGTTGAAGAGCAGGTAGCCTACCTTTCTGCCTCCAAAGTTCAGAATTTGCGATTCGACCTGCTTCAGCGTTTCCACGCCGGAGGTCGCGGTCAATGTCATCGGGTTGCCGTTGCGATTCAACTCAAAAGTGTGCGTCTCGTTGGCGCTGGGGTTCAGAGCGTCATAGAAGGCAGCGAGATTTTGCGTGTTGCTGTCCGTCGCGGCAATGCCATCAATGCGCACTATTTGGTCGCCACGCAAAAAACCGGTGCGCTGACCATTGGAGCCGGGATATACGTACGAGATGTAGATATTGCCAACGCCTGCGCCACTTGCCTGGGAGACGTTGAATCCGTAGCCGATCTCTTGCGAGTTAACAAAGCGGTTCCAGTAGAAAGTTGGCGTTAAAAAGCTGAATGCATCCACCTTTTTACCCGACGGACGGGTGTTGGGGTTCAGGAGCGCTCCAAAGTAGGCGCTGATTGACGATCCGTAATAAAAGAAACTGCCGTCAGGTGAGATCAGGTTGTACGCAGCGTCGCTTGGCGACACATTTCGGGGCATGTCCCGGTACCACAGGTAACGTTCCGTGAGGTACGCGTTTATCCAGTTCTGTTCGTCGCGGTAAGTGCCAACGCGCGTTGGCTCTACGGCGTCTACCGCGTACAAACTGCCCGCCGTGCATAGCTGGGCCAGATTTTTTGCGCTATCAACGACGGATTCACTGCCACCGCCCCCGCCACATCCTGAGACCCACAAAACGACCGCGAAATGGAGGGGACGAAGGGTGCGAAAGGTGGGTGGCATTGCGTTAATTTCCAAAACGGTAAAAATTTATTTAATAAATAAATATTACCATAATGAAAACTAAATATGCCATTCCCAGGCGAGGTCCTGCTCCTTTGTGTTTATTCCTTCCAGGAAAACCCGTCAGCCTCGTCGAGCGCCATGGCCGCCATCAGGCCGCTGCGAACAGCGCCTTCCAGTGTGGAGGGGTAGGGCGCGTACAGGTAGTCGCCACAGGCCAGCAGGCCTGGTGCGATTCGTTGTGGCGGTCGCGCCTGCCGGGGGGTGCAAGCCAGTGTGGCGCGCTTTTCCACCACGGTTTGAACCGCCGTGAACCGCCGGCCCCGCAAGAAGGGTTCAAGTGCGCGCTGTGCCTGGGCCAGAACCAGTGCTTGGGTGGTTTCCGCGGTGTCCGTCGCCGCGCTCACCACAAAAGCCATCAGTCCCTTTGGGCCGCCCAACTGCCCGCGGTCAAAGACACATTGGGCGGGGGCTTGGGGACTGTCGGGCAGGGAGAGCATGGGGTGGGGCAACACCAGCCCCTCAGCATGCGCATAGACCGTTGCAATGGACGCGAACTGCAATTTTTGAGCAGGCCGCAACCAACGCTCCAGGTACATGCCCAGATTTTTGGGCGCTTGGGGGGCGTACTCCGCCAGGGCTTGGACCGCATGCGCGGGCGACGTTGCCCAGACGATGGCGTCAAACTGCGCGTCCCCGACATACCAATGTCCTGCCTGCCAGCGCGGCGAGGGTGCGCGCTCGCCCAAGCGCAGCTGCGCACCCTGGGCGCCCAGCCAGCGCGCGGCAGCATCGGGAAGCAGGGCAGACAGGTCGGTTTTGGGCAGCAGCATGTCCGAGCCTGACCAATGCTTCACACCCGACATGGGGTGGGCCAACGCGCTGTCGGTGCGCTGGTCGTTAACCGCCTTCAGGGTGTCGCCCAGCACGGTCAGGAACACCTGGCCGCTGGCGTCTTGCACCGGCGTGTTCAGCGCCGAGACACACATGGGGCCGATGAAGCTGTCCATCACGCGGGGGCGAATGCCGACGCAAATGTCGGCGACAGATGCCGCCGCACTGCATTGAAAATGGCTGCGCTGCCAGCGCCGAATGGCGGTGATCAGCGACTGTTTGTCGCCCCAGCTCCAGCCTTTGGCTCCCAGCACGCCGGCCAGCAGGTTCCAGGGCTGCGGCCAATCGGGCAGACGCAGGCCGCTGCCATCGGGCTGCAACAGCGTCAGAGGCATCCGCAACAGCAGCGCCTCGGGGTCCAAACCGAGCAAGTGCATCAGCTTGAGCGTCTCGCGGTAAGCACCGATCAGAATGTGTTGTCCGTTGTCTAACAGGGGGACGCTCCCGTCGGGCAGGGTGTGCGTCACATCGGCGGCCAGCGTGCGGGCTCGGCCACCCAGCGTGCGCGAGGCTTCCAGAACCGTGACCTGGTGCCCGCTTTGGGTCGCGCCAATCGCGGCGGCCAAACCGGCCCAGCCGGCACCCACGACACAGACTTTTTTGCGTTTCAAAGCCGCCCCAGCGCCTGGACTTTCCAGGCCAGCCAGAGCTTGCGCACCGGGGTAAGGCGAACGCGCGTCTTCAGGACTGGAAACTGCTGGTTCTGTATTTCTCGCAGGAGGGTGCGGTAAATGCTGGCCATCATCAGACCCGGCTTTTGGCTGCGCTGGTCGGCCACGGGGAGCAGGGCCAAGGCCTGGTCGTACAAGGCGTGCGCACGTTCGGCCTGAAATGCCATGAGTGCCTGAAAGCGCTCGGAGGGCACGTGCTTGAGAATTTCATGGGCCTTGACGTCGAAGCGCTGCAGCTCATTGACGGGCAGGTAAATACGTCCTCGCTGCGCGTCCTCGCCCACATCGCGAATGATGTTGGTCAATTGCAGCGCTTGCCCGAGCGTGTGGGCATAGGCGGTGGTTTGCGCGTGGGTTTGCCCAAAAATGGCGGCGGCCACTTCGCCCACTACGCCTGCCACCAAGTGGCAGTAACGTTGCAAGTTGGGGTAGTCCAGGTAGCGGGTCTGCTCCAGGTCCATCTGGCAGCCCTCGATCACGCTTTGCAAATGGGCCTGGGTAATGCCATAGGCTGGGGTGTGGGGCATCAGCGCGCGCATCACGGGGTGGCTGGGGCGTCCGGCAAAGGCCTGGGCCACTTCGCCACTCCACCAGGAGAGTTTGGTGGCCGCAATGCCCATGTCCACGGCATCGTCCACCACGTCATCGACTTCCCGGCAAAACGCATAAAAAGCGGTGATGGCCGCACGCCGGGGCGCGGGCAAAAACAAAAATGCGTAATAAAAACTGCTGCCTGAGGCGGCCGCCTTTTGTTCCACGTACTGCGCCGGTGTCATCGCCCTATTGTCGCTCAGGCGTTCACATCCACATCGCGCGCCACAGGAGAAGGGGCGCGTCCCAGGGTCGAAGGCGGGGACGCACCAGAAGCACACGGCCTTGAAGCCGCTCAATTTTGTCCAAAATCCGCAGGCCGCCTTGCACGACCAAGCGCAATTCCCAGCCTGCACGCCCTGGCAGGCGCCGCACCAGCGCCGCGCCGCGCTCCATGCGGCGGCGGGCGGCGGCCGCGCAGTCGGCCATCAGTGCATCGGCGCCAGGCGCCAGCGCGGCGTTTTGCAAACCGGCCGGCGTCAGGCCGTGCTGCGCGCACCAGTCTTCGGGGAAATAGCAGCGTGCGCGCGGCAAGTCGCGGCTGGGGTCCTGCCAGAAGTTGATGAGTTGCAGGGCGGTGCAAATGTCGTCGCTCTGGCTCAGCGCCGTGGCCTCACCCACCCCGTACAAATGCAATAGCAAACGCCCCACGGGGTTGGCCGAGCGTGCGCAGTAGTCCAGAAGCGGCACCATGTTCGCGTAGCCAGTGCCGTCGCGGGTCTTTTCGATGTCCTGAACAAAAGCGTCCAAGAGCGCGTGCAAAAGCTCTGGGGGCAGACGATGATGGGCAATGGCTTGGCGCAGCGGCCCAAACACCTCCGGCCACGGTGCGCCCTGCTGGGGGCGGCCTGCAAGGGCATCGTCTAGCGCACTCCGGTAGGCGCGCAGCTGCTCCAAGCGCTGGCTCGGGGTCGCATCGCCTTCGTCTGCCAAGTCGTCCGCCGTGCGGGCAAAGTGGTAAATCGCGGCAATGGGTGCCCGCAGCGGTGGCGGACACAGCCAGGACGCGACGGGAAAATTTTCGTAGTGGGTCACCGGCAGGGGCGACACACCTTGGTGCTCAGACATCTGCGTATTGTGCCTATCGACCATTGCCGGATTGACAATGAAATGCGCGCCTCAGCGCGGTGTTTTGGTTGACAGAGGGCTGGCAAAACGGTAAATTACTAACCCGTCGGTCATTATTTTCTCCTTGCAGTCCTTGTGCTGCGCCCAACGCGTATTGAATCTCATTATGAATACCCAGACTTCCGTGTTCCGCCTCGGCACGCTCGCCCTTGTCATGTTGCTGGCCGCCTGCAGCAAGCCCGCTCCGTCCGAAGAGCCTTTGCGCGCCGTCAAAGTGATGGTAGTTGCCGCCGATGGCATCCATTCCGGGTTCGAATATGCCGCTGAGGTGCGTCCCCGCACCGAGTCGCGTCTGGGCTTCCGGGTCAACGGCAAGCTGCTGCGCCGCATGGTGGACGTGGGCCAGCATGTGAACGCAGGCCAGGCCTTGGCCCAACTCGACGCGCAGGACTACAAGCTGTCCGTGGACGCCGCCAAAGCGCAGTTGGCCGCGGCGGTGGCCAACCGCGATTTGGCGGCTTCGGATTTCAAGCGTTACAAAGACTTGCGCGACCAAAACTTCATCAGCGCCGCTGAGTTGGAGCGCCGCGATGTGGCGCTGAAGGCGGCACAGTCGCAGGTGGAACAGGCCCAGGCCCAACTCTCTGCCCAAGGCAACCAAAGCGCCTACACCACGCTGGTGGCGGACGCGGCCGGGGTGGTGACTTCGACCGACGCCGAGCCTGGCCAGGTCTTGGCCGCAGGCACACCAGTGGTTCGCATTGCACAGGACGGCGCCCGCGACGTGGTGTTTTCAGTGCCGGAGGACAAAGTCAGCCAGGTCAAACTGGGCTCTGACGTGGAAGTGCGCATGTGGGCCGGCAACGCGGTGTACCAAGGCAAGGTGCGCGAAGTCTCGGCCAGTGCCGACCCCGTCACGCGCACCTTTGCCATCAAAGTGGCTCTGGTCAGCGCCGATGTGCTGCCTCTGGGTACCACGGTGTCGGTCGTGCCGCGCGCTCTTGATCGGTCCGGCCCCGCAGTGATCAAACTTCCCACGACGGCCTTGCAACATGACGGCAAGGCCGTCGCGGTGTGGGTGCTGGACCGCGCCAGCATGACGGTGCGTTTGCAGCCCATCGTGATCGCCACGGCAGACGGCAACGACGTGGTGATTCAAACCGGCTTGCAGCCGGGGATGGAGGTCGTGGTGGCGGGCGTGCATGTGCTCTCGCCAGGCCAAAAAGTGACGGTGTACCAAGAAAAGACGGCAGCCGCCGCAGCCAGTTCCGCCACCGTCGCAGCATCCGCCGCCGCCTCGGCAGCCAAGTGAGTCAAGCATGAAGCAAGACACACCCAAAGCAGGCTTCAACCTGTCCCGCTGGGCGCTGGAGCACAGCGCACTGACCCGTTATTTGATGGTGGTGCTGATGGTGCTGGGCATGGCCTCGTATTTCCAGCTCGGCCAGGACGAAGACCCGCCGTTTACCTTCCGCGCCATGGTGGTGCGTGCCTACTGGCCGGGTGCGACCGCCCAGCAAATGGCGGAGCAAGTGACCGACAAGCTCGAGCGCACGCTCCAGGAAGTGCCGTTTGCCTACCGGATCCGCAGTTTTTCCAAGCCTGGTGAGACCACCGTATTTTTTGAGGTCAAGGACTCCACCAAGGCGGGCGACGTGTCCAATCTTTGGTATGTGGTGCGCAAAAAAATCGGCGACATGCGCTACACCTTGCCCGGCGGCGTGCAAGGACCGTTCTTCAACGATGAATTCGGCGACGTCTACGGCGTGATTTACGCTATCGAGGCAGACGGATTTTCGGAGCGAGAAGTCAAAACCACGGCCGACGACATCCGCCAGAAACTCCTGCGTATCCCCGACGTCAACAAGGTCGATTTGTTTGGCGTGCAGGACGAAAAAATTTACATCGAGATTTCGCAAAAGCGCCTGGCACAACTCGGTCTGGACATGAACCAGGTGCTGGCGCAGTTGGGCCAGCAAAATGCGGTAGAGGGCGCCGGCACCGTCAATACCCCGCTGGACGTGGTGCAAGTGCGGGTCACCGGCCAGTTTGAGGCGGTGCAAGAGCTCCGTGCCATGCCGATTCGCGGCAGTTCCGGCAACCAGTTGCGCTTAGGCGACATCGCCGAGATCAAACGCGGTGTGGTGGAGCCGGCGGGCGTGAAGCTGCATTTCCAGGGCAAACAGGTGCTGGGCTTGGGTATTTCGATGACCAAGGGCGGCGACATCATTGCCTTGGGCAAAGCACTCAAAACATCGACCGCCGCCATCAATGCGGCACTGCCCGCAGGATTGCACTTGGTCGAAGTGCAAGACCAACCCACTGCCGTGGCAGGCTCGGTGGACGAGTTTGTGCGCGCCTTGATCGAGGCCATCGTGATCGTGCTGGCCGTGAGCTTTATTTCCCTGGGCTTGCACAAGCGCCCCGGCGTGCCCCGCTGGTACCAACGCTACTACGTGGACATTCGGCCGGGCCTGGTGGTGGGTATCACCATCCCGCTGGTGCTGGCAGTCACCTTTCTGGGTATGTACTACTGGGGCATTGGCCTGCACAAGATTTCACTGGGGTCTTTGATTATTTCGCTGGGCCTGCTGGTGGACGATGCCATCATTGCCGTGGAAATGATGGTGCGCAAGCTGGAGCAGGGCTACGACAAAGTACGCGCCGCGACTTTCGCCTACGAAGTCACCGCCATGCCCATGCTCACGGGGACGCTGATCACGGCAGTGGGCTTTTTGCCCATTGGCATTGCCAAGTCGGTGACCGGGGAATACACCTTTGCCATTTTTGGCGTCACGGGTCTGGCGCTGATGCTGAGCTGGCTGGTGTCCGTCTATTTCGTGCCCTACCTGGGCACCTTGCTGCTCAACACCAAGCCGCACGACCCCAACGAAGACGAGAACGCGATGTACGACACGGCGTTTTACCGGGTGTTCAGGCGCATGGTGAATTGGTGCATTGCCAAGCGCTGGATCACCATTGGCCTGATGGTGGCGACCTTCGGCCTGGGTATCTTCGGTATGGGCAAAGTGCAGCAGCAGTTCTTTCCGGACTCCAGCCGTCCGGAGGTGCTGTTGGAGCTGTGGTACCCCGAAGGTACCTCGTTTGCTGCCAATGAGGCCACAACAGCACGGGTGGAAGCGCGCATGATGCAAGAGGCGGGTGTGAAAAGCGTCACGACCTGGGTCGGTTCGGGCGTGCCACGCTTTTATTTGCCCCTGGACACGATTTTTCAGCAAAGCAATGTGTCGCAGCTGATCATCTTGCCCCAAGATTTGAAGGTGCGTGAAGCTTTGCGCATCAAGTTACCTGCGCTCATGGGCCAGGAATTTCCAGAGCTGCGCGCCCGCGTCAAAATTTTGCCCAACGGACCTCCGGTGGCCTACCCGGTGCAGTTCCGCGTGTTGGGCAGCGACCCTGACGTGCTGCGCCAACGCGCCAATGAGGTAAAGGCCGCCATGCGTGCCAACACCAATATGCGCGGTGTGAACGACAACTGGAACGAACCGGTCAAGGTCTTGCACCTCGATGTGGACCAGACCAAGGCGCGCGCCTTGGGTGTGACCAGCCAATCGATTGCCCAGGCCTCGAAAATCTTGCTCGTCGGCAGCACCGTTGGTCAGTTCCGCGACGCTGACAAATTGATTGATATTGTGCTTCGCAGCCCAGAGGCCGAGCGCAACGCGATCTCAGACATCGGCAACGCCTACCTTCCCACGGCCAGCGGAAAGTCGATTCCCTTGACGCAAATTGCCAAACCGAGCTTTGCCTGGGAGCCGGGCGTGTTGTGGCGTGACGGGCGCGACTACGCCATCACGGTGCAAGGCGATATCGTCGAGGGACTGCAGGGTGCGACGGTGACCAACGAGCTGCTGCCGGAGCTGCGTCGCCTGGAGGCTTCGTGGAAGACCCAAGGCCAAGACGGTTACCGCATTGAGGTGGCGGGCGCGGTGGCCGAGAGCAGCAAAGGCTCAAGCTCCATTGCGGCCGGTGTGCCCATCATGTTGTTCATTACCTTCACCCTGCTGATGCTGCAGCTGCACAGCTTCAGTCGCGCCATGCTGGTGTTCTTGACCGGGCCTTTGGGCATTGCCGGTGTGGCGGGTGCTTTGCTGATATCGGGGCGGCCGTTCGGCTTTGTTGCTCTGCTCGGCGTGATCGCATTGATGGGCATGATTCAGCGCAACTCGGTCATCTTGATTGACCAGATTGAGCTGGAACGGGCCAATGGCGTGGCGGCCTGGGACGCGATTGTGGAGTCGGCGGTGCGCCGATTGCGCCCCATCGTGTTGACCGCGGCGGCGGCAGTGCTGGCCATGATTCCGCTGTCACGCTCGGTGTTCTGGGGCCCGATGGCGGTGGCGATCATGGGCGGGCTGATTGTGGCCACCGTGTTGACCCTGTTGGCGCTTCCGGCCATGTACGCCGCCTGGTTCCGGGTGCGCCAGGAGACGCCGCCTGCGCAGGCTAAAATAGTCGGCTGACCGATTTCAAGGGTCCCTCCAGGGCTATGGCGTCCGATACGACGCGGTAGCAGGGAAGGGCCCTGATTTTTATGCGCGGGTGGCGAAATTGGTAGACGCACCAGGTTTAGGTCCTGACGGTAGCAATACTGTGCGGGTTCGAGTCCCGCCCCGCGCACCACCCTTGAGAACTTGATTACCCGTATTTGGGGCGTCACACAGCCGCAAGCGGCGCCGACGCCCTTTGACCCTTAGGAGCATTTGAATGACCGTTATCGTTGAAACCCTGGAAAAGCTGGAACGCAAAATCACCTTGAACATGCCCGTGGATGCGGTGCAATCCGAAGTGAGCGCGCGTCTGCGCAAAATGGCGCGCACCGTCAAGATGGATGGTTTCCGCCCAGGCAAGGTGCCTTTGAACGTGGTTACCCAGCGCTATGGCTATTCGGTGCACTACGAAGTGATGAATGACAAAGTGGGCGAAGCCTTTGCCGCTGCCGCTGCCGAAGCCAAACTGCGCGTGGCCGGTCAGCCCAGCATTACCGAAGCCACAGGCGCTGCCGAAGGCTTTATGGCTTTTGACGCCGTGTTCGAAGTGTTCCCTGAAGTGGTGATTGGCGACCTGTCCAGTGCCGAGGTGGAAACCGTGACCGCTGAAGTCAGCGACGCGGCCATTGACAAGACGATTGACATCCTGCGCAAGCAACGCCGCACTTTCTCGCAGCGCCCGCACGATGCCGCTGCCCAAGACGGCGACCGCGTGACCGTGGACTTTGCCGGCAAGATTGATGGCGAGCCCTTCGAGGGCGGCAAAGCCGACGACTTCCAGTTCATTCTGGGCGACGGCCAGATGCTCAAAGAATTTGAAGAAGCCACCCGCGGCATGAAGCACGGCGAAAGCAAGACCTTCCCACTGGCTTTCCCTGCTGAGTACCACGGCAAGGATGTCGCTGGCAAAACCGCCGACTTTCTGGTCACGGTGAAGAAAGTCGAAGCCGCGCATCTGCCCGAAGTCGACAACGCCTTGGCTGCAGTGTTGGGCATTGCCGATGGAACGGTCGACGGTTTGCGCGCAGACATTCGCAAAAACCTGCAGCGTGAAGTGAAAGCCCGGCTCCTGGCGCGCAACAAACAAGTGGTGATGGATGCCCTGGTATCCAAGGCTGAGCTGGACCTGCCCAAGGCCAGCGTGCAGTCGGAAGTGGAGCGCCTGGTCGAGGGCGCACGCGCCGATCTCAAGCAGCGCGGCATCAAAGATGCGGACAAAGCCCCGATTCCCGCCGAGCTGTTCACCGCCCAGGCCGAGCGCCGTGTGCGTTTGGGCTTGGTCGTGGCCGAGCTGGTGCGCGCGCACCAGTTGCACGCCACCGCGGACCAGATCAAGGCCCACATTGATGAACTCGCCGCCAGCTACGAGCAGCCCGCCGAAGTGGTGCGTTGGTACCACAGCGACAACCGCCGCATGGCCGAAGTCGAATCCATCGTCATCGAAAACAACGTGACCGCCTATGTGCTGTCGCAGTTGAAGGTCACTGAGAAGGCGATCAGCTTTGACGAGCTGATGGGGCAGAATTAAGCCAAGGCCTTATTGCAAGGCTGCTTCGGAGCGAATTTGTGTCGTTTCAGGGGCTTGCAGTCAGGTCAGACATCCCCAGCTAGTTGGGGTGGGCGCACGCGGTGGCGCCCACGATTAATGAACGGAGACGCTATGAACGTGAAATTTGGCATGCCTGGTGCAATGGAAACCCAGGCCCTGGGCATGGTGCCCATGGTGATCGAACAGTCAGGCCGGGGCGAGCGCTCCTATGACATTTACTCGCGTCTGCTCAAGGAGCGCGTCATTTTCCTGGTCGGGCCGGTCAATGACCAGACTGCCAATCTGGTGGTTGCGCAATTGCTGTTCTTGGAGAGCGAAAATCCGGACAAGGACATTTCCTTCTACATCAACTCGCCTGGCGGGTCGGTCAGCGCGGGCATGGCGATTTTTGACACCATGAACTTCATCAAGCCCGACGTATCCACCTTGTGCATCGGCATGGCCGCCAGCATGGGCGCTTTTTTGCTGACGGCGGGCGCCAAGGGCAAGCGTTTTTCCTTGCCCAACTCCAAGGTCATGATCCACCAGCCCTTGGGCGGAACCCAGGGCCAGGCGACCGAGATTGAAATTCACGCCCGTGAAATCCTCAAAACCCGCGAACAGTTGAACAAAATTTTGGCCGACCGTACCGGGCAGCCCTTGGACAAAATCGAGCGCGACACCGAGCGCGACTACTACCTGTCGGCAGACGAGGCCAAGGACTACGGGCTGATCGACCAGGTGATTGCGAAACGCCCCTGATCGCAAGGCTGCGCAGTCCCAAGCAGTAACGGTGTCTCTCCCAACGGAAGACACCGTTTTTTAGTTGGTTATCATCGGATTTCATACCGGAAAAGGCACTTCTCCCATGGCGGAAAAAAAAGGCGCTTCGAGCGAAAAAAATCTGTACTGCTCGTTCTGCGGCAAGAGCCAGCACGAAGTGAAAAAGCTGATCGCAGGCCCGTCGGTGTTCGTCTGCGACGAATGCATTGATCTCTGCAATGAAATCATCCGGGACGAAGTTCCCTCCATCAGCGGCGAGGGCGAGGCCCGTACCGACCTGCCCACGCCGTCGGAAATCAAGGCCAATCTGGACAACTACGTGATTGGCCAGGAGCCCGCCAAGCGCACTTTGGCGGTGGCGGTGTACAACCACTACAAGCGTTTGCGCCACCAGGAAAAGGCCAAAAAAGACGAGGTGGAGCTGGCCAAGAGCAATATTTTGCTGATTGGCCCGACTGGATCGGGCAAAACTTTGCTGGCCCAAACCTTGGCCCGCATGCTCGACGTACCCTTTGTGATGGCTGACGCCACCACCCTGACCGAGGCCGGTTACGTGGGTGAAGATGTCGAAAACATCGTGCTCAAGCTCCTTCAAAGCTGCAACTACGAGGTGGAACGGGCACAGCGCGGCATCGTCTACATCGATGAGATTGACAAAATCTCGCGCAAATCCGACAACCCTTCGATCACCCGTGACGTGTCGGGCGAGGGCGTTCAGCAGGCGCTGCTCAAGCTGATCGAAGGCACCATGGCCAGCGTGCCTCCACAAGGCGGACGCAAGCATCCCAACCAGGATTTCGTGCAAATTGACACGACCAACATCTTGTTTATTTGCGGCGGCGCATTCGCAGGGCTGGAAAAAGTCATCGAAAACCGCACCCAATCGTCGGGCATCGGCTTTGGTGCGAAGGTCATGAGCAAGGCGCAGCGCAGCCTGACTGAGGTGTTCAAAGACGTGGAGCCCGAGGACTTGATCAAGTTTGGCTTGATTCCCGAATTGGTCGGTCGTATGCCGGTCGTCGCAACCTTGGCTGAGTTGACCGAGGACGCGATGGTGCAGATTTTGACCGAGCCGAAAAATGCGCTCGTCAAGCAATACGCCAAGCTGATTGCCATGGAAGGGGCCGAGCTGGAAATCCGCCCCGAGGCATTGCGAGCGATCGCCAAGCGTGCTTTGGAGCGCAAGACCGGCGCGCGGGGCTTGCGTTCCATCCTTGAACAATCGCTGATTGACACCATGTACAAGCTACCCGACAGCACCGATGTGGCCAAAGTGGTGGTGGACGCGTCCACCATCGAAGAAGACCACCCGCCGCTGCTGGTGTACCGTGATATTGCCAAAAAGGCCTGATGAAGCTGTCCAAAGCGAACCCATAGACGAGGTTTTAACGATGTCCGGTCATACCCCCCTGCCAGCCCTGCCGATTGAATTGCCGATGTTGCCCTTGCGCGATGTCGTTGTTTTCCCCCACATGGTCATTCCCTTGTTTGTGGGACGTCCCAAGAGCATCAAAGCGCTTGAGGCCGCCATGGAAACCGACCGCAGCATCATGCTGGTGGCCCAAAAAGCGGCAGCCAAAGATGAACCTTTGGTGAGCGACATGTTTGAAGTCGGCTGTGTGTCGACGATTCTGCAGATGCTCAAGCTGCCTGACGGCACCGTCAAGGTCTTGGTCGAAGGCCACCAGCGCGCCACAGTCGAAAAAATTGTGGATGGCGAAACGCATTTCACTGCGCTTGTCACGCCCATTGACCAAGCCAGCCTGGCTGCCAGCGACGCCGACAGCAAGCGTGCCAGTGAACTCGAGGCTTTGCGCCGGGCAGTGATGAACCAGTTTGACCAGTACGTCAAACTGAACAAAAAGATTCCCGCGGAGATCCTCACCTCGATTGCCAGCATTGACGATGCCGGCCGCCTTGCCGACACGATTGCTGCACATCTGCCACTCAAGCTTGAAAACAAGCAGGTGGTGCTGAGCCTGGCGGATGTAAAAACCCGCATGGAAAATCTGCTGGAGCAGATTGAGCGCGAAGTCGACATTCTGAACGTGGACAAAAAAATCCGGGGCCGCGTCAAGCGCCAGATGGAGAAGAACCAGCGCGACTTCTATTTGAACGAGCAGGTCAAAGCGATTCAAAAAGAGCTCGGTGACGGCGAAGACGGTGCCGACATCGAGGAGCTCGAGAAAAAAATCAAAGCGGCCAAGATGCCCAAAGAGGCCTTGAAAAAGGCCGAGGCAGAGCTGAAAAAGCTCAAGCTCATGTCGCCCATGTCCGCCGAAGCCACTGTGGTGCGCAACTACCTGGACGTGCTGGTGGGTCTGCCTTGGACCACGAAAACCAAGATCAAACACGACCTGGGCAATGCCGAATCGGTCTTGAATCAGGACCACTACGGGCTGGACAAGGTCAAGGACCGTATTTTGGAATACCTCGCGGTGCAGCAACGCGTGGACAAGGTGAAGGCGCCCATTCTGTGTCTGGTGGGTCCTCCCGGCGTGGGCAAGACGTCGCTTGGCCAGTCAATTGCCAAGGCCACGGGGCGAAAGTACGTTCGCATGGCCTTGGGCGGCATGCGCGACGAGGCAGAAATCCGGGGTCACCGCCGCACCTATATCGGTGCCATGCCTGGCAAGGTGCTGCAAAGCCTGAGCAAGGTCGGAACACGCAATCCGCTTTTTTTACTCGACGAAATCGACAAACTGGGCACGGATTTCCGGGGCGACCCCAGCAGCGCTTTGCTCGAGGTCTTGGACCCCGAGCAAAACCACAAGTTTGGCGACCACTACGTCGAGGTCGATTACGACCTGAGCGACGTGATGTTTGTGGCGACATCGAACTCCATGAAGATTCCAGCCGCCTTGTTGGACCGCATGGAAGTGATCCGCCTGTCGGGCTATACCGAGGATGAAAAAACCAGCATTGCGCTGACCTATTTGCTGCCCAAACAGATGAAAAACAATGGCGTCAAGGACAGCGAGTTGCTGGTCTCCGAAGACGCTGTGCGCGACATCGTGCGCTACTACACCCGCGAAGCGGGCGTGCGCTCCTTGGAGCGGGAGCTTTCCAAGATCTGCCGCAAGGTCGTCAAAGGCCTGCTGTTGAAAAAATTGACGCCCCAAGTGAAGGTGGATGCAGACAACTTGAACGACTACCTGGGCGTGCGCAAGTACACCTTCGGGCGTGCTGAAGAGCAGGACCAAGTTGGACAGGTGGTTGGTCTGGCATGGACCGAAGTCGGCGGTGATTTACTCACCATTGAAGCCGCGTTGATTCCGGGCAAGGGCGTTATTACGCGCACTGGATCGCTCGGTGATGTGATGAAAGAATCGGTGGAGGCCGCGCGCACCGTGGTGCGCAGTCGGGCTCGCCGTTTGGGCATCAAGGACGAAGTCTTTGAGAAAAAAGACATTCACATCCACGTGCCGGACGGCGCTACGCCCAAGGACGGCCCGAGTGCGGGTGCCGCCATGGCCACAGCCTTTGTCTCCGCGTTGACCGGAATCGCAGTGCGTGGCGATGTCGCCATGACGGGTGAAATCACTTTGCGCGGCGAAATCACCGAGATCGGCGGCTTGAAAGAAAAGCTGCTCGCCGCACTGCGCGGTGGCATTAAAACCGTGTTGATCCCCGAGTCCAATGCGAAAGATTTGCAGGAAATTCCGGACAACGTCAAGAAGGGCTTGGAAATCATTCCTGTGCGTTGGATTGACCAGGTGCTGGACTACGCGCTGGTGTCGCACCCTGTGGCACTGCCTGATGAAGAGGCGCTGCCTGTCACGCCCGCAGCAGCCCCCGAGGCGCAGGCGGTGCAAGGTGCCGTGAAACACTGAGTGATCAGGTCGCGATACGAGACGGTTCGTAGGGGCTGAAAAAGGGTAGAAATTATTGTTATAATTTGAGTCTGAAATGCGGGAATAGCTCAGTTGGTAGAGCGCAACCTTGCCAAGGTTGAGGTCGAGAGTTCGAGACTCTTTTCCCGCTCCAAATTCCGAAAGGGAAGCGCGAAGCTTCCCTTTTTTGTTCACGGTATTGTTTGTCACGTCCCGTGACAATGGTGATTAACGGCGCGGTAGCAAAGCGGTTATGCCCCGGATTGCAAATCCGGTTAGTCCGGTTCGACTCCGGACCGCGCCTCCATCGATCAGCCCGAGTGGTGAAATAGGTAGACACATCGGACTTAAAATCCGCCGCTTCGTGAATAACGGGCGTACCGGTTCGATTCCGGTCTCGGGCACCAA
>CANFLX010000035.1 GCA_947447985.1 Comamonadaceae bacterium
CAACGACGCTTTGCGCGCCGATGGCAAGATCCCGGCGACCTTCACCAACTTGCTCTTGGGTATCACCAAAGCGTCCTTGTCCACCGACAGCTTCATCAGCGCGGCTTCCTTCCAGGAAACCACCCGCGTGTTGACCGAAGCGGCCATCATGGGCAAGCGCGACGAGTTGCGTGGTCTGAAAGAGAACGTGATTGTGGGTCGTTTGATTCCTGCGGGAACCGGCATGGCCTACCACGAGGCTCGCCAGATTCGCGAGCAGATGGACGACTCCGAGCGCCGTGCGATTGCCGAAGCCGATGCCGCCGAATTGGCTGGCGAAGGCGAAGCCGGTGAGCAAGCCGCCGAGCAGGATGCTGCCGCTGAGTAAGCCTGCATTGCGCTAAGCAAGCCTACCCCGGGTTTATCGTTGATAGGCCCGGGGTATTTTTTTCAGGAGTGTGCGGATGAACATTGCCTTGCCGTGGATCGCAGGTGCGCTCTTCGTGTTCTGGCTCGTCGGTGTCCACAACCGTTTGCTGCGCTTGCGCACCGCGGCGGTGGAGGGCCGCGCCGGTTTTGAGCGCTCACTGCGGGCTTTGATTGGCGTGGCCCATGAAGCCGTGTCCAGTGCCAAGGCGTCTGAGACCATTTGCAGCGCTTTGCAGGCCGCTGCACAGGCGCTTGAAATGGGCTTGAAGAGCTACAGGACACGCCGGCGCTTTGCTTGGTCCCCCGAGGTGACTGTCGATCTGGGCGCACTGTGGGAGCGGCTGCAACAAGCCTGGCTGGCCTACGCCGTGGCGGCCGAAGGGGTGGAAGAGCCGGCGGTGCTACAGGCCTTGCGCGACCGCTGGCATGCCGCCGATGCGCAAGCACCTTTGGATCGCCATGCGGCCAATCTCACAATTGCGGATTACCAAGGTGCCCTCGACCAAGCCCCTGCGGCCTGGGTCTCGCGCTTGATGGGTTTTCGCTGGATGCCGCTGCTGTGAGCTTGCGATGAACGCAGGGCCAGAACCCATTGCGCTGTGGCGCCAGCTTCAAGCCACCGCCGCGGTGATCGCAGCAGTGCGCAAAGGGGCGTCAGGCACGGCGGCTGTTGAGGCGGTGGCGGCAACCCTGCGCCCCGGTGTACAGGCCTTGGCCTTCCATGTGTGGCGCAATCTGGGGCGCGCCCAGGCGCTGCGCAGCGCCCTGGTGTCGCGCATGCCGGCGCCCGCGACCGACGCGCTGCTGTGTGTTGCATTGGCCTTGATGTGGGACGAAGCCGCTGCTCCCTATGACGCGTTTACGCTCGTCAACCAAGCGGTGGAAGCGCTCAAGCGCCATCCCGCGACAGCGGCCCATGCCAATTTTGTGAATGCGTGTCTGCGGCGTTTTTTGCGTGAACGCGCGGCACTCGTTGCTGCCACCGACTCCAGCCTTGAGGCGCACTGGAACCATCCCCGTTGGTGGGTGGAGCGGCTGCAACGTGAGCATCCCCAGCACTGGCAGGCCATGCTGACCGCGGCCAATCGCCATCCCCCGATGACGCTGCGTGTAAACGCGCGCAAAGCCCAGGTCGGAGAGTACTTGGAACAGCTGCGTGCGCTGGGCATTGCCGCCCGCCCGGGCGACGCCCAGGTGATTTACCTGGCGCAAGCGGTACCCGTCACGCAGTTACCAGGCTTTGCGCAAGGTGTTGTGTCGGTGCAAGACGCGGCCGCGCAGCTGGCTGCGCCCTTGCTCTTGGAAGGCTTGGGCGCCACGCCCCGGGTGCTTGACGCCTGTGCCGCGCCCGGCGGCAAGACGGCACACCTGCTGGAGCTGTCGGGGTCTGCGGTGACGGCGATTGAACTCGACGCACGGCGCATGCAGCGCGTGGCGCAAACGCTGGAGCGGCTGGGCTTGCAGGCACAGCTGCAGGTCGGCGACGCCTCACGCCCCCAGGACTGGTGGGATGGCGTGCCTTTTGACGGCATCCTGCTGGATGCACCGTGCACGGCGTCCGGCATTGTGCGCCGCCACCCCGACGTACGCTGGCTGCGCCGCGAGTCGGACATCGCACAACTCGCCGAGTTGCAGGCCCGAATTTTGGAGGGCTTGTGGCCCCTGCTGCGTCCCGGTGGGCGCATGGTGTATTGCACCTGTTCGGTATTTCTGGCGGAAGGATCTGAGCAGGTGCGGCACTTTGTCGGCCAGCATGCCGACGCGCAGTGGCTTGCCTCACCCGGCCATTTGCGGCCTGGCGCCGGGGAGGATGCCAAGCTGGGCGACAATCCGACCCATGACCACGACGGCTTTTTTTATGCCTTGCTGGAAAAGCGCAGCAATTAGGCGCCTGTTGCTCCTTTTGCAACTGGCCCTCGCGCTGCTGCTGGGGTCAGCGGCCTATGCCCAAAGCGCCGCTGAATTACAGCAACTGCGCGCCGACCGCGTGGGCAACGAGGTTCTGGTGTCCGCCAACGTCGTGTTCGACCTTCCTCCGGTGGTCGAGGATGCGCTGGCCAAGGGCATCCCACTGTATTTTTTGATCGAGTCCGATTTGCTGCAGGAACGCTGGTATTGGTACGACAAAAAATTCAGCACGGCCCAGCGCCAACTGCGCTTGGTGTACCAGCCCCTGACCCGCCGTTGGCGGATCAACGTCACCTCTGGTGCGGGCGGTGACAACGCCTTGGGCTTGTCGCTGAGCCAAAGCTACGACACCTTGTCTGAGGCCTTGGCCACGATCAAGCAGATTTCCCGCTGGAAAGTGGCGGAGCTGAGCGATGCGGAGGCGGCGGCCAAGTACCGCGTGGAACTGCGTTTCCGGCTGGACTTGGGCCAGTTGCCCCGGCCGTTTCAGATCGGCGCCATCGGCCAGTCGGAGTGGGACATTCAAACCAGCGGCCGCATGACACTGCGCGCGGAGTCGTCCAAATGAATGACGCTGAGCTCGGTGCCCGGCCGATTGCGGCTCCGCCGCGGGGCAGCAGCCGCAATATGCGCCTGGCGATTAGCTTAGGCGCTGCGCTGATGGTGCTCATCGGTCTGGTTTTGCTCTACATGCTGACCCAGGCCACGAACAACCGCGAGATGTACGAGCAAAACTACGCACGGCTTTTCACCGTGAACGTCGTCGTCGCGGGCGGTCTGTTGCTGGGCATTGTGTGGGTCGGTGTGCGTTTGGTGCAGCGCGTTCGAGAGGGACGCTTTGGCAGCCGCTTGCTGGTGAAAATTGCAACCATCTTTGCGCTGGTCGGGGTCGCGCCGGGAATGCTGATTTATGTGGTGTCCTACCAATTCGTGTCCCGCTCCATCGAGACCTGGTTTGATGTCAAGGTGGAAGGGGCCTTGGAAGCGGGCTTGAGCCTGGGGCGGGTGACCTTGGACACACTCTCCAGTGACCTTGCGACCAAAGCCCGGGTCGTGGCGACCCAGTTAACCGACACCAGTGACGCCGAGGCAGACCTTGTGCTGGCGCGCGTCATGGAGCAACTCGGTGCCACCGAAGCAACGGTCTGGAACGCATCGGGAAAGCTGTTGGCCAGCGTGGGTCCCATCGGTTTTCAGCTCAGCCCAGACAAACCCAGCGGCAGTCAATTGCGCACCGCCCGCGCCGAGCGTTCAGTGGCCTGGGTCGAGGGGCTGGAGGAGGCCGGGCCTGGCAAATCGGCGCATCCGCAACTCAAAGCGCTGGTGCTGATTCCCACCGCAAGCGTGGGCTTGGCCACTGAGCAGCGATTTTTGCAGGTGCAGCGCGCGCTGCCTTCCAACCTCGTCACCAACGCCCTGGCCGTTGAAAGTGCCAACCGGGAGTACCAGGAGCGCGCTCTGGCCCGCGAAGGTCTCAAGCGCATGTACATCGGCACCCTGACGCTGAGCCTGTTCCTGGCCGTGTTCGGCGCTATTTTGCTGGCCGTGATTTTGGGCAACCAAATCGCCAGACCCCTGCTGGTGTTGGCAGAAGGCGTGAGCCAGGTCGCTGCGGGGGATTTGACGCCCAAGCTGGCCATGCAGGGCAAAGACGAGTTGGGCGGTCTGACCCGTGCATTTGCATCGATGACCCAGCAGTTGGCGGACGCGCGCCACACGGTGCAGCGCAGCATGTCCCAAGTGGATTCCGCGCGTGCCCACCTGCAAACCATTTTGGACAACCTGACCTCGGGCGTTTTAGTGCTCAACGCCGACGGAAGTGTTCGCTCGGCCAACCCCGGTGCAGCCCGCATCTTGAAGCAGCCCTTGGAGAGTTTTCGCGGCGCAACCCTGCGCGAATTGGAAGGCTTGGATACCTTCGCAGTGGGTGTGCAGCAGCAATTTTCCGAATTTTTGAGCCGCCGTTTGGAGCAGCCCAACGACCACTGGCAGCAATCGTTCGAACTCGGAGTGGCCCATGAAGGCATGGCGGCTGAGCAGGCCCAGACCTTGATTGCGCGGGGTGCCATCCTGCCCGACCGCAGTCGACTGCTGGTGTTTGACGACATCACTGACATTGTTTCCGCGCAGCGCGCCCAGGCCTGGGGCGAAGTGGCGCGGCGACTGGCCCATGAAATCAAAAACCCGCTGACCCCTATCCAACTGTCCGCCGAGCGCTTGGAGATGAAGCTCAGCGGCAAGTTGCAAGCGAGTGAGCAGGCGGTCTTGGTCAAATCAGTCAAAACCATCGTCGACCAGGTCGATGCTATGAAACGCCTGGTCAATGATTTCCGCGACTACGCGCGACTCCCCGCCGCGGTGCTGGAGCCGGTGGACCTCAATGGCTTGGTGGCTGATGTGATGAACCTCTACGAGACCTCGGCGGTGCCTATTCAGTTGGAGCTTGACGCGCAGATTCCCCGCGTTTTGGGTGACGCTGAGCAACTGCGCCAAGTGCTGCACAACCTGCTGCAAAACGCCCAGGACGCCACCGAGCAAGCCTTGGCCGCGTCCTCTGCCTCAGCGGTAGCCAGTGCCACTGCCAGCATCGTGCTTCGCACCCAGTTGTTGCCCAATTCAGGGCGCGTGCGCCTGTCGGTGCTGGACCACGGTGGTGGTTTTCCCGAGAACATTCTCAAGCGCGCGTTTGAGCCCTATGTCACCACCAAGCAGCGTGGCACTGGTTTGGGGCTGGCGGTGGTCAAAAAGATCGCTGACGACCACGCGTCGCGCATTGAAATCAGCAACCGAGTGCAAGACGGAGTGGTCTTTGGTGCCCAGGTCTCGCTGTCGTTGGCGAGTGCCTAAAAACGTTTTATTCTGAAATTAACTGAACGAGCAGCGCATACATCATGGCAAATATTTTGGTGGTCGATGACGAACATGGCATACGCGATTTGCTGTGGGAAATTCTCAATGACGAGGGCCACAGTGTCGAGTTGGCCGAGAACGCCGCGCAAGCCCGGGCTGCACGGCTGCGCGAGCGTCCCGACTTGGTTTTGCTCGATATCTGGATGCCTGATACCGATGGGGTGACGCTGCTCAAAGAGTGGGCCTCTACCGGCGCGCTGACCATGCCGGTCATCATGATGAGCGGACACGCCACGATTGAGACGGCGGTAGAGGCGACAAAAATCGGCGCCTTGGCCTTTTTGGAAAAGCCCGTCACGCTGCAAAAACTCCTCAAAGCGGTGGAGCTGGGTTTGATGCGCAAGGGTGGTGCTCCGATGCGCCCGGTGTCAGGATCTGATGCCGTGGCATCGACCGTGGGCAGTGGCATGGCGACGCCCGAGGCTTACCTGCCACCTGCGGTTGCCAACGCCTTGCAAGCGTTCGATTTGGACCGCCCCTTGCGCGATGCGCGGGACGATTTCGAGCGGGCTTATTTTGAATACCAGCTCGCCAAAGAGGCGGGTTCTATGACGCGTGTCTCGGAAAAAACCGGTTTGGAGCGCACCCACCTGTACCGCAAGCTCAAGCAACTGGGCGTGCCGGTCAGTCGCGGTAAGCGCGGCGCCTAGCCCCCGCGCCTCAGTCGCGGTTGCGGACCTGGTCGCCGTCCTGTTCGGCGGCACCGGCTTGCACCAACTGCGCCAGCCAATCGAGCACCAGGGCGCGCTCCGACCCAGCGCCCTGCACCGATGTGGCCATTTGCTTCATGTAGGACGTAGACACCGCCCATTCCACGAGCGAGTCCACGTGCATGCTTTGCTGCTCAAGCAATTTGAATTTGAGCAAGACCTTGGCGGCATAGTTGCGGTGACGTTCGGGCTGGCGCTGAAAGTAGTCCAAGCGCTTGCGGGCCGTCTCCAAGGCCTGGGTCACCGCGATGAACGGCGCGCCGTGGCCGGGAATGACGGTCAGCGGCTTCAGGTCCTCAATCAAGTCCAGCGTGGCGCCCACTTCGTCAAAGGCGTCCTCGCCTTCGAGCTCGGGAAACACCACACCAAAGCCGTTTTCCCACAGCGCATCGGCTGAAATCAGCAAGCGGGCCTGGGGCGCGAATATCACCACCGAGTGCGGGTCGTGGCCCGGCGCGGCGTGCACCTGCCACTCCAAGCCGCCCAGCGTGAGCGTGCTCCCTGGCTGCAGCGTGGCGTCGATGTGAAAAGGCGGGCAGCTTTGGCCGGTGGCATCAAAGCTCAGTTGCGAAGGGGTCCAGGGCTGCACGGCATGGGCCAGGCCTGGTGGGATCTGCGTCTGCAGAGCCGGGTAGGCCGCCTGCAAGGCCGCATTGCCACCGCAGTGGTCGCTGTGCAGATGGGTGTTGAGCAACAGGTCCAGTGCTTGACCGGCGAGGGCGTTTTTCACCAGCGCCACTGTTTGGTCGCTGTGGCTGCAGTAGCCGCTGTCAATCAGCGCGGCGTGGTGAACGTCCTGCACCAGGATGTTGTTCGACGACAGCCAGCCCCGCTCAAACACACGCACCGACGGGGGCAGGGTGACGGGGGGGCGGGCAATGTGCATGGTGAATAAGAGACTCAGTGAACGTGGGGCAGAGTCTATGTCTTGACCCAGGTCGTAGAGCGTCGCAATAGAGGCGGGGTTTACGCTGCAGTGCAGCATAAACTAGGGAAAACCCTTATGATGGAGCCATGAGCGGACTTCGTGAAACCCTATCCATCGTGCGTGACGCGGCCGCAGGACTGTTGCGTTGGCGCACGGCTTCCGGCGTTGCGCCCCTGGCGGGCGGTCGCTTTCCCAAGGCCGCGCTGGTACCTATTCGTGGACTGCGTCCACGCCACCGTGCGGCGGTCTTGGCGCATTTGCTAGAACTCTCTCCCGCGGACCGCTACATGCGCTTCGGCTACGCGGCGCAAGACGAGCTGATCAAGCGTTACGTGGACGGTTTGGACTTTGACCGTGACCAGGTGTACGGCATCTTCAACCGCCGTTTGCGCTTGATCGCGATGGCGCATTTGGCCTACGCGCAAGACCCTCAGGCGGATCGGTGTGCGGAGTTTGGCGTGTCGGTGCTGCCTGCGCACCGGGGTAAAGGTCTGGGTGCCAAGTTGTTTGCCCGGGCGCAATTGCATGCCCAAAACGACCGCATTTCACTCCTGTTCATCCATGCTTTGAGCGAAAACAGCGCCATGCTCAAAATCGCGCGCAAGGCGGGCGCCACGGTGGAGCGCTTTGGTTCCGAGTCGGACGCTTACCTCAAGCTGCCCCGCCCGACCTTTCACTCCCACTGGAGTGAGGCCGTGGACACCCAGATCGCCGACACCGATTACCGCTTGAAAGTGCAGGCCCACCATTTTTGGGGCCTGTTGGCAGGCATCCAGCAGGTGCGCCAAGGGCTGCGCCCTGGCGCACAGAAGCCTGCGCCTTAAGAGGGTCGGACAGCGCCTTGCGCTTGGGCTATCCTAGAGGCCTCGCAAAAACGGCCCTTGTGCCCCACGTCAGTGTCAGACCCTCACCCCGCGCACCCCGCTGAAAAAGAAGACAAGCGAACCTTTCTCCAGCGCTTGGCCGAATTTCTCCACCCCGGCCCCGACTCGGCCGACGAGTTAATCGAAACCCTGGCCGAAGCCGAAGACAACAAAATCATCGGTGCCCAATCCCGCGCCATGCTCGAAGGCGTCATCCGCATGGCCGACATGACGGCCGGCGACGTGATGGTGCCAGCCACGCGCATGGACCTGATCAATATCCAGGCGCCCATGGATGAGCTGATGCACACCGTGATCGACACCGCCCACTCGCGTTTTCCGGTGTTTGAGGGCGAGCGAGAAAACATCATCGGCACGCTCATGGCCAAAGACCTGCTCAAGCTGCAGCGTGCGCCCGAGCTCAATATCCGCGCGCTGCTGCGCCCGGCTGTATTTGTGCCCGAGACCAAAGGCTTGAACGATTTGCTGCGCGACTTTCGCGGCTACCGCAACCACTTGGCCATCGTCATCGACGAATTTGGCCGTGTTGCCGGTCTGATCACGATTGAAGACGTGCTGGAACAAATCGTCGGCGAGATCGAAGACGAGTTCGACATCGAGGACGACGAGGGCGATATTTTTGCCCTGCCAGACGGCGGCTACCGTGTAAACGGTGATGCGCCCATTGAGCGCATTGAAACCGCATTCAACGTCCATTTGCAGTCGCGCGAGGATGCTGACGAATTTGACACCATCGGCGGTTTGGTGGCCCATGAAATGGGCCATGTGCCCAAGCGGGGTGAGCGTTACCAACTCGCGGGACTCGAATTCGTGGTGCTGCACACCAAAGGCGGTGCGGTGCGCTGGTTCAAAGTCGCGCCCGCCACGCCGGTGTGAGCCTCACGCGCTTCTTGCTGCTGGTGCTGGCAGGTGCGTTGCACGCGGCCAGCACGGGCTGGCCTGTGGATCTGGGCTGGTCGCGCGGCGACACCTTGTGGCCGCTGCAGGTGTTGGCCATGGCGCTGCTGGCGGCATGCCTGCTGCGCACCCGTTCAGCGAGCCAGGCCTTTCGGGCAGGCTGGGTCTTTGCGACCTCCTTCTTGGCCTGCACCTTCTGGTGGTTGTTCGTGGCCATGCACACCTATGGTGGCTTGGCAGCGCCCTTGGCCGTGGTCGCGATTGTGTTGCTGGCGGCAGCCTTGGCGCTCTATTTCGGACTCGCTGGTGGCCTGTGGTGGCGCTTCGCACAGCAGCGGCCGGTTGGCTCGCCCCTGTTGTTTGGCGCTCTGTGGATGATGGCCGAAATGGCCCGCGGCACCTGGCTCACAGGGTTTGGCTGGGGCGCGGGCGGCTATGCGCACCTGAACGGCCCTCTGGCGTTTTATGCGCCTTGGATCGGGGTGTACGGCATCACCGCACTGGCAGCCGGCCTGGCCATGGCCTTGGCGCAGGCGGTGCTGACCCGGCTGCACACGGTCGTCGCCTTGCCCCATCGCAACGCGCTACCCCGTCGCCGCGCAGTGGGCGCAGTGTTGTTGGCGCTGCTGGTGCCCTTGCTCCTGCCGGCCAGCGTGAACGAATGGACGCAAAGCAGTGGATCCCTTGCTGTGACGCTATTGCAGGGCAACATCCCCCAAAACGAAAAGTTTGAAGTGGGCACCGGCGTTGCGCGCGCTTTGCGCTGGTACCAGACCGAATTGCTGGCGGCACGCACCCCACTGGTCGTGGCGCCCGAGACCGCCCTTCCTGTGTTGCCCCGGGACTTGCCCGAGGGCTACCTCGAGACCCTGCGTGATCATTTCGCCGCTACCGGCCAAGCGGCGATTGTCGGGATCCCCTTAGGAGATGACGTGGCGGGCTATAGCAACTCGGTGATCGGGCTGCCGGGCAATGGCACGCAGGCCTTGCGCTACGACAAGCGCCATTTGGTGCCCTTTGGCGAATTCATTCCGCCGATGTTTCGCTGGTTCACTGCCATGATGAACATTCCCTTGGGCGACTTCAACCGAGGGGCGTTGGGCCAGCCCTCGTTTGCGCTGCAAGGGCAGCGTCTGGCCCCGAATATTTGTTACGAAGATTTGTTTGGCGAGGAGCTGGCCACCCGCTTTGCCGACGCCGCCGCTGCGCCCACGGTGTTTGTGAATGTCAGCAACCTGGGCTGGTTTGGCGACACCGTGGCGGTCGACCAGCATTTGGCGATTTCGCGCATGCGGTCCTTGGAATTTCAGCGCCCCTTTGTGCGCGCGACCAATACCGGCGCAACCGCGATCCTGGACCACCAGGGCCATACCACGGCAGCGCTGCCCCGTATGACGGCGGGTGTGCTGGTGGGCGAAGTACAGGGCCGCGAAGGTCTGACGCCTTTTGCCTGGTGGGCTTCGCGTTTTGGTTTGTGGCCCTTGTGGCTGCTGGGCTTTGCGGTGCTCGCTGGGGCCTGGCGCCGCCGCGCCTGACCCCGCCATTCAGCTGCCTGCTTGCCCCATGCGCACGAGACGGCCCGGGCGCGCTTCGGTGATGCGCCCCTGTGACTGCACCTGTTCCCCCGCCACCCAGGTGCCAACGTAGCCTGTGGCGCCCTGCACGAAGCGCTTTCCGCCCGCGGGCAGGTCACGCACCATGGAGGGCAGTGACAGACCGAGTTGGGTCGGGTCAATGGCATTCAGGTCGGCGCGTTGTCCGACCGCGATCACACCGCGGTCGCTCAGGCCCAAGTAGCGCGCATTGCGTCGGGTCAGCATTTCCACCGCCTGTTCCAGCGGCATGGCCAGAGGCCCTTCCTGGGCCACCCAGTGACTGAGCATGAAGGTGCTGAAGCTGGCGTCGCAGACGGTGCCCACATGGGCGCCCGCATCGCTCAGGCCGCTCAAGGCGCGCGGGTGCTCCAGCATTTCCCGCACCGTGGCCAATGAGCCGTCGTTGTAATTGAAGATGGGAAAGTAAATCAGTCCCTGGCCGTCGCCTGCGCTCAAGTAATCGTAGATCGCCTCCAACGCGGAGGTTCCGGCTTGACGTGCACGCACATAAAAACTCTGCAACACGTGGGGTGCGTAGTCAGGCTGCTGCGCCAGTGGAAACATGCGGCCACTGATGCGCTCAATCTGGCTCAGCAAAATGTCGACCAGCGGTGGCACCGCGCTGCCGTCGCCCGCCAAGGGCTCCGATTTTTGCGCCAGGATGCGCGCCTTGCGCGCTGGTTCGCGCAGGGCGGCAGCGCGCTCAGCCAGCGGCAGGTGCGCCACTTCTTTGTAGCCCGGAAAGCCCATGAAGGGGTGAAAACTCGCGTCAAAGCCGGTCATCACGCCAATGCCGCGCGCGGCCGTTTGCAAGTACAGCGGCAGGCCTGCATTCACCGCAGATTCGACCCGCTGTTGGATCTGGCGGAACTGCTCACCGCCCGGGTCGCGCTGCAACCACGTCAGCGAGAGCGGTCTGCCACTGGCACGCGCCAAAGCGTCTACCAAGTCAAACTCGGCGTCAAACTGCCCCGGCCCTTGCAACAAGTTGTAGTCACTCACGACCTGGACTACGCCATGTCGTAAGCCCGCAAAGGCCTGCGCCAAGCCGATCAGCTCTTGGGCGCTGGCATTGGCCGCAGGCGTGTCTTTGCCCTCCGAGGTGCGGTGGTTGTCGCTGCGTCCGGTGCTGAGACCTGCCGCACCCGCCTTGAGCGCCTCGTGCAGCAGGGCACGCATGGCGTCGATGTCGGCGTTTGTGGCCATGGTGTGGGCCAGGGCACGCTCACCCATGACGTACATGCGCAGCGGGTCGTGCGGCACTTGCACCAAGTAGTCCAGGCTGCGCGGCGTAGCGGCCAGGGCGTCCATGTACTGCGGAAAACTCTCCCAGTTCCAGCGTATGCCTTCGTGCAAGGCCGCACCGGGAATATCTTCTACGCCTTCCATCAGCTTGACGAGCTCATCTTCATGGCCAGGTCGCACCGGTGCAAAACCGACACCGCAGTTGCCCATCACCACGGTGGTTACGCCGTGGTAAATGCTGGGGGTGAAGCAGTCGTCCCAGGTGGCCTGGCCGTCATAGTGGGTATGGATGTCAATAAATCCGGGGGTAATCCACAGCCCCTGGGCTTGCAGCGTTTGCCGCGATGGCGACGTGACCGTGCCCAATTCGACGATGCGCCCGTCGCGCACGCCCACATCGGCCACATAGGGTGTGGCGCCGGTGCCGTCGACGACGGTGCCGCCCTTAATCAGCCAATCGAGCATCTTTGCGTCTCCAAATCAGTGCCAGTGCCATGCCACTGACGATATGCCACATGCCCCACAGGCTGGCCAAGGTCACCATACCCAAATCGCTGTTGAACTGCAGCGCAATGATGCCCAGCGCCAGGCCCGAGTTCTGCATGCCGCCCTCAATCACCACGGCGCGTCGGTCGCGTTCGCTCACGCGCATTGCAAAGGCGGTGATCCAGCCAAAGGCCAAGCCGCTGGCGTTGTGCAGCACCACGATCAAGAGCATGGGCAGCAGCCCCAGAGTGAGCAACTGGCGTTCCTTGATCAGGCCCGCGATGATGAACACCACCAGTGCTGCCACCGCAAAGTTGCCCAAGGGCTTGCGAATGCGCGCCGTGGAGTGCCGGCAACCGGTGTGAGGCTGCAAGGCCCAAGGCCATGGGCAATGCCAGCAGCAGCAAAAGGCTCCACCAAATGCCCTCGGGGTCGATGGACAGTGTCTGCAGCCATGCCGAGGTGTTGGGGTTGGTCGCCACCATCCAACTGAAGTTGAACGGTGTCGCCACCAGTGCGATCACGCTGGCCACGGCGGAAATGCTGACCGACAGCGCGGTATTGCCCCGACCGAAATGGGTGACCACATTGCTCAGGCTGCCACCAGGGCAGGCCGCCACCAAAATCATGGCGGTCTCGATGTTGGAGGGCAAGTCGAGCACCATGGTGGCCAACCAGGTACCTACTGGCAGCAAGATGAACTGCGGGATCAGCCCGCAAATCACGGCCTTGGGCGCTTGCGCCACCCGCCGAAAGTCGTCGATCTGCAACTCCAGCGCCACAGAAAACACCATGGTCGCCAGTACCAAACCCAAAACCAGTTGTTGTATGCCCATCGATTCCTCCGATCGCAAAAGGATAGCCCAGCCAATCACCTCTAAAATCAAGGGTTTACGCGCACAGCAGCGACCTCGTTGCCCCGGCATGCAGTGGCCCCCGCGCGGCTTCTCAGACTCCCGCACATGAAGACCTTTCAGCAAATTATTTTGACGCTTCAGTCCTATTGGGACGCCCAGGGCTGCGCGCTCTTGCAGCCTTACGACATGGAAGTCGGTGCCGGCACCTCGCACACCGCCACGTTTTTGCGCGCCATCGGCCCCGAGCCCTGGAAGGCCGCCTATGTGCAGCCCAGCCGCCGCCCCAAAGACGGCCGCTACGGCGAAAACCCCAACCGCTTGCAGCACTACTACCAGTACCAGGTGGTCATGAAGCCCGCGCCCGCCAACATTCTGGACTTGTATTTGGGCTCGCTCGAAGCGCTGGGCTTCGACCTCAAGCAAAACGACATCCGCTTCGTCGAAGACGATTGGGAAAACCCCACCCTGGGCGCCTGGGGCCTGGGCTGGGAGGTCTGGCTCAACGGCATGGAAGTCACGCAGTTCACCTACTTCCAGCAGGTCGGCGGTATTGATTGCAAACCCGTGACCGGCGAAATCACCTACGGCCTGGAGCGCCTGGCCATGTATTTGCAGGGCGTGGACAACGTCTACAACTTGCAATGGACCGACACCATGACCTACGGTGATGTGTACAAGCAAAACGAGGTCGAGCAATCGACCTACAACTTCGAGCACAGCGACACCGACTTTTTGTTCACCGCCTTTACCGCGCACGAAAAACAGGCCAAACATCTGATCGAGGTGGCGCTGGCGCTCCCAGCTTACGAGCAAGTGCTGAAAGCCGCACACAGCTTCAATTTGCTCGACGCGCGGGGTGCCATCAGCGTGACCGAGCGCGCCGCCTACATGGGCCGCATCCGCAACCTGTCGCGTGGCGTGGCCCAGTGCTACTACGAGAGCCGCGAGCGCCTCGGCTTCCCCATGGCACCGCGCGAATGGATTGCGCACATGCCCAAAAAAGCTGTTGAAGCCTGAAGGCAGGAAACCCGAACATGACTACCCAGAACCTGCTTGTTGAATTGTTGGTGGAAGAGCTGCCACCCAAGGCGCTGAAGAAACTCGGCCTTGCCTTTGCCTCCGTGTTGGCCGACAGCCTCAAGGCCCAAGGCCTGGCGAGTGCCCACGCGGTCGTCACTGATTTCGCGTCGCCGCGCCGCTTGGCCGTGCATGTCACCGACGTTGCTACTCAGGCGCCGGACAAAGCCGTGTCGCAAAAACTCATGCCCGTGGCTGTGGGCCTGGACGCCGCAGGCGCCGCCACGCCCGCGCTGCTGAAAAAGCTGCAAAGCCTGGGCGCAGATGCGTCTGCAGTGCCCGGGCTCCAACGCGCCCTGGACGGCAAAGCCGAGGCCTTGTTTTTGGAAAGCAATGTGCGCGGTGCGACCCTGACCGAGGGCCTGCAAAAAGCACTGACAGAGGCGATTGCCAAGCTGCCCATTCCAAAGGTCATGACCTACCAACTGGAGCGCGACTGCGAATTGCCCGGCTGGTCCACCGTGAGCTTTGTGCGTCCGGCCCACGGCCTGGTCGCTTTGCACGGCAGCAGCGTGGTGCCGGTTTCGGCGCTCGGTTTGCAGGCGGGCAACAGCACGCAAGGCCACCGCTTTGAAGCCGCCAAGTCGCCCGTGGTGATGGGCCATGCTGACGACTACGCTGCCACCTTGGCGCGCGACGGTGCGGTGATTGCCAGCTTCGAGGCGCGCCGCGCCGACATTGCGCGCCAACTCCAAGCCGCGGCCCAAGCCCTGGGCGCGCAGCCAGTGGACGACGATGCCTTGTTGGACGAAGTCACGGCGCTGGTCGAGCGGCCGAATGTGCTGGTGTGCGCGTTCGAAAAAGAGTTCCTCGAAGTGCCGCAAGAGTGCCTGATTCTGACCATGAAGGCCAACCAAAAATACTTTCCGCTGCTCGACGCCGCAGGCAAGTTGAGCAACCGCTTTTTGATCGTGAGCAATGTCAGCCCCGCCGACCCCAGTGCGGTGATTGACGGCAATGAGCGCGTGGTACGCCCGCGTTTGGCCGATGCGCAGTTCTTCTTTAACCAGGACCGCAAAAAGACGCTCGAGTCGCGCGTTGAAGGCTTGTCCAAAGTCGTGTACCACAACAAGCTCGGCAGCCAAGGCGACCGCATGGCGCGCGTCTGCGCCATTGCCCGCGCCATCGGCCAGCAGCTCGGCGGTGAGGCGCTGGCAGACCAAGCCGCGCACGCCGCGCGTTTGGCCAAGACCGATTTGCTGACCGACATGGTGGGCGAATTCCCCGAGCTGCAAGGCACCATGGGCGGCTACTACGCGCGCCACGACGGCTTGTCCGATGACATCGCCCAGGCCATTGAAGACCACTACAAACCCCGCTTTGCTGGTGACAGCCTGCCGCGCAATCCGGTGGGCCTGGTGGTCGCCTTGGCCGACAAGCTGGAAACGCTGGTCGGCATGTTCGGCACCGGCAACGTGCCCACTGGCGACAAAGACCCCTTTGCCCTGCGCCGCCACGCGCTGGGCTTGATCCGCATGCTGATTGAGCGCGACTTGGCGCTGGACGTGACTGCCACACTGCAAGCGGCGGTTCCGGCGTTTGGCGCTTTGATCAGCGACCCGACCCAGGCCTTGGCCGACTTTGTGTACGACCGCTTGGCGGGCACCTTGCGCGAACAGGGCTACAGCGCACAAGAAGTCGACGCCGTGCTGGCCCTGCGTCCCCAGCGCTTGGGCGAAGTGCCCAAACGCCTGCTGGCGGTGCGCGCTTTTGCCGCCCTGCCCGAAAGTGCGGCACTGGCTGCTGCCAACAAACGCATCGGCAACATCTTGAAAAAAACCGACGCCGTGGACGCCCATGTCAGCCCGGTGCTCTTGCAAGAAGCGGCAGAAAAAGAACTCTATGCGGCATTGCAATCCGTGCTGCCCCATGCCAATGCCGAATTTGAAGCCGGTGACTACACGGCCAGCCTGCAAATTCTGGCGGTGCTGCGCACGCCTGTGGATGCATTTTTTGATGGCGTGATGGTCAACGCTGAGCAGATGGACTTGCGCTTGAACCGCCTGGGCTTGCTGCAAAGCCTGCACCTTGCGATGAACCGCGTGGCCGATTTGTCCAAGTTGGCGGCCTAAACCATGCTCAAAACCCCGGCCATGAAACTGTGCATCCTGGACCGCGATGGCACGATCAACGTGGACCGGGACGACTATGTCAAAACGGCCCTGGAGTGGGAGCCGCTGCCCGGCGCGCTCGAGGCCATTGCGCGCATCAACCATGCCGGCTGGCATGTGGTGGTCGCCAGCAACCAGTCGGGCTTGGGCCGGGGCCTGTTTGATGTGGCGGCACTCAACGCCATGCACGCCAAGATGCACCGCATGCTCGCAGCAGTGGGCGGTCGGGTCGATGCCGTTTTTTACTGCCCCCATGCCCCCGAAGAGGTGTGCAGTTGCCGCAAACCTGCACCGGGTCTGTTTACCCAAATCGCCGAGCGTTACGGTGTGGTGCTCGCTGGCATGCCGGCGGTGGGCGACTCGGCGCGCGACTTGGTGGCGGCGCAAGCGGTCGGTTGCGTGCCGCACGCGGTGTTGACGGGCAAAGCCGCGGCCTACCGTGATCAGCCCCTGCCTGCCTCTTATCCGGCGCATACTGTGGTGCATGCCGATTTGGCCGCCTTTGCGGACTATCTGGTCGCCCAGGGCTGACACACGCTTGGCCCCTTTACGTTCCACGAGGTAAATCGCCGATGTCTTTTGTTCGTTCGGTATTGCACATGCTGTGGATGGTGCTGACGGTGATTCCGTGGGCCATCGTGCTGCTGATCACCTCCATTTTTGTTCGCGGCGACCGCTTGTGGGCGGTGGCAGCAGGGTGGTTGCGCTGCGCGATTTGGGGCGCCAAAGTCATTTTGGGTATCCGGGTGCGCGTGAGCGGCATGGAGCACCTGCCTATGGGCAAAAACAGCGGTGCGATTTTGCTGGTCAAGCACCAGTCCACACTGGAGACTTTCTTGCTGCCTTCCTTGATGCCGCACCCGCTGGCCTACGTGTTCAAAAAAGAGCTGCTGTATGTGCCGTTTTTCGGCTGGTCCATGGCGCGGCTGGACATGATTCACATTGACCGCAGTCTGCGCGCCCGGGCTTTTGCCAAGGTGGTGTCGCAGGGCAAAGAGTTGCTGGCGCGCGGGGTCTGGGTCATCATGTTCCCGGAAGGCACCCGCATTCCGCGCGGACAGCGCGGTGAATACAAATCCGGCGGTACCCGCCTGGCCATCCAAACCGGCGCGCCCGTGTTTCCGATTGCAGTGAGCTCGGCCAAATGCTGGCCACGCAAGGCCTTTGTGAAATACCCCGGCATCGTCGACGTGTCCATCGGCCCGGCCATGTCCCCCGAAGGCCGCCGGCCCGAGGAAATGATCCGAGAGGTGGAAGCGTGGATTGAGGCCGAAATGCACCGCCTGGACCCCGAGGCCTATGCCCTTCAGAGCCGCGCGCCTGCCACCGGGGCCGCTCCCAGCCCCTGAGGGCGCACCATGCACCCCTTGCTGCGTTACACCTTGGACCTGTTCGGTCCGCCCGCAGAGGCGTCCGTCATAGCCACGGCTGAACCTGCACCGCAGGCCGACGCGCCACCCCATTTCGCCCACCCGCAAGCCAGCCGCACCTTGCAGCTGGACGGCGTGCGTGTGGCCTTTTCTTTGGTGCGCGGCAAGCGCCGCACCATTGGCATGGTGGTCGGCCCCGAGGGCCTGAGCGTGCGTGCCCCGCGCTGGACACCGCTGCGCGAAATCGACGCCGCCTTGCAAGAAAAAGCCCGCTGGATCGTGCGCAAACTCCAAGAAACCACCGAGCGCCGACAGCAGCAACAGGAGCAGCAAATCGTGTGGGCCGAGGGCGCTTGCTTTCCGTATTTGGGCCAGACCGTGTGCGTGCATCTGGCAGGCAAGGGCGGCGTCACGCACTTGGGCCAAGCGCAGGATGCGTCAACACGGCTCCTGCACCTGGCACTGCCGCAAACCGCCACGCCAGTGCAAATCCGCGCTGCGGTGCGCGCCTGGCTCATGCAAGAGGCCAGGGCCTTGTTTGTGCAGCGCCTGGACCACTTTGCGCCGCTCTTGCAAGTGCGCTGGACGCAGCTGGCGCTGAGCAATGCCGCCACCCGCTGGGGCAGTGCACGCAGCGATGGCAGCATCCGCCTGAACTGGCGGTTGGTGCATTGCGAACTGGCGGTGCTGGACTATGTGGTGGCGCACGAGCTCAGCCACTTGCGCGTCATGAACCACAGCCCGCGCTTTTGGGACACGGTGCGCAGCGTGGTGCCCGATTACGCGGTGCTGCGCGCGCGGCTCAAAGACGACCAGAACCTGCCGCGCTGGTAGCGGCGATTCGTTCTGGCAGATCAGGCCGCGTGGAAGCGGTACACGCCGTCCTCACCCAGGCGGCGTTGGAGCTTTCCTTCAAACCACAGCAGGTGCAGGTGCGCCACCGATTCGCCCATGGCAAAGGTCATCTGGTGCAAGTCCAGCTCGCGCTTGAACATGATGGGCACGATGTCGCGTGCGCTGCAGGCTTTCTCTGCGCAGGCCAGCATCACTTCCTTGATGCGGTCACGGTGGTGGTCGTGCAGCTGGGTGATGCGGGTGTGCAAGCCGGTGAAAGGCTTGCCATGCGCAGGCAGCGTGAGGGTGGTCTCCGGCAGTGCGCGGAACTTGTCGATCGAGTCCAAAAACAGCTTGAGCGCATTGGCCTCGGGCTCTTGCTCGTAAACGCTCACGTTGGTGGAGATGCGCGGCAGCATCATGTCGCCGCCAATCAGCACCTGCAATTCATCGCAGTAGAGCGCAATGTGCTCGGGCGCGTGGCCGTATCCGCTGATGCAGCGCCAGATCCGTCCGCCAATGCGCAACTCCGTGCCGTCCATCATGCGGTGGTAGCTCTCAGGCATGGAGGGCACCAGCGAGGGAAAGTAGTTGGTGCGCGCGCGGATGCTGGCCACCGACTCGGCGTCGTTCAAACCATGCTGGGCAAAGTAGGCGGCCGAGCGTTCACCGCCAAAGCCGTTGTCGCCCATGCAGGCCATGCGCGCCACCTGGTAATCGGTGGCGCTGATCCACAGGTCGACCTTCCAGCGCTCGCACAGCCAGTGCGCCAAGCCAATGTGGTCGGGGTGCATGTGGGTGGCAATCACCCGCAGAATGGGGAGGCCCTCGAGCTCGTTGACGAAAATCGATTCCCATTGGGCTTTGGACTCGGGGCGGCTGATGCAGCAGTCCACCACGCTCCAGCCCTCAACCCGCCCATGGTCGGTCTCCAGCGCATCGCGCAGCAGCCAGAGGTTGATGTGGTTCAGCGCAAATGGCAGCGCCATGCGGATCCACTTGATGCCCGGTGCGACCTCGATGCAGCGGCCCTCGTCGGGCAAGGTGTCGCCCAGGGGGTAGTGAAGTTGATTTTCGAGTTCGTTCATGGGGGTATTTTTATGCCTCATAATTGACGTTTACGTAAACGTCAATTGCGACGATTGTAGTCAGCAGACCCCCCGGCGCGTGTCGCCTCGGTTTGCCGGTTGACGCAGTAACCACCGGACTGTACGGGACATGGCATGAGCACCACCTTCAGCATCAGCGATCTAGCGCGCGAGTTCGACCTGACCACGCGGGCCATCCGTTTTTACGAAGACCTGGGGCTCTTGCAGCCCGAGCGTACCGGCCCCCTGGGGCGCAACCGGGTCTACAGCGTGCGTGACCGCACCCGCCTCAAACTCACCCTGCGTGCCAAGCGCCTGGGCCTGAGCCTGACCGAGGCCAAAGACATCATCGAAACCTACGACAGCCCGCGCGACACCGGCATGCAGCTGACCAAGTTTTTGGCCGTGCTGGACGCTCACCGCGCCCGCATTGAGGCGCAAATGGCCGATCTGCAAGCCAACCTCGAAGAGATCAAAGCGCATCAGCGCGAAGCCCGCGCGCTGCTGGCCAAAACCCAACCCCCCGCTGCTGCGGGCCGTAGCAAAAAGACGCCCGTGGCCGCTTGAGCCCCACGCACAGAAACCACATCCCCATCAAAGGAAACCCCATGAACAACTTACCCGGCCTGGACTTTCAATTGGGCGAGGACGTCGATGCCCTGCGCGACGCTGTACGCGAATTCGCGCAAAGCGAGATTGCACCGCGTGCGGCCGAGATCGACAAAAACGACCAATTCCCCATGGACCTGTGGGCCAAGATGGGCGACTTGGGCGTGCTGGGCATCACAGTGGGTGAGGAATACGGTGGCGCCAACATGGGCTACCTGGCGCACATGGTGGCCATGGAAGAAATCTCGCGCGCCAGCGCCAGTGTGGGCCTGAGCTACGGCGCGCACAGCAATCTGTGCGTGAACCAGATCAAACGCAACGGCAGCGAGGCCCAACGCGCCAAGTACCTGCCCAAGCTCATCAGCGGCGAGCACGTGGGTGCGTTGGCCATGAGCGAGCCGGGCTCCGGCAGCGACGTGCTCAGCATGAAACTGCGTGCCGAAGACAAAGGGGGCTACTACCTGCTCAACGGCAGCAAGATGTGGATCACCAACGGCCCCGACGCCGACACTTTGGTGGTCTATGCCAAGTCCGAGCCCGAGCTCGGTGCGCGCGGCGTGACCGCGTTTTTGATTGAAAAAGGCATGCCGGGGTTTTCGATTGCGCAAAAGCTCGACAAGCTGGGCATGCGCGGCAGCCACACCGGCGAGCTGGTGTTTCAAAACGTCGAAGTGCCTGTGGCCAATGTGCTGGGTGGCCTGAACCAAGGCGCCAAGGTGCTGATGAGCGGTTTGGACTACGAGCGCGCGGTACTGAGCGGTGGGCCCTTGGGCATCATGCAAGCGGTGATGGACAACGTGGTGCCCTACATCCACGACCGCAAGCAGTTTGGCCAAAGCATCGGCGAGTTCCAGCTCATCCAGGGCAAGGTCGCTGACATGTACACCGTGCTGCAAGCCGGGCGTTCGTTTGCCTACACCGTTGCCAAAAACCTCGATGCCTTGGGCTCCGAGCATGTGCGCCGTGTGCGCAAAGACTGCGCCAGCGTGATCTTGTGGACCGCCGAAAAAGCAACCTGGATGGCAGGCGAGGGTGTGCAGATTTTTGGCGGCAATGGCTACATCAACGACTACCCGCTGGGCCGTTTGTGGCGCGACGCCAAGCTGTACGAAATTGGCGCTGGCACCAGCGAAATCCGCCGCATGCTGATCGGCCGCGAGTTGTTTGCCGAGACCATGTAAGCAAGGACATTCATGAGCACCGAACTGACCGAGCTGTTTGAAAAAAACCGCGACTGGGCCCGCAAGACCGAAGAGCGCGAGGCGGGTTTTTTCACCCGCTTGCTGCAGCAGCAAAAGCCCGAGTATTTGTGGATTGGCTGCGCCGACAGCCGCGTGCCTGCCAACGAACTGGTGGGCTTGCTGCCCGGTGAGTTGTTTGTCCACCGCAATGTGGCCAACCTCCTGGTGCACTCCGACCTCAATGCCTTGTCGGTCATCCAATACGCGGTCGATGCGCTGGGCGTGAAGCACATCATCGTGGTCGGCCACAGCAACTGTGGTGGCATCCGCGCGGCCATGACCAACCAGCGCGCGGGCCTGGTGGACAACTGGCTGCGCCATGTGCAAGACGTGCGCGACGCACACGAGGTGTTTCTGGAGAGCCTGCCCGAAGACAGCCGGGTGGATGCGCTGGTGGAGCTCAATGTGCTGGAGCAAGCGCGCAACGTCTGCCGCACCACCGTGGTGGCAGACGCATGGCACCGCGGCCAGTCAGTGGTGGTGCATGGCTGGGTCTATGGCCTGCACAACGGCTTGCTGGAAGACATGTGCATTACCGCTGCCAGCGTGGACGAAGTCACACCGGCCTATGGCCGCGCCCTGTACGCCCTGCGCCAGCGCTGGGCACAGCGCACCCGCAAACCCTGAACCAAAAGGCGCACCGCCATGTTCCCCACCCGCCTGGACTCCACCGTTGCCTACGACATCGCCAAGGCGATGATGGACGGCTTCAACCGCCACTACCGCCTGTTCCGCACCGAATCGGCACGCGCTAAGCACCGCTTTGAAACCGCCGACTGGCACGGCCAGCAGCGTGCGCAGCGCGAGCGGATTGAGTTTTATGACCTGCGGGTGCTGGAATGCTCCAACCGCCTGGAGCGCGAGTTTGGCGCGGGTGAGCAGCCCATGGACGTGTGGCAGCAAGTCAAGCTGCACTACATCGGTTTGTTGGTAGACCACCACCAGCCCGAGTTGGCAGAGACCTTCTTCAACTCGGTCACCACCAAAATTTTGCACCGCGCGTATTTTCAGAACGACTTTATTTTTGTGCGCCCGGCGGTGAGCACCGAGTACATCGAAGACTCCGACGCCCAGGCCCGCCCCACCTACCGCTCCTACTACCCTGCGCTGGACACCATGACCGAGGTGCTGGCGCGCATGCTGCAAGACTTTGATCTGCTCCTGCCCTTTGACCACATCACGCGCGACGCAGGCTGGGTGGCAGAAGCCATGCTCCAGCGCTTGGGCGACGCCAAGCTGCGCGCCAATTTTCAGATTCAGGTGCTCTCGGGCTTGTTCTTTCGCAACAAGGGCTGCTATGTGGTCGGCAAGCTGATCAACGGTTTTACCGAGTTTCCTTTTGCGCTGCCGATTCTGCACAACAAAAGCGGCAGCCTAGTGGTGGACGCTGCGCTGTTCGGCGAAGACGATTTGCTCATGCTGTTTAGCTTTGCGCGGGCCTACTTCATGGTGGACATGGAAGTGCCCTCGGCCTATGTGCAGTTTTTGCGCAGCATGATGCCCCGCAAACCGCGCAACGAAATCTACAACGCACTCGGGCTGGCCAAGCAGGGCAAGACGCTTTTTTACCGCGACTTTTTGCACCACCTGCGCCACTCCACCGACAAGTTCCGCATCGCCCCAGGTATCAAGGGCATGGTCATGCTGGTGTTTGACCTGCCCAGTTTTCCCTATGTGTTCAAGGTCATCAAAGACTACTACCCACCGCCCAAAGACACCTCGCGCGAGCAGATCAAAGGCAAGTACCTGCTGGTCAAGCAGCACGACCGCGTGGGCCGCATGGCCGACACGCTGGAGTACAGCGAAGTGGGTTTTCCGCGCGACCGCTTTAGCGACGAGCTGATTGCCGAGATCGAAAAGTTTGCGCCCAGCCAGCTCGAGATCAACGACCGCGACGGCGATGGCACGCTGGAAGTGATCCTCAAGCACGTCTACATCGAGCGGCGCATGATTCCGCTCAACATCTATTTGCAAGAGGCTTTTGACGCAGGCGGCGCCAATGCCGCCGACACATCGGCCAACGCCGAGCGCGCGCGTGAGCAAATTGAGCGCGGCGTGGTGGAGTACGGCAACGCGATCAAAGACCTGGTGGCGGCCAACATCTTCCCCGGCGACATGCTTTGGAAAAACTTTGGCATCACCCGCCATGGCAAGGTGGTGTTTTACGACTACGACGAGATCGAATACATCACCGACTGCAACTTCCGCCGCGTGCCCGCGCCGCGCAACGAAGAGGACGAAATGTCGGGTGAGACCTGGTATTCGGTAGGCCCCAAAGACGTGTTCCCCGAAACCTTTGGCCCCTTCTTGCTGGGCAACCCTGCAGTGCGTGGTGTGTTCATGAAACACCACGCCGACCTGTTGGACGCCGCTTTTTGGCAAAGCCACAAAGACCGCATTGCGGCCGGCCATGTGCACGACGTGTTTCCGTACGACCGCGAGAAGCGGTTCCCCCGCGCCTAAGCGCGCCACTTTCAATTCTTTGTTTTAGGAGGCTTTATGCAAGACCCCATCGTTATCGTCAGCGCAGCCCGCACGCCCATGGGCGCATTCCAGGGCGACTTCTCCGGACTCGCCGCCCACGACCTGGGTGGTGCTGCCATCAAGGCCGCCATAGAGCGCGCAGGTGTCAAGCCCGAGCAAGTGGACGAAGTGATTTTTGGCAACTGCCTCATGGCCGGCCAGGGCCAGGCCCCCGCGCGCCAGGCTGCGTTCAAAGGTGGCCTGCCCATCAGCGCAGGCGCGGTGACCTTGTCCAAGATGTGTGGCTCGGGCATGCGCGCCGCCATGTTTGCGCACGACATGCTGGCCGCTGGCAGCGCCGATGTGCTGGTGGCCGGTGGCATGGAGAGCATGACCAACGCGCCCTACCTGCTGCCCAAAGCGCGTGGCGGCTACCGCATTGGCCACGACCGCATTTTTGACCACATGATGCTCGACGGCCTGGAAGACGCTTACGAAGCCGGCCGCTCCATGGGCACCTTTGGCGAAGACTGCGCTGCCAAATACGGCTTTACCCGCGCCCAGCAAGACGCCTTTGCCACCACCAGCGTGCAGCGCGCGCAAGCCGCCACCCAGTCGGGCGCGTTTACTGCCGAGATCACCCCCGTGGCCATCAAAACCCGCGCAGGCGAGAGCGTCATCTCCATCGACGAAGGCCCCGGCAAAGTCAAGCTCGACAAGATTCCCACGCTCAAAGCCGCGTTCAAAAAAGACGGCACCATTACCGCCGCCAGCAGCTCAAGCATCAACGACGGCGCTGCGGCGCTGGTCATGATGCGCGCATCCACTGCCGCCAATCTGGGCTGCAAACCCCTGGCCAAAATCGTGAGCCACGCGGTGCACGCGCAAGAGCCCAACTGGTTTGCCACCGCCCCCGTGGGCGCGGTCCACAAAGCGCTGGCCAAAGCCGGCTGGGCCGTCAAAGACGTGGACCTGTGGGAAGTGAACGAAGCCTTTGCCGTGGTGCCCATGGCGCTGATGCACGACCTGCAACTTAGCCACGACATCGTCAACGTCAACGGCGGCGCCTGCGCTCTGGGCCACCCCATTGGCGCGTCTGGCGCACGCATCATGGTCACGCTCATCCACGCGCTCAAGGCCCGTGGCAAAACCAAAGGCCTGGCAACGCTGTGCATTGGCGGTGGCGAGGCCACGGCTGTGGCGCTCGAACTTCTGTAACCCCCTTTCATTTAACGGCCAGCCATGCTCCTGACATCCGACCAAGAATCCGTGCGCGACGCGGTGCGCGCTTTTGCCCAGGCCGAACTCTGGCCGCATGCCGCCCGCTGGGACAAAGAGCACACCTTCCCGAAGGACGTACACAAGGGCTTGGCGGCGCTTGGGGCCTATGGCATTTGCGTGCCCGAAGAGTGGGGCGGCGCACAGATGGACTACCTCACGCTGGCCGTGGTACTCGAAGAAATTGCCGCGGGCGACGGCGGCACCAGCACGGTGATTAGCGTGACCAACTGCCCGGTCAACGCTATCTTGCTGCGCTACGGCAATGACGCGCAAAAAAAGCAGTGGCTCACACCCCTGGCGCAGGGCGACATGTTGGGTGCGTTTTGCCTGACCGAGCCGCATGTGGGGTCGGATGCATCGAGCCTGCGCACCACCGCCGTGCGCGAGGGGGATGAATATGTGATCAACGGCGTGAAGCAGTTCATCACCAGCGGCAAAAACGGGGACGTGGCGGTGGTGATTGCGGTGACCGACAAGGGCGCTGGCAAGCGCGGCATGAGCGCGTTTTTGGTGCCGACCAAAACACCGGGCTATGTGGTGGCGCGGCTGGAAGACAAGCTGGGCCAGCACTCCAGCGACACCGCGCAAATCAATTTTGACAACTGCCGCATTCCGGCCGAGAACCTGATCGGCAAAGAGGGCGAGGGCTACGGCATCGCCCTGGGCGGCCTGGAGGGCGGGCGCATTGGCATTGCCGCGCAAAGCGTGGGCATGGCGCGCAGCGCGCTGGACGTGGCGATTGCCTATTCCAAAGACCGCCAAAGCTTTGGCCAGCCCATCTTCAACCACCAGGCCGTGGGCTTTCGGCTTGCCGACTGCGCCACGCAGCTCGAGGCGGCACGGCAGCTGATATGGCACGCCGCCACCCTGCGCGACGCCGGACGCCCCTGCCTGAAAGAAGCCGCCATGGCCAAACTGTTTGCCAGCGAAATGGCCGAACAAGTCTGCAGCGCCGCCATCCAAACCCTGGGCGGCTACGGCTATGTGAGCGACTTCCCCGTAGAGCGCATCTACCGCGACGTGCGCGTGTGCCAAATCTACGAAGGCAC
>CANFLX010000036.1 GCA_947447985.1 Comamonadaceae bacterium
AGCGGCGCTATGTAGAGACTTTTTCCGCCTATGCGCGCCAGTTTCTGGACCGCATGGACAAGCCGGCCGTGGACCGGGTCGAAGGCGTGCCCCCCGCCATCGCGATTGACCAGACCAATCCGGTGCGCTCCAGCCGCAGCACGGTCGGCACCATGACGGAGCTGAACGACCACCTGAAGCTCTTGTTTTCCCGCGCAGGCCGGCTGTTTGACCAGGAGTCCGCCGAGGCCGTGCAGCACGACACGCCCGAGACCATCTATGCCGAGGTCCTGCGCCAAGCCAAAGCCCAAGGAAACCCCCGCCTGGTTTTCACCTTCCCGGTCGAACTGCCTGCGCAAACCAGCGCCGAAGAATTGGCGCAGTGGCTCAGCGCCAGTGGCTTTACCCGCATCCACGCAGAGCGGGAAGTCACCCCGCAATCGACTCAGCAATGGGGGTCACAGCAATTGGGGTCAGATTCCAATTCCAGCGCCCAGGCGGCAAGCACTAAGGGGAAAAAGACGGCGCCTGTGCCACACACCGAAGCCCGCAAGGTGCTGGACGTGGTGGCGGACCGCTTGCGCATCGATGGCGCCGACAAAGCACGGGTGCTGGAGGCGATTGAACTGTCGCTCAAGCGCGGCAGCGGTCGCTTGAATGTCTACATGGTGCCTGATGCCGAGGCCAGCACAGAGGCCCCCTCGGACGTCGCGCCGCAGTGGCGGTTTTCAACCGGCCTGCATTGCCCCACCAGCGACCGGCGTTACAGCGACCCGATAGCGTCCATGTTTTCCTTCAACTCGGCGGTGGGGGCCTGCGAGGCCTGCCGTGGCTTTGGACGCGTGGTGGGCGTGGACTACGGCTTGGTGATTCCCAATGACAAGCTGACCCTGCGTGCGGGTGCGATCAAGCCCATGCAAACCCCGGCCTGGCAGGAATGCCAGGACGACCTGATGCGCCACGCCGAAGCGGCTGGCATTCCCCGCGACACGCCCTGGTACAAGCTCACGCCCGAACAGCAGCAGTGGGTGCTCAAAGGCTCGCCGAATTGGAATGGCAAGTGGAACCAGCATTGGTTTGGCGTGGACCGCTTTTTTGAATACCTGGAGTCCAAGGCCTACAAGATGCACATCCGGGTGCTGCTGTCCAAGTACCGCAGTTACACGCCCTGCGGTACCTGCGGCGGCGCGCGCCTAAAGACCGAGAGTTTGCTGTGGCGCATCGGCAGCCAGGACGATGCCAACGCGGTGCTCGCCCCTGCCAAGCGCTTCATGCCCCAGGGCGTGAAATGGACCCGTAGCCAGCTGGAAAGCCTGCCCGGTCTGTGCCTGCACGACCTCATGCTCATGCCGCTGGACCGCCTCAGTGCCTTTTTTCAACGCCTGAGCACCATTGACATCCAGGCCTCGGAGGCCGACCAAAAGACGCTCAAGTTGCTCCTGGAAGAAATCACCACGCGCCTCAAATACCTGTGCGAAGTGGGCATCGGCTACCTGACCTTGGACCGGCAAAGCCGAACGCTGAGCGGTGGCGAAGTGCAGCGCATCAACCTGACCACTGCCTTGGGCACCTCGCTGGTCAACACCTTGTTTGTCTTGGACGAACCCAGCATTGGCCTGCACCCGCGCGACATGAACCGCATCATCGTGGCCATGCAGCGGCTGCGCGACGCGGGCAACACGCTGGTGGTGGTGGAGCATGACCCCGCGGTGATGCTGGCCGCCGACCGCATGATCGACATGGGCCCGGGCCCGGGTGAAAAAGGCGGCCAGATTGTGTTTGACGGCAGCACCCACGATTTGAAAGGTGCCGACACCTTGACCGGCGCCTACTTGGGTGGCCGCAAACAGGTGGGCATGGGCTTCAAGCGCATGGTGGGCAGCAACACGCCGCGCCTGGTGCTCGAAGGTGTGACCGAGCACAACCTCAAAGACATCTCCGTCGAGATTCCGCTGCAGCGCCTGGTGTGCATTACCGGCGTGAGCGGTTCTGGCAAATCCACGCTGGTGCAAGACGTGCTGGCCCCCGCGCTGCTGCGCCACTTTGGCAAGGCCACCGAAACCCCAGGCGCCTTTGCGCGCTTGTTGGGTGCAGAGCAGATCAGCGAAGTGGTGTTTGTGGACCAATCGCCCATCGGCAAAACCGCGCGCTCCAACCCCGCCAGCTTTGTGGGCGCCTGGGACTCGATCCGCGAATTGTTCGCGCAAGCGCCGCTCTCGCGCGAGCGCAGCTACACCGCGTCCAAATTCAGCTTCAACAGTGGCGATGGGCGCTGCCCCACCTGTGGTGGCTCGGGGTTTGAACACATTGAAATGCAGTTCCTCAGCGACGTGTATTTGCGCTGCCCCGACTGCGATGGCACACGCTACCGCCGCGAGATTTTGGAAGTGGTGATTGAGCGGCAAACCACCGGGCCCAGCCCGAGCCGCTTGTTGAATGTGGCCGACGTACTGGACATGACGGTGAGCGAGGCAGTCGAGATTTTTGCCCACGACCGCGACGTCATCCGCGCCCTGCAACCCATCGTCGACGTAGGCCTGGAATACGTCAAGCTCGGCCAGCCTGTGCCCACCCTGTCAGGGGGCGAGGCCCAGCGTCTGAAGCTGGCCGGATTCTTGGCCGAAGCCGCCAAAGCCAGCAGCGCGAGCCGCCAAGCCTTAGCGCGCCGGGGCACCTTGTTCATGCTGGACGAGCCCACCACCGGCCTGCACTTTGACGACATCGCCAAGCTGATGCGCGCCTTGCGCAAATTGCTCGACGTGGGCCACTCCCTGGTGGTCATTGAACACAACTTGGATGTGATCCGTGCCAGCGACTGGCTGATCGACCTCGGGCCCGAGGGGGGCGAGGCCGGTGGCCATGTGGTGGCCTGCGGTACACCCGAAGACCTGCTCTTGCATCCCAGCAGCCACACGGCCAAAGCGCTGCGTGACTATGCTGCCGCCATGGGCGTGGTGCATGAGGTGCAGGAGCCGACACCGCAGTTTGCAAAGTTGCTTGCGACCCGCACCGCAGCGCCGCACGCCGACAACAACATCCGCATCGTCAATGCCAAAGAGCACAACCTGCGGTCGCTGAGCGTGGACATTCCACGGGGCAAGTTCAGCGTGGTCACCGGTGTCAGCGGCTCGGGCAAATCAACCCTGGCGTTTGACATCTTGTTCAACGAAGGCCAGCGCCGCTACCTGGAAAGCCTCAACGCCTATGCCCGCGCCATCGTGCAGCCCGCAGGTCGCCCGGAGGTGGACGCGGTTTACGGCATTCCACCCACGGTGGCCATCGAGCAGCGCCTGAGCCGGGGCGGGCGCAAGTCCACGGTCGGGACGACCACCGAGGTGTGGCACTTTTTGCGGCTGCTCTACGTCAAGCTGGGCATTCAGCACTGCACCAAAGACGGTGCGGCCGTGGCGCCGCAGACGGCTGACAGCATTGCCGCGCAGCTGATGAAAAATTACCGCGGCCAGCACATTGGTTTGCTGGCCCCGCTGGTGGTGGGCCGCAAAGGCGTGTACACCGAACTGGCCGATTGGGCGCGTCCGCGCGGCTTCACCCATTTGCGCGTGGATGGCCAGTTTTTGCCCACCAGCGGATTCCCGCGCATCGACCGGTTCAAAGAACACCACATCGAGTTACCCGTGGTCAGCCTGGACGTGCAGCCTGCGCAAGAAGCAGTGTTGCGTTCCGCGTTGGCCGAAGCGCTGACCCATGGCAAAGGCGTGGTGCACGTGATGAGCCAGCTCGACGGCCTGCAGGCCGCGATGGAGCAGGGCGACAGCACGGTAAGCATTGGCAAGTGCGAAGTTTTTTCGACCAAGCGTGCCTGTCCGGTGTGCGCGACTTCTTACACCGAGCTGGACCCACGGCTCTTCAGCTACAACAGCAAACACGGCTGGTGCCCGGAATGTGTGGGTACCGGACTGGCGCTCACCAAAGACCAGCGCAAAGTGTTTGACGACTCGGTCAAAGACGACAACAACCAGGGCCGCGAGCAAACCTTTGCCGAGGCCGATATTGAGGACCTGGAAGACGCGGCCTGCACGCACTGCCACGGTACCCGCTTGAATGCCACGGCACGCGCTGTGCGCTTTCACGGCGTGGGCATTGCCGACATCGCAGCGCTGAGCGTGAGCGACGTACGCGCCTGGGTGCAAAGCTTGCAAATCGCCGGGGGCTTGAGCCCGCGCGAGGCCGACATTGCCCGCGACCTGGTGCCCGAGATTCAAAGCCGCTTGGAGTTCTTAGAAGAAGTCGGCCTGGGCTATTTGACGCTGGACCGCGGCGCGCCCACGCTCAGTGGCGGTGAAGCGCAGCGCATTCGCCTGGCCGCGCAGCTGGGCAGCAATTTGCAAGGTGTGTGCTATGTGCTGGACGAGCCCACCATCGGCCTGCATGCGCGCGACAACAAAATCCTGCTGGGTGCCCTCAAGACCCTGAGCGACAAAGGCAACACCCTGGTGGTGGTGGAACACGACGAGGACACCATCCGCGCCGCCGACCACATCATTGACATCGGCCCCAGCGCGGGCAAACGCGGTGGCCGTTTGGTCGCGCAAGGGTCGGTGCAGGACGTGCAAAAGGCGAGCGAGTCGCAAACCGGTCGCTACTTGCTCCACGCCATGCGCCACCCCTTGGATGCGCGGCGTTTCGCCCATTCGTATGACGCTGCGCAGGCCGTGGCCAAAGCGCCCGCCAAAGAGGGGGCGCCTGAGGCAATTCAATGGCTCACCGTGACCGGTGCCACCTTGCACAACCTGCAGGATGTGACGGCCCATATTCCGCTGCAACGCCTGGTGGCAATTACCGGCGTCTCAGGCTCTGGAAAATCCACGCTGGCGCGCGACGTGCTGCTGGCCAATGTGTTGACCGGCGTGCAAAAGCGCAGCACCAAGGCCGGACGTGATGCGCTGGAGGCGGGTGAAAAAATCCGCTGGTCCGGTTGCACCAGCGTGACCGGGTTTGAGACCATAGACCGCGTGCTGGAAGTGGATCAAACGCCCATCGGCAAAACGCCACGCAGCTGCCCCGCCACCTACATCGGCTTCTGGGACACGATTCGCAAGTTGTTTGCCGACACCCTGGAAGCCAAAGCGCGGGGCTATGCTGCCAACCGCTTTAGCTTCAACACCGGTGAAGGCCGCTGCCCCGGCTGCGAAGGCCAGGGCATACGCACCATTGGCATGAGCTTTTTGCCCGATGTGAAAGTGCTGTGCGAAACCTGCAAAGGTGCGCGCTTCAACCCCGAAACGCTGGCAGTGAGCTGGCGCGGAAAAAACATTGGTGAAGTGCTGCAAATGGAAGTGGACGAGGCGGTGGACTTCTTTGCTGCCATGCCCGTCATCGCCCATCCTTTGCAACTGCTCAAAGACGTGGGTCTGGGCTACCTCACGCTGGGCCAACCCTCACCCACCTTGAGCGGCGGCGAGGCCCAGCGCATCAAGCTGGTGACCGAATTGAGCAAGGTGCGCGATGACATCACGCGGCGCGGCCAAAAAGTGCCACACACCTTGTATGTGCTCGACGAACCCACGGTCGGCCTGCACATGGCCGACGTAGAAAAACTCATCCACGTGCTGCACCGCCTGGTGCGCGGCGGCCACAGCGTGGTGGTGATTGAGCACGACCTGGACGTGATTGCCGAAGCCGATTGGGTGCTCGATCTGGGGCCCGAAGGGGGCAAGGGCGGTGGGCAGGTGGTGGCGGCCGCGACGCCTGAGGATGTGGTGCGTTTAGGCACCCATACGGGGGTGGCGCTGGCGGGCGTGTTGGCGAGGTAAGCATGATCACTTTCTACAACCCCCACCACGCCCTGCACCAGGGCCAATTCGAGATGTACCGCGGTGCCTTGGTGCCTTGCCACGAGGTGCCCGCCCGCGCCGACCATGTACTGGCCGAGTTGCAGCGCCGGCAGCTTGGGGACGTGTTGGCGCCCCACCCCTTTGCGGCAGAGGCGCTGCAAAGCATTCACGCGCCGCGCTACCTGGCTTTTTTGGAAACCGCCTGGGCGCAATGGGTCGCTGTGGACCCAGCCAATGCCGCGCACGACGCTTTGCCCAGCGTGTGGCCCACGCGCAGTTTTCGCACCGACATCGAGCCCGACAACTTTGCAGCGCGCATGGGCCTGTATTCCTTTGATGCGGGCACGCCGCTCACTTCCGGAACCTGGGTGGCCGCCCGTGCAGGTGCCGAATGCGCCCTGAGCGCCGCGCAGCACCTGGTGCAAGGTGGGCGCGCAGCCTTTGCCCTGAGCCGCCCGCCCGGCCACCATGCCGGGGCGGATTTTTTTGGTGGCTATTGTTTTCTCAACAACGCCGCCCTGGCGGCGCAGCACTTGCGCAACAGCGGCGTGGAGCGCGTGGCGGTGCTGGACGTGGACTACCACCACGGCAACGGCACACAGGCTATTTTTTATGACCGCCCGGACGTGTTTTTCGCCAGTCTGCATGGCGATCCGCGCACCGAATACCCCTTCTTTTTGGGCTACGCCGATGAGACCGGGCAAGGCGCAGGCGCGGGCACGAACCTGAACCTGCCCATGGCCCGTGGCACGGATTACGCGCAATGGTCGGCGGCGCTGGACGTGGCACTGGCCGCCATCACACGCTTTGGTGCGCAGGCCCTGGTGGTGTCGCTCGGCGTGGACACCTTTGCACAGGATCCGATTTCCGGCTTTGCGCTGCAAAGCGAGGATTACCTGCGCATGGGCGAGCGCATCGCCAAACTGGGCCTGCCCACGGCATTGGTGTTTGAAGGTGGCTACGCGGTGGACGCGGTGGGCGTCAATGCGGTCAACGTGCTGCAGGCCTTTGCCTGAGGCACAAGGCTCAAATATCCCGCACGCGCCGCGCCCGCACCAGCGTGGCAGTGGCCAGTCCTGAGACCAGCACCAGCACTCCGGGGAAAGCAATCCAAGGCGAGGCGTCAATCAGCACTCCGGACAGGCTGGACGCGACCAGTGCCCCCAGCGTGTAGGTCAGCACCAAGACCGCCGTGCTGTTGACCAGAGTAATGCCCGCCTCGCGGCTGCTGATGTCGGTCATGGTGAGCGTGTACAAATTGCCGCCCGCCGCGCCCCACAGGGCGGCGACCGGCCACATCAACCAGGGCCTGTCGTGCACGCCCAGCACCGCCAGCGATGAAAGCAGCAGCAGACACACCAAACTCAGCATCAGCGTGCGCCGCCCCTGCGCAGGGTTTGCCAGCCGGTCGATCAGCATACCGGCCGGAAAAGCCAGCACCATGCCGCCCAGGCCGCTGATCGACACCAACAGGGTTGCGGCGCTGTTGTCCATGCCCAAAGTCAGCCCATAGAGCGGCAAGATGGAAGACAGGCCCAGCTCAAAGTAGCCGCCCACAAAGCCTGCCAGCATGATGACCGGGTGCGCGGTGACGGCGTGCCACAGGCCGGTAAAACCCACTTTGGCAGAGTCTGTGTCCGGCTCGGGTGGTGTGCGGGGCACCAGCGCGGTCCAGGCCAGGCCTGCCACCAAAAAGGCGATGACCACCCACAGCGCATAAGGACTGGTGTCGCCCAGCCAGGCCAGCAGGGCGGGGCCCACGACAAAGGTCAGGCCGATCATGGTGGCATAGGCACCGATGGTGCGGCCCCGTTGGTCGGGTGGCGTGAATTCGGCAATGAACGATTCCGCCAGCACCCAGCGCAGCCCCCCGGACACACTGGCGCACAGCTCCAGCACAAACCAAAGCTCTAAGCGCGTGGTCAGCAAAAAGCCCAGCGCAGTGACCAGCGGCACCGTGGACGCCAGCCACAGTGCGCGGCGCCGCCCGATGCGCCGCGTGAGCTGCGAGGCAAACGGTGTGATGATGAAAATGCCCAGCCAGGACGTGGCCGCAAACAGACCGGCAACGGTGTTGGACACGTCGGCACGGCGCAGCAGCAGGAGCAGCAGCGGCGAGAGCATAAAAATGCCCGTGAGCTGAAACAGCGTGGAGCCAAAAACCGCCAGCAGACCCTGGCGTGATGCGGTATGCAAAGCCTTGGTCCGCCTCAGCCCGCGCTGCCCAATGCCAGGCCCGCGTGCTCACGCAGCGGGTGGAAGTGGATTTTGGGAAAGCGCTCTTGCGCCAGCCGCACGTCATAGGGGCTGGTGCACAAATAGGCCAGGGTGTCGGCCGCATCGCGCGCCATGCGCTGGGGGTAGGCATTGATGAAGTCTTGCAGCTCTTTGGGCGTGTCTGCGGTAATCCAGCGTGCGCCGGTGTACTGGCAGCCTTCCAGGCGGATGTCGGCGTCGTACTCGCCTTTCAGGCGGTGCTGCACCACTTCAAACTGCAACTGACCCACAGCGCCCAGCAGCATATTGCCACCCATCTCGGGCTTGAAGACTTGGATCGCACCTTCTTCGCCGAGCTGGGCCAGGCCTTGCTGCAGCTGCTTGGTGCGCAGCGGGTTGCGCAGCACCACGGTCATGAACAGCTCGGGCGCAAAAAACGGCAGGCCGGTGTACTGCAGGTTGACGCTGCCGTCGGTAATTGTGTCGCCCAACTGCACGCCGCCGTGGGTGGTAAAGCCCACGATATCGCCCGCATAGGCCTCTTCCACCGCCTCACGGCGCTGGCTCATAAAGGTCACCACGCTGGTGGGGCGCAGCTCTTTGGCGGTGCGCATGACCTTGAGCTTCATGCCCGGCGTGTATTTGCCTGAGGCCATGCGCACAAAGGCAATGCGGTCGCGGTGGTTGGCGTCCATATTGGCCTGCACCTTGAACACCACACCGCTGAACTGCGGATCGTCCGGTTGCATCACTTTCACGACCGGCGCTTTGTTGACCATGAGCGTGCTGGTGCGGCTTTGTGGCGCGGGGGCCAAGTCCACCAAGGCGTCCAGCACTTCCATCACGCCAAAATTGTTCACGCCCGAGCCAAAAAATACGGGCGTTTGTTTGCCTGCCAAAAAGGCCGCGTGGTCCCAGGCGGGGGAGGCGCCCGTGGCCAGTTCCATGCTTTCGACCGCGCTGGTCCATTCAAAGCCAAAGCGCTTTTCCAGCGTTTCTGGTGCGCTCAAGGGGATGGCGTCAAAGTCTTGTGGCAGGCGTTCGCTGCCGCTCTCAAACACCGTCATTGCCTGGGTGCGCAGGTTGATGATGCCGCCAAACAACTTGCCCTGGCCCACGGGCCAGGTCATGGGCACGCAGGGCATGCCCAGCTCGCGCTCGATTTCGTCCAGGATATCCAGCGGCTCGCGCACCTCGCGGTCCATCTTGTTCACAAAAGTGATGATGGGCGTGTTGCGCTGGCGGCACACTTCAATCAAGCGCCGCGTTTGCGCCTCCACACCGTTGGCGGCGTCAATCACCATCAGCGCGGCGTCCACGGCCGTGAGCACGCGGTAGGTGTCTTCCGAGAAGTCTTTGTGTCCGGGCGTGTCCAGCAGGTTGATCACGTGGTCGCGGTACAGCATTTGCATCACGCTCGATGCCACCGAAATACCCCGCTGCTTTTCAATCTCCATCCAGTCGCTGGTGGCATGGCGCGAGGCCTTGCGCGCCTTGACCGAGCCAGCAATCTGGATCGCGCCGGAGAACAACAGCAGTTTTTCTGTGAGCGTGGTCTTGCCTGCGTCCGGGTGGGAAATGATGGCGAAGGTGCGGCGGCGGCGGGTTTCGGAGGCGAAGGACAAAGCGGGGATTTCCAGAGAAGCGGCGCTGCAAGAGCGAGAGCGAGGATTTTAAGGGAGAGGGTCCGTTCAGGGCGGGTGCCCGCAAACGTAAAATCCTCGTCTGTAGCAAGTTGCTGGTACGGGTCCGGCGCTGAAACCGAAAGTTACCGTGGATTTTTTCAGTACCTCTTTTCTCGCGGCTCTGGCTCAGATCATGCTGGTCAATATCGTGTTGTCTGGCGACAACGCAGTCGTTATTGCTTTGGCTGCTCGCAATCTGCCTCCAGAGCGCCAGAAAAAAGCCATCCTTTTTGGCAGTGGTGGTGCGATTGCACTGCGCGTTCTGTTGACCGTCGTTGCGGTGCAGATCCTGAAAATTCCATTTTTACAGTGCATCGGCGGTGTGCTGCTGGTCTGGATTGCGCTGCAACTGCTGATGGAGGAAGATGAAGAGGACGCAGAGCACCACTCCCATTCCGATCTCAAGGGTGCGATCAAAACCATTCTGATTGCCGACGTGGTGATGAGCTTGGACAACACTTTGGCGATTGCAGGTGTCGCCAAGGGGGATTGGACGCTGTTGATTACCGGCCTGGCGCTGTCCATTCCCTTGATCGTGGTGGGCAGTACCCTGATCATGAAAATCATGGACCGTTTCCCGGTGGTGGTGTACATCGGTGCCGCCTTGATAGCCTGGACCGCAGGCGAGATGATTGATTCCGACCCGGCGGTAGTACCCTACCTGCCCCAGGTTCTCCATGGCACGCCCTATCTACCCCTCTTGCTCACGGTGGGCGTGATTGGGATGGGCTGGTGGAGCAACTACCGCCAAGGCCGTAGCGCGCATGCCGTGCTGGAAGCAGACAAACATTCCGCCCAAAGGATGGAAGACAAGCTCGATTGAGCCATGCCATGCGCATCCTGATCCCCGACAACAAAAAGCTGGTGTTTGAGATGGACCTGTCCATCCGCTGGGGCGACATGGACGCCATGGGCCATGTCAACAACACGGTGTACTTTCGTTATTTAGAGACCGTGCGCATCGAGTGGATGCGAAAGATTGGCGCCAATCCCGACCCGGCAGGCCAAGGGCCGGTGATCTTGAACGCGTTTTGCAACTTCTACAAACAGCTGGAATACCCCGGTGATGTGCGCGTCAAAATCTTTGTGAGCGACCCGGCGCGCACCACCTTTGACACCTGGGGCACCATGGAGCGTGCCGACCAGCCAGGGTTGGTCAGCGCCGCCGGAGGGGCTACGGTGGTGTGGGTGGATTTTCCCAGCCAAAAAGCGGTGGAGCTGCCGCAGTGGATGCGCAATATCGTGTCGTAGCCCGACGTTCGATAATTTAAGCGGCAGATGCCGTCAAATCTCCCAAAGAAGCCAGCAGATCACCAAAGCGCTCGCCCTGCACCACGATATGGCCGTGCAGTGCGACGGACGCATCCTGCGGGTTACCGCTGGTAATGGCTTGAACAATGGCGGCATGCTCGGTGAAGGAGCTTCCCATGCGGTCGCGCACCCTGAGCTGCAGGCGCCGGTAGGGGCGAAGGCGGCGATGCAGTTGCTGGGCCTGCTCGCTTAAGAACTGGTTGTGGCTGCCCGCATAAATGGCCGCGTGAAATTGCTCGTTGGCATAAAAATACGCGTCCGGGTCTTGGGCGGCACGGGCTTTTTCGCAGTCTTCGTGGGCCTTGATCAGCATCTTGTGCTCGCCCACACTCATGCGCCGGGCAGCCAGCCGTCCACACATGGACTCCAACTCCGCCATCACCTCGAACATTTCAATCAGGCGCCCCGGCCCGATGCTGGTGACGACCGCACCATGGCGCGGTCGCATCTCAATCAAGCCTTCGGCGGCCAGCTGAATCAGGGCTTCACGCACTGGCGTGCGGGACACCCCGTGGGCCTCGACCAATGCCGCTTCGTCCAGCGTGCTTCCCGGCGGAAGGTCCCCGGTGGCGATTTGTTCCTCGATTTTTTCACGCAGCAAGTCAGAAATTTTCATGGCGCAAGTATAGCCACGGGTATTCTCTGGATAAACTAAGGGTATTCACTAATACGAATTAAAAATACAATAAATAGAATTTGCGTATACATGAAGGATGCCCCAGAGCGTCTTTTCCCTCCTGCAACCATGCCGTCGCGACGGCGTCGGTTGTGATTTTTGTTTGACAGACCTGAGGAGTTCAATCCATGAAAAGACGCAATCTGCTGCAAGCTGCTGGTGCCCTGTCACTGGCATCCCTGCCTTTTTCGGCCGCGATGGCCCAAACCGCCACCCTGAAAATTTCCCACCAGTTTCCCGGGGGCACCTTGACGGAGGGTGATTTCCGCGACCGTCTGGTTCGTAAATTTGCTGCTGAAGTTGAAAAGCGCACCAAAGGCGCTTTGAAGTTCGAGATTTACCCCGGTTCGTCGCTGATGAAAACGAATGCCCAGTTTTCGTCCATGCGCAAAGGCGCGCTCGATTTGGCGCTGATTCCCTTGTCTTACGCCGGCGGCGAGATCCCTGAAGTCAACATCGGACTGATGCCAGGACTGGTGACTTCGTATGCCCAGGCCTACAGCTGGAAAAGCAAGCCCGTGGGTGCCGAGCTCAATCGGCTGCTGCTCGAAAAAGGCATTGTGCTGATCAGCTGGGTGTGGCAGGCTGGTGGCGTAGCCTCGCGCAGCAAACCGATCATCAACCCCGAAGACGCCAAGGGCATGAAAGTGCGTGGCGGTTCGCGCGAAGTCGACATGATTCTGAAAGAGGCAGGCGCCTCGGTGGTCAGTCTGCCGTCCAACGAAATTTACGCGGCCATGCAAACCGGCGCCATGGATGCAGCCATGACCTCGAGCACGTCCTTTATCTCGTTCCGGCTCGAAGAGGTGGCTAAATCCCTGACCACGGGCCGCGCAGGCGCCTATTGGTTCATGTTTGAGCCGCTCATGATGTCCAAGCAAGTCTTTGACGCGCTGCCGCAAGCCCAGCGCGACGCCATCATGGCGGTGGGTGCCGACATGGAGAAATTTGCCCAAGAAGAAGCCAAGAAAGACGACGTGGAAGTGGCCAACGTCTACAAAAAGGCGGGTGCTACCGTGGTCGATTTGAACCCGGCAGCCATCAAAAAATGGCAAGACCTGGCGCGCGAGACCGCTTGGAAAGACTACGCTGCTAAAAACGCAGGCAGCGCCAAGTTGCTGGCATTGGCTGAGCAGACGCTGTGAGCCACGGTTTCGAACTCGAGGGCGCAGCCAAGCCTGGAGACCTGGTGCCGCGCAACGCGGTGCTGGCGTTTTTCAGTGCTGCTTTGGATGGGCTCAACCGCTTCGTGTTGCGCGTGTCCATGGTGGCTTTGCTGGTCACCGCCGCGGTTCTCACCTATTCGGTCGTGACGCGCTACTTTCTCAAGTCGTCGACTGATTGGCAGGACGAGGCCTCGGTCTTTATGCTGGTGGGTGCGACCTTCATGACGGCGGCTTATGTGCAGTCGCTGCGTGGCCATGTGGGCATCGAAGCGCTGGCTACGCTGCTGCCTGCGGGCGTGAACCGGGCGCGTCTGGTCTTGGTGGACGTGGTTTCTGCATTGTTTTGCAGCTTTTACTCCTGGAAGTCATGGACCTTGTTCCATGAGGCCTGGACGGAAGGCCAAACCACTTCCAGCAGTTTTGCGCCGCCGCTGTGGATTCCTTATTCGCTGATGTCGGTGGGCATGACCCTGCTGGCCATCCAACTCGTACTCCAATCTGCCGTGCGCCTGAGCGGCGGCGAAGTTCAGAAAGCTGCAGCATGAGCGAACTTGCCATTGGCCTTTCCTACGGTGCAGCGACGCTGCTGGTGATGTTTTCCGGCATGCCCATCGCGTTTGCGCTGGGCACGGTGGCCGTGACCTTTATGTATTTCTTCATGCCCGCCTCGTCCTTGGACACAGTGGCGCAAAACGTGTACGAAGAAATGGCCTCCATCACGCTCCTGTCGATTCCGCTGTTCATCATGAAGGGCGCGGCCATCGGCAAGTCACGGGCTGGCCAGGATTTGTATTCCGCCATCCACGCCTGGTTGCACAAAGTGCCAGGTGGTCTGGGCATTGCCAATGTGTTTGCCTGCGCGCTGTTTGCGGCCATGGCCGGATCGAGTCCTGCCACCTGCTCGGCCATCGGCTCGGCCGGCATTCCCGAGATGCGTCGCCGTGGCTATTCGCCAGGTTTCGCGGCGGGCATCATTGCCGCGGGGGGCACTTTGGGCATTTTGTTGCCACCGTCCATCGTGATGATTTTGTATGCCGTGGCGGCCGAGCAATCTCTGGGGCGTTTGTTCCTGGCGGGTATCGGCCCCGGCTTGCTGCTGGTGGGGCTGTTTGCGGGCTACGCCGTGGTGCGTGCGCGCAAGGAGTACCAGCAGGCGCTGGTGGTGTATGAGGCCGGTGGCGTGAAGTCGGCGTACCTCGAAGAAGAGCATTTCACGCTGGCGCAGAAGGTTGAAATGCTGCCCCGCGTGCTGCCGTTTTTGGTCTTGCTGCTGGGCGTGATGGTGGCCTTGTATGGCGGCTATGCCACGCCGTCCGAGACCGCCGGTCTGGGCGGTCTGATGGCGCTGGGCCTGGTGGCTGTTGTCTACGGTCTGTGGCGTCCCAAAGACGTGGCCCCGCTCTTGTCGAGCACGCTCAAAGAATCCACCATGCTGATGCTCATCATTGGCATGTCGCTGTTGTACAGCTATGTCATGAGCCACTTGCACATCAGCCAGGGTGCTGCGCAATGGATTGTGGGTATGCAGCTGTCGAAGTGGGTGTTGTTGTCGGTGATTTTGCTGATGGTCATCGTGCTGGGCTTTTTCCTGCCGCCGGTGTCCATCATTTTGATGACGGCGCCCATCATCCTGCCGCCGCTCAAGGCAGCGGGCTTTGATTTGATCTGGTTTGGCGTGGTCATGACCATCGTCATGGAGATGGGCCTGATCCATCCACCGGTGGGCCTCAACATCTTCGTGATCAAGAACGTGGCGCCCGACATTCCTCTCAAAGACGTGATCTGGGGTGTCATGCCGTTCGTGGGCCTGATGTTCTTGGCGGTGTTCCTGCTGTGCGCATTCCCCGGAATCGCCACCAGTTTGCCCAATATGGTGATGGGAGCCAAGTGAGATGAATGCACCGCAGGGGCTTTGGAACCTCCAGGCGCAGGGTCGGGCGCGGCGCAAGGCCCGTGCGCTGGCCAGCCTGGGCCCGCAATTGCACGGCAAGCGGGTTGACACCGCCAGCGCTGTGCAATTGCTGGGCAGCGTGATCGAGTCCGGTGACCGGGTCTGTCTGGAAGGCAACAACCAAAAACAGGCCGACTTTTTGGCCCGCAGTCTGACCCAGCTTGACCCCCATCGGGTGCACGACCTGCACATGGTGCAGTCCGTCATTGCCATGCCTGAACACCTGGATGTGTTCGAGAGCGGCATTGCCTCCAGGCTCGACTTTTCGTTCTCGGGTCCGCAAAGTGCACGCTTGGCCAAAATGGTGTCGGCCGGGCAAATTCAGATCGGCGCCATTCACACCTACCTGGAGCTGTTCGCCCGCTACTTTGTGGATCTGACCCCCCAGGTGTCCCTGGTGTGCGCACAGGCTGCCGATGCGCAGGGCAATTTGTACACCGGCCCCAACACCGAAGACACACCGGCCATCGTCGAAGCCACCGCATTCAAGAGTGGCATCGTGATCGTGCAGGTCAACGAGATTTTGGACACCTTGCCGCGTGTAGACATTCCCGGGGACTGGGTGGACTACGTCATCCTGGCGCCCAAGCCCAACCAGATTGAGCCGCTGTTCACCCGCGACCCAGCCCAGATTTCCGAGATCCAAGTGCTCATGGCCATGATGGCCATCAAGGGTATTTACGCCGAGTACGGTGTGCAGCGCCTGAACCACGGCATTGGTTTTGACACCGCGGCCATTGAGTTGCTGCTGCCCACCTACGCCGAGTCTCTGGGACTCAAAGGCAAAATTTGCAAGCACTGGGCGCTCAACCCGCACCCCGCCATGATTCCGGCGATCGAAGCCGGCTGGGTGGAATCCATCCATTCGTTCGGCTCCGAGCTGGGCATGGAGAAGTATGTGAGCGCGCGCCCCGACGTGTTCTTTACCGGTGCCGATGGCAGCCTGCGCAGCAACCGCGCCATGAGCCAGGCGGCGGGCCACTATGCCTGTGACATGTTCATCGGCTCCACGCTGCAAATTGATTTGAATGGTCACAGTTCCACGGCTACGGCAGGACGCATCGCCGGCTTCGGTGGCGCACCCAATATGGGCGCTGATGCGCGCGGACGCCGCCATGCCTCGCCCGCCTGGTTGAAGGCCGGTGCACAGGCGCGTCAGGGACGCACTGGCGTGCACGCCATGCCGCGCGGCCAGAAGCTGGTGGTGCAAATGGTGGAAACCTTTCGCGAACACATGCAACCTGCCTTCGTAGAAACCTTGGACGCCTGGAAGCTGGCCGAGCAGGCTGGCATGGAAATCCCGCCCGTCATGATTTATGGGGACGACGTCACGCACATCCTGACCGAAGAAGGCATTGCCAACTTGTTGTTGTGCCGCACCGACGAAGAGCGAGAACAGGCGATTCGTGGCGTGGCCGGATACACCCCGGTGGGCTTGGCGCGCGACCAGCGCATGGTCGACAACCTGCGCGACCGTGGCGTGATTCAGCGCGCCGACGATTTAGGGATCGACAAACGCGATGCCACACGCAGCCTGCTGGCGGCACGCTCCATGCGCGATCTGGTGCGCGCCTCCGGCGGTTTGTACGATCCGCCCAAGCGCTTCCGCAACTGGTAACTACTGCTATGAACGACAACGCCAGCATGGAGAGACTCCATTTCGACTTTGAGGGCGCGCGCCCTCTCGCTGCCTTCGTGCCGATTTTGGTTGGCGTGGTGGGCTCGGGCAATTTGGAAGTGCTGATCGAGCCCTCGCCACATCCACGCTGCCAGATCGACATCACCACATCAGCCCGGGGCTTTGGCCCGATCTGGGAAGCCGTGGTGCGCGACTTTCACCGCCGCCATGGCCTGGCGGGTGTCGCCGTTTCGATCAACGACATGGGCGCCACACCCGCTGTGGTGAGTTTGCGCCTGGACCAGGCCGCAGCCAGTTTGCCCTCTGCACAGGACAGTCAGCCATGAACCGCAGCTTCGCCGAATCGACCGCACGTGAGCGCTTGCAGCATGTGTTGGACGCGGATAGCTTTCAGGAAATTCTGGGTCCTGCTGCGCGCATGGTCAGTCCGCATCTGGCCCTGTTGGGCGTGCCCTCGTCCTTTGACGACGGTGTGGTGGTGGGTCGCGCCCGCATGGGCGGACAGTCCGTGCTGGTGGCGGCCCAAGAGGGTGCCTTCATGGGCGGTGGCGTGGGCGAAGTACACGGCGCCAAACTGGTCGGTCTGTTCCAGCGCGCCTTGACGGAACAACCTGCCGCAGTTTTGGTGCTGGCCGAATCGGGCGGCGTGCGTTTGCACGAGGCCAATGCCGGACTGATTGCCGTCTCCGAAGTGATGCGTGCCTTGTTGGATGTGCGTGCCTTGGGTATCCCGGTGCTGATGCTGATTGGCGGCGCCAACGGTTGCTTCGGCGGCATGGGCCTGATCGCGCGCTGCGCAGATGTCGTGGTGATGAGCGATATCGGGCGCCTGTCCATGTCGGGGCCCGAGGTGATTGAATCATCGTACGGTGTCGAAGAGTTTGATTCGCGCGACCGCGCTTTGGTCTGGCGCACCACCGGCGGCAAGCACCGCTACCTGACGGGCGACTGCGATGTGCTGGTGGACGATGACATCGCGGCCTTTCGCGCAGCGGCGCTGGAGACGCTGGCCAGCCAACGCGCTGTGACGCTGGAGTCCATGGAGCAGGAACACGCTTTGCTGGCCGAACGCTTGGATCGTTTTGGTCAATGCACCGACAGCGCGCAGGTATGGCAGGGCCTGGGCATTGCCGATGCGCGGGCGGTTCCGGAGCTGGACGCCCGGGGCGTGCGGGCCCTCCACACACACCCATCGGAACTACAGGCATGAACTGGAAAAACCTGCTCACAGCGTTTTTTGGCGATGCCCACACGGTGGTGCGTACCGGCGACTTGCTCAGCGGCAGCGGTACCTTGCAGGGGCAAACGGTCGCGGTCATCGGCACCACCGACCACGCGCCCATTGGGGTCGAGCTTGCCTTGGCCCAAGCGCGCTGCGTGCTCGACACCGTCAAGAACTTTCCCGGCCGGCCCATCGTGTTGCTGGTCGATACCCAGGGACAACGCCTGCGCTACCGCGACGAAATGCTGGGCATCAACCGCTACATGGCGCACTTGGGCTGTTGCATCGCGCTGGCACGTCAACGCGGTCACCGGGTGGTCGGCTTGGTCTACGACCAGGCGCTCTCGGGTGGCTTTATCACCTCCGGGCTGATGGCCGACGCTTGCTATGCCTTGCCCGACGCTGAGATCCGCGTGATGCGCCTTCCGGCCATGGCGCGCGTGACCAAGATCAGCGAGGAGCGGCTGCAGCAGCTCTCCGAGTCCAACCCCGTGTTTGCGCCTGGCGTGCAAAATTTTGTGGCGATGGGCGGCATTCACAGCCTCTGGCAAGGCGACTTGCAAGCGCAATTGCTGGCGGCGTTGCAAGCCCCCCTGCAGGGTGACACGCGTGCGGCCGATGGTGCACTGCGGGGTGGGCGCAAGCTCGCTGCTTCGGTGGCCGAACGGGTGCGCAGCGAGCTGGTCCCCGCCTGAATTGCGCCGGATGCTGCTGTGACCGAGCTGCAGCGCAACACCTTGGTGTGGCTGACGCCGCAGGCCTGGACGGCCGTCCAGGCCCGGCAGTGGGAGGCACCGGTGCAAGACCTGCTCCGGTACTGGCAGAGCTGCCAATTCCCTTGGGTGGTGGCGCGCCAACGACCAGGGGTGGCGGATGCTGACGTGTGCCTGGGTCTGCCCGCACCGCAGCACTGGGGTCGCCGACGGCTGGCCACCCACGTGGCGCTGGACGGGATTGCCCGGCACGGTCAATTTCCCTTGCTGGGCGAGGTGGCACGGGCCAACTTGTGTGGCATTTCTGCAGGGTCCTGGCTGGCGCAGGGTGCCGATGTGGCCTCTCAGGTGCGGGTCTATGGCTCCTACGGTTGGCAGTACATGACGGGGATGTCCTATGTGCGTACCGGCTCTGACCTGGATCTGAGCGTACCAGTCCCCGACCTTCCCGGCGCACTGCGCGCGCTGGACTGGTTGGCGCAAGCCAGTGAGGTTCCCAGTCAGGTGCGCGAGCTTTCCCAGCCCCTGACCTTGCGCGTGGATGGTGAAATTGTGTTTGCAGACGGTCGTGCCCTGGCCTGGCGCGAACTGCAAGCGCTGCGCCAGGGGCGCGTAGCCGAAGCCTTGGTGAAAGACCGCCACCAGCTCCTGCTGTTGGATTGGGCCGGCCTGGAGGCCATGGTTCAGGCCCCGACAGCGTCTGTGGTACCCGCATGAACACCCCGTCTGCGTCCTTGTGCCTTAGAAAACCGGCCCTGCGCCCGCAGGACCTGGCCCGCGCGGCGGTGCATGCGCTCTACCTTGAACTGACACTCGAACCCAAGCCCGGCTTGGTCTCTTTGCGCGACAGTGGCAGCCACCTGGACATGGACGCCAGCACCTTTATGCGCAGCCTGTTTGCCCTGCGCCATTACTTTGCCCATGCGGCACAGGCCGGCGCGCAGGGCGATGATTTGGCGACTTTGCAAACCTTGGGTCTGGCGGCAGAGGCGCGCATGTTGCTCGCCACCGGCGGTGTCAACACGCACCGGGGGGCAGTTTTTGGTCTGGGCCTGCTGTGCGCCGCTGCGGGGCGGCTCAGCGCCACAGGCGAGCGCTTGCAGGCCCCTGCGCTGCGGGCGGCTTTGTTGGCGGCTTGGGGTGAAGCCTTGGCCGCGCGTGCAGCCTTGGTGCGCGCGGCACCGCCGGCCTCCAACGGGCAAAAGGCGGTTCGCGCCCACGGCTTGCGCGGCGCACTGGACGAGGCCGCGCTGGGTTTCCCGACCGTGTTTGACGTGGCCGTGCCCGCCCTGCACGCTGCGCTGATGGCCGGCGCGGGGGCACGTGCTGCCCGCGTTCAGGCCTTGTTTGCGACCATGGCAGTGCTGGATGACACCAACCTGGTGCACCGTGGCGGCTTGGCAGGCTTGCGCTGGATGCAAGCCCGGGCCCAGGCCTTTTTAGATGCGGGCGGCGTGTTCCAGGCGCATTGGCAGCAGCAAGCCCGCGCCCTGCATTGGGACGCGGTGCAGCGTCGGCTGTCACCTGGCGGCAGCGCCGATGTGCTGGCCAGTGCCTGCTGGCTGTTGGCGCTGGAACGCGACTGAAACGGCCGCCATGTCCTACGCCCTCGTGTTTTCCGGTCAGGCCAACCAGCATGCCGACATGCTGCCCTGGCTGGAGGCTGCACCTGCCAGCGCGCCCGTGCTGCGCCACATGGAAACCCTGGTGGGTGGCGACTGGCGTGCGGCGCTGGCCGACCCGCTGCGGCGTGCAGACAACGGTTTTGCCCAAGTCGTGATCACCGGAACCGCTATGGCTGCATGGGCGGCTCTGCGGGAGGCAGGTGTTTCGGCGCCGCGTGCTGTGGCGGGCTATAGCGTGGGTGAGTTGGCGGCTTTTGCGGCGGCGGGGGTGTTCACACCGGACTCTGCGCTGGCGCTGGCGCAGGCGCGCGCCCGCTGCATGGACGCGGCGGTGACCGGGCTGCACACCGGGCTGTTGGCGGTCACGGGAATGGCCGCAGCCCGTGCACTGGCTATGTTTCCCGGTTTGGAATGTGCGATTGATATTGGGCCTGAGCAAGCGGTCTTGGCCGGCATGGATGCGGACCTGCGCGAAGCCTTGGTCCGCTTGCCCCGTGAAGGCGCGCAGTGCACCCGCCTGGACGTGGCGCTGGCCTCGCATTCATCATGGATGCGCCCGGCGCTGGCGCCCTTTGAAGCAGCCCTCAACAGCGTCACTTGGCGCCCTGCGGTCTGCCCCTTGGCACTCAATGCCACCGGCGGCTTGGGTCAGCAGGTTCCGGTTTTGCGCCCAGCGCTGTTGGCACAAATTGCCCGGACCGTGCAGTGGGAATCGTGCATGCAGGCCGTGGCTGAGCGGCAACCGGACTGCGTGCTGGAGATGGGTGCGGGCGCGGCGCTGGCACGGCAATGGAATGCCCGCTACCCCGAAGTACCTGCCCGTTCGCTTGACGAGTTCAAGGACGTACAGGGCGCTGTCGCCTGGCTGCAGCGCAACGCGGCGTTCGATTAATCACGCAGCGGCTTGGGTCGGGTCTCAGTTCAGGGGCCGGTCCAGCGCGACAGCACTGGCCTCCGCGGCGCAGTCGCGGTTCGGCTTGGAGCCTTGGCTGCGGGCTGCTGCAATCTCGCTGCGCGCAGCACCCAACTGGGCCAGGAAGTCCGCGTTGCCATGCAGCTTGGCCACCGCTGCGGCGCCCATGGTGCGGCCCGCCTCCACGTCGCTTTTCCAATGCACGGCACACACATTGCGGCTTTGTCCAAAGGCATAGGCACGCTCCAAAATCGCTTGCGAGCGCTCGGGTGCCAGCTCGGTCAAGATCAAGCCCCAGGCCCAGCCTAAGGCGGCGTGGCCGCTGGGGTAGGAGCCGTCACGCGCCAGGGCGGCCTCTTCGGCGGGCGAGCAGGTGCTCTGGCCGAGTTTGGCAAACGGGCGCTGGGCCTGGTATTTGTCTTTGGCGGCATAGGTGGACAGGCCAGCGTCGGCCAAACTGCGGCGCAGCAGCATGGTCAGGTGGGGCGTGGCCTCTTGCGAAATGCCGATACCCAGCGCACAAGAAAACGTGGAGGCCGCTGCTGGGAATTTGATCACCACGTCTTGCGTTGCCAGCTCCCAGCGGGCCCCACTGCGCAGAGGCTGCAGCTGCTGGTGGAATTCCAGGTCGGCGGCGGCGGCGGCCGACCCACTCGCGGGCGGCGCGGGCAGCAATTGCAAGCTGTTGGGCAAATCCTTGCGGCTCAAATAACCTGCCAAGTAGCCGCTACCGGGACGCAGCTCCGGGATTTTGGCGGGGTCGGCAGAGGGCAGCGACCCTGCACTGGCTTCGGGCGCCGTTTGGGCACAGGCCCATCCACCCAAAAGGCTGGCCGCCAGCAGCGCACGAGAGATCAAGGTCATGGATTTCATCAGTCAACAGCTCCTGCGCAGCGCGCGAAAAATGCCCATTATCTGAGCCCAAGCGGCGGTGCGGAAATAGGTTTACGATACTGTGTATATAAACAGTATTTATGCAAAAAACCTACGTTCCTACGGGGCCAACGCCGGATTACGCCGAGTTGCACTGCCTGTCGAGCTTCAGCTTTCAGCGCGGTGCGTCCCTGCCCGAAGAGCTGGTGCAGCGCGCCCACAAGCTGGGCTACCGGGCGCTGGCGCTGACCGATGAATGCTCGGTGGCGGGCATGGTGCGCGCGCACCAGGAGGCGCAGCGCCTGGGCCTGCGTTTGCTGCCCGGTGCCGAGTTTGGCGTGGCGCCCAGCGCAGCTGTTTCGGGCGCGCCAACCGGGCTGTTTCGCTTTGTCGCTTTAGCGCACGATTTGCAAGGTTGGGGCAACTTGTGCGAGTTCATCACCAGCGCGCGCAGGGCCGCACCCAAAGGGCATTACGAGCTGCGCTGGAGTGCTGTCGCAGGCGGCTGGGCGGCCTGGCCCACGCTGGCGAACCTGGAGCTGGTGCTGCTGTTGCCGCCCGAGTTGCCGGTCGAGCAGGCCTGTGCCATTGCCGCCTCGGCCAAAGTGCACTACGGCGCGGCGGTGTGGCTGGGCAGTGCGCGCAGCCTGGGGGCGCAAGACGCTTTGCATGCCCTGCGTCTGGCGCAAATCGCGCGCCTGACCGGCCTGCCCATCTTGGCCACCGGCGGGGTGCGCATGCACCTGCGCTCGCGCAAGCCTTTGCACGACGTGCTCACTGCCGTGCGCTTGGGCCTGCCGGTTGCGCAGTGCGGGCGGGGTTTGCAGCCCAATGCCGAGCGCCATTTGCGCAGCCGCGCACGGCTGGGCGCCCTGTTTGACGCAGAGCATCTGGCCCACACCCTGGTGGTGGCGCAGCGCTGCAACTTCTCGCTAGAGAGCTTGCGCTACCAGTACCCGCTCGAAGCCGTGCTGCCCGGCCACACGCCAGCACAAACCCTGCGCCAGTACACCGAAGAGGGCGCCGTGCTGCGCTACCCCGCGGGCATGACGCCGGGCGTGCGCGCGCAGGTGGAGCACGAGCTGGCCTTGATTGCGGAGCTGAAATACGAGATGTATTTTTTGACGGTGCACGACATCGTGCGCTTTGCCCGCAGCCGGGGCATCTTGTGCCAGGGCAGGGGGTCGGCCGCCAATTCGGCGGTGTGCTACTGCCTGGGCGTGACCGAGGTGGATCCGGCGCGCAGCAGCGTGTTGTTTGAGCGCTTCATCTCGCGCGAGCGCGATGAGCCGCCCGACATTGACGTGGACTTTGAGCACCAGCGCCGCGAAGAGGTGATCCAGTACATCTACGCCAAATACGGCCGCACCCGCGCCGCCATTACCGCCGTGGTCACCACCTACCGCCCGCGCAGTGCGTTGCGCGATGTGGGCAGGGCGCTGGCCATTCCCGAAGCCCTGATC